>NZ_JAQMFS010000001.1 GCF_028308085.1 Gemella haemolysans
AACTTTCTTTTTAAATTCAAAATTATATTTAGTCATAAAAATACCGACCTCCAAAAAGTTAGATTTTTTGGTCTAACTTTTTGGGGTCGGTACAATCTCTAAATAACTAAGTGTACATTCTTTTATCTCTCATCACCTAATAATTCTGATCTTATTATCACGCTTATTGCTAAAACAAACATTATTAGACTTAAGAATATTGTAACATAAGTATTAATATCAAAATCCATACCAAAAATTACAGTTCTCATACTCGTTAATTGGTAAGTTAATGGATTAAGTTTTGATATATAATATAGCACCTTAGAATTATCCAAACTATAAAAAGTCGGTGCAGCAAAAATTATCGGTAGTAATAATGTTCCTAAGATAAGGTCTCTAGTTCTATATGATACAGTTCCTAATGAAATAATAACTCCAAGAGAAAACCAAAATACTAGACTAATAATTACAATAATTAATACTTTTAAGAAAGGAACTATCTGTATTTTTATTCCTAAAAAGAACGATAAAAAGTAAATTAGTAATACTTGCACTATTGTGATTCCTAATGGAAATACTAATTTCCCTAAAAAATAAGAAATAGCTGATGTCCCTTTTATTCTTTTATACGCTAGAAGTCCCCACTTTTTATCTAAATTCACCCTATAAACCGACTGATTCATCTGAGAATTTAGTATTACTCCAATTATTCCAACGAAAATATATTCAATATAGCTAACACTTTCTCCTTTAAAAGCCAAACTTGAAAAAGAGTTCCCTATCCCAAATCCAAAGAATACAAAGTACAAAATTGGAACCATAAGCTGAGTATATATAATCTGCTTATTATTTTCAATCGCCTTATATTCTATATACGATGTTGCCCAAAAATTCTTTATTACATTTTTCATATAATTACTCCTCCAATTCCAATATTCTCTTCAAGGTAATTTCTTCTTTCTGTAGACTTCCTATTGTAATATTTTCTGCCAATAATAATTTTAATACATTCGAAATTTCCTCTTCTTTTTCCAAGAAAATTTTTAAATTTTTATCATCAACAATTGTAATAGTATCTTTATATTTCTCTACTATATCTTTACTTAATTCACCATTATAAGAAATATTGTATACTATTTCTTTATTATATTCTCTTAAGAATGTGCTCATTTCCCCAAAGTATAAACATTTCCCATCGTTTATATAAATTATTTTATTACAATACTTTTCTATAAGATCTAAATCATGAGAAGATATAAATACAGCATGTTCTTTATTGTTAGTCTTTATATATTCTAATATATTTTTTGATAATACTACATCTAATCCTGTAGTAGGTTCATCTAAAAATAATATTTTTGAATTAGATACTAGACTTCTTGCTATTTGTACTCTCTGCAATTGTCCACCAGATAATTCTGTTAGGTCAGATTTCTCTTTACCTTTTAAACCTAGAACAGCGATAATCTCATCTACACTTTTCCTACTAATAGTATTTTGAGAATATAATAGCCCCATATAAATATTGTCGTATACATTTAAGTACCAATCCACTGATTGATTTTGCATACAATAATCCACATCTCGAACAGACACTCCTTCACCGAATGATACCTCACCTTCGATATTAGAAAACAATCCTAATGTAGAATTAATTATCGTAGTTTTTCCTGAACCACTTTTACCTATAAGTGCAATCATATCTCCTTTTTCCGCAGAAAAAGAAATATTTTTAATCGCGTAATCACTAGAATTTTTATATTTATATGATAAATTTTTCACTGTTAATAGATTTACCATTTGACTCCCTCCTTCCGATATTACGTTTTTCTTTTAATTACTTTCTAGAAAAGGTTGATTTGCAAATACAAATCAACCTTCAACTCTTTAATATGTAGTTTACATGTAGCTTACACAATAAAGTGCGTCTTCTTGAATGAGTGACTTTTTAATCAAGTGTCTACTTTAACAGATACTGTAAAATCATTATCGTCAGTTAAAATAGCTAATTCCCCTCTATTCAAGTTATAATGAGAAACAATAATTTTTTAAGATAATAAGAAACTCAAAAAATAATGATGATTCTCTTTATTATTATTTACATTATAAACTATAAAATTCCAATATCTAATACCATTTTTTTGTCCTCCTTATTTTATGAGGTTATAAAGCTTTATAGATTTATTGTAATATAAAAACGTTATGAAATCAATATAAAAAGAAAAAAACGCTTTCTAAAATTATCACTTGTTATTTCTAGTTACTAAATACTGGTTTTCGTAGTAATATAACATAGTATTACTTCTCAAATTGAACCAAAAAATGTACACCTAGTTATTTCTAAAAAAACTAAGTGTACATTCTTTTATTAATTTTTCATTTTTTCTGAAAACTTTTCCTTAATCTAATAAAGTATGCTCTCTATTTCTTAAATTCACATATAACACATGAGTAGCCGAAATTGCATTTATTAGCAAAATATAATAAGCAATGTTTTCAACGTATAATCCTACAAAACTTAAAATAATAGTAAATACAGGTGCACTTATTCGAAAAATTTGAACTATACTTTTTCTATAATCTTTATCATTAATTTTTATGAAATTAGTCCTTAATTTTATACTAATCGACACCCCTAGTGCTACTATTAAAGATAATAATATCACTTGTAATGGTAAAAACACCTTACATATAACCAATATGAAGAATACTATATCCAAAACTATGTAAGACATAAGTATTTTATTTAAATTTATATCATATTTCTTAGTAAGTATTAAAAATAAAACTACTGTTATTCCTGGTATAAAAAATATAATACTAGAATACTGTATTAAATTCCTAGCCGCTAATTGTTTTATAAACAACGGTATAAAAAACACTGCTGACCCTGATAATAACGCTGTATTGATAATAATATGTTTTCTTTTCAATTTATTAAAAACTAGTCTCTCAGAATTCTTCTCAGTTTTATTTTTAAAATTATTTATTTTGAAACTTGAAAATAATACAAACATAATTATAAATACTATTAAATATTCATCAATATTCACCTTATAAATATAACTTCCTAAAGAAAAACCAAGTAATTTAGACAAGTTACTATATAAGGATATATCTGTCACTCCAGCTTTGATAGACTTACTTTCCTCTATTACAAATAAATTGTAATTAAGCAGAACTATTGATATTAATAAGTAATAAACAAAATAAAATGTTAAGACATAGTATAAATTTATGTTATTTTTAAAAATAAATACTACTACTGAAAAAACTATTAATATATAATAAAAATACTTTGTTTTTATACTAGTTAATAATCTGATATAACTAGTGTCTAAAAAAATAAATATTTCTATCAAAGTCGTTATTAACAAAATAAAATATATAGGAAAATTATATACAGATATAAATTTCACCGTTATGTATGAATATAAAACACTCAAAATTAAATTCAAACATAAATACAAACTTCTCGCTAATTTAACATTAAATTCTATAAAAAACACCTCCTATATGATTCACTTTGTTCTTATTTCTTATAATTCTCTAACCTTCTTAACTATTATGATCCTGTACTTTGATATTTTTTTAATCCGAAATTCCATATTGTTTTATAGATTAATATAAGTAGAAGCGGTCCAAACAATATTAAAAGCCATGTTTCTAAATTAAAACTATCATGGAAATTTATTAAATTTACCACTGGGAAATATCCCACAAATGCGAATGGAATAATTATTAGTACTACTTTAATGAAAAACGGATAAATATTAACTGGATAATTTGCCAGTTGATACAATTGCCATAAAACTGATTTTATACCATCATTTGTTATCGAAAAGAAACTAATTGATACTAGCGCTAAGTATATAGCCTCTCTTACTAAAACCGCAGATATTGTAAACAAAATGAATTTTATTATAAATAAATAATTTACATCAATATCTAAGTTATACAATGAAAAGATCACAATTACTATACCTGTAACTAACTCAAATAAAGCTTCCTCATCTAATTGAAAAATAATAAATTGATAAAGTATATTAAGCGGTCTTAATAAAAATAAATCGAGTTCTCCGGTTTGAATTAAATATGGGACTTCTAAAGTTGTCACGAAGAAAAATTCCCATAACGCCGATGTTAATGTTAGAAAACCATATAAAAACAACAATTGATATAAAGAAAAGCCACCGATTAATTCTGTATAATTAAGCGTAATAAGTAATACAAATAATGTTGTAAGAGTATCTAGTAAATAACCAAAATTTCCTATAATAAAATCTAGTTTATAACTCAATATCCTTTTTACATCCATTTTAAAAAACTCTGCATATAAATATAAATGTTTCTTCATATTAACCTCCCATTATATCAAACTTGTTAAATACATATTGTGATAGTCTTTTTGAAATTATCAATAATATGATTAACCAGAATATCTGTACACCAAGAATAAATAAGACTTTCCCTAAATCATTATCATGTACAATAATAGAAATAGGCGCATACATTACAGCGTAAAATGGAGTTACCTCTGATATTCTTAATAATAGTTTCGGATATAAATCTAAAGGCAGCAACCCTCCACCGAAAATAATAAGAAGAGCATTAACTAATTCAGATACACCATTTATTCTTATAAATACTGTTGATAATAATGCAATAATATAACCTAATAAAAAAGCAACAATATAACTCAAAATATACACGAATATAAAAAGTACAAATCTCTTAAGAGATATGGTTCTAAATATTAAATTATAAAACATTAAAATATAAATAACTAAAATCGGCAGTACTTGGAATTTTAATTTATAGAGAAAATTGCCTAAAGTAGTGAAAAACGTTATAACTATCAATCTATTAGGCTTATTCAAATAATTAATAATAATACCTTTTAAAATCTTCTCAGATACAAAATTAGTAGTTATTTTTATAGGTAAAACTATTTGTAACATAATCGCAAACAGTACATAAGTTATTATTTCATCAATATTTTTAGAATTGTATTTTTCAACATATATCCAGATACTATACTGTATTAATACCATAGAAAGTGATGCAATTATCTGCATTATCGTATTAAATTTATACTGTAATAAACTTTTATATTGATATAAAGTATAAGCAAAAAATCTATTCATATTTATCACCCGTCTTATCTTTCACAAGCAATACTTCTTGTAGATTTAAGTCCAATACTTCAGTTTGTGTAATAATACTTTCATTAGGTAGTAGTTTTATTATATCTAACACATTAAATTTAGTTTCATCAAAAACAAATTCTTTAGAATCAATATTTGTACGTAAAGGCAATATTCCTTCTTTAGCCAAATCTACTATATTCTCTCCGTACATTTTTAATTTTTTATATTTATTAAAAATTTGCTTGAAGCTCTTCACTTCACCATCATAATTAATTTCGCCATCACTTATCAAAATCATTCTCTTACATACTTTTTCAATATCAGAAATCTCATGAGTTGTTAGTATGATAGTAGTATTATACTTCTCATTTATTTTTAGTATTAATTCCATAATTTTCTTCTTTGTTTCTATATCTAAACCGATAGTCGGTTCATCTAGGAACACCAATTTAGGTTTATGAATAATACTAGCTATAAACTCACCACGCATTCTTTGTCCTAAAGATAGTTGCCTTACTGGTTGATATAAGTACTCTGTTATATTTAATTCTGTTATCAAATAGTCTAACCATTCTTTATTATCTACTTCATAGATTTTTGATAAATACTCAAAAGAATCAATTAGTGGTAAATCCCACCATAAATGTGATTTTTGTCCAAATAGCGCACCTATGTTTTTAGCATTTTTTTGCCTATTTACAAATGGATCTTTATCGAATACTTTTATTGAACCTTTTGTAGTAGTTAGTATTCCTAACAGTAATTTTATTGTTGTAGATTTCCCAGCTCCATTATTTCCTATGTATCCTACAATTTCTCCTTCTTTAATACTAAAATTTATGTCCTTCAACGCTTGTTTAACTATCTTTTCTGTATTAAAAAAGCCAACTCTATTTTTTATTATATAATCTTTACTAAGACTCTCAACACTAATTATCTCTTTCATAATATTTCCTCTTATTTTAAAATTTATTGTTGAATTTTAAATGATTCTCTTCGAGTAATTTTACTATTTCTCTTGAATCTGTTCTCCTATTTTTAACTATATTAACGTGTTTTTTTCATAAAGTCAATATTTTCTGAATATTGTATCGATTTTTCTTTCTATTTATGATGAGGAGATAATTTTTTCTAGTGAATTCGGTGAATCTTGAAATAATAAAAAAAGAATAATATACACTCAATTCTTTTAAAAACAACTAAGTGTACATTATTCAGTATTAACTTTATGAATTTATTTCTTCTTTTCTTCTATAATATTCTTTCGCAAAATCTACGCAACTTTTTAAATCTATACAAAGAACCGATGTCTTCTGTATTTCTTTTATTTGATAACTTTCCTTACAATTTTCCATGAATTCTTTCTGAACCGTTGAAAAATCATCATATATATCTAATTCAATATTAGAAAATTCTAACCATTCTCCATCTACATTTGCACTTTCTTTTATTGTTTTTCTATTTAGTGAATATTCTGCAAGATGTAATGCTGTATTAGACTCAAAATCGGTTCCTAATAATAAAATTTTGGCATTTTGATCATACAATCTCCCTAATGGTGAATTATATCCTAAGCCATCATCTAATGGATGCTCATTTATTATTTCCTGTGCTTTTTCTCCTACTGCTGAAAAAGAATATAGCGGATGAGAACTTCTAACAGAATGTTTTAGATTCATAACAAACTCACTAAATTTCCCCATACCTCGTGTACTAGATAGATTAACATCATAAGATAAACTTTCTTGTTTTATTTTTTCTATCCACTCCTTAGGAACTTTAGGATATTCCCAATACTCTGGAGACATATTCTCTAAAGATTGTGTTGGAACAACGAGCGTTCCACTTTCTCCTAATCTTTCCATAAGTGCTTCATAGATACATCTTGCACCACCGATTATATAACCAAATTTGCTAAGAGAAACATGTGCAATCAAGATATCGCCTTCTCCTATTCCTAAATCTTTAAATAAGTTTAAAAAATCACTTTTACCAATTGGCATTAAATTATTATCTAATGCATTACTCATAAACTTATAACTCATAACTGTCCTCCTTATTAAATGGAAATGCCTCAAAAATCAATTTCTCCGAAAATAAGATTTTTGAGGCACTCCCCTATTTTCATTCTTATATTATGAATCAATATTTTTATTTTATTAATTTTAACTTACATCACAATTTTATAATATTATCAAATTTTCCTCTTAGTTCATCACTTATATCATGGCTAATCATTATTATAGTTAATTCTTTATTTCCTAACAGCATTTCTACTAAACTTTTCGCTGATTCTTTGTCCAAAGCTGATGTTCCTTCATCAATTAAAAGTATTTTTTTTCCATTAAATAACGCTCTAGCTATAGCCAATCTTTGGCGTTGTCCTCCTGAAAGATTCTTTCCATGAACTTCTACTTCTGAATATAAGAAATCTTTCTGTGTTAAGCCCACTTTTTCTAAATATTTAGCTACTTCACTGTCCTCTACTACCTCTCCCATAGTTATATTGTCTTTGACAGTGCCTGAAAATACGAAATTTTCTTGTTGAATTATAGTTAGTTTTTCCAGTATTTGTTTAGTAGATAATTTCTTCAAATCAACACTACAATACTCTACACTACCTTCATAATTTCTTAATTGCCCTGTAATTATTTTAAATAATGTTGATTTACCAACGCCACTATCTCCACTTATTAAATACTTATTCCCCTCTTTTATATCAAGATTCACATTATTTAGAATTTCTTTATCACCATAACTGAAATGTAAGTTTTTAATTTTAAATAATGTTTCTCTTAAAGAATATTCAACGGGTGAGTGGGTATCCTTATTATTTAACATGAATTCATCATGCTTAGAGAAAATAGGTTTTGTCCCTTTAATAAATGCTATTCTATAACCTACTTGGCTCATACCATCAAATACAAGATTAGCAAACATTCCTACAGCTGCAACTGCACCAATTTCCAAATTATCTTTAACAACTAAATACCCTGTAACAAAAACTAATAACACTTGGAAAAAGACATTTAAGCCGAAGTTAAGCATATAATAATTACTTTCCAATTTGCTTTGTTTAACAAATACATTTTTCAAAATCCTACTTATATTAGCTATTCTTTTAGGAATTATTTGTAATTTATTAAGAGAGAAATACGTATCATAGCCTAGAATCGTCTCCTCTAACGAAGCAACATAGTTTTCATTTTCTTTAGTAACTTCTGTTCCCATATTATGAAGTTTCTTATTAAAAATTTTTGGAAGATAAATTAATATTCCCGTTCCTATAATAGTAATTAAAGAAATGATCCAATGATATTTTAATAGAGCATAAAGAGAAAATACCACACCAGAAAGACTATATATTATAGCAAATATATTTCTCAAACCTTTTTCTTGAATCATTTGAATATCATTGTTGAACCAAGATTGATAAACACCAGATGAGTTATCTTTATACTTTTCAATATCTAATTCTATAAGGCTACTAGACAGATTATCCTTAACATCTATTCCAATATCTTGAATAAAAATCTCCTCTCTTACCTTTACTACTCTATCAATTACTATAATAACAATCCACGTAACTGATAAGAATAAGATAATTTCAAAGAAACTATGTAGATTTTTGTTAGTAAGCACAGTTATAGCATCTGCATTTAAAAAGTTACTCTTCATAAGAAATAACTGTCTTAACAATATAAGAAAACAAATTAATAAAAATTTATATTTAAATTTTAAAATATATTTTTTCATAAGTACCTCCTACTTTTAATTCCACTCAATTTAATAACAAACTATTAAGGGGAATCTTGAGAAATATATAAAACACCAACTTATATTTATACCTTTATTATATTACAGAAAAAAGATAGAAACAATATAAACTTATAATTTTCAGAAAACTTACTCTAATTATCTTGACACACAAAAAAAAGTCAGTATAATTAAAGTTACATAAATACTATAGGGAGATTCAAAAATAACTAAATCTTAAAAAAGTTTATATGAGAACTAGTATTCGTAGTCTAAACTCATCTTATAAAAGCTTTTTATAGATCTAAGAAACTTCGTGGAGAAATTGACAAATCGATGTCTCAGAAGTCGCTATTTTTGAGTGACTTCTATAGAAATATAATCTATTCAAAGGAGAGCAATATGATTAAAAATATTTTAGAAGTTATAACATTGAACAAATTAAAGTTATGTATTATGTTTATTTTGACACTAATAGTATCAATAGGGACTGTTTATGTTGTATACGCTCGTGTTGATATTGTGGATTCTGTAATATACAAAACAGGATCTCTATGGATAAAAGTCGGCATTATTATTTGTATTTTAATAATAGTAGAATTGCTTAGAGCGTGGTTAAAAATTATAATTGCACAATTAGTTAAACAATGGAAAATATATCTAGGTGATAGAATTAGTAAAAATATAGAAACTATGTCTCAATCAGAATTTAATAAGGTTGACTCTGGTGAGCATATGACTAAATACACTTATCAACTTGAATTATTATCTGCGTATTTATTCTCACCATTAACTGGTTTACTTAGTGCTATTGTATTATTTATCTCATCAGTAGTATTTTTATGGCTGATTAATTGGAAATTTGTTGTATTCGCCCTATTATCATCAATCGCTATGTTTTTAATAAGCGGTAAGTTCGGTAATAAAATTAGTGTAGGATATACAAATTTATCAATTTTATCAGGAAAATTCTCTGGAGTTTTAAAGGAATATTTAACAGGTTATGAAGATTTGAAAAATATTGGTAAGATAAATTTATTCTCAAAAAATGTTAAAGAAAGTCAGATTCAAAAAGAAGATCAACAGTATGGTATTTCTAAATTAATGGCATTTGCTGAGTTAACTTTACAAAGTATCGAGAAATTACTTGAATTATTAATTTTCATATTTGCGATTTATTTAGTTTTAAAAAATGAATTAACTATCGGAACAATAGCTTCGGTATCTACTATACTAGGTATATACCTTACTTCTATCAATCAATTGGTTGATTTGTATATTAAGGTAATCGGTACAAAAGAAATATTAAATAGCGTTATAACTAAATCAACCGCTAAAGAAACACTTTATCCACATGTTGAAGAAAATATTGAATTTAAAAACTTTAATTATAGTTTCGGAGATAACCATGTTATTAAAAACTTCAACTTTAATATAAATAAAGGTGGAAAATACGCCGTAATCGGTAAAAGTGGTTCTGGAAAATCTACTATAATCAAGTTGCTACTAGGAAAATTACAATCCAACCAAGATAAAGTTTTAATCGATGGAAATCCTCTTGAAATACAGGATGATATTAACTTCTCCAAAGAGATTGGATATGTGAGTCAACAAACATCTATTTTCAGCGGTTCAATTCGATATAACATCACTTTAGATGATAGCTATTCAGATGAAGAAATATGGAGCATATTGGAAAAAGTTTGTTTAGCCGATAGAGTTAGATCTTTACCTGATGGCTTAGATCACAACTTATCTAATATGGGAGAAATCCTATCAGGAGGAGAAAAACAAAGATTAGTTCTTGCGAGAGTTTTAATTAGAAATTATCCAATTTTAATTCTTGATGAAGCAACCTCAGCATTAGATGAAAAAACAGCCGTACAGATAGAAAACAATATCTTAGTCGACGATAAGTTAACTTTAATAATGATTTCTCACCATATACAAGAAGAAATCAAAAAACAACTAACAGAATGTGTAGAATTAAAAGTACAGTAATACCACTTACTAAATGGCTTAAATACCACAAAAAAGGAGTGACTTAAAAATCATGATTTTTAAGTCACCCCCTTTTTTTTTTATTTTCCCCTATATATTCCAGCACCAATAGTACAACAATTATATTGAATACCTACATTCCAAATTAAAATTTTAAACTAAAAATTTCTACACTTTGAACAGTGTTTCTCTCCAGACTTTATTCAAGAGTATAAACTTATGCAAATTTCTTATAAAAGTATAAATATCTCATTATGAATAGAAATGAAACTAACACGAATAGAAATGCAAACTTAACTAGATTATCTATAAATTGTAAATAGATAAATACTAGTAACACCCCTACCACTTCTACCAAGTATTCTATTACACTCGCTTTTTTCCAGTTGATTTTGTCATATAAGTCAACCACATAATATTGAGCAATACCTAATATCATAAACGCCAATACAGCTAAACTATATGCCTTAATATCTGTTTTTTCTTGAGTGAAAGCTTCAGGTAAAAAACTTGCAGTATTAGTTAAATATTTATTCATCGCTATAAATAAAAAACCTACTAGTTCAACTTGCAATACCACCAAACCTAAATCTTTAAGCTTATTCATTTTTCTCCTCCTCCCTTTTAAAATTATTTTATTAACTAATGCAATATAATTACTTATACTTATTCAATTATATTATACCATTTTTAAAAACGTATTCAAAATATTTATGATATAATGTTACGTGTATTTTTTTATAAGAGTGACTAAAAAGTCCTAAAATTTAACAAAGTTCATATAAAAACTCGTAGATGCAGTAGCTTATTGGTATCTAAATTTGCTTTATAAAAGCTTTTTAAATACCTAATAAACTTTGCAGGGGTGACTAGACAAAATCTTGTTTCTTAAGAAATCGCGATTTTTGAGCCATTCCCCATTACATACACCTCATCATACATTCTCAAAGTTTCTGGATAAGATCTGTGTGAAATATGAATTAAAGTCTTATCTTTCATACTTAATAGTAATTTTTCAACTAAGATGTATGTATCTTTATCCAATCCTGATAATGTTTCATCTAAAACTATAACCTGTTTTTCCTGTAATATAGCCCTAATTAATGCTAACCTTTGTTTTTGTCCACCAGATAAATTTGATTTTCTCTTATCGTACATAGTATTAAGCAAATCAGAAGCTTCTTTAATTTTGTCATCTAATCTAGTTTCTTTTATTAAACTCATTATTTTATCCGCTTCTATGTTTTTATAAAAAGTAAGATTATCGATAATCGTACCTACAAATATAAAGCTATCTTGAGGTACATAAGTTATTATTTTTTGAATTGTGTTGTATTCATAACTGTTAATATTTTTTCCGTTTAAAAATATGTTACATCCTTCAAGGTTTTTTGTTAATAGTAATGCTAACGTCGATTTTCCACTACCACTATCTCCTTGAATTAAATACTTTTTACCTTTTTCAAAAATAGCCGAAAAATCACTAAAAATTTCTCTATTATTAAATTTATAGCTTTCATTTCGAATTTCTATGTTTTCAAAATCGATAATTTTATGACTATCTATATATTCAAACTTCTCTTTAGAATCTAATTCCCTTTTTATATCTTTTACGGATGTTATATTAGCTATAGAAGCTGTTATCAAATTGACAGGCATTACTAACTCTGCAGAAATAGTAAAAATAGATACTATATCCCCTACACTAGTATTTCCTAACAGAGCTTGACGACCTCCTATATATAAAATAGCAATAATAGTAGCATAGAATACTAATCCTGTTAAGACATTTACAAGTGATGCTAAAACATTCTTCCTATTAACAAGTTTATTTATTTTTTTATATTCATTAAGTAATTTTTCATAAAATATATTAGCAGAATCGCTATTTTTAATAACTAATAACCCTTCTAAAAAATCTTCAAGTTTATCGTTATAACTAGCCTTTTGTATAGAAATACTGTTTTGAACATTTTTCAAATATGATTTGAATAGGTTAGGAATTACAATCGGAAATAGTGACAATCCTATAACCCAAAACGCTGTTGTTACATCCAATTTGAACAACGCTATTGTAGCAAAAATAAAATAAACTATCCCCTGATACAGAGAAAAAATCGTATTATAATATTGATCTTTTACCATTTCAATATCATTATTTACAGTAGATAATAAATTTTTACTCTTTGTATCTAGTTTATTCTTAAGTAAACTACCCACATGGGTTCTATGAATATTAAACCCAACTTTATTCAGATAAATAGTATCTAAAATCTGACGTAAATATTCACATATAAGCATTAGTATTATAATTACAGATAAATATATAATTTGATTGTAGAATAATTGCTCATTTTTAGTAGTAAGAGCATCGACAACATATTTAATTTGATATGAAAAATAAATATTAATCCCCGAGACTACTGTAATAAGAAATAAAACTACCGCAAATAAAAATTTTCTCATATTTCCCACTCCTAATTTGAGTCCTTCTATTTAAAAGTTCAGTTTTCATTTTATAAATAGCCTTTTAAAATCTAAATACAATAAAAAGAAATCAATTGCTCATAGAAGCTAATCAATTTCTTTCTTAATATTTGATATTCTAAAATAATTCAATCTATAGATTAACTTTCCACTCAACATAAAATCCAACTAACGTTTTGTTAAATTATAGAAATTATATCAAATAAAAAATTGGTAGTCAATGTTATTTCTGAAAATTCAAGGTTGTTTTTAGAATTTATTAATTAACTTGAAACTAATCTTTTAACTGGAACTAAAAAAATACATGTCTTCTCTTTTCTATACCTATATACATTTACAAAATTATTTCCTCATCAAAACCACTTTTTTGATATAATAACTTCAGTAAAACTATAGTAAATGAATTTTTTTAACATTCACTGTAACACTATATTTATCCTTTAAATTTATTATATTACGTATATTTATAAATTATTGATAATGACCATTTAATTTGATATAATCAAAATTGGAGAGAGAAGTTAGGGAGTGTAACACTTCCGATAAAGATGGTGGCTACTTCAATATGAAAGGGGATGGTGCTATGCTCGCATACACTAAAATCTTGACGAAAGGAGTAGCAAGTTGTCAGCTTACGAAATTGTACAGACGATTATTGGAAT
>NZ_JAQMFS010000049.1 GCF_028308085.1 Gemella haemolysans
CTACTGATGCTTTAGTCATAAGGCTTATTTTTTTTGAAAAACGACCAAAACATCAATATGTTCATTGATATTTTGGTCGTTTTGTCAACAATCTGACCACCCCTTTTCAGGGGTGGTCATTATTTTGTTGTATTAAAAAATAATAACAATATAAAAACGAAGAAGTATTATTTAATTGGAATTAAGTTTAGTTTCTCATGAATTTTTGAATATCATAATTTTAAATAATTTTTGTGATTAAAACATAAATATAACAATTGATAAGGCTTTTCTTAGTGAATTGTTGAACTTTCATTGAAATATGAATATAGTTTGTGATATAATATTCTAGTATTAAAATATATTTAATAGTGAAAAAGGAGATAACTATGACAAAAGTAAGAGTAAGATATGCACCATCTCCAACAGGAAATTTACATATCGGAAATGCAAGAACAGCATTATTTAATTACCTTTTTGCAAAACATTACGGTGGAGACTTCGTACTAAGAATTGAAGATACTGACTTCAAACGTAATAAAGAAGAAGGTGAAAGAAGCCAACTTAAATACATGGATTGGCTAGGTCTTGATTATGATGAAGGTATTGGAAAAGAAAAAGAATTTGGTCCTTACCGTCAATCAGAAAGAATCGATATCTATCAAAAATACGCAGATCAACTTATTGCTGAAGATAAAGCTTACAAATGTTACATGACTGCTGAAGAATTAGAAGCGGAAAGAGAAGAGCAAATTGCTAATGGATTACCACCACGCTATAGTGGAAAACATGCTCATCTTACTAAAGAAGAACAAGAAGCATTTGAAAAAGAAGGTAGAAAACCATCTATCCGTATTCGTGTTCCACAAGACAGAACATATAAATTCGATGATATGGTTAAAGGTGAATTATCATTTGAAGGACATGACTTCGGTGATTTCGTAATCATTAAAAATGATGGAGTAGCTACATATAACTTTGCGGTGGCAATTGATGATCATTTAATGCAAATTTCTCACGTCCTACGTGGAGATGACCACGTTTCAAATACACCAAAACAACTTGTTGTATATGAAGCATTAGGATTTGAACCACCAAGATTTGGTCACATGACTCTAATCGTAAATGAAAACAAGAAAAAATTATCTAAACGTGATGAAACAATCATTCAATTCATCGAACAATATGATGAATTAGGATACCTTCCAGAAGCATTATTTAACTTCATTACATTATTAGGATGGTCTCCAGAAGGTGAACAAGAGATTTTCACTAAAGAAGAATTTGTTGAAATTTTCGATGAAAAACGTTTAAGTAAATCACCAGCGTTCTTCGATAATAACAAACTAACTTGGATTAATAACCAATATATTAAAGCACAACCTTTAGAAAGAATCGTAGACTTATCATTACCATTCTTCGTAAAAGAAGGTGTTGCAACTGCTGAAGAAGTGGAAGCAAATAAAGCTTGGTTTGAAAAATTAATTTCTCTATACCAACCACAAATGAGTTATGGTGCTGAAATCGTAGAATTAACAAAACAATTCTTCGTAGAAGAAGTAAAATTTGATGAAGAAGAATTAGAAATTTTAAAACAAGAAACAACAGCAACAGTATTCGAAGATTTCTTAACAAAAGTTGAAGAAGTAGAAGAATTTACTGCTGATAACATCAAAGCTTTAATCAAAGCTATTCAAAAAGATACTGGAGTAAAAGGTAAAAACTTATTCATGCCAATTCGTATAGCTTCTACAGGATCAATGCACGGTCCAGAATTAAACACAAGCTTAGAATTACTAGGTAAAGAAAGAGTAGCATCTAGAGTAAAAGCTGCATTAGAAACAATTAAATAAAAAGTTTTAAATTTTTATAAATTAAGGGTGAAATAAATTGAGAATATCTAATTTTAGATTAGCCCTTAATTTTAATTTTCCAGCTGGGAAAAATAAGAGAAGAAATATAAATAAAAGTAAAGAAAATATCTTGACATTTATCAGTAAATAAGGTATTATTACTTATGATATTGTTTATATATCTTCACGAGTAAGCCCCGGAAAACTTAGTCGTTATGACAGATTAAAAACAACATCTAGGAGGAAAAAAGACATGCGTCAAACATATATGGCAAAGCCATCAACTGTAGAAAAAAAATGGTATGTAATCGATGCTGAAGGACAAACTTTAGGTCGCTTATCATCAGAGGTAGCTTCAATTTTAAGAGGGAAACACAAACCTACTTATACACCACACATCGATACTGGGGATAATGTTATCATTATCAACGCTGAGAAAATTGTGTTAACTGGTAAAAAATTAACTGATAAAATTTACCGTCGTCACACAATGCACCCAGGTGGGTTAAAAGAAAGAACTGCTGGATTAATGGTAGAAAAATATCCAGAAGAACTTTTAGAACTATCTATCAAAGGTATGTTACCAAAAAATACTTTAGGTAGAGCTCAAGGAATGAAACTTCACGTTTACCGTGGAGCTGAACACCCACACGCAGCACAAAAACCAGAAAAATACGAATTACGTGGATAATATAGGAGGAAATAATTAAATGGCACAAGTAGAATATCGCGGTACAGGACGCCGTAAAAGCTCAGTAGCACGTGTAAGATTAGTACCTGGAACAGGGAAAGTTGTTATCAACAACAGAGAAATGCGTGAATACTTACCATTAGAATCATTAGTATTAGACTTAATGCAACCTTTAGAAGTTACATCTACTACAGGTAACTATGACGTTTTAGTTAACGTTAACGGTGGAGGATACACAGGACAAGCTCAAGCAATCCGTCACGGAATTGCACGTGCTTTACTAGAAGTAAACCCAGAATACCGTAAAGACTTAAAACCAGCAGGATTACTAACTCGTGACCCTCGTATGAAAGAACGTAAAAAATACGGTCTTCGTGGTGCGAGACGTGCTCCTCAATTCTCAAAACGTTAATATTGGTCTTATACCAAAGTACGTCAAGGCAACAGAGAACTTTCTCTGTTGTCTTTTTTTGAATTTGATAAAAAAAGAACAAAATATAGTTAATAAAAAGTAAAGAAACTGAGGATACTAATAATTAATTAGTATCCTCAGTTTCTAAATTTAATTTATTCTATTCATAAATCTCAGAGTCTTTTAGAGTGAAAATAACTTCAGTTCCTGCTGGATAATTATCTAATGATAATAAAAGTATTTTCTCCTCTAATTTTTTGGGTTTAATTTCTGCACTAACTTGAGCTATTTCATTTAATTCATCATATAAGTTTTTAAATAATTTAGCATCTTTTACGTTAATTTTTGGATTTATTTGATAGACTGGAGTTTCTCCAAACCATGTATCTTCATTTTTAAAGTCAATTTCCGATTTATCGTTAATTTTCAGTTTAATCGAAATATCATAATCAAAAGTATATCTATCAAATAATTTTGCTAGACTACTGATATAATCATGAGATCCTTTATTTGAGCGATTTATAAATTTAAGTTTTGCACTATAATCAATCGCATTAAGATCTAAGATTTCTGCTAGTTTAAAAACATCGAATTCATCATATACATCAGAAGTAACAAAGTTAACTTTGACATCATATCCTACGCGTTGAAACTCTTGATATTTTTCTAAAAGTTCCTCTGAAGTTAAATCCTCATGATTTTCCTTAACATTGGTAACCGACTCTTTGCCATCCTCTATAACTTCTTGTTTAGGATATTTAACAGTCAATAAATAATTCATTCAATTATTCCTCCTTAATATTTAACACATTACTATTATACATATCTTTCAGTATATTTACAATAGAATGTATTAAGTTTAACATTAGATTAATACTTTGAATTTAATATATAGATATAATGGTAATTTTAAAAGTTTACTATTATCAAGTGGAGATAAATTAAATAGTATTAATCCTTAATAATATCTACCCAAGATAGTTTATAAAAAAATAATTGATACATAAATTATGTTTAATATTTAAACTTATTAATATACTTAAAGTTTTCATATGTTTTCATGAAAATCCTATTCTTGACAATTTTCTATAATATTTATATAATAAGAGTCATAAAATTTAAAAAAGGAGGTCATTGCATATGAAAATAATTGCAATTTCAACAAGAAGTGTCGATTACCAATCAGATGCTGGTATAGCAAAAAGACGTCTATACATTAATGGTTATTTTTCAGAAGTAGCGGAAAAAGCTGGATTTATATTATTCCCAGTTTGTTCTCAAAACGGAATTGAGGGAATTGTAGCCATGTGTAGTGGCCTTATAATTGCTGGTAGGGATCGGGATATTAATCCTAAGTTTTATGGGGAGAAACCTCTAGAAGGTTTAGAATATCCTGAAGATCCGTATGAAGATGAATTAGACTTCAAACTTATTGAGCTTTTTGAAAAAAATAATAAGCCAATACTTGGAATCTGTAGTGGCTTACAAAGCTTAAATATTTATCATGGTGGTTCATTGAAACAGCATATTAATGATCATACAAGTAAAGAAAAATTAGTTCGTCACAATATAGATATAGAAGAAAATTCGTTTGTCCATAGTTTATATGGAAATAAAGCAGAGGTTAATTCAATTCATCATCAGGCAGTAAATAGAGTTGCCGAAGGATTTAAAGTAACAGCGGTTTCTGAAGATGGAACTGTAGAAGCAATTGAAAAAGGAAACTTAATTGGATTACAGTGGCATCCAGAAGTTGATTATGAAATTGATACATTTAAAAAATTTCTAAATCTATGTGAATAGAATTTTGTATTACATTATTAATAAAAAAATAAGAATACAACATCAAAATAGTTGACTATTATTCAAAATAATGGTAAACTAATCTTTGTGTAAAATAATAGCAGTGGATTAATTGTTATTGCCTCTATGTTATACATTATTTAATGTGGCAACTCGTAGCCTATGCTGCTAGGCGAAGTTCCAGTTTTATAACATATACAACAACGATAATCGTGCTTTTTGTTTTCACAAATATAAAAACAAAAAGATAAAAGGAGGAGCACATAATGGCTCGTTTTACAGGTTCAACTTGGAAAAAATCTCGTCGTTTAGGAATCTCACTAAGCGGTACTGGTAAGGAGTTAGCTAAACGTCCTTACGCACCAGGACAACACGGTCCTAACTTAAGAAAGAAACTATCTGAGTATGGTTTACAATTACAAGAAAAACAAAAACTTCGTTACCTACACGGAATGAACGAAAAACAATTCCGTAAATTATTCGATAAAGCTGGTAAATTACAAGGTCTTCACGGGGAAAACTTCATGGCATTACTTGCTACACGTTTAGATTCTGTAGTATACAGCTTAGGATTAGCTAGAACTAACCGTCAAGCTAGACAATTAGTTAACCACGGTCACGTTCTTGTAGATGGTAAAAAAGTAGATATCGCTTCTTACGCTGTTAAACCAGGTCAAGTAGTTTCAGTAAGAGAAAAATCTAGAAACCTTGAAATTATTAAAGAAGCTGTTGAAATCACTAACTTTGTACCTGAGTACTTAACTTTTGATGCTGATAAATTAGAAGGATCATTAGTAAGACTTCCAGAAAGAAGTGAATTACACCCAGAAATCAACGAACAACTTATCGTTGAGTACTACAGCCGTTAATAAAAATAAGCCCTTTAAACTATCGTTTAAGGGGCTTGTTTTTGTTTATGAGTAATATCTGCGCAGAGGTTATTCAATTTTGTTCTGAAATCTAATTTCATATTTTCAGTAACGTGAGAGTAAATATCTAAAGTAGTATCAATTTTTGAAAGACCTAATCTTTCAGATATAGCCTTAATAGGTACTCCAGCTTCAACCAACAGGGCAACGTGAGTGTGTCTGAACATATGTGTACTTAGTTTTATTTTTTTAAAATTGTGATTAAGTGTTGAAAGGTTAGTGTCGAATATTGTCTCTGAAGAACTCATATATCTTATCAATATATCTAATGTTTCATCATTTATTTCTATCGTGCGAACACTAGATAAAGTTTTAGGAGATGTGAACACTCCAGAAGCGTGTTTTGTTTTATTTACACTAAGTGTCTTGTTTTTTATATCAATATCTTTTTGGGGAACTGCCAGTAATTCTCCAACACGTAAGCCTATTAGTAATTGAACTGTTACAAAATCTTTTGTAATAGGGTGTGTTATGGATTCCAAAACTTCTTGGATTTTATTGGTTTCTATGTATTTAATCTTTTGTTTTTCTTTGAACTTGTCTTCTTTTGATAAAGCGAATTCTAAATAGATATCAAATGTAGATATGTAGTAAGATTTGATGAATTTAAAGAAAATATTAAATATATTTTTTATTGATTTTATATGTTGAGGAGAATATGTTTCTCTGTATTGATTTAATTTTTTTTCGTACTCAAGTTTTGTGATATGGCTAATATTTATGCCATCATCTAACAATTTTAAAATTGACTTATAAGAAGCTAGAGTGTTGATACTCACAGTATTTTTTTTTATTTCTAAAAATTCCTTTTTATAATATCCGATAGTTTTTAGTCTACTTTATCTTCTAATTTTTCTCTAATCTTATCTTGTAATTTCTCGTATGCTTCTTTTTCTGAAGCGCGTGTTTTATTAGGTTTAACAACGGTTATATGTCTGTATTTTCCTTCTTTGTCCTTGTAACCTTCTGTGAACTGCCATTTTCCGTTTGGTAATTGTCTTTTTTGCATGGCAAATACACATCCTTTCTTGTTGAATTCAGATGTGTATGATATACTATTAGTGTGTCTTATGTGTATACCATACACATTTTTTGAGATATTGCAGTATCTCATTTTTTCCTTACTCTTGCAGGAGTAGGGAATTTTTATTTTGTCTAAACTGGTCGAAATCGACTAGTTTGGAATTATAGTTACCGTGCCTAATTCGATACGGTTTAAAAAACTTTCTTTATTTGGTATAATTATTAATAAAGAGGTGATGAAAATGAAGAAAATAATGAAGTTAGTTTTTATTAGCGTAATATTTTTAGCAGCTTTAGTAATTACGATAGTGGACCCCGAATTATCTAATTTCAAAAATATAAATATAGCTATTACTTTTATTGGATTAATCACAGCTTACATTCAAATTTTATATAAGGAATCCTTATTTGTTTTCCTACTTTGGAGAAAGTTTTGTAGTAAGTTTAATCGTGATACAGTGGTTTGGAATAGTTCTTCAAAATACATTTTTTCTAAAGAATTAGAATTTAAACACTTGGATAAAATATCGAGAACTTTCCAAACTATCCCTAATGTTGTTGTTTCATCAGAAAGAAATACTTCTAATAGTATAGAATTACAATTAACTTACGAAAATGTATTGCATACTGTGAATTTAAGTTTAATAAATTACGATGAGTATTCTAACTTAATTATAAATTATAATACATCTGTCTCGTATCCTAATTCTAAGAATGAGTTTAATAAGTATATCAATTTTACTGACGTAATTAAGAGTGAATTGAGTGAACTTATAACTTCTGGTGAGTTACATTCCATAGATATTACTTTTATAAAGTCTAACCCTTTTTATAAATTCATTGTAAATCATATAGATGAATCTAAAAACGCAAAATTTCATTTACAGTTTAAAGAAGATGAAAATGACATTGATATTTATAATAATAAAATTAAAGTTACATCTAAATCAATTCAATATATTAGAAAGGTATTAGGAAATTATATAGTAGTATCTTAATCAATTGCTCTTATTGCAAGCAATATATCGTGTGCGCATTTTAAATACGGCTCTGGGACCTCACCTGTTGCGTATATTTTATTTTGAATTACTATTATTCCTTTTTTCGAAAAACCAATACTTCGAGGTTCGTTAGCCACGTCCATGTTTAATACCATGTATGTGGCTTTATCATTTGCTAGAGCTTCTTTTACTTCATCGTTATTTTCAACGTCTACTCCGTTAAATGTTTTGTTATCAATATGGATGTCTTCAACTTTAAAATTAACTACTTTTGTAGAATTTTGTAATCTCACTATTCTTAAGAAATCAAATGTATAATTGTGTATTGTTATTCCTAAGTCGTTATGTAATTGTTTGCAATAAGCATTAACCACTTTATTTGGTGCTATAAAGAATAATAGATTATTATTTCTTGAGTAAAATAAATCAAAGCTTTTAACTTTTTTGTAATTTGTAACAGTATAAATACCTGTTTCTACTTCTACAACTATTTCTTCTGTAAATTGATGATTAAATTTACATTTGTATTTCTCAAATATATCATGATTGAAGGTAAGGTCTCCATCTCTTTCTATCAATCCTAAGTCGTTACTTAGGGTTTTAACACCTGTAAAACTAAAGTTATCAGCTTGTTTAATTGTTATTGAAATTGTCATTTTATCTTCTCCCTTTTTATATTCTTATTTGTGTACCATTTCTAAAAGTTGTTACGAAATTAGTAGCATCGTATGGTGATATATTTTTATAGATTAGAAAGTTACGAAGTCTGTTGAATAAAGCTGTATTGCTTAATTTTACCTCTTTTTGTATCTCATCATAGCTATATCCTTTTGTTATTAGATCTACTATAGTTTCATCAGGTAAATATAGAATAGAGGCTACTATATTTGCTTCATCTTCGAACGGTTGCATTTCTTTTGGATATTCACCTACTATCATATCGTTATTAAGTGACATGAATGCTCTGTTAATATTCCCTTGTAAATGACAATGAACGTGACTTAATTCATGCAATACAGTGAATATGATTCTTTCTAAATATCCTGAAGATTGATTTATCATTATTACGTACTTGTCTTTTTTTGGAATGATCATCCCTGAACACTTTTTAATAAATTCCATATCGACTCCTTGAACTATGTTTGTGTTAAGCAGTCTCCCAAAGTAGTCGTTTATTTTTGGTTGTATTCCAAATTCTGGATATTCTACGTCAAATAGAATAAATTTTATATTGTACTTCTTCCTAAAGTGATTTATTATGTGTTTGTATGTGATTAGTTTTGGATCAAGTCCTATTTCTCTCAGTATTTCGTATGCTTTTTGTCGATATTGTAAATATCTGTCTTGGCTTACGATGTTGTATTCATGTTTTTTCATTAATCTCCTTTCCAACTATCTTCGTCACTTAGTAAAGCTTCTGCGACTGAAAATAATTTGTCTAGTGATTTGTTGAACTTTTCTTTTTGTGAATCGTTCATTCCGTCTGTTTGTTTCCTAAACATAGCGACTAACTGTTGTTCATATTGGTCTTCTTCTGTTTTTTTTCTACCTAGTAGGTAGTCGACTGATACGTTGAAGTAGTCGGCGACTTTTTGAACTTTGTCTATTCCAGGAGTTTGTCTACTCCATTTTCCAATTTGCCCATTAGATAAGTTTATTCTGCGTTCTAATTCTGATATAGTAATACCTTTTTGATTCGCTAATTGTTTTATCTTTAAGAGCATATCCATGGTTTTCACCTCATTTCGAAAGCACAACAAAAATATTTTATCTTTTTGGATAAAAAAACTATTGGCAATTATCCAAAAATACAATATACTTTAGTTAAGCTAGTTATTTAGCTAATAATCAATTTAATAAAAAGAACATCGGCAAACATTAGTAATACTAATATTATGGTTTTATTTATTGATTTATTTAGCTATGCTTAAATTTTAGCATATTGGATAAAAAAAATCAACGCAATATCCAATAATCTTATCCAAAAATCTAAAATAGGTGAAATCATGTCAGAGGAATTTTACAGAGAGGTAAAGTATAAATTAGAACTTAAAGAGAAAACAATAACTTGGTTTTCTAACATGGTTGGTATTTCTGTTCCTTATACGATTGATATTTTAAAAGGAAAAAGATCACCAAAAGAAAGAATTGAAAAAATAGAATACATCTAAAGAGCCGAGGGAATAATTTAGAAGGATTAAAACTAAAACAAAAATAGCACTAACATTAGCAACTGTTGGATTAGTCTCTAAAGTAGTGCTAAGTACCAAACACTATCTAACAGTTTATGAAGAGAACAGTAAATTATATGCTGAATCTTGGTTACAGTTAGATGTGTTGGATAGAAGTTATTGTTTTTCAAAAAATAAAAAGAAAATTATTTCTTAATCCATTTATTTCCTGATTTTTGAGTAGGTGGTAGACGGTCGCCTTGGTCTATGTGGACAGTTCTACCTTTGTGAACAGACCCACCACGTGGTCCTACTTCTTTGTAAGTACCTGCGGGCTTGTTATCTGTTCCAGGTTTGATTAACTCTTTAGCCATAATATTTACCTCCTTTCGCTAGAAATGTATTCCCTAGAAAAATAAGAAGTAGAAGGTTTAAATTCCCCGGAAATATTCAGATATATTATAGCATAAAAGTGAAGAAAGGTCAAAGAATTATGAAAGCATTTTATAAAGCGGTAAAAGAACAATTAGAAGATAAAGGAATGACAATTTATAGATTATCAAAAGAAACAGGAATTTTCGAACAAACATTATATTCAATGTTTAATGGCAACACATCTAGTCCTCAGTTAGATAACTCTGTTAAGATAGCAAATGTATTAGACATTGACTTAAATAAATTAAAGGAAGGTGATTAAGATGAAAGAAGAGGACTTCTATAATGCTTATAAGGATAAATTAGAAAATCCAGAAGATTGGGTTGAAAGATCCGATTTAAAAATATTTTTAAAAATGGAAGGTTCACATAAAAAATTTAATGATTGGTTAATAGAAATTGAAAGTTTGGAAGATAATTATTTATATATTCAAGGTACTCTTGCAACTAACGAGACTTTCAACAAAGTTAGAATTTACAATTATATTAACAATAAAAGGTTAATAAAAAAACGTGAAAAACGACTAAAGAAAGAAGCTTAAGAAATGAACACCTTAAGAAAAAAACTTTAATACTTTGTACCTTACATTAAATAACATGGCTATTTGTATGGCAATAATGACTAGCATTGAGTTATCAAGAATATTTGGAGTGATAATTGGAATATTAACGATCATATTTGTTAAATTTGATGAACGTAGTGAATATGCATTTCCAGATGGTGATGAAGATATAGAAGGAGAATAAAATAAGAGAATTTGAACTTGTAAAAGGATATGATGGTAAATTACCGGTCATTGCAAATGTTGGAGATGGGGGAGCTGATTTCTACACGGATGAAAGAGTAGTCTTGAGACCAGGAACTATTAACACCTTAATTCCTATAGCAGATAATAAAAATAAGCCCTTTAAACTATCGTTTAAGGGGCTTGTTTTTGTTTATGAGTAAAATCTGTTCAAAATACAAAAGCAAAAAATTTATTTGTTTTTTGCTTTAAAATTATTATAGATTATTAGATCAAAGAGAATACCTCTTTTCACTATTATTATTTTATCATAAAAAGAAGAAAAATAATATCAGAAATAACTTTAATTATATTTTTTAATATCGAGTTTTCAATAAAAGTATAAATAGTTAGTTATATCACATCAAAGCTTATTGTATTATCAAGAAGTTATATTTTTCACAAAATAATGTGAAATATAACAAACTGAAAAGGAAAAATTAATTTTGTATAAATATTTTAGTTTTCAATAAAAGTATATACTTCTAGTAAATAATTTTGTATAAATTAAAAATTTTGAAAATAAAATTAATCCTTTTATCCTTATGAAACAGAATTACTTAGAAAATATAACAGCTGTTTTTCAAATTTCTTTTCCTAAAACAATTGATACTTATTTTCACAAAAATAGTATTAAGTCAAATTAAAGAATAGCTATTTTATAGGTTTTTATTCCTGTATTATTATAATAAAATAGGGAAAATATTTTCACTATTACTTTCACTAGAAAAACGCTTTCATTAATATAAGAATTGTGGTAATATATAAGTACAGAAAAAATTAGGAGGTAAGGGAAATGATTATCGGAGTACCAACAGAAATTAAAAACAACGAAAGTAGAGTGTCTGCAATTCCGGGAGTAGTACATGAATTAGTACTAGATGGGCACACTGTTTATGTAGAAAAAGGAGCTGGTTTAGCTTCGGGTATTTCAGATGTGGAGTATGAAAAAGTAGGGGCTGTTTTATTAGATAAAGCAGAAGATGTATGGAATAAATCAGATTTAATCTATAAAGTAAAAGAACCAATTCCATCAGAATATAAATACTTCAGAAAAGGTTTAATTATCTATACTTACTTACACTTAGCAGCAGACCCAGAATTAACTAAAGCAATGGTAGAATCAGGGACTATCGGTATTGCTTTTGAAACAGTAAAAGTAGGTCGTACTTTACCATTATTAAGACCTATGAGTGAAATTGCGGGAAGAATGGCTATTCAAGAGGGTACAAGATTCTTATCAAAAGTACAAGGTGGTAAAGGTAAATTATTACAAGGTGTTCCAGGAGTTCAACCAGGTCATGTTGTAGTTATTGGTGCAGGGGTAGCAGGAACTGCAGCAGCTACAGCAGCTTCAGGCTTAGGAGCTCGTGTTACAATGTTAGACGTTAACTTAGATCGTTTAACTGAATTATCACATATTTTTGGTGGTAAAGTAGAAACAGTTTACTCTAATAAATTAAATATTGCAAATGCAATTAAAACTGCTGACTTAGTAGTAAGTACAGTGTTAATTCCAGGAGCTAAAGCACCAAAACTTGTTACTAAAGAAATGATTAAAGATATGCCAGATGGTGGTGTTATCGTAGACGTTGCCATTGACCAAGGTGGTACAACAGAATATACAGAAGGTCGTCCTACAAGTCATGATAAACCAATATTTGTAGAAGAAGGAGTATTACACTATTCAGTTGCTAATATTCCAGGTGCAGTAGCTGAAACAGCAACATACGCATTATGTAACGCTACAGCTAAATATGTTAAACTAATAGCTAAATTAGGAGTTAAAGAAGCAGTTGCTAGATTCCCTGAATTAGTACCAGGTATCAACGTAGCTAATGGAAAAGTAACATTCAAAGCAGTTGCAGATGATTTAGGATATGAATATACTCCAGTAGAGCAAGCTTTGTAATATAATATTAAAAAATAAAATATAGAATAGTTATATTGTAGAGGAAGTGGTATGTATATTTATAGTATGTTAACCACTTCCTTTTATTAGATAGTAGGTAAAAATTGTAAAAGAGAAAATATATTATTTTATTAGGTTATTTATTATTTGTTTAATTCTTTACTTACATAAGTAAAACAATTAGTAGCGAATAATCTATAACTATGATATAATTAATAAATATTATTAATAGGGGAGAATATTTATTATAAATTAGGAGGATATTATGAGCGTTTTTAGAAAAAAATCAATTGACTCAATTTTAGCTGAGTCGCGTAACAAAACGTTAACCCCCACGATGAAAACTATGGACTTAGTTCTATTCGGGATTGGGGCTATTATTGGATCAGGTATTTTAGTATTAACAGGTAAAGCTTCAGCAGAAGCAGGACCTGCAGTTGTATTTTCATTCTTAATTGCAGGATTAGCATGTTGTTTAGCAGCACTTTGTTATGCAGAGCTAGCATCGACAATTCCATCAAGTGGTAGTACATATACTTACTTATATGTATCGGTTGGTGAGATTGTAGCGTATGCGATAGGATGGGTATTAATAGGAGGATATGTTCTTACAGCTGCAACAGTAGCCAATGGGTGGTCTAGTTACTTCTCACGTCTATTAGCTGGCTTGGGTATAGACCTTCCAAAAGAAATTTATACATTACCTTCACTTGGAGGATATGGAAATATCCCAGCGATTGTTATCGTACTGTTAATTACTTTTATTCTATCAAAAGGAACTTCAAGTAGTAAAATGGTAAATAATCTTATGGTAGCTGCAAAAGTAGGTATTGTAATTTTATTCATTGTTGTTGGTGCACTTTACGTTGAACCAACACACTGGACAAATAACTTTGCTCCAACTGGATTTTCTGGAGTTATGTTAGCTGCAACAACAGTATTCTTTGCATACTTAGGATTTGATGCGATTTCTACTTCTGCAGAAGAAACAATCAATCCTGAAAAAGCATTGCCTAAAGCAATTATTATCACAATGATCGTTTGTACGGCTTTCTATATTCTAGTATGCTTAGTATTAACTGGTGTTGTTGAATACAGCAGACTTGGAACTGGAGATGCGTTAGCATTCGTTTTAGAAGAAGTTGGACAAAATAAAGTTGCGGGTATCGTGTCTCTTGGTGCGGTAATCGGACTTATGGCTGGTATCTTATCATTCATGTATGCAGGTATTCGTATTACTTATACAATTGCTCGTGATGGATTATTACCAAAAGGATTAACAAAAGTTAATGCGAATAAAGTACCTAGTACTGTAACTTGGGGATTAGGAATTTTAACAGCGGTTCTAGCTGGTTTCTTACCATTAGGTAACCTAGCAGACTTAGCTAACGTAGCTTCAATTATAGCATTTGCGTTAGTAAGTTATACTACTATAGTATTCTACAAAAAATTCCCAGACTTAAAACGTGGATTTAAAGTACCTGGAATGCCAGTATTACCAATTATCTCTATCGTTTTATTTGGAGCACTACTATACAGTGTTACATTAACAACATGGATTATCTTCATCGTTTGGGTAATCGTAGGTATGATAATTTACTTCACATTCTCATACAAAAACAGTAAATTAAAATAATAAAACAGAAGCAACTCAGCAAAAGAGATTTCTTAGAGATCTTAATTGTTGAGTTGCTTTTTTATAAATATTTAATTTATACACCAGACCATAGGTTACGTTTATTACTTTTTGCTTTATTTTGTGCCTTTTTATATTTTTCTAGATATCTAGTATCAGGTGGTTTTACGTATTTTATTTCAGCTAAACCAGATACTAGTAATTCTTCTTGAACATTTTTACCATCAGCATAAACGTAGCATAGAGCTCTATGATACTTATCTTCTTTTTGATAAACATCAAATTCAATTTCAACATTTTTAGCATTAGACAAAAGTTTTCCGTTTAATTCACTAGCCTCAGGTCCATATTTTTGAACTTTCACACCAGGTTTTACTGTTTCTGGAGTATCGATAAGTAAATATCTAACTTTTAGTTCTTTATGATTGAATTGAACGATAATTGTGTCACCATCTATCTTTTTGAGAAATTTAACCCTATATTTGGTGTTATCACCTTTAATCAAAATTCCATTCACTGTGGCTTCTTTATAATCTTCTCCATGAGTATTAATAATTGAAATAATAATCATAAATACTGTTAAAAAAAGAATAAAGAACACTATAAAGACTTTTTTATTCATAATAATCCCCCCTGTATATTTAATTCTAACACTTTTATCATAACTAATAAAGAAAATAGATGAAATAAATAATGAATAATTTAACACTAAAATTAAATATATATAATATTAAATTATCTTTAATAATTATAAAGTTAAAAACGATAAATATAATAAAAATCTCAATTTATAAGGTTTATATTTATTGTGGTAAATAATATAAGTCACAGTATTTTAAACTTATATATACAAGGTTAAATTATTGTTAAAAATATTCTAAATAACATTTTATTTAAATAGCAAGGGAAACTGCCTAAACAGATACTTTGTAAACGCACTCTTTCAATGATAGTATAAGACTACAATAAAAAACAAAGGAGAAAAGAATATGACTAAATTAAAAAAAGAAAATTTTAAAATGTTTATTAATGGGGAGTGGGTAGATGCTGAAGATAAATTAGTATTAAAATCATATAATCCAGCTAATTCTGAATACTTAGCAAACTTCCCAGATGCAACAGAAGGAGATGTAAATAGAGCAGTAGAAGCTGCACAAGAAGCGTTTAAAACTTGGAAATATACAACAGTATCAGAACGTGCAGCTTTACTAAACAAAATTGCAGATATTATTGATGCTAATACAGAATTATTAGCTACGGTAGAGTCATTAGATAACGGTAAACCAATTCGTGAAACATTAAATGTAGATGTTCCATTCAGTGCAAGACATTTTAGATACTTTGCAGGATGTATACTAGCTGATGAAGGGCAAGCAACAGTATTAGATGAAAAATTCCTAAGCTTAGTTTTAAGGGAACCTATTGGGGTAGTAGGACAAATTATTCCTTGGAACTTCCCATTCTTAATGGCAGCTTGGAAAATTGCACCAGCACTAGCTGCAGGTAACACAATTGTCCTAAAACCATCAAGTATTACATCGCTTAGCTTATTAACATTCGTAGAATTAATTCAAGATGTGTTACCGAAAGGTGTATTAAATGTAATCACAGGACGAGGAAGTAAATCAGGGGAATTCCTAAAAAATCATCAAGGATTAAATAAACTTGCATTCACAGGATCTACAGAAATTGGTAAGAAAATTGCTGTAGCAGCTGCAGAAAAACTAATTCCAGCTACATTAGAATTAGGAGGTAAATCAGCTAACATTATCTTAGATGATGCTAATATTGAAAAAGCACTTGATGGGGTGCAATTAGGTATTTTATTCAACCAAGGTCAAGTATGTTGCGCAGGTTCAAGAATTTTCGTACAAGAAGGAATCTATGATGATTTTGTAGCAAAAGTAAAAGAAAAATTTGCAAAAATTAAAATCGGTGATCCGCTAGATCCAAATACACAAATGGGTAGCCAAATAGATGAAAAACAAGCAGAAAAAATTGTTAATTATATCGAAATAGCTAAAAAAGAAGGTGGAGAAGTAATCGTTGGTGGTGAGCGTTATACAGAAAATGGATGTGATAAAGGGGCATTCGTTAAACCAACATTAATCGCTGGAGTAAACAATGGATGCCGTATCTCACAAGAAGAAGTATTTGGACCAGTCTCAGTAATTATTAAATTCAAAACAGATGAAGAAGTAATTGCTCAAGCTAACGATAGTGAATACGGACTTGCAGGAGCAGTATTCTCTACAAATATTACTCGTGCTTTAAATATTGCCCGTAGAGTAGAAACAGGAAGAATGTGGGTTAATACTTATAATCAAATTCCAGAACACGCACCGTTTGGAGGATACAAAAAATCAGGAATTGGACGTGAAACTCACAAAGTAATACTAGAACACTATTCACAAATGAAAAACATCCTAATTGATTTAAGTGATGATGTATCAGGATTCTATAACTAGTATAATTAAATAAAACCATGATCATGAAGTAACTCAGAATTGATATAGTTTTGAGTTACTTCTTTTGTTTGAGAAATTATCAATTTTTATTGTGTTCTGACTAGAATAAATAAAAGGACTTACTTTAATTTTAGGTAAATCCTTTGTTTTTTTCTGTTACTTCGTTATCTCTTCAATAATCGTTTCTAATTTCATTGAACGACTTGCTTTAAATAGAATAACTTCGTTTTTATGTTTGTTATTTTTTAAATATTCACTAACTTTAGCAGTAGTAGGGAAGTGTAGTGTTTTTATTTTGTCGTTTTTAATTTGTTTAGTAATGTTTTCAGCTAGTTCTCCAACGCTAATTACTAAATCAATATCGTTAGTGTTGTTAGAAATATATTCACCAACTTCACCGTGATAGTTAACTTCATTTGGTCCAAGTTCGAACATGCTTCCTAATACTAATGTTTTATAATCGAAGTCATCGAAGCTACTTACGACATCTACTCCAGCTTTCATAGAAGTAGGGCTTGCATTATATGCATCGTTAATAATTAGTGAGTCTTCTTTGTAAGGGATACTTTGTAGACGCATTCCTGTGATTTCTACAGTATTTTCGATAGCCTTGTGAATTTCTTCATTAGTTAATCCAATTTTGCTTGCGATTGCAGTTGCGAACATAATGTTGAATAGATTATGTTTTCCTTTTAATTTTGTGAAGTATTGTTCATCGCTGATGTTAAGTTTGAAATCAATCTTATCACGAGTAATAGTGTAGTTTTCTAAAATAATATCGTTATAGCTATTTTCACCACATGAAGTAGCATTAATATCTGATGAATCTACTAGTGTTTTTAGAAGAACTTCATCTCCGTTATAAACAAAGTATCCGTCTTTTTTCATTCCGTTAGTAATTTCGAATTTAGCTTTAGCAATACCTTCACGTGATTTGAAGAATTCAATATGGCTTTCACCAATATTAGTAATTACTGTATAATCTGGTTCAACCATCTTAGATAAGAAATCAAGTTGACCGAATCCATCAGCTCCCATTTCAAGAACTAGTATTTCACTATCTTCTGGTGCAGCAAGAATAGTTAATGGTACACCAAGTTCGTTGTTAAAGTTACCTTGTGTTTTGTGAACTTTATATTTTGTTGATAACACACTTGTAATTATATCTTTTGTAGTAGTTTTACCGTTACTACCTGTGATTGCGATAGTTTTAGCATTTAGGCTATCTAAGTAATGTTTTGCTAAAGTTTGAATAGCTTCGTAGCTATCATTAACATAGATAATGTTATTATCAGAAATGAAGTCATCTTTTAAAGATAAACTTGCTGCAGCACCTTTTTCAAAAGCACTTTCTATATAGTTGTGACCATCTACATTTTCACCTAAGAAGGGGATGAATAGATCCCCTTGTTTAACTTTTCTACTATCGATTGCTATACCAGTAATTTCTGTATCGTTTGTGATATTTACTTTTTTTGCATTTAATATTTTTTCTAAATCTTTAACTAAATATTTCATGTCTTATCCTATTCTTCAGTTAATAAGTTTTTGCGATCTTCGTAACGCTCTACAGCTAACTTGAATAATTCTTCGATAATTTCAGAATAACTTACATTCATGTTTGCCCATAGAGAAGGGAACATTGAGAATGGTGTGAAACCAGGCATTGTGTTTACTTCGTTAATGAAGATTTCTCCTTCTTTAGTGTAGAAGAAGTCAGCACGTACTAAGCCAGAACCACTGATTGCACGGAAAGCAGTAGCTGCCATTTCTCTAAATTTAGGATATAGAGTAGTATCTACTGGTGCAGGAATATCCATACGTGATTGTCCGTCGGTGTATTTAGTTTCATAATCGTAGAATTCTGTTGAAGATATATTTACGATTTCACCTGGATCAGTAGTTTTTACTTCATTGTAACCAAGAACTGCAACTTCGATTTCTTTAGCTCCAACAGCACCTTGTTCAACAACGATTTTTTTATCAAATTTTAGGGCTTCTTCGATACCTTTAACTAATTCAGCTTCATCATTACAACGGCTAATACCAACAGATGAACCTAGGTTTGCAGGTTTAACGAAAACAGGATATTTAAGATTTTCGTTGATTTCATTAATAATAGCTTCTTTTTTATTTTTCCATGTATACTCGATAAAGTGAACATATGGAAGTTGTGGAAGGTCATAAGCAGCGAATAATTGTTTCATAATTACTTTATCCATACCAGCAGCACTTGAAAGTACATTGTTACCTACATATGCTATATCCATAATTTCTAGTAAACCTTGGATTGTTCCATCTTCACCATTTGGTCCGTGAAGAACTGGGAAGACGATATCGAATTTACGTCCATCTTCAAATAATAATCCGCTGATGTCATTATCAAAGTTTGAAAAAATAAGGTCATGTTGATCAGCTATTTCTGATGTAATTTGTTCACCACGAGCCCAGTTACCTTCTAATGAGATGAAGATAGGGAATACGTTGTATTTTTCTTTGTCAATTGCGTTAATAATTGATTTTGCTGTTAATAGTGAAATTGAGTGTTCAGCACTTTTTCCACCATAAATAATTCCAATATTTTGTTTTGTCATTTTTTAATCTCCTAAGAAATAAAATTGTTTTTGTCTTTAATTGAAATGTATAAATATCGATTTACACATGTACTAAATTAGTAATGTTCATTATTTTATGAATACGATACAAAACTAATATACCTTATTATATCATAAAAATTTAAAAGTAGAATAAATTTGTAAGATATATTGAATAAATTTTTTAAAAAGTTAAAACACTTAAGAATAATAAAAAGAAGCACAAGTATATTTGATTTTATATTAATCAAATTAATCTTGTTGCTTCTTTAAAATTATTGTCTAAAGTTTATACTTTTCTTTAAGTTCTGCGATAGTATCACGAAGCTTCGCAGCTTGCTCAAACTCAAATTTTTCTGCAGCGTCGAACATTTGTTGTTCTAATTCTGCTAAGTGTTCTTCGATATTATCATCATTGATATTTGCACTTTCTTCAAGTTCAAGAATTTCATCATCTTTAACGACTTCTTTCTTAGCGCTTATTGAATCACGAATATCTTTTATAATTGTTTGAGGAGTGATTCCGTGTTCTTCGTTGTAAGCCATTTGAATTTCACGACGACGGTTCGTCTCATCAATCGCTTTTCTCATACTTCGAGTAATGTTATCTGCATACATGATTACACGACCATTTGCGTTACGAGCTGCACGACCAATAGTTTGTAAAAGAGCCTTATCTCCACGTAAGAATCCTTCTTTATCAGCATCCAAAATAGCTACTAGTGAAACTTCAGGAATATCTAAACCTTCACGTAGTAAGTTAATCCCAATAAGAATATCGAATTTACCAAGACGAAGATTTCTAATTATTTCAGTACGTTCTAAAGTTTTTATATCTGAATGTAGATATTCTACTTTTAGACCATTCTCTTTCAGGTAGGCAGTAAGAGATTCTGCCATTTTTTTAGTTAGAGTAGTTATTAGAACGCGTTCTCCTTTAGCTATAATTTTCTCAGCTTCTTTAGTTATGTCAAAGACTTGATCGCTAACTGGGCGAATATCGATAATCGGATCTAGTAGACCTGTAGGACGAATAATTTGTTCAGTAATTTTAGTACTATGCTCTAATTCGAAGTCCCCAGGAGTAGCTGATACAAAAATGGCTTGGTTTAATTTCTTCTCGAATTCTTCGAAGTTTAAAGGTCGGTTATCGAGAGCTGTAGGTAATCTGAAACCATAATCAACAAGAACTTGTTTACGAGCTCTATCTCCGTTAAACATACCACGAACCTGAGGAAGAGTAACGTGTGATTCATCGACTACTAGTAACCAATCATCTGGGAAGTAATCTAGTAGTGTGTATGGAGTACTACCAGGTTCACGAAGAGTAAGGTGAAGAGAGTAGTTTTCTATACCAGAACAAAATCCCATTTCTTCCATCATTTCAAGGTCATAGTTAGTACGTTGTTCAAGTCGTTGAGCTTCTAGAAGTTTGTTTTCCATATTAAGAACTTTTAATCTTTCTTCTAATTCAGCTCGAATCCTTTTAATAGCTTCTTTAGTTTTTTCATCACCAGCTACGAAGTGACTGGCAGGGTAAATTGCAATATGTTCAAGTTCACTTAGCACTTCCCCAGTAAGTGGATTAATTTCACGGATACGATCTATTTCATCTCCAAACATTTCTACTCGAACCGAATTTTCACTGCGAGATGCCGGGAAAATCTCAATAACATCACCACGAACTCTAAAAGTACCACGAGTAAACTCGATATCATTTCTCATATATTGAATGCTGATTAGTTTTTCCATTATTTTATTACGATTAATTTCATCGCCAACTCGTAATGATAGCACTAGAGAAGAATATTCTTCTGGAGACCCTAAACCATATATACAGCTGACACTCGAAACTATAATTACATCATCTCGATCGAATAAAGATGATGTTGCACTGTGTCGAAGTTTATCAATTTCATCGTTCACAGAAGAATCTTTTTCTATATAAGTATCTGTTGATGGAACATATGCTTCTGGTTGGAAGTAATCGTAGTATGAAACGAAATACTCAACTCGGTTGTTCGGGAAAAATTCTTTAAGCTCGTTGTAAAGTTGTCCTGCTAGTGTCTTGTTGTGGGCAAGAACTAGGGTAGGTTTACCTACGTTTTTCACGATATTTGCTATAGTGAAAGTTTTACCAGTACCAGTAGCACCAAGTAAAGTTTGATATTTTTCTCCTTTATTTAAACCTTCAGTAAGTTCGGCAATAGCATTCACCTGGTCGCCTTTAGGTTCGTATTTACTCTGAAGATCAAAATCTACATGTAATCTATTAATTTCCAAAAAATTCACTCCTTTTTTAATAGTAGTATTGTGAGTAATTTTGTAAAAATAAAGTAACTCACACAAAAGGTTAATTAATTCTTTCTATAACATTATAATATAGATAGGAGAATAGTGGAAGTGATAGAAATTGATTAATTTTTACTATTTAAAGAATATTGAGATTGGAATACTATAGAAGTATCATATTTTAAAACAATTCTACTATATTTTATTTTGTTTTTTTGAATGTATATGTTAAGATAGTATAGTATGAAAAAAGGAGGAAGTAATGGATACACAAAAAATTATATATACTTCACCGAAAAGTGAAAGAATCGATAAATTTTTACAACAAGAATTAACAGATGTTTCTAGAACAAATATCCAGAACTTAATTTCTGAAGGTTATATAAAAGTAGATGGAAATAGTATTAAAACAAATTATAAATTAAAAGAAGGTAATGTTATTACTATTGAATACAAGGAACCCGAAGAATTAGACGTTGTAAAACAAGATATTCCAATTGATATTGTATATGAAGACGATGATTTAATTATTGTAAATAAAGCTAAAGGTATGGTTGTTCACCCATCAGTAGGACACAAAGATGGAACATTAGTAAATGCCTTATTATTCCACAGTGAACTTTCAAGTATAAATGGAACTATTAGACCAGGAATTGTTCACAGAATTGATAAAGATACTTCAGGCTTATTAATCGTTGCGAAAAATGATAAAGCACACGTTAAATTATCTGAGATGATTGCGAATAAAGATGTTAAGAGAAAATATTATGCTCTTGTTCATGGTAGTATAAAACATGACTATGGAACGATTGATGCTCCAATAGCTCGTAATCCAAAAGAACGTAAAGAAATGGCTGTTATCGATGAAGGAAAACCATCTATTACACACTTTAAAGTAGTAGATAGATTTGAGAAATATACACTTATCGAATGTGAACTAGAAACTGGACGTACTCACCAAATCAGAGTACATATGAAATACATCAACCACCCATTAGTAGGCGATCCAGTATATGGGCCGAGAAAAACATTAAATACTAATGGACAAGCACTTCATTCAAAAAGTATCGAATTCAACCACCCAATTACAGGAGAACATTTATATTTTGAAACAGAAATTCCTGAGTATATGGTTGAGACTATGTCTAAATTAGACAAATAGTATAAAGTATAATATATCGCCTCAAATATTAGTTTAAACAGCTAATTTTGGGGTGATTTTTTAAAAAATTAAAGGTGTACTAGTATAAGAACTTAGTTTAGAGAAAAAAATTAAATAGATTAAATAAATGAAAATTTTTAAGAAATTTGATTATGAAATTTTAGGTTGGAATTTGAAAAAACTAAGAAGTTAATGATGTATACGTTAACAACAAAAGCTTGTGATACCAAAGAATAGAAGAATTAATATGTTAAAATTTAATAAATATTACACTTAATTGAAAATTATAGAAGAAAATAGTTTATTTTTTCTAAAAAGTGTAGTATTATAATATATAGTAAGTAGTTATTTAAGGAGGACAAACAACATGGTATTAGTACCAGCAAAAGACATGCTTGTAAAAGCAAGAAAAGAAGGATATGCTGTAGGGCATTTCAACATCAATAACTTAGAATGGACAAAAGCTATTTTAGCAGCTTGTGAAGAAGCAAAAAGTCCAGTAATCTTAGGTGTAAGTGAAGGAGCAGCTAAATACATGACTGGTTTCAGAACTGTAGCAGCTATGGTTAAAGCTATGGTAGAAGAAATGAAAATTACAGTTCCTGTAGCATTACACTTAGACCACGGTTCATACGAAGGAACTCAAAAAGCTATCGAAGCTGGATTTAGTTCAGTAATGTTCGACGGATCTCACTATCCATTCGAAGAAAACATCGCTAAATCTAAAGAAATGATCGCTTTAGCTCACTCTAAAGGTATTTCTATCGAGTGTGAAGTAGGTTCAATCGGTGGAGAAGAAGATGGAGTTATCGGTAGCGGTGAATTAGCTGATCCAAACGAATGTAAAACAATGGCTGACTTAGGAATTGACTTCCTAGCTGCAGGTATTGGTAACATCCACGGTAAATACCCAGAAAACTGGGCTGGATTAAGCTTTGAAACATTAGAAAAAATTTCTAACATCACTGGTGGAATTCCATTAGTATTACACGGTGGTTCAGGAATCCCAACTGACCAAATCCAAAAAGCTATCTCTCTAGGAGTATCTAAAGTTAATGTTAACACTGAATGTCAATTAGCATTTGCTGAAGCTACACGTAAATACATTGAAGAAGGTGGAGATCAAAAACCTAAAGGTTTCGACCCTCGTAAATTATTAAACCCTGGATTTGAAGCTATTAAAGCTATGGTTCACGAAAAAATCGATATCTTCGGTTCAAGAAACAAAGCATAATAACTACGAAACATATTTTAAGACTCATGCTTTGCATGGGTCTTTTTTTATAGAAGGGAGAATTCCAATGCAAGAAACAATAAATTATTTAAAAAAACTAACAAGTATAGTATCACCTACTGGTTATACTAAAGAAATCTCTGATTACTTAGTAGAAGAATTAGAAAGACTTGGCTACAATTCAATAAGAACTAATAAAGGTGGAGTAAATGTAGTAGTGCTAGGTAAAGATAATTCTAAACATCGTGTAGTTACTGCTCACGTTGATACTCTAGGCGCTATGGTTCGTGCGGTAAAACCTGACGGAAGACTTAAACTAGCTAAAGTCGGTGGTTATCCTTGGAACATGATAGAAGGAGAAAACTGTCTTGTCCATGTAGCAAGTACAGGAAAAACTGTAAGTGGAACAATCTTAGTTCATCAAACTAGCACACACGTATATAGAGATGCGGGCACTGTAGAACGCACAGAAGATAATATGGAAGTAAGATTAGATGCCAAAGTAACTAACGAAAAAGAAACACGCGAATTAGGAATTGACGTAGGAGATTTCATTAGTTTTGATCCTAGAACCATCGTTACAGATACAGGATTCATTAAGAGTAGATTTTTAGATGATAAAGTTAGTGCAGCTATATTATTAGATTTATTAAGAAGATATAAAGAAGAAAATGTTGAACTTCCATATACAACACACTTCATGTTCAGTGTATTTGAAGAAGTAGGGCATGGAGCTAACTCAAGTCTTCCGAAAGAAGCAGTAGAGTACCTTGCAGTTGACATGGGTGCAATGGGTGATGATCAACAAACTGATGAATATACAGTGTCTATTTGTGTAAAAGATGCTAGTGGTCCATATAATTATGAGTTCAGAAATCATTTAGTGAGTCTAGCTAAAGAAAATGGAATAGAATACAAACTAGATATATATCCATATTATGGAAGTGATGCTTCGGCAGCTATGCGAGCAGGGGCAGAAGTAAAACATGCATTATTAGGTGCAGGAATAGAGTCAAGTCACTCTTATGAAAGAACGCACATAGATTCAGTAGAACAAACTCATAAACTAGTTAATGCTTATTTAAGAAGTTCTTTAGTATAGTAAGTATAAAGAATAACAGGTGATTTAATAAATTATTTAATTTATAAATTGTCATGTTAAAATTATTTACCTAAGTTATATTTACAGGTAAATATGTCAACTAAATGTTATATGAAAATAGTAATGAAATAGAAAAAAACCTATTTAATGCCTAATTTTAACAAAAAATCTTAAAAAACTTAAGAAAACAACTTGACTTTTATTCCAAAACTCAATATAATATCTATATATACGAATACGATTGTATTAAAATTAATATTAATTATGTAAAGGAGATGTAATACTATGAACAAAAAAGTATTATTATCAGTATTATCAGCTGGTTTAGTAGCTACTACAGTTGCTCCTCTTGCTTTAGCTCAAGGTGAAAATGCAAGTAACTCAAACCAACTAACTCAAAAAAAATATGTTTCTGAACGCGACATCGCTGATGAAGCAAATGCTCAAGTAGCTGCTCACGAAGCTGAAATCCGTGCTGAAGCTCAAAGACAATTTGATCAACAAGGAAGTCAAGCTCTTAAAGCTGCTCAAGCAGAATTAAAAGCATTCTTAGATTCTGGATACTCAGGACACGACTTCACTACTAAAAAAGAAGCTTTAGAAGCTAAAGTTGCAGCTGCAAAAGCTACTGCAGGTAGATCATTTGATGAAATCTACAACACTGTTAAAAACCGCTATGTTCAAAAATTACAAGAACAATACAGAGCAGCAGCAGTTCGTCAAGGTAACTACTGGAACGATAAAACTGGTGTAGAAGATAACAAACCAAACCCAACACGTATTGCTGAAGACATCAAAAACCAAACTGGTAAAGATGTAACTGTTGAGAAAAAACAAGATGGTTCAGTTGTGATTAAAGACCAAAAAGGTAACGTTCTTAAAACTATTACTAAAGATGGTAAAGTAATGAACGGTCCTGTTAAAGCTAACAGAGTTTTACCAAAAACTCACGCAGCTAAATAATACTGACGTAAAATAAAAAAGGATGTTTGATTTCAAACTCCTTTTTTTATTATTATAAAATATAATTAGAATCCAGGATATGAGATAACTTCATTCCTGGATTTATTCAATATAAGTAATTATTAGTATTAAATTTCCGTAAATAATATATTAATTAATCTCTTTTTTGTTGAAATATAAAAGTATGCATGATACAATTAGTAGCGATGGTGTAAACTATAGCGGTTAAGATCATTGTAAATTGTACTGAATAAGATATTGAAAAGTAGTTTATTGAACTTAGTTTTAAATTATTAAAATATTAATAAACTATAACGGGCAAAGTGAAGTTGAAATTTTTATTGATTAAAAGTTTTGCCCAATTTTATATACTAAAAAATATAGTAAGGTAGGTAATTTATGTCATTTGAGATAATAACTCAAGATGAGTTTAATAATCATACGAAAATTGTAGATAGTGCATCTTTTATACAAAAAGTACCAATGGCTAATTTGTTAGAGAAAAGAGGATTTACGATAAAGTATGTTGCTTGGAAAGAAAATGGAGAAACTCTAGTTTCAAGTATTGTCTTCAGCAAACCTATGGCTGGCGGATTATATATGGAATTGAAATCTGGACCGATATATACTGATGAATCTAAGTTAAAGGATTTTTATAATGGTTTAAAAGATTATGCTAAACAACAAGGGGTAATAGAATTAATAGTTAAACCTTATAACACATATCAAGAATTTAACAGTGATGGTGAACCTATCGGTGAAGAAAATAAACATTTCGTTAGAGAATTAGTAGAACTTGGTTATACGCATGATGGTTTAACAACTGGTTATCCAGATGGTGAACCAGATTGGCATTATGTAAAAGATATGAAAGGAATAACAGAAGAAACTCTAGTTAATTCTTTCGGTAAAAAAGGAAAACAATTATTAAAGAAAGCCAAAAGTTTCGGTATTAAAGTTAGAAAACTAGAAAGAGATGAACTACAAATATTTAAAGATATCACAGCTTCTACTAGTAATAGACGTGATTATAGTGATAAACCCCTAGAATATTATGAAGATTTCTATGATAGTTTTGGAGAAGATGCGGAGTTTATGATTGCTACTATTAATTTTGAGGAATATTTATTGAATCTTCAAAGTAATAAAAAAACAATTGTAGATAAGTTAGAAAAACTTATTGAGGAAAATCCTGGAGAGAAAAAATCAGCTAAGTTTAATCGATTATCAAAAGAATTAAATCGTGAGATTGAAACATATGATAATCGTATAGAAGAAGCTGAAGGTTTTATTTCTAAATATGGAAAAGAAGAAGTAGTACTATCAGGAAGCTTATTCATTTATAGCGGACAGGAGAGTACATATTTATTTAGTGGATCGTACACAGAATTTAATAAATTTTATTCTCCAACATTACTACAAGAATATGTAATGCTAGAATCTATAAAAAGAGGTATTCCATTGTATAATTTCTTGGGTATTCAAGGAATTTTTGATGGGACTGATGGAGTGTTACGATTTAAGCAAAACTTCAATGGATATGTTGTTAGAAAAATGGGAACATTCCGCTATTATCCTAATCCGTTGAAATTCAAACTAATAAAATTAGTGAAGAGAATTCTTCGTAGATAATTAAAAATTCGGAGTTTGGTATTTATAAACCATTCTCCGAATTATTTATTAAAACCTATACAAAAATGACCTTGAACTCAGTCAATCTGAACTTTCAAGGTCATTTATTTTTATCTTTTTGCTTTTAATCTCGTTGCAACTACTGTTCCTATAGCTGCGATAATTGCTGATGCGTAGAACACGTATGAAGTACTAATATCCCACAGTGCTCCCATAATATACAATCCTATAGCCATACTTAGTTGGAAACAAATCGCTGTATATAGATTTTGCATATCTATAATCTCTTTGTTGTTGTAATCTCTATTTAGCATTAATATGAATGCTATATGTGCAACTGCGAATGTTATTGCATGAAATGTTTGCATTACTGTAAATACATAGATATTATGGAAAGTTGCTAAGGCTGACCAACGTATCACGGCGCAAACTCCCGCGAACACCAATAGATTTTTTGGTTTTATTTTATCTACCAATCTTTTCGAAAAGATAAAGAAGATTATTTCTGCTATAACTGATACGTTTAAGATTACTCCTGATAACCATTTAGCTGATATATTCATACTTTCTAAATATATAGCGTTATAATTGTTGTATGCTGTGTGAGAAAGTTGATAAAAGAAAATAGTTGCTATTAACAATATCGCATTTCTATCTCTTAATACCCAGCCATATAGGCTTTCTTTTTTATCGTTGTTACTGTTATTATCTAAGTTTAAGTTTTTTACCAATTTAGGCTGTGGTAGGAACATAAATACTAAATATAATGCTACTAAAAATATAAGTATGTAATATAGTGCTCCATTACCTACATAACCCAATACTCCTCCGATAAATATACCAACAACTGTATATCCAAGTGATCCGTATGTTCTTGCTTTCCCGTAGTCAATATTTTCTTCACGTAAAAATAAAGAAGCTAAACCTTCTACAAGTGGACTAATCATAAAGTAAATTAATCCGAATAGGAATGTGATAATTCCTAATAATATCTTTTCGTTTGTGAATCCATAACTTATCGCAAGGATAAGACCTGAAGCAACAGATAATTTCATCGTAATATTTAAGTTGTATTTTTTTATTAAATACGGACTTAAAAATATACCACTGATAACCCTAGCGAAATACAACATTGAGAATATCGAACTGGCCTCTAGAACACTTAAGTTTTTTACAGAAGTCAGATATACCATCCAGAATGGTAAAAAAGTACCCGTTACTAAAAATTGTAAAAAGTAGTTAGACGATAACCAAGTTTTTGATGACATATTTACCTCCTAATTTACGAAAAATTGCACTAGAACTACTAAGCTGTTCATTAGAATATGAGCTACGATAGGTGTAATTATTCTTTTTGTATGTAAATATAGATAAGAAAATACGAATGACATACCGATATAGACAATCATAATTGGTGAGAAACCGTCATGAGGTAGTGCGAATATAATTCCTGTGATTAATGCAGGAATAGTGAATCTAATCCATTTTTTACTACCTATCATTGCATCGTAAAAATATCCAAATACTGCTTTTCTAAAGAATAATTCTTCCATTATTGGTCCTAGTACAGCTACATATAGTATGAAGTATGGTTTTAATTTTAATACTTCAACGACGTTACTTGTGTTTTTACTTTTAGTAGGAAAGTTGAAAAAGTTTGATAGGTATACTAACAAACCGTTCAAAATACCTTGAAGCAACATCATCGAAATAAATCCAATAATTCCAATTGCAAATAGGGTGATAAAGTTGTATTTTGACTGTTGTCTATCTATATCGTTAGTTCCTTTTCTTGCTATATAACCAAGAATAAAGGTAGCTGTTAAAGATAAAAACAACACAATAGTTACACGATTATCAACGCTAATGTTTCGAGGGAGTTGAAGTGGAATAACAAATACTGCTAATATATAAATAATTCCACTAAGAAGTAGGTGGTTAACATTACCACGAGTTAATGAAAATCTCATAGACCCTCCTTATTAAATTTTAATCATTTTCTATTATAACATCTATAAATACTGAGTACAACCTTATTGATTAAAAGTTGTATATAATGATGAAAATAATAAGATGAAAATCTAACTTAAATAATCTATCGTTAAGAAGTGAACGTATTCATGATATTTTTATGAATTTAACTTGAAAATTTATAAATTTAGTGATAGAATGTAAAGTAAGTAAGCGAGCTGATGATGGTGAGAGTTCAGCAACAATATTGGCGTTAAATACAATTTAATATTGTTAAAGTTGAGTTTTTACTAATCAGGGTGGAACCGCGGAAATTATTTCGTCCCTAGATGTGCTTCGGCATATCTAGGGCTTTTTATATTTTTATTAATAAGGAGGAAACAACAATGGAGAAAATTTTATCTCTAGCAAAAAATAGAGGATTCGTATTTCAAGGATCTGAAATTTATGGTGGATTAGCTAATACTTGGGATTACGGTCCACTAGGTGTAGAATTAAAAAATAACGTAAAAAAAGCATGGTGGAAAAAATTCATTCAAGAATCACCGTATAACGTAGGGTTAGATGCAGCTATTTTCATGAACCCACGTACTTGGGAAGCATCTGGCCACGTAGGTAACTTCAGTGACCCTATGATGGACTGTAAAGTTTGTAAATCACGTCTTCGTGCAGATAAATTAATCGAAGAATACTATTTCAACGAAAAAAATGAGGATGTAGTAGTTGATGGTCTTCCATTTGAAGAATTAGAAGCTATTATCGATCGTGAAAACATTAAATGTCCAGAATGTGGTAGCCATGACTACACTAACATTCGTCAATTTAACCTAATGTTTAAAACAAACCAAGGTGTAGTAGAAAATTCTACAAGCCAAATTTACCTACGTCCAGAAACAGCACAAGGTATCTTCGTTAACTTCAAAAACGTTCAACGTAGTATGCGTAAGAAATTACCATTCGGTATTGGGCAAATTGGTAAATCATTCCGTAACGAAATTACACCAGGTAACTTCATCTTCCGTACTCGTGAATTCGAACAAATGGAATTAGAATTCTTCTGTGAACCAGGAACAGAATTAGATTGGCACACAACTTGGAAAAACAGTTGTGAGAAATTCTTATTAGACTTAGGTATGACTAAAGAAAATATCCGTCTTCGTGATCATGATCAAGAAGAATTATCTCACTATTCAAATGCAACTACAGATATCGAGTTCAAATTCCCATTTGGTTGGGGAGAACTTTGGGGTATTGCTTCAAGAACAGATTACGACTTAAAACAACATATGGAACACTCTGGTCAAGATTTAACTTATCAAGACTTAAGTACAAATGAAAAATTCATCCCATATTGTATCGAACCATCTGTAGGGGTAGACCGTGTTCTTTTAGCATTTTTATGCGATGCTTACAACGAAGAAGAGGTTGGAGAAAATGATACTCGTACAGTTCTTAAATTCCACCCAGCTCTTGCTCCGTTTAAAGCAGCTATCTTACCACTTTC
>NZ_JAQMFS010000050.1 GCF_028308085.1 Gemella haemolysans
TGCTATGCTCGCATACACTAAAATCTTGACGAAAGGAGTAGCAAGTTGTCAGCTTACGAAATTGTACAGACGATTATTGGAATAAATCTATTGATAGTTTCAGTAGTTAGTGCATGTATTGTAGCATTGAAAAAAGACAATAAAAAATAACCATCTTTATACTTTGGCGAGATAAGATGGTTATAAAAATTACTTAACCAGAGCCACCGTCTTTAAAACGGCTCTCTCTTTTATGCTTTTATTTTAGCATAAACGGAATTTAATTGCAATGATTTTGTCAGCTTATGAAATTATACAGACGATTATTGTAATAAATCTATTGATAGTTTCAGTAGTTAATGCATGTATTGTAGCGTTAAAAAAAGACAATAAAAAATAACCATCTTTACACTTTGGCTTTGGGTAAGATAGTTATTTAATAATTACATATTCGAGCCACCGTCTTCAAAACGGCTCTCTCTTTTTATATTCATATTTTATCATAGATAAGGTAAGAAATCAAAGATCTTAATAAAAAGACCCCACCGAAAATTATTGGCGGGGAAAATGGTAGGATATAAATTTGTATTTATCTTGTATTTAGTTTTTAAAAGTAAACTATATTAAACTATATCAAGTTTCTTGGTAAATATACTACTTTTATTTTTATTCATTGAGCTTTTAGATACTAAAATATTTTATTTATAAATAAAATATTATTGAAGTATTATTCCCCTAAATATTTAATATATATTTGACATGGATTCCATTCGTCCCATAAGGTAGGAAAACATTCTAATTCTTTATAACCCATTGCGATATAGAATTCATTAGTAATATCATATTCTTTGTAGTGTCCCATTTTTACAGTTTTTACCTGTGAGTAAGAATATCCAAGATTTTTTGCCATATTTTCGAATTCTGTATTTAGTTTTGTTCCAATTCCCATTCTATGAAATTTTTTCTTTATACCCATTACAAAAATATCTGCAGTATCCTTACTTGTTGCGTTTAATACGATAAAACCTGCAACTTCATTATCTGCATAGCAAGCCAAAAACGGTTTATCTTGTGAATCTTCAATATACTCTTTTGTACTTTCAGGTAGACCAAACCATTCAGGAAGGTCGTAAAGAACCTCTTTTGATATTATTTCTTTTTCTTTCTTGTCTATTATTTTTTTAATTATTAAATCCATATTATTTTCCTCTCAAAATTATAATTCCATTTAATTATAACACAGATAATAAGTATCATACAAATAGTCACAAGAAATTGAAATGTTGCTATTTTGATAAAATTTGGTGTTGAATGTATTATTCTTGATTATCTATTTTTATATTTATATTTTAGTGTAGATAAGGTAAGAAATCAAAGATTTTAATAAAAAGACCTTATCAATAGTTTTTGATAAGGTCTTTTTGGAGACACTTTGGAGACAATCCATAGTGTTTTAACTAATTTTCAATCTATATATTTTAACATATGGGCAGTTAGAACTAATAATCTTTTCCTCGCTTTGTTCGTTAAGATTAAAGTTCTTGTTGCATACGCTGTACCTAAGAATTATGTCGTCGTTAAACTCCTAATAATTCAAATGTACACCGCATTACTCCCATTCAATAGTTGCTGGTGGCTTACTAGTAATGTCGTAGACTACGCGGTTAACGTGAGCAACTTCGTTTACGATACGAGCTGAGATTTCTTCTAGTACTTCAAATGGAATGTGAGCCCAGCTTGCTGTCATACCGTCGATACTTGTTACGGCACGAACTGCAACTGTGTAGTCGTATGTACGTACATCTCCCATAACTCCTACTGAACGAATGTCTGGAAGACATGTGAAGTATTGCCAAATTTCGCCTTCTAATCCGCGTTTAGCGATAACATCACGTAATATGAAGTCACTGTCGCGTACGATTTGAAGTTTTTCTTCTGTTACTTCTCCAAGGACACGAATACCAAGTCCAGGTCCTGGGAATGGTTGGCGCCAAACAATTTCATGAGGAAGACCAAGAGCTTCTCCTAATGCACGAACTTCATCTTTGAATAGAGTGTTAAGAGGCTCGATTAGAGAAAAACGCATATCTTCTGGTAATCCACCTACATTGTGGTGAGATTTGATTGTTTGAGCGTTTTTAGTTCCTGATTCAATAACGTCAGTGTAAAGAGTACCTTGAGCTAAGAATGGTACGTCATGTAGTTTAGCACATTCTTCATCGAATACATAAACGAATTCATTTCCGATGATTTTACGTTTTTGTTCTGGATCACTTACCCCTTTAAGTTTTCCTAAGAATCTATCTTTAGCATTGACTTTAATAAGATTCATGTTGAATCCACCTTCGATTTCTTTACTGAATGTGTTCATTACAGCTTCAGCTTCACCTTTGCGAAGTAAACCGTGGTCGATAAACATACAGATAAGTTGATCACCGATTGCTTTGTCTAGTAGGGCAGCTACAACTGATGAGTCTACACCACCAGATAACGCACAAAGAACTTTTTGATCTCCAACTTCTGCACGAATTTCTTCGATTTTCTCATCAATGAAGTTTTGGATTGTCCAATCGCCAGTACAGTTACACACGTTACGGATGAAGTTTCTAATTAAGTCATAACCGTATTCAGAGTGACGCACTTCTGGGTGGAATTGGAAGCAGTAGAAGTTTTTCTCTACATTTTCAGCGGCTGCGATTGGGCAGTTATCACTTGTTGCGACAACTTTGAATCCTTCAGCAAGTTCAACTACTTTATCAGAGTGACTCATTAATACTTGTTGAGAAGCAGGAGTGCCTTCGAATAGTTTAGCTCCTGGAGTTACATCAACATTGTGAGCTCCGTATTCTCTACTTGTTGCAGATTCTACTTTTCCTCCTAGTTTGTGTTGCATAAGTTGCATTCCGTAGCAAATACCTAGAACAGGGATACCTAGGTTGAAGATTTCATCATCAATAGTAAGAGAGTTTTCTTCGTAAACTGAGTTTGGTCCACCTGAAAGGATGATTCCTTTAGGGTTCATTTTTTTGATTTCTTCTATAGAAATTTCATTGTCATGTAGTTCAGAATATACACCAAGTTCACGTACACGACGAGTGATAAGTTGGTTATATTGACTACCAAAGTCAAGAACTAATATAAATTCGTGTTTCACGGTTTTCCTCCTAAAATATACTTTTATTAATATAGTCTATTATAACAAGAAGTTTGAGATATGTAAAATCTTAAATGTTAGAATTTTTGGAGTTTTTTTCTTTGAAAAATTGATTTTTTGACAAAAAAACAACAAAAAACGAATTTTAACTTTATGAAAATGATGAAAAATCCGTAAAACAGGATTTTTAGTTTTCAAAAAAAATGATAATTTTGGTTTATACGAATAATAGGTGAGAGAAAATTTTATAAAAATTTTTTGGAAAATGTTATAATTAATATATAGAAAGTAGGAGGAAAAATAATGGTAAGAGCATATATTGGAACATATACAAAACAAGACAGTGAAGGGATATACTTAGTAGACTTATCAGAAGAAGGGAAAGTATTAGAAGTTAGAAATACAGCAAAGGTTGACAATCCAACGTATTTAGCATTATCTAATGATAACAAGTATTTATATAGTGTATCTAGAGTAGATGGAAAAGGAGCTGTTTCTAGCTTTGAGGTTGAAGAGAATGGTAACTTGAAAGAATTAACATCAGTAGCTCAAGAAGGAAATCCTCCTTGTTATGTGGAATTGAACTCAGAGAAAAATACTTTATTATCAGCCAACTATCATTTAGGTACAATTGATAGTTACTCTGTTGAAAATGGGAAATTAGTAAAACTTCTATCGACTGACCATCATGAAGGAAGTGGAGTACATGAAAGACAAGAAAAACCCCATGTTCATTTCTCTGGCTTTACTCCAAGTGAAAAGTATGTCTTCTCATGTGATTTAGGAACTGATGAAATTACATCGTATAAACTTAATGAGGGAGTTCTAGAAAAAGTAGCTACTTTTAAAGCTAAAGATGGAAGTGGAGTTCGTCATATAGTATTTAGTAGTGATGAAAAACAAGCTTTTGTAATGACGGAACTTACTAGTGAAATAATTAGATTTGATTATGATGGAAAGGGGAATTTAGCTAATCCAACATATTATTCTACATTACCAGAAGGGTTTACACTAGAAAATAAAGGTAGTGCGATAAAAATTTCAAATGACAATAAGTATATATATGTTTCTAACAGAGGACAAGATGCGATAGTTGTTTTTGAAAATACTAAAGATGGATTAAAACAAATTCAAACTATTAGTACTTTTGGTAAAGGGCCTAGAGATTTTGATTTATCAAAAGATAATAAGTTTGCGCTAGCGACGAATGAAAATAGTGGAACGATTACTGTATATCGAATAGATAAAACGACAGGACAGTTAACAGTTGTTGATTCAGAGATTACTGTTCCAGAAGCTGTATGCGCTAAGTTTATATAGAAAAATGGGAGTGACTCAAAAATCGTGATTTCGTAGAAATCGATTTTGTCGAGTCACCCCCGCGCAGTTTATTAGATATCTAAAAAGCTTTTATAAAGCGAATTTAGATATCAATAAACCACTGCGTCTATGAGTTCTCATATACACTTTGTTAAATTTTATGACTTTTGGGTCAGCCTTATTTCTTTTATGAGTTTCGTTTTTTTACTACAAAGAACGGTGCTCCAAAATTACAGTATTCTAGAATGTAATCTTCAAGGTTGTTTATGTTCTTAGGATTATTGTTATCCTTTGTTAAAATAAATCCAGTAAGTCGTAGTTTTTCATGAGAAATATCTCCGACAATATAGGGTTTATTTTTTAAAACGTCTACTAATTTCTCTTCAAACGTTTCTTTTTGGAAGGCATCTTTAAAATTGTAGACAAGTTCGTAAATAGCACCTTCTACTTCAAAAACTAAATTATTTTGCTCCATATCTAATCCTTTCTAACCACTTGTCTCATAACGTATAGTGCTGCAAAAACAAGTGTATATATTGCCAGTATACCAGTAGCAAAGTACTTCGTACGATCTATAACAATAGTAGTTTTTTCGTAGTTATCTTTTTTATCAAAGTTCTCATCGTTGATAAAGTTTGACTTAACTTTATCGAATGTACCAGTGTTGTTATTAGAGGCGAACTCAGAAAAAACTGTTCCTTCATTTGCAGATGTAGTTTCATATTTTTGGAAAAGAAGTATTTTCTTATTCATTAGTAAATATGTTACATCTTTTATAGAATGTTTTTCATAGAATAAATCATAAATATCTTCATTGAAGGTAATTTTTTCATTATTTATTGTATAAGTACCAGCTTTAAGTGCTAGTTTATATTGATAGTTTGTAAATAAGTAGTCATAAGATTTTTGAAGTTTATCAAAATAAGCAGCTTTATCATCACTTTGGTTTAGCACAGTAATGATAAGTTTAGTATTACCGCTATATGCATATGTAACGCTGTTCTTTTCAGAATAATCTAGTCCTAAAACTCTAAATTTATCAGATTCTTTAAACTCAACACTATTTTTAATTTTTTCTCCAGTAGCAAGTGTGTGTTCTGGATTTTTTGTTATTTCTGTTATTTCTGGATAAGTTTTTAATATTAAACTAGTCAGATATGAAATATTTTTCGCAGTACTAATATTAGTAGAACTGTTGTTATCAAAAGTCTCTAGTTTTGTATCGTTAAGAGACATAGTTGCAAGTATATCCTTAGCTTTTGTAATATCGATATTGAAATGACTAAAGATTGCTTGGTTAAGACCATTTGACGCTTCATTTTCTAATAAGAAGATAGCATCTTTAACGGTAATAGCTGATTCAAATTTATATTTAGTTAATATATCATCACTATTTTTAATATCAATTTTTGAATCTAATGTTATTTTATTATTTTTTAAATTGTCAACAAGTAGGTAAAGTGCAAGATAGTTAGGAAGTTTACCTACTGATACTTTTTCATTTTCTCCACGTTTAGAAATGATTTTTCCAGTATTTAATTCCGAAACAACTAGATGAGAATTAACGTCGCTAAAATCAATTACCGCATTATTATCTAGGAAGTTATCTTCAGCTTTTGTGAAGTTTGGAATTAAGAAAACAAGAAGTAAAATCAAAATACTAATTTTTTTTAGTTTCATTATTTCAATCCTTTATTTCAAACTTGTTTAGAATAATGTTAGCCCACTATTCAGTTCATAATGAATGAATGAGAAAATAATTCTAAACATATACACTCTAGTATATTACAAAATAAGGAAAAATTCCAATAAGAAGGAGGAGATTTAAGAAATTTTAACTATAGTAAATAATCTTATTATAATTTCCATAAGGAAAAATTTGAAACTAAATCATTACGTGTTATAATTAGATGATGTTTGATTTTATAAGAGAAAGTTGAGATTTAAGATGAAATATGATGTAATTGTAATAGGTCTTGGTAGTGCGGGGCTTATGATAGCTGATAGGCTTAATGATAGTGGTTTGAAAGTTCTGGTTCTTGAGCAAAATAGAAGAGCGGGGATAAAATTACTTTTAACTGGTAATGGGCGTTGTAATGTTATGAGTAGCGATAATGCTGAAGATTTTGTAGCCGCTGTGCATAATGGTAGATTTTTAAGAAGTGCGTATCATAAATATAATGTTAAGAAGTTTTTTGATAAACATAATTTGAAATTAAAACAAGAAAATAGAAGATTATATCCAGCTAGTGAGAAGGCTAGAGATGTAGTTAATGCTTTTAAAATAGACCATGCAAAGATTAACTATAAGGAAAAAGTAGAAGACTTAGTATTTGAAGATGATAAACTAGTAGGTGTAAAAACAAATGTGGATACATACTATGGAAAGAATATAGTAGTGTGTGCAGGTGGAAAAACATACCCTCAAAGTGGAAGTGATGGTTCGCTACATAGAATTCTGAAAAAACACGGGGTTAAGATTACGAAAATATATCCTAGTGAAGTAGCCTTAGTATTTGAAGATTTTACAGAACTATCAGGAGTTGCGCTGCAAAATGTGAGGATGTTCCATAAGAAAAATGAAAGAAGCGGAGATTTGTTGTTTACACATAAAGGATTAAGTGGTCCGTTATCAATATCTATGGGTGAGTTTGTAGCAAGGTATCCTGAAGATAAGTTTTACTTGGATTTTTATCCTGAACTAAATGAAGAGGAACTATTTGCTAAATTGTGGGAAGATAATAAATTCCTACAAGGGGAATTACCTAAGAGCTTTTACAATTTTATGATAGAAAAATATTTCCCAGAAAATGTTAGTAAGAAGGAGTTAAGGAAGTTTGTAACGAAAATCAAACGTTATGAATTAATTGATGTTAAGACGATGCCTTTAGAATACGCATTTACAACTTCGGGAGGAGTAGATTTAAAAGTAGTAAGTCCAAAAACGTGTAGTCATAAAAAAATAGAGAATTTATATTTCGCTGGTGAGATACTAGATTTACATGGAGAAATCGGTGGATATAATTTAATGGTAGCATGGTTTACGGGTATGGTTGTAGCAGATGCTATTAAAGAAAAATACGGAATAGAATAATACAAAGTTTACCAATAGAGATATTAGAAGTCTCTATTGGTGTTATTTTTTGTTTACTTTTATTAGAAGCAATAGTATAATAGTTTTATTGAAATTGAAAATGAAAGGTAGACAAAAGTGAAAAAGCATTTTAAAAAAATATTAGCAACACTACTAATTGTTTTAGTTGTTGCATTTGGTTTTGTTGGAAATTATTTCTATAACTTTGGGTTGAATCCGAAAGTTGATAAAAGTGGTATAGTAAATCAAGATAGTGATGGTAGTAAAGAGGATAAAACAACCATAAACAAGTGGTTTGATGAGACAAAACAAGTTACAGAAATGGAGTCTGTTACCAAGAACAAGCTGGTAGGTTATAAGTTTGTTAATCCCGATGCTAAGAAGTGGATCTTTGTAGTTCACGGATATACTAGTGATGCTAAGAAAATGGCTAACTATATTAAAAAATTCTACGATATGGGATATAGTGTTTTTGCCCCAGACTTAATTGCCCATGGTAATAGTGAAGGTGATTTTATCTCAATGGGTGGCTATGATTCTGATGACCTAGTTAATTGGGTGAAGAAAATATCAGCTGAAAATAATAATGCTGATACAGCGTTATTTGGAATTAGTATGGGAGCTGCTACTGTAATGAATGCAGTAGGTAAAAACTTACCATCAAATGTAAAAACTTTTATAGAAGATAGTGGATATGTAAATTTGAAAGTAGAGTTTACTTATCAATTGAAAAAATTATTTAATCTACCAAGTTTCCCAGTTATTCCAGCAGCGAATACAGTAACTAAAATTCGTGCGGGATACTTCTTTGGAGATGTAGACGCGACGAAAGGTTTGAAAGAAACGAAACTTCCAGCATTAGTATTACATGGGGAGGAAGATGGTTTTGTTCCTTTAGAACATGGTAAAGAAGCTTATAACTTAATAACTTCAGAAAAAGAATTTCATAGTTTCCCTGGTATGAAACACGTTCAAGCAGAAAGAAAATATCGAGAACAATACTGGAAAATTGTAGGAGAGTTCTTAAAGAAACATTTTGAATAATAAAAGAAAGACGATTGATAAATTTATCAGTCGTCTTTTATACTATAGTTATTATTTTTTTATGAGTTAAGTTATTAGTGTATTGCTATACAATGCTTTTTTACAATTATTCGTTACAAATTTAAATTCCTATTAAATAGTGATTTCCCTTACAATATTAACTAGTTACTCCCCGATAACAACTAGTTCTTTGTTAAGTTTATTTAATACTTCGCAACCATCTTCTGTAACAAGAACAAGGTCTTCGATACGAACACCGAATTCTCCAGGAAGATAGATACCTGGTTCAATAGAGAAAATCATTCCAGGTTCACATTTAGTTTTGTTAACACTTGAAATATCTCCGTACTCGTGACATTCAAGACCGATGTGGTGTCCTGTGCGGTGTGTGAAGAATTCCCCATAACCTTTTTCAGTGATATAGTCACGGCAAGCTGCATCTATATCACAGAATCTAACACCTGGTTTAACCAGTGCAACACCACGTTTTTGTGCTTCTAATACTGTTTCGAATACTTCGCGAGCTTTTTCGCTTGGTTGTTTCCAAAATACAGTACGTGTCATATCAGAGCAGTAGTTATCTTTAATTCCTCCCATGTCGACAATGATTGAATCACCTGGTTTTAGATATCTATCTCCAACTGTTCCGTGAGGATTGGCTCCGTTAGCACCATATCCGATAATTGGATCAAATGATAGTCCTTCTACCCCTAAATCTTCGTGGATTTCAAGTAGATCTTTTACAATATCTTTTTCAGATTTTTCAGCAGAAATACTATTGATAACTCGTTGACAAGCTTCGTCGTTTAGAAGAGAAGCGCGACGCATAAGTTCTTTCTCTTCTTCATCTTTAATCATACGAACACGGTCAACGATTTGAGATACATCGACGAATTTGCTTTCTGGTAGATAATCCATAAGTGGTAGTAAAAATCTAGCTGGAAGAACTTTATCAATTCCAACTACTGAACCATTATGGATAGATTTTGATAGAATTTCGATAGGTTTATCAGTATCAGAATAAACTACTTTTTCTAATCCTAAATCTTTATCTAGTGGGAACAAAGCGTTGATGAAAAGTTTGTGATTTCCGTTCTCATCAAGAAGTACTGCGTAAAATCTTTCACCTGGATGCTCTAGGTGCCCTGTTAAATAGAAGATTGAATAAGGATCGCTAATAAGTGCTTGATTGATTCCTTGTTCTTTCATTTTAGATAAAATTTTATTAGTTCTTGAAAGTTTCATATTATACAACTCCTTTTAATATTTCGAATATATTTTTATTATATCACTGAGAAGAATTAATTTCAACAAACAAAATTCTGAATGATTCCGCTTTCTTTTTTTGTTGACAATGTAAAATTTTTATGATATATTTAAGGTGCAAAATAATAAAAGGGGAGGAGGTGACAATTATGAATGAGGATAAAGTAATTGTAAAAGAAGTAGAATTCGTAACTGAACTATCAGAAGAAGACATTTTAGAAGTGTCTGGTGGTAGCTGGGGCGGATATTTATGGGAATCAGCTGGAGTATGGTGGCGTCTTAAACACGATTTACCACTAAGAGATGACTATAAATATTATGGTCGCCACTGGTAGAGACGTTAATTCTTAAAATATTTCCAATTATGGGAAAAATACTTGTGTTAAATCTTGATTTTGGTTTTAGGTTGCACAAGACTTAAAATCCTTAGGGAGGTGTTATCCTCTCTAAGGATTAATGAAAGAGGGGATTTTTATGTCTGAAAAAGTAAAAAGTAATGGGAAACATTGGAATTTTTATATGAGTTCAATGACATTTATGTTTGAAAGGTGTGCATATTATTCTTCAAAATGGCTAATATACTTTTATGTAGTGGCTGCATTTGTTAATGGTGGTTTTGGAGAAAGTGGACTTGGTTTAGGGAAAGTAGAAGCTGCTGCAATGCAATCGAACTTAGTAGCATTTACTTATCTAGCGCCAGTATTGTTAGGGTTTATTGCTGATAAATATATAGGGGCAAGATATTTAATACCAGTAGGATTGGTTCTTATGGCATTAGGTTATAGTTATGCTGGTTATATGGGGACTTATTCTTCTTTATGGATTATGATAATTCTTGTTTCAATTGGGACAGGTTTTTTTAAAGGGAACATTCAAGCAGTAGTAGGTTTATTGTTTAAAGGAGATGAAAAAAGAAAAGATGATGCATTTTCAACAATGTATTCATTTATTAATATTGGTGCTTTGATAGGAACTACAACAGTCGGAGTCATTTATGTTAAATTAGCTACGGAAAGCTCAAATGGATACTTGCAATGCTTCAAAATTGCGGGATTAATTTGTCTTGTTGGAGCTATTTGGTTCGTTTTAGGATATCGATTTTTAGGGGAAGCAGGTAAACGACCATTTTCAGAAGGACAAGAGAAAATTGAAAAAAAACAAAAAACATATCGTTCGTTAGAAAAATACGAAATACGCCGTGTTTATTCAATTATTATTATTTCATTATTATCAATTGTGTTTTGGACGTTTTGGTATTTAACATATGTAATTTTATATGATTATATGCCTAAATTCGTGGATGCTAATATTGGAAGTTTTAAAGTGCCTACCTCTTGGTTAGATGCAACTAATTCCTTGGTTTGTATAATATTAGGGCCGATATTAGGTGCGTTTTGGTATAAACTTGCTCAGCGCCCACAAGGGGATTGGAGTTTATACAAAAAAGCTTCTATAGCTTTGGTGTTATTAGGTGTAACTTTTGGTATTTTAGCACTAACTGAAATTTCTCGTGGAATAGGAGCGCCTGAAAGTCAAAAGGCGAGCTTAATATGGGTGATTTTATTTTTTGTAGTACTTAGTTTTGCTGAGATGTTTTTCTCACCTTTAGGGGCTTCGTTTGTATCAAAATATTCTCCTAAAAATATCTTATCAATAATGATGGCTGTTTGGATTGTTGCTACATTCGGAGCAGCTAAAGGCTATAGTTATTTATATAGAATTATAGCGGATGTATCAATAGTTAAATTATCTTTAGGTATAGGGATAGTGTGTTTAATAGTTGCAGCTGTAATAGCTATATTTGAAAGAAAATTAGCAATGTTAGTAGAGCTTCGTGAAGGTGAAACTTTAATAGAAGAGTAGATTGTTTATGCTAAGATAGTTTAACATGTCAGGTTTAATAAGTTTTATTAAACCTGATTTTATTATATACGGAGGTGTAGGTATGCGAAAAAAAGTTAAATGCATAAAACAAATAGATCCAAAAGAGTGTGGACCGGTGTGTATGGCAATGATTTCGGATTACTATGGTTTTAGAGTCTCAGTATCAAAGCTTCGAGAATATGGCGGAACAGACTTACAAGGGACAAATATAAAAGGGATAATAAAAATAGGCGAATATTTAGGATTGGATGTAAAGGGGGTGCGTGCAGAAACTCCTACGGCTCTTTTTAAAATAGAGTTACCAGCAATAGCTCATATAATTACAACAGAAGGTATGACACACTTTATAATTATAGAAAAAATAAAAAATAATAAGATATATATCGTTGATCCAGCGAAAGGAAAAAAGAAAGAAAAACTAGAAGACTTTGTAAAATATTGGACTGGGATATTACTTTTGATTAAAAGGAATCAAAACTTTAAGAAAGGGGATGAAAGTATTAAATTTCTTCCTATGATATTCAGATTATTAAGGCCAAATAAATGGTTGATACTAGGAATTTTCATAGCATCCTTATTTTTAAATTTATGTGGTTTTGTAAGTACATTCTATTTTAAATTCTTAGTTGATGAAATTGTGCCGAATGGGTTAATAAAAAGTCTGCATATAATATCTATAGGAATACTCTTAATTTATATTATTCAAAACATACTTAGTTTTGCACGATCGCAGCTTACTTTATATTTGGGTATGAGAACAGACAAAGCACTTATGGTTGGTTATTATAATCATGTGTTAAGTTTACCTATAAATTTCTTTGAAACAAGAAAAACAGGAGAAATAATATCTCGCTTTATGGATGCTAACAAAATACGGGATGCAGTAGCGAGTGCAGTTGTAATAGCCTTAATGGATGTGGTGATGCTTATTGCAGGGAGTATCATACTCTATTTAGTAAATGTAACGTTGTTTTTAATAACATTACTTGCAGTGCCGATATATATATTGTTGGCTTATAGTTTTCAAAAAAAATATAATAAGTATAACGAAGAACAAATGGAAGAAAATGCCAAGTTAAACTCTTATGTAGTAGAGTCGGTCCGTGGGATATCGACCATTCGCTCATATACAGGAGAACGAGAAGTATTTATAAAAGTAGAGCACTACTTTATAGAAGTGTTAAAAAAGGTATTTAAGTTAGGAAAATATACAAATATACAAAGTGCAATAAAAGGTTTTTTAGACTTAGCGATTAGTTTATTTATACTATGGATGGGTTCGCAATTTGTAATAGAAGGAGCTATGACGCTAGGTGAATTGCTGACATTTAATGCACTAGTAATTTACTTTTTAGGTCCAATTGAAAGAATAATAGAACTGCAACCTAAGTTGCAGAGTGCCAATATTGCAGCAAAAAGGTTAGGTGAAATCTTAGATTTAAAAGCAGAGGATGACAGTCAATATGGTAATCCAATAAATACCACGATATTAGATGATTACTCACAACAGCAACAATATTGGGATATAAAAAATGTTAGTTTTGGATATGGGAATCGCGGGAAAGTATTAAAAAATTTAAACTTCAAAATATATCCAAAAGAACATATAGCTTTTGTAGGTGAAAGTGGAAGTGGAAAATCAACAATTGCAAAACTACTGGTAAGTTATTATCAGCCGGATGAAGGGGAGATAATAGTTAATGGTTCTAAATTAGAAAATATTAATAAACGATATTTGCGCTCAAAAATCTCATATGTAACGCAAAACTCCTTTTTCTTTAGTGCGAGTATTAGAGAGAATCTTTTATATGGGATAGAATTTATTCCCTCAGAAGAAAAAATTATTGGGGCATGTAAAAATGCAGAAATACATGATTTTATTGAAGGTCTTCCACGGAAATATGATACAATATTAGAAGAGAATGGAGGTAATCTGAGTGGGGGACAACTACAACGACTCGCTATTGCAAAAGCACTCTTAAAGCAACCGTACCTTTTAATACTAGATGAAGCAACAAGTGCTTTAGACTCAACAACTGAACAAAAAATTATAAAAAACTTACGAAAGTTACAATTAAAGAAAGATAATGGGGTAGAGGAAAAACCAATGATAATTACAATAGCGCATCGTTTAAGTACAATAAAACATGCAGATAATATAATTGTTCTTAAAGAAGGAGAAATTATAGAAGCTGGAAGCCATGATAACTTATTAAAGAATAAAAATGAATATTATGAACTTTGGAAAAATCAAGAAGTATAGTAAGAGGAAACAAGTTTATCATAATCAAGTAGGGATAAAATATATGTATATAAGTTAATATATGTAATTATGGTTGATATAAGTGTTGGATCCGTTAGTATAATTCTATCATAAGTTAATTTCTTAACGATTGTTGTAAATTCAAAGATAAACACATCAGAAGGGTGTAGAAAAATAATCTAGCTAAAATCAAATGAAAATCTTGCCTATAAAAGAGAACAGAAACAAACTTATAGAAGATGTAGAATCTTGCTAATTCCTACTTGTAAAGTCTAAAAGATTATGAAATTTATTTATAAAATGGGGTAAAGAAAGTTTTTTTGTTCTGTTTGCAATAAAATAATTTTTGAAAAAATTCTTTGAACATTGTTATCATAACGATATTCAAGATTAAACTTTACTAATATATTAACTTGTATTATTTTAGGGCTTGTTTTAGGGGTTTTATGGTATAAACTTGCTAATCGTCCACAAGGAGACTGGAGTTTATACAAAAAAGCATCTATCGCGTTATTCCTTCTTGGAGCAACATTTGGTGTATTAGCATTAACTGAATTTAGTCGTGGAGTGGGAGCTCCAGAAACTCAAAAAGCTAGTATTCTTTGGGTAGTGTTATTCTTCATTGTACTAAGTGTATCAGAGATGTTCTTCTCTCCACTTGGAGCTTCATTCGTATCTAAATACTCTCCAAAACACATCCTATCAATTATGATGGCTGTATGGATTGTAGCAACATTCGGTGCTGCAAAAGGATATGGACTTCTATATGCAGCAATTGCAGATGTACCAATTATCAAACTTTCACTAGGTATCGGTGTTGTCTGTGTAGTTGTATCCGTTTTAGTATTCTTATTCGAGAAAAAACTAGCTTCTCTTGTAGAATTACGTGAAGGTGAAACACTAGTAGAAGAATAAAATAAATAAAAAATAAGTAGGAATTTTATTTCTACTTATTTTTTATTGTCTGATAAATAATTTTATAAAATTCATATCATTTATATAACGATATAAATAAGTTTTTTCAGATGTATTGTAAAACTATGAAATATTTTTATTTATTGTATTATAACTAAATGTACTAAAAAATATTTCATTTATAAAATAGTAAAATATAAAATTTTATTTTTTATTAATAATGAAAAAATATAAATTATATGTTAAAATTAAATTGTAAGAAAAAATGCAAAAGGAGGTGTCATTATGGCGGAATTAAGAACATTATATCCTGCTATTAAAGAGAATTTCTCTAAAATGTTGAAAGTAGATGACACACATACAATTTATTATGAAGAAAGTGGTAATCCTAATGGAGTACCTGTAGTATTTTTACATGGAGGTCCTGGTTGTGGAACTGCACCGAGTTGCAGACAATACTTCGACCCCGAGTTTTATCGTATAATATTATTTGACCAACGTGGAAGTGGAAAATCTACACCTCACGCATGTTTAGAAAATAATGATACTTGGCATATTATTGAAGATATTGAAAAAATTAGAGAAGATTTAAATATTGATAAATGGCTAGTATTCGGTGGTAGTTGGGGCTCTACTTTATCACTTTGTTATGCGATTAAACATCCTGAACGTGTTTTAGGATTAGTATTGCGTGGAATATTCTTAGGTCGTAGGGAAGATATACTTTGGATTTATGAAAAAGGTGGAGCAAGTAATATTCATCCTGAATCATTTGAGAGATACGAAAGTATTATTCCAAGAGAAGAACGTCACGATATGATTCGTGCATATTATAAACGACTTACAAGTGAAGATAGAGAAACGAGAGAAGTAGCAGCAAAAGAATGGAGTATGTGGGAAGGAAGCTTAGTAACATTATACCCTGATCCAAATCTAGAACAAAGTTTTGGTGAAATTAATTATGCTATTTCTATGGCGACAATTGAATGTCATTTCTGGATGAATAATATGTTCTGGGATGATGACGATTGGATTTTAAATAATATTGATGTTATTAAAGATATTCCAACTACAATAGCTCACGGTCGTTATGACGTTGACTGTCGTGCTATAGGAGCATATGAATTAAGTAAAAAATTAAATAATTGTAAATTAGATATTGTTGTATCAGGTCATTCATCAGGAGAACCTGCAATCGTAGATTCTTTAGTTAGATCGACTGATTACTTTAAAGAACTATTAAAATAGTATAGATGATAGTTAAACATGGAAATGATGATTCGAATCTAATTGTTTAATTAAATCAAACAAATTAAAGTTGTAAGTTTAATAAAAAATATAACTAATGACTTGTATTGATAATGAAAAACGCTTCATTATATGATAGAATAATAAGTGTGATAATTAAATAAATGTAGTAAAAATGTAACTGCTACATCTAAATTTAAAAGTTGCAGAAAATATAATACAAATAACAAAGGAGTAAGGGAAATGGCAGTAAAAGAAAGAATAGCTCAACTAAGAGAATTAATGGAAAAAAATGGAATTGATGTCTATATGGTTCCTACAGCTGATTTTCATAATAGTGAATATGTAGGGGAACATTTCAAAGCTCGTGCATTCATGAGTGGATTCACAGGGTCTGCGGGGACATTGGTAGTAACTAAAGACTTTGCAGGGTTATGGACAGATGGTCGTTATTTCTTACAAGGTGAAAAACAATTAGAAGGAACTGGTATCGAATTACAAAAAATGCGTGAACCAGGAGTTCCAACTATAGCAGAATTTATCACAGAAAATACTCCAGAAAATGGTGTGTTAGGATTCGATGGCCGTGTAGTAACTTTTGGAGAAGGTAAAAACCTTGCTACAAGATTAAAACGTAAAAATGCTACTGTAAAATATGAAGTAGATTTAGTAGATGAAATTTGGACAGATCGTCCATCGTTATCGGAAGCACCTGCGTTTTATTTAAACTTGGAACGTGCTGGGGAATCTGTTGCTAGTAAACTTGAAAGAGTACGTAAAGAAATGAGTGAAGTTGGAGCGAATATCCATGTTATTACTACTCTTGACGACATTGGCTGGTTATTAAATATTCGTGGTATGGATGTAGATTTCTTCCCATTACTATTAAGTTATGCTGTTGTTTATGAAGATAAAGTAGATTTATATGTTGATGAAAGAAAATTATCAGATGAAATCAAAAAACACCTAGCTGAAAACAATGTAAATATTAAACCTTACAATAATGTTTACGAAGATGTGAAAAAATTCTCAGGGAATGACGTTGTTTTAGTTGACCCAGATTGCTTAAACTATGCAGTATTTAACAATATTCCAAAAGAAATAACATTAGTAGAACGTAGAAATCCTACAATTTTAATGAAAGCTATAAAAAATGAAGTTGAATTACAACATACTATTAAAGCTCACGTAAAAGATGGTATCGCTCATACTAAGTTTATTTACTGGTTAAAACAATTAGTTAAACAAGGTATTAGTGAGCAAGAAGATGAACTTTCTGCATCTGATAAACTTGTAGAATTCAGAAAAGAACAAGGTGGATTTATCTGCCCAAGTTTCGCGCCAATTTGTGGACATGCGGAAAATGGGGCAATAGTACACTACTCATCTTCTAAAGAAACATCTATTCCATTACGCACTGGTACTTTCTTCTTAACTGATACTGGTGCACACTATGAAGAAGGATCAACTGATATTACTCGTACAACAGCTATGGGTGAAGTTAGTGATAGATTAAAACGAGATTATACTAGAGTACTTCAGTGTCACTTACGTCTATCAAGACTTAAATTTATGGAAGGTGTTTCTGGAGCAAACGTAGACTTATTTGCTCGTGCTCCATTATGGTATGATTATGAAAACTTCAACCATGGTACTGGACATGGGGTAGGATACCTAGGAAATATTCACGAAGGACCTCAAGGAATCCACTGGGGAATTTATCGTGCATCAGAGCCATTTAAACACGGTATGACTATGACTAATGAACCAGGATTATATATTTCAGGTTCACATGGTATTCGTTTAGAAAATGAATTAATTATTAGAAATACTGTTAAAAACGAATATGGTCAATTCTTAGAATTTGAAGTAATGACTTTTGTTCCTTGGGATTTAGAAGCTATTGATGTATCTATTCTTACAAGTGAAGATAAATATGAATTGAACAATTACCATAAAAAAGTATTTGAAGTTTTAGCGCCACACTTTGAAGGTGAAGAATTAGAATGGCTAAAACAAGCTACTAGAGAAGTATAATTTTAACAGGAGGTTTCAAGTTTACTTGGAACCTTCTACTAATATTTTATAAAAAGTGATATAATATATATTATTGAAATAAATTTAGCGATTATTTCAAAATTTAGTCTAAAAATCGAGGTAAATCATATGGATTTAAACATACAATTAAAAAAATATGCACAACTTATAGCTAAAGTTGGATTAAATATTCAAAAAGATCAACCAGTTTTAGTTAGAGCTAGTACAGAAACACGTGATTTTGTTGCTAAAGTAGTAGAAGCATGCTATGAATTAGGGGCTAAAAGAGTGTCTGTAGAATGGCGTGATCAAGAGTTAACAAAATTACACTTGAATTATCAAACGGAAGAAACTCTAAGTACGGTAGGACAATGGTACATTGACAAATATCAAGATGAGCTAGATGGAGGAGCAGCATTCTTATCTATTATCGGTGATGATCCAGATGGGTTAGCGGGAGTAGATAGTGCAAAATTAAAAGCTTCTATGGTAGGTCGTTCTAAAGCGATGCGTAACTACATGAAATCTATCATGAGTGACGAATGCCCTTGGTGTGTTGTGTCTGCTTCAACAGTTGGATGGGCGAAAAGACTATATCCTGAACTAGGTGATGAAGAAGCATACTTAAAACTTTGGGATCAAATTCTAAGTGCTTGTCGTTCAACTGGAGATGACCCAGTTGCAGATTGGGAAGAACATATTAAAGTTCTAGATGAAAAAGCTAAATTCTTACATGAAAATGAATTGGTGAAACTACATATTACAAATGATTTAGGAACAGACTTATATGTAGGACTTCCGAAAAATCATATTTGGCAAAGTGCGGGAAGTTATGCTAAAAAGGCTGATCGTTTTGTAGCTAATATTCCAACTGAAGAAGTATTTACAATGCCTCACAAAGATGAAACTAGTGGGATTGTATATAATGCAAAACCATTAAACTACGGTGGAGTACTAATTGATAATTTCTGGTTAAAATTTGAAAATGGTAAAGTAGTAGATTTCGGGGCAGAACGTGGTTATGATGTTCTTAAGAATTTATTAGACACTGATGAAGGGGCAAGAAGAATTGGGGAAATGGCCTTAGTTCCATTTGATTCTCCTATATCTAACACGAAAATATTATTCTTAGAAACATTATTTGATGAAAATGCAGCTTGTCATATTGCGTTAGGAAAAGCATATCCAACATGTGTTAAAGGTGGTCCTGAAATGACTGATGAACAATTAGCAGAAGCGGGAGCTAACGATAGTTTAATTCACGTTGATTTTATGATAGGAGAAGCAACAACAAATATTACTGGTTACACAGAAGATGGTAAAGAAATAGCTATTTTCAAAGATGGAAACTGGGCATAGTAGGATTATTCTACTCATGATAATAAAGTAGTTTGTTAAATCTTTAATACTTTAACAAATGTAGAGAGTTGACTTAGAGGTATTGATTTCTGTGGAATCAAGATTTTAAGTCGCTCTCGTTTTTTATAGGATAAAATAGCGGATTTTAAAATTTGAAATATTTATCGAGGATTTTATTTGCGAAAAGTAAGTAAATATGTGATAATAGAATGTACTAATATTTAGGGGTGATTAAATGCGTTTGGATAAATTTTTAAAAGTATCAAGAATTATTAAGAGAAGAACAGTTGCTAATGAGATATCATCAGAAGGGCACATAGCTATTAATGGTAAAAAAGCAAAACCATCTAGTACTTTAAAAATAGGGGATAAAATTACTATTTATTTTGCGAAAAAAGAAGTAGAGTATGAGGTGTTAGAATTAAAAGACAGCACTAAAAAAGAAGATGCAACAAAAATGTTTAAAATTCTTTCAGAAAAATCAAGAGAACTAGAAAATGAGAGAACAGAATAGCCAATTTAAAAAAGATGTGCTAAAAGCTAAGGCAAAATATAGAAAACGACGTAAGTTTATTATATTAGTTATTATGACTTTTGCATTATCTGTAACATTGTTGCAAACATTTCTGTACATACGTGATAAAAAACAAATTAATTCGCAATTAGCAGAGCAGAATAAAATGATTGAAAATCTAGATAAAGAAAATAAAGTTAACGAGCTAGTGATTGATAAGTTAAAAGATCCATATTTTATTACTGATTTGGTAAGACAAGAGTATGGTCTTAGTTATCAAGGTGAATTAATTTTTAATATTCCATTACAGGAGAACTTTCTTCAAGCTGCAATAAAATCTATTATGGATGGTAATTTAGAAAAAATAGAAGACAATAATGGACGAATTGATGATAGTAAAATTCCTGAGTTAGCAAAAAAAGATGATAAGAAATCTACTAAAGCGGAAGATAGCAAAACAACGGATAAGAAAACTAATGATACGAAAAAGACTAGCGATACAAAGAAATCGGAAGATAGATCTTCTGAAAATGATAAAGATAAAGATGAAGAAGTCGCTAATAATAATGAGAAAAATCAAACTCAAAGAGCAACCAATAGAAATTCAAACACTAATAATCGAAGAAGTAACGGGTAGTAATACTTGTTACTTCTTTTTTATATTGAGTAGAATTTTAAAAAATATATTATAGAAAAATACTTTTCATTGTTAACAGTATGAATAGTTAATATACGTAATGTATAGACATATAAGGGTTAATTTAGTAGTATTTAATTGTGTATATTTAAGTATAAATATTTGTTAAAAAGTTGTTAAAATGTTAATATATAGATAATAAATTTAATGATACATAAATCGGAGGAAATTATGAATAAATATCAAGGTGATGCATTGCATACCGACCTTTATCAAATTAACATGGGATATGCGTATTTCAAAGATGGAATACATGAGAGAAAATCGTATTTTGATGTGTATTTTAGAAAGATACCTTTTGGTGGAGGATATGCAGTGTTCGCTGGACTTGCCAAAATTATTGATTATGTGAACTCGTTTGAATTCTCTGAATCAGATATAGATTTTTTACGTGAATTAGGTTATGCAGAGGATTATTTAGATTATCTGAGCAAAATGAAGTTCACAGGTAATATCCGTTGTGTGCAAGAAGGAGAGATTGTTTTCGGGAATGAACCTCTTCTAAGAATTGAGGCACCTCTAATTCAAGCTCAAATTATGGAAACTGCTATATTAAATATAGTTAACTATCAAATCTTAATAGCGACAAAAGCTGCCAGAATTAAACACTTATGTCCAGATGAAGTTTGTATGGAATTCGGAACACGTCGTGCTCATGAATTTGATGCAGCAATATGGGGGACTCGAGCTTCTGTAATTGGTGGATTTGAAGCGACAAGTAATGTAAAAGCAGCAAAACTATTTAATATTCCATGTAGTGGAACGCATGCTCACTCATTCGTTCAAGCGTATGAAGATGAAGAAATTGCATTTAAAAAATATGCTGCGGCACATAAAGATTGCTATTTCTTAGTTGATACTTATGATACATTACGTTCAGGAATTCCGACAGCTATTAAAGTTGCAGATGAATTGAAAGATGAAATTAATTTCTTAGGTATTAGATTAGACTCAGGAGATATCGCATATCTTTCAAAAGCTGCCAGAAAAATGCTAGATGAAGCGGGTTATCCAAATGCTAAAATAGTGGCTTCTAATGATTTAGATGAAGATACAATTACTCACCTTAAACAACAAGGTGCAAGAATTGATGCATGGGGTGTTGGAACTAAACTTATAACTGCTTACGATAATCCAGCATTGGGTGCAGTGTATAAACTTGCATGTTTAGAAAATTCTAACGGAGAGATGATTGATAGACTAAAAGTTTCAGAAAATCCAGGTAAATTAACTATTCCAGGTATTAAAAAAGTTTATAGAATAATAAATAAAGATACAGGAATGGCAGCAGGTGATTACATTGCCCTAGAAAAAGAAGATGTAAGTGCAGAGCCAAGTATAAAATTATTCCACCCGACACACACCTATTTAGAAAAAGAAGTTAAAAACTTTGAAGCAAGAGATCTACATGTAGATATTTTTAAAGATGGAAAGCAAATCTATGAAGTTCCAACAGTACAAGAAAGTGCAGAATACTTTAAAGAAAATAAAAAACTACTATGGAATGAGTACTTACGATTATTAAACCCTGAGTTCTATCCGGTGGATTTAAGTACAGAATGTTGGGAAAATAGAAATACAATATTGAAAAAAGTAACAAAAAAATCAAATTAATAGGTGAGAATATGACATTACAACAAGAAGTAATAAAAAAATTAAGATGTAAAGCTGAAATTAATGTTGATGAGGAGATTAGACTGTCTATTAACTTTTTAAAAGACTACATAAAGAAAAATAGTTTTATAAGAAGTCTTGTTTTAGGTATATCGGGTGGTCAAGATTCAACGTTATGTGGTAAGTTATGTCAAATGGCTATTAATGAACTGAAAGAAGAAATGGGAGAAGAATATACTTTTATTGCAGTAAGACTTCCGTATGGTGAGCAATTTGATGAAGCCGATTGTAATGATGCATTGCAATTTATAAATCCTGATAAGGTATATACAGTGAATATTAAGGACGCAGTAGATGCTAGTGTAAATTCGTTAAAAAAAGCAGGAGTAGAAATTTCTGATTTTGCTAAAGGAAATGAGAAGGCAAGAGAAAGAATGAAAGCTCAATATTCAATTGCTACAATGAATAAAGGTATAGTTGTTGGAACAGATCACGCAGCAGAAGCAATTACAGGATTTTTTACAAAACACGGTGATGGTGGAGCGGATATTGTACCATTATATAGATTAAATAAAAGACAAGGTAAGGCAATATTAAAAGCTTTAGATTGTCCAGAACACTTATATTTGAAAAAACCAACTGCAGATTTAGAAGAAGATAGACCGGCTTTAGCGGATGAAGTAGCCCTAGGTGTAACATATGATGATATAGATGACTATTTAGAAGGTAAAAATGTACCTGATGATATTAGAAAGATAATAGAAGGGCACTATTTAAAATCAGAGCATAAACGTAATCTTCCTGTTACAGTATTTGATTTTTACAATATATAGAAGAAAATAAAGCAGAGAAAAGAGGATACTATAGTAGAATAGTATTCTCTTTTACAATTATTAAATGATTAACTGATTAAAAAAAGAAAAAACTTAAAAAATATGTTGACATAATCAAACTAGAATGATAGAATAGTAAAAGTCTTCTGATGGAGGATAACTATTAATATAAATTCTTTTTAAAAAAGTTTTTAAAAAAGCTTGACATAATTAGAACTAAATGATAGAATAGTAAAAGTCTTCTGATAGAGAAGACGAACAATAAAACATTTCAAAATAATAAATGTTAAGAAATTGAAAAAACTTCTTGACAAAATAAAAAAGAAATGATAAAATAAAAAAAGTCTTAAAGAAAAGACGACATCAATTATTTCAACGAAGTAAACGGTTAAAAAGTTTTAAAAAAAAATAAAAAAACTTCTTGACAAACATTCGAAGAAATGATAAAATAGTTAAGTCTTCTGATGAAGACAAAAAAACATTTTTAAAAAAAAATTTTAAAAAAGACTTGACAAAGAATTTTAAAAATGTTAAAATATAAAAGTTGTTAATCGCAACGATTTGAACATTGAAAACTAAACGAATTAAGT
>NZ_JAQMFS010000051.1 GCF_028308085.1 Gemella haemolysans
GAAGTGAGAATGCCGGTGTGAGTAGCGAAAGACGGGTGAGAATCCCGTCCACCGATTGACTAAGGTTTCCAGAGGAAGGCTCGTCCGCTCTGGGTTAGTCGGGTCCTAAGCTGAGGCCGACAGGCGTAGGCGATGGATAACAGGTTGATATTCCTGTACCACCTATAATCGTTTTAATCGATGGGGGGACGCAGTAGGATAGGCGAAGCGTACGATTGGATTGTACGTCTAAGCAGTGAGATTGAGTGTTAGGCAAATCCGGCACT
>NZ_JAQMFS010000052.1 GCF_028308085.1 Gemella haemolysans
TCATTGTATGAGAGTTCACTTGTTAAGTATAATTCTACAACATATATCTTTTTTTCGAAAGGATATTCTTCATTTTTTCTTGAACGATATAATCCATCATCTCCATATTTCTTATATTTGGCAACCCAAATTTCAATATTATTATGAGATTTTATATCATACTTTTTCGCTAACGATCTTATGCTTATATTTTCATTTATATACTCTAGTACAACTTTCTTTTTAAATTCAAAATTATATTTAGTCATAAAAATACCGACCTCCAAAAAGTTAGATTTTTTGGTCTAACTTTTTGGGGTCGGTACA
>NZ_JAQMFS010000053.1 GCF_028308085.1 Gemella haemolysans
TGATGCTTTAGTCATAAGGCTTATTTTTTTTGAAAAACGACCAAAACATCAATATGTTCATTGATATTTTGGTCGTTTTGTCAACAATCTGTAAATCGCCTATAAGTAATTATAGGCGATTTTTTGTATTTATATAGTTATATTTGTCAAAAAATAATATATAACTAAGGAGATAAGAATTTTGAAAACTTTTATTTTAAGTTTACAACATGTACTAGCAATGTATGCAGGAGCAGTTATTGTTCCGATAATTGTGGCTGGTGGATTAGGTCTTTCAGCAGAACAAACAACTTATTTAGTGTCAGTTGATATTTTCATGTGTGGGGTGGCTACATTTCTACAAGTTTATAAAGGTAAATTTACAGGTATTGGTTTACCTGTTGTTCTTGGATGTACTTTTACTGCAGTAGCACCGATGATAGCTATAGGTAATAGTTCTGGATTACCAACTATGTATGGAGCTATTTTCGTTTCTGGGTTGGTTGTTGTATTAATAGCACCGTTTTTTGCGAAGGTGGCTAAATTATTCCCTCCTGTTGTTACAGGAAGTGTAGTAACGATTATTGGTATTACTTTAGTGCCTGTTGCGATGAATTATATTGCAGGAGGAGAAGGATCAAAAGATTTCGGGAATCCAAAAAATATTTTACTAGCATGTATTACTTTAGCAATTATTTTAGTAATATATAAATTTACTACTGGATTTATCCAATCAATTGCTATTCTTCTAGGATTAGTATCTGGTACAGTTATTGCTAGTTTTATGGGATTGGTGAGTTTATCAGAAGTATCACAAGCGGGTTGGTTCCAACATCCAACACCATTTAAATTTACTGGTTTTGAATTTAATATGAGTGCTATTTTAACATTTGTTATAGTGGGGATTGTTAGTATGATTGAATCAACTGGTGTATATTATGCCCTAGGAAATATTTGTAATCAAGAAGTTAAAGAACCTGATTTACGAAGAGGTTACTTAGCTGAAGGTTTAGCTGTAATGATAGGTTCATTAGTAAATGCATTCCCGTATACAACTTATTCTCAAAATGTAGGTCTTGTGCAAATTTCAGGTGTGAAAAGTAAAAAAGTGATGTATGTAATGGTACTTTTACTACTAGTTTTTGGATCTATTCCAAAAATCGGAGCTTTAGCTACAATTGTACCTCAACCAGTATTGGGAGGAGCGATGATTAGTATGTTTGGTATGGTTCTAGCATATGGAGTTAAGATGTTAGGTAATACAGACTTTGCTAAACAGGAAAATCTTATGATAATAGCTTGTTCAGTGGGATTAGGACTGGGTGTCACTACAGTACCAACAGCATTTGCACAATTACCAAGTTTTGTTCGTATGTTTACTGATAGTGGTATAGTACTAGGAACAATAGTTGCTATTATAATGAATTTAATATTTAATAGAAGATCAAAAATTAATAAATAATTAGTTAACTGTAGATTATGATTTAGATACAGAAACTTATTAGAATTTAAAATGAGAATGACTTTATAATATCGATTAAGACAATATTTCGATTTTATAAAAACGTTCTCTTTTTTTATGTGTTTAGGCTTAAAAATCAATGTTTTTTGTGTACAAAATATTGTAGATGTAGTATAATTTAATAAAGGTCAATTTTAGTCAATAAAGGAGGTGCCCTTATGAATAATAATATGACAGATATTCTTGAACAATATATTATGAACTTATTTAATGAGGCAACAGAGGATCATATAATTATTAAAAGAAGTAATGTCGCACAAAAATTTGACTGTGTACCATCCCAATTAAATTATGTAATAAAAACGAGATTTACTCCGGAGCATGGATTTATTATAGAAAGTAAACGTGGTGGGGGAGGATTTATTAGAATTACTAAAATAACCCTTCACAAAAATAAAGATTACATAGACTATTTAATTGAGACAATAGATAATGAAATTTTAGAGGTAGATGAAGCTATGAGAATAGCTAAAATTCTACTTGAAAAAGAATACATAGATAAATTTGATTACAATCATTTTATAGATAGCGTAGAGATTATTACAGAAGTGCATAATCAGTTTTTAGAGCATATTGATGAAAATAGTGCTGAAGAGATGATTTCTAAAACAAAAGCGAATTTAAAAGATTTAACAATAAGATTTTTAACAAATATAAAATATAATAAGAGAGGATAAGGTTATGTACATAAGATTTAATGAAACGGCCCTTATGGTGCTAACGACAGCAAAAGAAGAAGCTAATGATTTTGGTGTTAAGGCCGTAGGAACTGAACACTTACTATTAGCTATGTTGAGTATGAATAATACATTGTCATGTAAAACACTTAATAAATATGGTGTTTATTATGATGACTTCAGAAAAAACGTAGTAGACTTTTATGAAGCAGAATTAGAAGGTACTGATTTTTATCGTAATGTTTTAATGAAGATAGATTATACAAATGGAGCTGTTAGAACTATAGAAAAAAGTCAACAATTTGCAGATGATACATCTAGTTTTGTAGTTACAAGCGAGCACTTACTATTATCTTTACTTAATGAGAAAACAGGGACTGCGGTTCGTTTATTAACTGATAAGTTAGGAGTTAATGTTGATGCATTAATTACGGAACTATTTGAATTATTAAAACAAAGCCAAGGATTACTGTCTAAATTATTTGATGGATTTAAAAAATTAGAAGCACCAGAAGATAGTTCAGCAAAAACTAAAACTTTAAATTCATTAGCTAAAGATTTAACTAAAGATGCATTTAATAACAAATTAGATCCGGTTTTAGCACGTGATAAAGAAATTACTCGTATGATAGAGATTTTAAATAGACGTACTAAGAATAATCCGGTATTGATTGGAGAACCTGGAGTTGGGAAAACAGCTATTGTTGAAGGTTTAGCAGAAAGAATAGTATCTCAAAATGTTCCGAGTAATTTATTAGGTAAGAGAGTTATGGTTCTAGATATGGGAACTTTACTTGCAGGTACTAAGTATCGTGGTGAATTTGAAGAAAGATTAAAAAATATCATTACTGAAATAGAAGATGCAGGAGATATTATTTTATTTATCGATGAAATTCATACGATAATTGGAGCTGGAGGGACTGAAGGTAGTGCCGATGCATCAAACATCCTAAAACCAGCATTATCACGTGGTTTAATTCAATGTATAGGAGCTACAACTACTGAAGAATATAGAAAATATTTTGAAAAAGATGCAGCTTTAGAACGTAGATTCCAACCGATTAAAGTTGAAGAACCAAATACAGAAGATTCAATTAAAATTCTTGAAGGATTACGTCATAAATATGAAGAACATCATAATGTGGAAATTTTAGATGAAGCTTTAGATGCAGCGGTTAAGTTAAGTACAACATATATTACTGATAGATGTTTACCAGATAAAGCAATTGACCTTATCGATGAAGCTTGTTCTAAAGTTAAATTAAGATTTTATAAATCTCCAGAAAAATTAAAAGAATATGAAGATGAATTAAGTCGTTTAAATAAAGAAAAAGATAGAGCTGTAATTAATCAAGAATTCGAAATAGCAGCTAAAAAACGTGATGAAGTTAACCAAGTAATTAGTAAAATTGAACAATTTAAAATTTCTTGGCAAGACAGTTTATCAAAAGATAAAATTAAAATTAGTGCTGAGCATGTAGCTGAAGTTCTTGCTGCTTGGACTGGTGTACCTGTTACTAAATTAACAGAAACAGAAAGTGAAAGACTTTTAAAACTAGAAGAAATTTTACACAAACGAGTTATTGGACAAGATGAAGCTGTAGTAAGTCTAGCAAAAGCAGTTAGAAGAGCGAGAAGTGGGTTCAAAGCACCGAATAGACCGATAGGAAGTTTTATTTTCTTAGGCCCTACAGGGGTAGGGAAAACAGAACTTGCGAAAAGTTTATCTGAAGCATTGTTTAGTTCAGAAGATAATATGATACGTATTGATATGAGTGAGTATATGGAACCACACTCAATTAGTAGACTTGTGGGAGCTCCTCCAGGTTATGTGGGATATGAGGAAGCAGGACAACTATCAGAACAAGTTCGTCAAAAACCATATTCTGTAGTACTATTTGATGAAATTGAAAAAGCTCACCCATCGATCTTTAATATTCTATTACAAGTGTTGGATGACGGACGTTTAACAGATGCTTCAGGTCGCGTAGTAGATTTCAAAAATACTATCATTATCATGACTTCAAATGTTGGAGTAAGTGAACTAAATGATCAAAAATTCGTAGGATTTGGTGGAAGTGAATCAATTAAAAATGATTACAAAAATGTTCAGAATACTATGATGGAAGCATTGAAAAAACAATATCGTCCAGAATTCTTAAATAGAATAGATGATATTATTGTCTTCAAAACTCTTGAAAAAGAAGAATTAGAAAAAATTTCTGAGTTATTAATTGATGGATTATCTAAGAGATTAGCAGATAGAGATATTACTATTAAACTTACGAAAAAAGCCATGGCTAAAATCGTTGAAGACGGTAGTATAAAAGAATACGGAGCACGTCCATTAAAACGTAGTATTCAAAAAAATATTGAAGACTTATTAAGTGAAGAACTATTAAGAAATCCTGAATTAACTGGAACTATTAATATTGATTATAAAAATGATAATTTTGTTGTAAAGAAAACTAAGAGGTAATTATGGCAAGGGTAAATGTTAAATACGAATGTAATGCCTGTGGTTACCAAAGCTTAAAATATATGGGAAGATGTCCTAATTGTAAAAAATGGGCATCTATGGAAGAAGTAGTTGAAGCAAAAAAGGCTACTAAACATACAGAATTTGAAGTTAAAATAAATGATACAGAACGTGTAGAAGCTGGGAAACTAAAATCAGTTTCTACACAGGATGTTCCACGAACACTTACAGATAGCGGTGAATTAAATAGGGTTTTAGGTGGAGGAGTTGTAGGAGGATCATTAGTCCTTTTAGGTGGAGATCCAGGTATCGGTAAATCTACATTGCTTCTTCAGATATCAGCATATTTAGCCAAAGAACACGATGTTCTTTATGTAACAGGTGAGGAGTCTGTGAGACAGGTTAAAATAAGAGCTGATAGGTTAAAAAATAACACGGATGAACTGTTTGTTTATGCGCAAACTGATTTAAATTTAATTTATCAAGTTGTAAAAAAAATAAAACCACAGTTTTTAGTCATTGACTCAATTCAAACAATTTATAACCCTAACCTAGAAAATTCTCCAGGAAGTATTACTCAAGTTAGAGAATGTACACAACAACTTATGAAGATTGCTAAGAGTTTAAATATAGCAATATTTATAGTAGGGCATGTTACTAAAGAAGGAACTATTGCAGGACCACGTATGCTTGAACACATGGTTGATACAGTGTTATATTTTGAAGGAGAAGGGCAACATAGTTACAGAATTCTTAGAGCAGTAAAAAATCGTTTTGGATCTACTAATGAAATTGGTATTTTTGAAATGAAACATAGTGGACTAGAGGATTTAGCAAACCCTTCTCAGATGTTTCTTGAGGAACGAAGCAAAAATCTTGCAGGGGCAACAATTATAAGTACAATGGAAGGTAGCCGACCACTTCTTGTAGAAATTCAATCATTAACAACACCAACTGCTTTTAATAACCCAAGAAGAATTTCTACTGGATTAGAGTATAATAAATTAATTCTATTAATGGCTGTTCTTGAGAAGAAAGCAGGGTATCTACTTCAACAACAAGATGTTTATGTTAAGGTATCAGGTGGAGTCAAGATTGATGATCCTGCAGTAGACTTAGGTGTGGTTATGGCTGTTGCTTCAAGTTTTAAAGATATTGCGGTTAATATGAATGATTGTTTCATTGGTGAGGTTGGATTAACTGGAGAAGTGAGAAGAGTAAGTAGAATTGAACAAAGAATCAATGAGGCTAAAAAACATGGATTTAAACGTGTTATAGTGCCAATCGGTAATATGAAAAATTCTGATTTTCCAGATGGGATTGAAATAATACCGGTAAAAGATATTAGAGAATGTTTAGACATAGCTTTTAGCAATGTTTTTTAAATAAATAATTATAGGTGAGTAGAGATTTAGTATATTTATTTCTCTATTCATCTATTAGTATAAAAAAACTTAAATTATTTTGAATTTAATTATGTTAATTTTAAGTAGAATGTAGTAGAATAGTTAGAAGAGATGTTTTATATCTCTCTATCATACAATATAAAATTATTAGAGAATAATTAATAATTTTAAATTACAATTAAATATTTAAAGGAGTGATTTTCATGTTGAAAAAAGTTTTAATTACAATTTCCTTTTTTCTAGGAATAACTGTTGGAACACTAACAACTAGTGCATTGATTTATTATAATATATTTACTTCAATGAGTGAGACGATGTTAAGAATCATTGTTACAATTGGAACTACAGTATTTTTTGTATTAATGTCTTTATTATTTTCAGATAGATTTGTAGCAATGTTAAAAAGAATCGAAGATCGTCTTACTAGAACACCAATACAAAAAATTGTTTTCACGACAATAGGATTAATTCTTGGATTACTGTTAGCTAGTTTACTTTCATCAGGAGTAGATGTTATAGCTGGTGTGGGAATAATGGGTAGAATTATTTCGGCTGTGATTTATATTGTTTTTGGATACTTAGGATTAGTACTTGGATATAGACGTGAAGGTGAATTTTTAAATATACTTACAGCGTTTAAATTTGGATCTAAACCAAAAGAAAAAGAAACTAAAGTGAAAACTAAGAAAGTAGTAGCTAAAGTTGTTGATACAAGTGCCTTAATAGATTCACGAGTTCAAGATGTTGCTAGAACTGGGTTTTTAGAAGGGAAAATTATAGTTCCTGAATTTGTATTAAAAGAATTACAATTAATTTCAGATTCGGAAGATCCATTAAAACGTGCAAAAGGTCGATTAGGGTTAGATTGTGTTGAGCACCTTCAAAAAATGAAAGAAATTGATCTTGAGATTGATAATAAATACAATTATAACGAGCATAAAGGTGTAGATAATCTACTAATTGACTATGCTTTAAAATATAAATGTGCTATTATAACAACTGATTATAACCTTAATAAACTTGCTACTTTACAATCTATTAAGGTTTTAAATGTTAATGATTTAAGTAATGCTGTAAAACCTATGTTAACTACAGGCGAAAAATTAGAAGTTCAGGTTCTAAGAGAAGGTAAGGAAAATAATCAAGGTGTAGCATATACTGAAGACGGTACAATGATTGTTGTTGAAAATGGTAAACGTGCCGTAGGTAAAACTGTTGAAGTTGAAGTGCAAAGTGTACTACAAACATCTTCAGGAAGAATAATATTCACAAGAATTGTTTAATAAATTTGCTTTTTTTGAAAAAATGTGTTAATATAAATTGTATTGTATTAACGAATGATTATTTTAGGAGGAGAGTATGCACACTTTTTTAATGACAATAGCAATAGTGAGCAGTATTCTGTTAATTGTAGTAGTTTTATTACAAGAAAGTAAATCTGGAGGTTTATCTGGATTAACTGGTGGAGCAGAAGAACTGTTTGGAAAACAAAAAGTAAGAGGTGCTGAATTAGTTTTACAAAGAATTACAATAGTACTAGGACTAATATTTTTTATAACACTAGTGTGTCTTACTTGGTTAAAATTATAGACTAAACAATGATAAACCTAAAATGTAATTTCATTTTAGGTTTATTTTTATAGAAATAATTATATGTTGTATAATCTAAAAAAGGAGGATTATATGTTAGAAAAAATTGAAAAAATATTCAAAGAAGATAAAGTTTTAAGTATTGAAGATTTAAAAGAAAAATTAAATATTGATTCAGCAAAAGAATTTGTTGAGTTAGTTAAGAATGTTGGAAAGTTAGAAAGAAAATTAGTGATAACTCAATTACCTAATGAGAAATTTCTTTATATCAAAGAGGCCTTAGAAGTAGAAGGGGTAATTAGATTACATCAAAAAGGCTTTGCATTTGTTTATTCGGCTGATTTAGGAATAGAAGTCTATGTACCTAAAGGATTTACTCAAAGTGCCATGACTGGTGATGTTGTTTTAGTTAAAGTTGATAGTGTATATAAAGATGATCGTAATCTAGAAGGTATTGTTCAAAAAGTACTAGAAAGAAATACTAAGTATACAGTTGGAACATTAACTAATGGAAAATTTTTCTCTTTTGTAAAAAGTGATGATAAAAATATTGTAAAATATATAAAAATAACTAATGCGAAGAACTTCAATTTAGTTGATGGAACTAAGGTGTTGGTTGAAATTACTGATTACTCTAAGGTCAGCTTTGAAGATCATAAAGGGATAATAATCAAGTCAATAGGTCACAAAGATGATCCAGGAGTTGATATTCTTTCAGTGATATATAAACATAATGTCCCGAATGAATTTCCAAAGGAAGTAGTTGAACAAACTGAAGAAATTAGCGAAGAGATTAAACTTGAAGATAAATATATAGATTGTACAAATGAAATGGTAGTTACAATTGATGGAGATGATGCAAAAGACTTAGATGATGCCGTTTCGGTAGTTAAAACTAAAAAAGGTTATAGATTGAAAGTTTTTATAGCCGATGTCAGTAGATATGTTACGGAAGATAGTCCATTAGATAAAGAAGCTGCCAATAGAGGATGTAGTGTTTATTTAGCAGATAGAGTTGTACCAATGCTACCGAGAAAATTATCTAATAATATTTGTTCGTTAAACCCACATGTAATGAGGTATACCATTTGTTGTGATATTGATTTTAATTCCAAAGGTTATCCTGAGAGTTATGATATCTATCCAGCGGTAATAAAATCTAAAGGTCGATTAACTTATAAAAAGGTTAATGAAGTCTATGCAGAAAATAAAGAAGTTATAGAAGAATACAAAGACTATGTGCCGATGTTAAATATAGCGCTAGAATTATCCAAAAAAATTCGTAAAAATAGAGAAAATAGAGGTGCAATTGATTTTGATAAACCGGAATCAAAAGTTGTTGTAGATGAGAATGGTGAAGTACTAGATATAGTGTTGAGAGAAAGAGGTATATCAGAACGCCTTATTGAAGATTTTATGTTAAGTGCAAATAAAGTTATTGGAGAGCATTTCTTTTGGATGCAAGTACCATTCATTTATCGTATTCATGAAGAGCCAAAAGTTGAAAAACTTAGACAATTTTTTGATATTGCGGCTAGTCTAGGATATAGAACAAAAGGGAAAATTGACGAAATTGAACCTTATATTCTTGCCAATATGCTTAGAAAATTCAAGGGTGAAGTGGTAGAGCCGATGCTTTCTACAATTTTACTAAGAACTATGAATCAAGCTAGATATTCTACAAATAATATTGGACACTTTGCATTAGCTACAAAATATTATACTCATTTTACATCGCCAATAAGACGATATCCTGACTTATTGGTACATAGAATGATAAGAACTTATTTATTCAATGGAGACGTATCAGATAAAACTATTGATAGATTCATAACAAAACTACCAGAATTGGCAGAAAGTTCTTCAGAATATGAAAAACGAGCTGTAGATTGTGAACGTGAAGTTGACAGAATGAAAAAGTGTGAGTATATGCTTAAATATCAAGAACAGACGTTCAGAGGAATTATTTCTAGTGTTACTAACTTTGGAGTATTTATAACGTTAGAGAGAAGTAATATTGAAGGTTTAGTTCATATTAAAGCTATGAATGATGATTATTATACGTATGATCAAAAAAATATGATATTAATTGGAAGAAGAAAGAAAAAAGTATACCGACTTGGAGATGAGGTCATTGTTAAAGTCGCAAATGTTGATTTAGAAAATCAGGAGATAGATTTTAAAATATTAAAACATAAATCAATAATAAGTAATAAGTAGAGGAAGATATTATGAATAAAGAAATTAAAGTAATAGCTCAGAATAAAAAAGCAAATCATGATTATTTCATAGAAGAAACATATGAGGCAGGTTTAGTTTTAACTGGTACAGAAATAAAATCAATCCGCCGTGGAAGAATTAATTTAAAGGATTCTTATTGCCAAACAAGATTAGGTGAAATGTTTGTTTATAATATGCATATTTCTCATTTTGAAGAGGGAAATAGATTTAATCATGAACCATTAAGAGTAAGAAAATTATTACTAAAGAAAAAACAGATAGCTTCATTAACTAATATTCAAAATGAAATAGGAATGAGTATTGTTCCACTGAAACTTTATATTAAAAATGGCTATGCTAAGCTATTAATAGGGGTTGCTAAAGGTAAAAAGAATTATGATAAACGTCATGTACTGAAGCAAAAAGAAGCAAATAAAGAAATTAATAGAGTATTAAAAGACAAACAAAAATATTAAAAAACTACGTATTATTTTATAAAAAATATAGAGAAACATATTGTGATAAAGTTTATTACAATATGTTTTTTTATTATATGAAGTATAAAATAATAGAAGAATATTACTTTATGATATGGATTCTAATAATTAATATTTTCTTAAAATAGAACTGTTATAAAAAAACAACGTTAATTTTTTCAAAAAAATATATATTATTTTCTTTGGTATTAGTGGATTTTTTAAGAACGTTGTAAAAATAACTAAAAAAACGCTTTACATTTAAATGAAAGCGTGCTACAATATTTAATGTAAACAAGAAAATCGTTGACAAATTACCATCAAATCTAAAAGAGTTATTATATCTAAATAGTAAAAAATGTAACAGCAAAAAAACTGTTATATATCTGATTTAAAGAGACGGAGAGAAATAGTCTTTAGAATAAACAGTTAAGAATTTTTACAATATTTTATTTTTAGTTAACATATTATTTGGTAGTTAAAAACAATAGATTTTCACAAACCAAACAAAATATATTTATACAAAGGAGAAGTGTATTTATGGAAAAATTCACTCAATTATTACAGCCGGTTGCTGATAATTTATATCTTTCTGCACTTGTTGCATTAATTCCGATTGTGTTTTACTTAGTAGCACTAGCAGGATTTAAAGTTAAAGGGTGGTTAACAGGACTTTTAACTTTATTAGTAGCAATTGTAATTGCATGCGTATTCTTTAAAATGCCATTCCAATTCGCAGCGTTCTCAACAATTCACGGTATGGTATACGGTATTATGCCTATCGGTTGGATTATTTTAACGTCAGTATTCTTATATAAAATGACAGTTAAAACTGGTCACTTTGATATTATCAGAGACAGTATTACTTCATTAACTGATGACCGTCGTATCCAAGCATTAATCATTGCATTCTCATTTGGGGCTTTCTTAGAAGGAGCTGCAGGATTTGGAGCACCGGTAGCAATCACGGCTTCATTATTAGTAGGTTTAGGATTTAAACCACTTTATGCTGCAGGTGTTTGTATGATCGCTAATACTGCGCCAGTAGCATTCGGAGCAGTTGGAGCACCGGTAACAGCTATGGATGGATTAGCAACTTATGCAAATGGATCACCAATCGCAGCTGCTGAAATCGCAGCGATGATTGGACGTCAATTACCATTAGTGTCTATCTTTATTCCATTCTACTTAGTATTAATCATGGCTGGATTTAAGAAAACATTAGAAGTATGGCCTGCATTATTAGTATCTGGTGGGTCATTTGCGATAGCACAATTCATAAGTTCTAACTATATGGGAGAACAATTACCTGACATTCTTTCTTCATTAGTATCATTAGTTTCAATCGTTGTTTTACTTCAATTCTGGAAACCAAAAACAACTTGGAGATTTGCTGATGAAAAAGAAGTTGATGGAAAAGACAATGTTAAAGCAAAACACAGCTTAAACGAGGTTTTAGTAGCTTGGTCACCATTCGTAGTATTAACAGTGATTATCTTCTTATGGACTATGAAATCTTCTAAAGCATTCTTCAAAACAATTGCTTTAAATCCGAAGGTTCCATTTATTCACAACAATATTATCAGTTCAGTATCTGGTAAAGAAATAGCTGCAGTATTCAAGTTAGATTTAGTAGGATCAATTGGTACAGCAATCTTAGTAGCAGCGATAATATCTAAATTTATCATTAAAATTAGTTGGAAAGATGCAGCTATAACTTTCGCGCAAACATTTAATGAAGTTAAAATTGCATTACTAACAATCTGTTTCGTAGTAGGATTTGCTTACATCATGAATGCATCAGGTATGTCAAATACTCTAGGATATGCTTTAGCGGCAACTGGAGGAGCATTTAAATTCTTATCTCCAGCACTTGGATGGATTGGAGTATTCATCACTGGTTCTGATACATCAGCTAACTTACTATTCGCTAAATTACAACAAGTTACAGCTAGCCAAGTAGGAATGGATCCACTATTAGCAGTAGCGGCTAACGCATCTGGAGGAGTAGTAGGTAAAATGATTTCTCCACAATCTATCGCAGTAGCAGCTGCAGCGGTTGGATTAGTAGGAAGAGAGTCAGACTTACTTAAATTTACAGTTAAACACAGTTTCATCCTATTAATTATTGTGTGTGCTATCGTCGCACTTCAATCAACTAGAGTACTTGGATGGATGATTCCAGTACACCCATAATAAAAGAATAATTTTAAGTGAGATCGAGTCATACTCGATCTCTTTTTTTTGAAAGTGCTAACGAAAAAAAATATCGTAAATTATAGAGTTTTAGCTAGTATATTTGTTTACAATAAGATGAAATAATGGTATTATTGTTAAGTTAGATTAAATAAAATGTATTCGAGAATTTAGTATGTTTTATAAAGTAAGAACAAGGAGAAAAAAATGTCAGTACAATTAAGAGACGATGTTAGAAATATTGCAATTATAGCTCACGTTGACCATGGTAAAACAACATTGGTTGATGAATTATTAAAACAATCAGGAATTTTCCGTTCAAATGAGCATGTAGAAGAAAGAGCAATGGACTCTAATGATTTAGAAAGAGAACGTGGAATTACGATCTTAGCGAAAAATACAGCTATTGATTATAAAGGTAAAAGAATTAATATTCTTGATACACCAGGACACGCAGACTTTGGTGGAGAAGTAGAACGTATTATGAAAATGGTAGATGGTGTTCTTCTAGTAGTAGATGCTTATGAAGGGACAATGCCTCAAACACGTTTCGTTCTTAAAAAAGCTTTAGAACAAAACTTAAAACCAATCGTTGTTGTAAATAAAATTGATAAACCTTCAGCTCGCCCAGAAGAAGTAGTAGATGAAGTTATCGATTTATTTATCGAATTAGGAGCAAACGATGAACAGCTTGAATTCCCAGTTGTTTATGCATCTGCTATTAATGGAACAGCTTCTTTAGAAAGTGATCCAAGTGCTCAAGAAGAAAACATGCAATGTTTATATGAAACAGTAATTGATTATGTTCCAGCACCAAAAGATAATAGTGATGAACCTCTTCAATTCCAAGTAGCATTATTAGACTATAATGACTATGTTGGACGTATTGGTATTGGACGTGTATTCCGTGGAAGTATGAAAGTAGGAGAATCAGTTTCTCTTATGAAACTTGACGGAACAGTTAAAAACTTCCGTGTAACTAAGATTTTTGGTTACTTTGGATTAAAACGTGAAGAAATTCAAGAAGCGCATGCAGGGGATATCGTTGCAGTAAGTGGTATGGATGATATTAACGTTGGGGAAACAGTTTGTCCAACAGATCATCAAGAAGCATTACCAGTACTTCACATTGATGAACCAACACTACAAATGACTTTCTTAGTTAATAACTCACCATTTGCTGGTAAAGAAGGAAAATTTGTTACAGCTCGTAAATTAGAAGATAGATTAATGCAACAATTAGAAACAGACGTTTCATTACGAGTAGAACCTAATACAAGTGATTCTTGGGTAGTAAGTGGACGTGGGGAACTTCACTTATCAATTCTTATCGAAAACTTACGTCGTGAAGGTTACGAGCTTCAAGTATCTAAACCAGAAGTAATTATCCGTAACATTGATGGTGTAGATTGCGAACCGGTTGAACGTGTTCAAGTTGATGTACCAGATGAAAGTGTTGGTGCTGTTATTGAATCATTAGGGCAACGTAAAGGTGATATGGTAGATATGCAAGCTGATGGAAATGGACAAACTCGTCTTATCTTTAACGTTCCAGCTCGTGGACTTATCGGATACTCTACAGAATTCATGTCTATGACTAAAGGATATGGTATTATTAACCACACATTTGACTCTTACCAACCAATGCAAAAAGGACGTGTTGGTGGACGTCGTAATGGTGTATTAGTAGCTTTAGAAAATGGTCAAGCTACAGCATACTCTATCTCAAGTTTAGAAGATCGTGGTACAGTATTTATTGAACCAGGTACTGATGTATATGGTGGTATGATTGTTGGAGAAAACAGCCGTGAAAATGACTTAACAGTTAACATCACAAAAGCTAAAGCTCAAACAAACGTACGTTCTTCTACAAAAGACCAAACAGTAACACTTAAAAAAGCTCGCATTATGACTTTAGAAGAAAGTCTTGAGTACTTAAGTGATGATGAATACTTAGAGGTAACTCCAGAGTCAATTCGTCTACGTAAAAAAGAATTAGATAAAGCAGCTCGTGAAAAAGCAGCTCGTAAAGCTAAATATTCAGAAGAATAAAATTAAAAAAACTTTCGAAGTAGGAAACTATTTCGAAAGTTTTTTTGTATGATATGTTTAATTAAAAAATGTCCAAGAGTACTCTTATACTCTTGAACAAGATTAAATATTATTGATTTTTAATTTCTAAGTTTCCGTTATCTAAAGAGATATTATCCCCTTCTTTAACTTTTTCATATTGTTCTTTTGTAACGGTAACGTGTTTTGTTTCACCATCTTTAGTTTTAATTTCAAGCATATAAACTGGAACTTTCGAATCTTTTACATTGTCGACTAATTCTTTTTGCTTATCACTTGCTTGAACATGATTGTGTGAAGTTGCAGAATTAAATAGTGTATACCATAAAAGAGCGTTAGTTATAGTGCTTCCAGAAAAGAAACCACTAGTTCTATAGTTATTGTTTATATAGTCTGTGTATTGTCTTTTATATCCTTGATTATTGTAACTATTGTAATCTTTATTATATGAACCATTTGTACTATTTGAAAAGTTCTTTTTAGTTCCTGTAGTTGGTTTACTACTAGCAGTTGAAGTAGTAGGTTTAGAACTTGACTTGCTACTAGATGGTTTAGAAGAACTAGGCTTAGAACTTGATCTTGATGCATTAGGCCTTGCTGAAGAACCTTTTGCTTCTACTATATTTATACTTGATGCGCTTAATGTAGAAAGAATAAGTGTCGAAGTAAGAAATAAGCTTGTTAGTTTTTTTAAAGTTTTCTTTTTCATAGTAATATCCTTTCGTAAAATTAGTTGTTTTCTGTAGAACGTTTAGCTACTACAGTTCCTTCAATTTTTTCTTGAGAAGATGAATCGCTTTTCACTATATTTTCTATATTAGTTTTATCATCAACTTGATCACCATTTGTCGATGAAAAAGAGCCATTGAAGTAATAATATAATCCTATAGCAATTGCAGTAATTGATAATAAAGTAAGAAATATTTTTAAAAATCTAGCCATATTAGAATCCTCCTAATACGTATCCTTTCATATCTAAAGCACGTTTTAACCTATCATATTCTGATGCAGGCACTTCAATTTCTTCTCCATTTACTTGAGAAATAGTGGCATACTCATCATTTAGTCCTTTCCAAACATCAACGATATTGTTTAAGTTGATTAATCCACGATTTCCATCTATTAGAGTAATTTCAAACCAATTCATAAAATTACCTCCTTTTTATTATTATGCTTAAATTATATCATAGTTCTAAGGAAAAAAATAGTATAGTAAATTTAAATATTACTATAGTTATTAAGGAAAGATTAATTCATGCTTTAATGTAAAATTAATGTATATTTTAAAAAAATTTGATATAATGATAGAAAGAATAAAATATAGTGAGGACAGAACGATGAAAATATCTGTGATAGGTTCAGGAAGTTGGGGAACAGCTTTATCTCAGGCTGTTGTTGATAATGGGCATGAACTATTATTATATTCAAGAAGTGAGAAATCGCGTGATGAAATTAATATACATCACACAAACAGTAGATATTTAAAAAATGCTATTTTACCTAAGGAAGTTGTTGCTACTAGTAGTTTAAAAGAAGCAGTTGAGTTTGCAGATGTAATTGTTATTGCAGTTCCTACAAAAGTGATGAGAGAAGTATCAAAGGAAATCAATAAATATTTAGATAAACCAAAATATATAATCCATGTATCTAAAGGTTTAGAGATGGATACTAACAAGAGGATGTCAGAGGTTATATCTGATGAAATTGATAGTGATAAACTTAAAGGTGTGGGAGTGCTTAGTGGTCCATCTCATGCAGAAGAGTTAATTTTAAGAAACCCTACAGTAGTTGCTATTGCATCAAAAAATGATGAATTAAATAAATTAGCACAAGAAATCTTCCATAATAAATATTTTAGAATTTATGTTAATAAAGATTTGATTGGTGTTGAAGTTGGTGGTGCTTTAAAGAATATAATTGCCCTTGGATGTGGAATAATTGATGGGATGGCTTATGGGGATAATGCTAAAGCAGCATTATTAACACGTGGGTTAATCGAGATAACAAGATTAGGGAAAAAACTAGGTGCTGATGAAATGACGTTCTTAGGTCTTGGAGGAATAGGTGACTTAGTAGTAACATGTACATCTAAACATTCAAGAAACTATAATTGCGGTTATTTAATAGGACAAGGATATTCATTAGAAGAAGCTATTAAAAAATTAGATATGGTAGCTGAAGGTGTGAGAACTACAAAAGTATGTTATTACTTGTCTAAGAAGTTTGATGTGTATATGCCAATTACTGAAAATATATACAAAGTATTGTATGAAGGACTTAGTATAAAAGACTGTGTTAACAACCTTATGAATAAGATGGCCGCAGAAGAATTAAATAAATTTGAATAAATAAGTTTACGTATTAGTAGAAAGATAAAATAATTTGAAAATTACTAATTAAAATATAGAAAAAATGCTAAAAAAGGCTAAATTTATATAATAAAACCTTGATTATTAGCGATTTATATGGTAATATTTAATAAGTGAAACGGTAGAACCGTTACTCAATAATGGAGGTAAAGAATTAATGAATAAATCAGAATTAATTTCAAAAGTTGCTGAGAAATCAGGACTACAAAAAAAACAAGCAACTGCTGCTATCGAAGCATTCGTAGAAACAGTTGAAGAAACTTTAGCTAAAGGTGAAAAAATCCAAATTATCGGATTTGGTAACTTTGAAGTTAGAGAAAGAGCTGCACGTAAAGGACGTAACCCTCAAACTAACGAAGTTATCGAAATCGCTGCAAGCAAAGTTCCTGCTTTCAAAGCTGGTAAAGCTCTTAAAGACGCAGTTAAATAATAACAATTTAATTCAAAAAGAGGAGTTACTACTTAGTAGCTCTTTTTTTTATAAAAACGGAGGATAGTTTTGAAAAATAAAGAACAATCACAAGAACTTATAAAAACATTATTAGAAAATATTGGTGAAGATACATCAAGAGCTGGATTACTGGATACACCTAAAAGATGTGTAAAAATGTATGAAGAATTATTATCTAAAACAAATGTAGATCCAAAAGAAGAGATAAATACATTTTTTGAATCAGATAATGATGAACCTATTTTAGTAAAGGATATTCAGTTTTATTCATTATGTGAGCATCATATGCTACCTTTCTATGGGGTATGTCATATAGCATATGTTCCAAATAATAAAAAGATTACAGGACTTAGTAAGCTAGCGCGTTTAGTTGAGAGTGCTAGTCGTAGACTACAAATTCAAGAAGATATGACGCTTATGTTAGTAAACGCAATTGAAGAACAATTACAACCAAAAGGTGTGTATGTAATTATTGAAGCGGAACATATGTGTATGGCTATGCGTGGAATCAAGAAAATCGGATCAAAAACAGTGACTAGTAAAAAAACTGGTATTTTCTTAGAAGACACAGAATTAGTAAAAGATATTCAATATAAAATTAAGTTATAAAAATAACTGGTAATATAAGGAGTAGATTATGAAGGAGAGTAGTTATATTATTATTAGAGCAGAAGTAGATAATGTAAAAGTTATTACTAAGAAGACCAATAATGAAGAAGCTCTAGAAATATTAAATAAGGGAGAAGTTATTATTCTAAATATTTTTGATAATATCGTAAACTTTAAAGTACAGGGAAGAGCGAGAATAGTATCAAATTTAGATCAAGTAATTTCAGAATAAAAAAGTTCACAGAAATTTTTCTGTGAACTTTTTTCATTATACTAGAATAGTAATTTATCTGCTCCACCTAGTTTGTAGTCTAGAGCTGCCATAGCAAGTACGTTAATGAAGTGCCATGGACGGTCAAATTCTGGTTGGAAGAATATATCAGCAAGTGCTAATTGTTCTAATGTCCAGTCTGATGCGATAGCTATTGATAAAGCTGCGATAGCACTAGAAACGTCGTGTTTAGACATAAATTGAGCTCCTAGAACTCTGTGAGTATCTTCATCATAGTAAACTTTCATGTGAACTAGATTGTTTTCTTTTCTCATGAAGTCAGGGTAGATTCTTTCTTCTACATATTTAGAAGCTACTTTACCGTCGTATAGACCTACACCGTTTTGAGATAATCCAGTACTTACAAATTTGTAATCAAAGAATGATAATGCAGAAGTACCGTTTACTGCAGGCATTTTAGTTTTTGTACCCATAGCATTTAATGCAGCCACTACACCTTGACGGCGAGCTAGAGTAGCAAGAGCTATTGGTAATTCTCCACGTGTTGGAGCGTATGGAAGAAGAGTAGAGTCTCCTCCAGCATATACATCTTCAGCAGAAGTTTCTAAATATTCGTTAGTAACAACAAAACCACGTTCTGTCATTTCTAATTCTCCATTTAACCAAGATGCATCTGGACGAACACCAACAGATACGATAACTGTATCTGCTTCGTATTCACCTTGATCAGTTACTACAGAAGTAACTTTTCCGTTTTCACCTTTGAATGAAAGAACTTTTTCTCCACCACGAACTTTAAGGTTGTGCTTAGCACCTTCTTCAGTAAGGATGTCTGTTAATTCTTGGTCTAAGTATGTATTTAAGATTCTTGGTGCGAAGTCAACGATTGTCACATCGATACCGTGTTTTGCATAAGATTCTGCAACTTCAAGACCGATGTATCCACCACCAACTACAACAGCTTTTTTACTGTTTTGCATACAATCATATACAGCTTGAGTGTCTTCTGGTCCACGGAAAGTATGGATGTTTTCTAATTCAATTCCTTCGAATGGAGGTTTAATTGCAGCTCCACCAGGACTTAATAATAATTTATCGTAACTTTGTTTTTCTTCACCAGCTGGTGTTTTAACAACAACATATTTTTCTTTTGAGTTTAATCCTACAACATCACTGTTACAGTGGATGTTAATACCTTGAGAACGGTAAGATTCCTCTGTTGCAAAGTGTAGTTCAGATAACGCTTTAGATGTCCCATCTAAATAAGATTGGCTACCTCAACCCATAAATGAAGCCCCAGCTCCTCTTTCGTATAAGTGAATTTCAGCATTAGGCTCGTTTTTTAAGATAGTTTGAACAGCTTCGTAACCGAAGTGAGATGTTCCAACAACTACATATTTCATATATTTTCCTCCTAAATTAATATTAAAATTTTCCCGTATAATTTCTATTGTATTATTATACAAATAGTATTATAACATATAACACCAAAATATAAAAATAATATGCTTCAATAAAATGATTAGAATGGCTTTGTTATCGTTTTATCTTTAAGGAAAATATGTTTTTAATTATAAACATTTTTGTTAAATATTTATTTTAAAATTAAATTGAATATTATTATATATCACCTATTGAATTTTATGATTTGACTTTTTTTGACTTTTGTTTTATTATATATTTCAGAAGATATATAGAAAAAAATTATTTAAAGAGGTTATTAATATGATTAAACCATTATTTGATAATGTATTATTAAAAAAAGTAGAAGAAGAAAAAGCAACGACTAGTGGAATAGTATTGGCTTCTAAAGAAGAAACTTCTAATATTGCTGTAGTAGTTGCTTTAGGGGAAAGTTGTTTATTATCAAAGGATAATGAGGGGGAATTAACTGCTGGAAGCAAAGTTGTATTTTCGGATAATTATAAAAAAGTTAACTTCAAAAATGAAGAATATATTTTAGTAAATGAAGAAGAAGTTTTAGCTGTTATTGAAGATTAAGTTCGTATCTAAATAAAGAGATGTTTTAGTATTATAGGAGGAATCATGGTAAAGGAATTAAAATTTTCAGAAGATGCACGTCAATCGATGAAAGTTGGTGTGGATAAATTAGCGAATGCTGTAAAAATAACATTAGGACCAAAAGGGAGAAATGTTGTATTAGATAGAAAATTTGGTTCGCCATTAATAACTAATGATGGTGTATCAATTGCTAAAGAAATTGAACTGGAAGACCCATATGAGAATATGGGAGCAAAGTTAGTAGCTGAAGTTGCTAATAAAACAAATGAAATTGCAGGAGATGGTACAACTACAGCGACAATACTTGCTCAAGCAATGATAACTGAAGGTCTAAAAAATGTTACAAGCGGAGCTAATCCAATTGGAATTAGAAAAGGTATGGAAAGAGCTGTAAAAGTCGCTGTGGATCGACTTCGTGAGATTAGTGTTACAGTTGATTCTAAGGATAAAATTGCTCAAGTAGGTGCAATCTCTGCTGCTGACGAAGAAATAGGAAAATTCATCTCAGAAGCTATGGATAAAGTGGGTAATGACGGAGTTATTACTATTGAAGAATCTCAAGGACTTGAAACTACGTTAGAAGTAGTAGAGGGGATGCAATTTGACAGAGGATATTTATCTCCTTATATGGTTAGTGATACTGAGAAAATGATTGCTGACTTAGATAATCCTTATGTCCTTGTAACGGATAAGAAAATTAGTGCGGTTCAAGAAATTTTACCAGTACTTGAAGAAGTAGTTGCTGCTGCTAAACCACTATTAATTATTGCAGATGATATAGAGCAAGAAGCTGTTGCTACACTTGTTGTAAACAAACTTCGTGGTACGTTTAATGTTGTAGCTGTAAAAGCTCCAGGATTTGGTGAAAGAAGAAAAGCAATTTTAGAAGATATTGCTATTTTAACAGGTGGAACATTAATTACTGATGATTTAGGTCTTGAGCTAAAAGATGCTAATATTACAATGCTAGGTAAAGCGGCTAAGGTTAATGTTACTAAAGACAATACAGTTATTGTTGGTGGTAAAGGTGATAAAGAAAAAATTGAAAGTAGAACTCAACAAATAAAAGCATTATATGCAGAATCAAGTTCTGAATTTGATCGTGAGAAACTACAAGAAAGACTTGCGAAACTTTCGGGTGGGGTTGCAGTTATTAAAGTTGGTGCTGCCACTGAAACTGAATTAAAAGAAAGAAAACTTCGAATTGAAGATGCGTTAAATTCAACACGTGCAGCGGTAGAAGAAGGTATAGTTCCAGGTGGTGGAACTGCACTTGTTCAAGTTATTTCTGAAGTTGAAAAACTAGAAGCAACTGGTGATGAACAAACAGGTATTAACATAATTAAAAAAGCTCTTGAAGCTCCAGTTCGTCAAATTGCAGAAAATGCTGGATTAGAGAGTAGCGTTATCGTGGCTAAACTGAAAGAAGTTGAAGTAGGATATGGATTTAATGCTGCTACTGAAGAATGGGTTGATATGATTAAAGCTGGTATTGTAGATCCGACTAAAGTAACTCGTTCTGCCTTGCAAAATGCGGCAAGTGTATCAAGTTTATTCTTATCAACAGAAGCAGTAGTAGCAGATGTTTCAAAGGATGAGCCAATACAACCTCAGATGCCAATGATGTAATAAATTATTAGTAAGACAAATAATTTGAATATTTTTCTATGATATTATAAAATAAAAACATAAGTAATAAAGGAGACAGAAACAATGAGAGAAATTACAGATAAAGAATTTTTTGAACTATCAAAAACTGATAGTGTAAAAGTATTTGACTTTTGGGCACCATGGTGTGGTCCTTGTAAAATGTTAGCACCAGTATTAGAAGAGGTTTCTAATGAATTAACTAACATTGAATTCTACAAAATTAATGTTGATGAAAATCAAGAAGCAGCTGGTGAATATGGAATTATGTCAATTCCTACACTATTAATTATGAAAAATGGTGAAGTATTAGAAGAAAAAACTGGATACCAACCAAAAGAAGCGTTAGTAGAATTACTATCTAAATACTAATAAAAAAAAGGGGCTGAACTAAAAGTCCTAAATTTTAACAAAGTTTCTATGAGAACTCATAGACGCAGTGGTTTATTGATATCTAAATTCGCTTTATAAAAGCTTTTTAGATATCTAATAAACTGTGCGGGGGTGACTCGACAAAATC
>NZ_JAQMFS010000054.1 GCF_028308085.1 Gemella haemolysans
AGATCCAAATAATCCAGAAGGACCTAAATACCCAGCTGGATTAGAAGAAAAAGATCTAAACAAAACAGTAACACGTACAATTACATACGTATACGAAGATGGAACTCCAGTATTAAATGAAGACGGAACTCCAAAAACAGTAACGCAAGAAGCTAAATTCACACGTGAAGCAAAAGTAAACTTAGTTACAGGAGAAGTAATATACGGAGACTGGTCAGAAGCTAAAGACTTAGAAGAAGTTAAATCACCAGTAGTTAAAGGATTCTTAGCTGATAAAGCAAGTGTTCCTGCTGTAAATGTAACTGCAGATTCAAAAGATACTACAGAAGTAGTAACTTACAAACCATTAGGTTCATGGATTCCAAACATCCCAGGACAGCCAACAAATCCAATCAAATATCCAAACGATCCAACAGATCCAACAAAACCAGGAACTGAAAAACCAAAAGTACCATACGTACCAGGACACACTCCAGTAGATGGAAATGGACAACCACTTAAACCAGTAAATCCAAACAATCCAGAAGAAGGATATGAAGTACCAAATATCCCTACAAACCCAGGTGAAGATACACCAATCAACTACGTAGCAAACAAAGC
>NZ_JAQMFS010000055.1 GCF_028308085.1 Gemella haemolysans
TTGTTTTTAACGAACACGTCTCCTGTTTCTGTATTTACGTATTTATCTCCATCTTTACCTTGTTTTGGTTCTGGATTTACTTTTCCGTTTAATACATCTTTTCCATCTCGTCCGTCTCTTCCGTCACGCCCTTGCGCTCCATCACGTCCGTCGCGTCCTGCTGGTCCTTGGATACCTTCACGTCCGTCACGACCTTGAAGACCTTGTTCTCCTTTTGGTCCTTGTGGTCCTTGTGGTCCTTGGATTCCATCTTTACCTTTATCCCCTTTAAGTCCTTGTGGTCCTCTAATATTACCAATTTGTTTCCAGTTTTCGCCTTCTTTTTTGTAAACGTCCCCTGTAGTAGCATCAATGTAAGTGTCACCGTCTTTACCATCTTTAGCAGTTGGTGCAGTAGCTCCACTTAGTAATTCAGCACCGTTACGTCCGTCTGCTCCAGAAGCTCCATCTGCACCATTACGTCCATTTGTACCATTCAAGATATCACTTGTACCAATTAATTCATCCACACCTGGATCGTATTTACCGTTACCGTTATTATCATAGTATGCTGTAATACGAGTACCCTCTACTGGTTGTGATGCTGGTGCTGTAGATGGGTCGTCTGCTAATGCTCTTCTTACTCTTCCACTTCTTTGATTATTAATTCTTACTGCTGCTTCTGCTAATGCATTTAAGTCAATAGTTGGTGTACGTCCATCTTTACCATCTTTTATGTTAGCTACAACAGGCTCTTCACCAGGAACTGTAAATGTAATGTCAGTACTACGACCGTCTGCTCCACGAGCAGTTGTAACTTTAGGAGTAGCTCCCTTGTCACCTTTCTCACCTTTTGCACCATCTGCAATCACAACTTCTTTTAATTTTTTATCTGAATTATCTAACTCATTATTACCATTTTCATCATAATAGAAAATAACTGTTGTTGTTTTAGCTTCTTCATTTCTATTTGTTGCAACTAATGGAGATTTCCCATCAAATCCATCTCTTACAACAGTATTAGTCACATTTCCTCTACCATCATTAATAGTGATCGTGTGTGTACCATCAGCTTTATTATCTTTAACAGTAACTGTTGGAGTAACTCCATCACGTCCTGCTGCTCCTGTTTCCCCACGATCTCCTTTGTCACCTTTGGCTCCAGCTAATCCGCGTTCTCCACGTTCTCCTTTGTCACCTTTGGCTCCAGCTAATCCGCGTTCTCCACGTTCTCCTTTGTCACCTTTGGCTCCAGTTAGTCCGCGTTCTCCACGTTCTCCTTTGTCACCTTTGGCTCCAGTTAGTCCACGTTCTCCTTGTTGTCCGCGTTCTCCTTTGTCACCTTTGGTACCATCTTTAATATCTATATTTTGTATAAGTTCATCTACACCTTCATTATAGATATTATTTCCGTCTTTGTCTAAATAGAATGTTAAGTGATTAGTATCACCAACTTTATTTTGATCAACACGTGGTTTTACTACTTCTGGTTTTTCAACTAAGTCTTTCGCAACACCAATTTGTACAATACGTGGTTTCGCTTCTTTTGTAATAACATTACTAGTAGGTAATCCTAAAACAGTTTCTTCTCCAAATTTATGAACCTTATAAGTTTTTTGGCGTTCACCATTTTCCCCATCTTTAACGACTTTAGTTTCGCCTTCTGCCAATTTAGTTGTTGGTAGATAGATAGTTTGGAAATCAATTACTTCTTTGAACGTTTTTGTTTTAGCTGTTTTACCATTTGGGTTTGCATCTAGGTATAACGGACGTTCTTTAAAGTAATAGTTTGAGTTACTATATGGATCGTTAATAGTAGCTTCACTACCTCCACCTTGGTTAACGTTAAATGTAGTTGGTTGTAACTTAAATGTTAAATCTGCATCTGGTCTACTAATAGGTAAAAAGAATTTTACAGTTTGATCTCTATTTGTATCTACAGAACTAGCTAATGTATAACCAGAATGCGACATGAAGTTTTCACCCTTAACAATACTTGGTGTTCCAGTAGTTCCTGTTACACCTCGTAACTGTGGAGTACCAAATCCATTACCTGCGTGAAGGATAAAGTTATTTCTTACAAATTCTCTAGTATTCCCTGGTGCTTTGTAGAAAATTGAGACATCTAATCCTCCATTAGTTTTTGTAGTTGTTACATCATAATGAATAGGTGTATTTAGGCGTGCTGCACCTTCTCCTGTAAATTTGTGAGAACCATTACTTACATCTGTTGGCTCAATTGCATCTTCTTTTCTTAAACGTTCAATTTTATCATGATTAGTCGCTGCTGATGCATTCACTGTATTCGTAGGGGTTGCAGTTGGATGATTCACTGGTTGACTTGGGGCTGGACGACTTGGTCCACGTCTTCCAGCTGCTCTGAATCCACTGTATCCTTCTGTACTAGAAACAGCTCTATCAGTACTAGTTTCTCTAGTTTCAGCTTTTGGTGCTGTAGCTACTGTTTCTTTAGGCGCAGATTGAACCTCTACAGCCTTAGGTGCTACAGTTTCAACTGCTTTTTTTCTGTACCAGTAGCTACTACATTATTATTTTTCTCTTTTTCTACAACTGTTGTTATAGCCTTTTCCCACGTATTAGCCGTGGTACTACTTCCACTCTCCGTTGCAACAGCTTGTGTTGATGCTTGAGATGATGTATTTTCTGACGCTTGCGCATCTGCTCCTCCTAAAAAGAAAAGCCCTGATAAAATAGCTACACTGGCAGCTCCTACGTTATACTTACGAATACCGTAACGATTAAACTTCTCGGTAGTATTTTCATCTATCTTCCAATTAGTTTTTGATTTATTCTTCATTGTTAAACTCCTTTTCCCTGCAATAAATGTATTTTTAGGCCATTTATTAAAACCTGTTATGATTCGTCACAAAATGTTCACCTAAAAATCGGCAGCTTTTATGATGATAATATATAAATCATTGACTAAAATATACACCTTAATCTGCTATATGTCAAGCTCTTTTAAAAGCGTTTTAATTTATTCTCTAAAAAATATTAATATAGTATTTTTTACAATAATTTTAACAACTTAATATGAATACGACTCCAAACCTTTTATATCAATGCACTAAGTATTCTTAAACAATATTTTATTTTTATATTTCTTAGACATAAAAAATTACTAAGACTGCTATAATTCAATCCTTCTTACGTCAACATTTTGTTAGATTATATGACATGAAGTTAATGTTATTTTTTATATTTTTTAACTAATTAAATTCTACTACTGTTTCAGTCACAATTATTACAGTGTTTTATTTATTTCACTATTCTATTAAATATTTTTATGCCCACTATAAAAAATATCATGAATACTTTAGCTAAATCTAGTATAAATCATTGGGAAATTAACACATTAAATTCTTTACATCAATATTTAGAAAATACATATATTACCTAAATATAATAATTCTATTTTTAATATAAAAATAATATAAATATGTCTTTTATATTAATATTTTATATTAGTATTTTTAACATTATTACACCTGAAACAATAATAAATTAGAAATATTTTTTAATATAGATTTAGAAATTTAAGATTATTAAACTCTAATATAGTAATTTTTTAATAAAAATCATGTTTATAATTGACAAAAACAGCTATTCAACTTATCATATTTAATAAGAGATATATTTAAATTAGTATTTATATTTTTTTGCATTAATATTATGAATTAAATGCGGTTATTAAACTTAAAGAAAGGGTTATTTTTTTTATGAAAAAATATATTATTACTATCGTTACAGTTACTTTAGTAGTTTTAACTGTTGCTTTTGGTGGCTTTTATTATTTAACTAAAGATGATAAAGCAACAACTCCTAATTCATCTAATCAAAAACAAGATTCTAAGACTTCTACTAATAAAGAGAACGATAAAAATAAAAATGGTGAAAATGAATCATCAACTATGGGTAAAACTCCAGAAACAGTTACTAAACCTACTGTTATCAACGGTATTATTTTAGCTAATAAAAAACATCCATTACCTGCTAATTATAATCCTGGAGAAGATCCTACTGCACGACAAAAAGTTAACAAACTTATTGCCGATGCTCAAGCATTAGGTCTTAATGTTTCTAACCAAGTATCAGGTTTCAGAGCCTACGATACTCAGGCTGGTCTGTACAATAATTATGTAGCTGCTCATGGAAAACAAGAAGCAGACAGATTTTCAGCTCGTCCTGGATACAGTGAACACCAAACTGGTTTAGTATTCGACCTTATCGACAATCAAGGTAAACTACTAGGGTCAGACGGAACTAACGAAGCCAGTAAAAAGGCTGCTGAATGGTTAGCAAATAACGCACATAAATATGGATATATCGTTAGATACAAACCAGAATTCGTAGATAAAACCGGTTATATGGAAGAAAGTTGGCATATCCGTTACGTTGGAGAAGACATCGCTAAAACAATCCACGAAAAAAATATTTCACTTGAAGAGTATCTAAACGCTCCTGGTGGAGATTACGCCAACTAAAATATTATTAAAAAGGAGAATTAAATGAATAGAAATAGTCAAGGCCCAAACAACCAAAACTTCAATAATCAAAATTTTGATCCTAACTATAATTACGATCCGAATCTGAATAACACTCAATACAATAATCAAGGTTATGATCAACAATATCAAAACACTCAATACCAAAACACACAGTATCAACAACCTCAAGATTATAACAACCAACAACAAAACTACAACGTTCCTCCTATGTATATGGAAGAACCTAAAGAAAAAAAGAAAAGTATTATTCCAGTTGTATTAACAGCTATCATCACTTTTGTAGTACTAGTAGTAGGATTATACTTCGGCTATAATAAATTCTTGAAAAAAGAAAATGTTATCGACTTAGCTACATATGAAGTAAACTTCGTAACATATGGTGCTGAAGGTGAAGGAAAACCTGAAGTTGACATTAAAAAAGTTCCTGAAGTTGCTAACTCAAATGCGGAAATCTCAAACTTATTATCAAACCCAGACATCTCATTTGATAAACAAAGTAATTTAAAAAATGGTGACAAAGTAGAAGTAACTATTTCATTAAATAAAAATACAGTAAACAAATTAAAACTTAAAACAACAGGAGAATTTAAACGTACATTCACTGTTAATGGTTTAAACGAAAAAGCTAAAGAAAAAGAAACTATTATCGTTAAAGAAAGCTCTTCTAAACCTTCAGCTTCTTCTAGCTCTTCAAGTTCTGGAAGTCGTCGTAGTGATGAGCGTACAGTTTATGTTAAACCATCAGCTGGGGTTAACTTAAGAAGTTCTTCTAACGACTCAAGTAGTATCATTACTCCTATTCCAGTAGGACGTTCTGTTTACCAACACTATATCGAAGTAAACTCTGAAGGTGAAGCATGGGCTTATGTTTCATACGGAGGAAGTAATGGTTGGATAAGAGCCGACCTAATCGGATAATAAATTCAAAATAACAAAAAAGTTGATTCACAAAATCGTGAATCAACTTTTTTTTAATTATCTCTAACTTTGATTTTAACCATAAGCATGCTTACTATAGTTATTCCTATAACTATTAAGAATATTGCTTTACTTTGCGAGAAACCAAATAAACCATTTTTCACATGTTTAGCAATCCATACATATACATAATCTCCGTAATAAATTCCTAGCGCGAAGAACGCTTGGTATATCCCCATACTTACATTACGGTATTCTCTATCAAAATATTGCATAGCAAGTGAGATTAGCGCATTATATGCACCTCCATACCCTAATCCGTTAAGAATATAACTAAAATAAATAACATATGGATTATTAACATACAACGCTATTATGTAGAACGCTAATGAACATCCTAATAAGAATAATAAGGTTTTTTGAATACCCCATTTTCTAGTGAAATACACTCCCACAAGAACCCCTGCAATAAGCTGAGGAACAGCAAAGACTGCATCCATATACGCAAGCATAAGCGGCGTCATGTTTAGCTCTGTTTTACCATAAGCTATCATATTAGCACCACTTGTTGAGAATTTAATAAATGAAAGTAACAATGCTAATAAACAGATATAAATAAAACTCTTATGTTTAATTACTACTTTTACTTTATCAAATGAAAAACCACTATCAATTGGGCGATAATCTTTCATCATAAACGATAATATAAACGTTACTACTGCAATAACACCTGCTACTATCCACATATAATCAAAGTGTTTATATGTATTCATAGTAAAGACATATTGTATCGGTGCAGCGATAAATTCGGCTAATAACGGTGCTACAGATAATATCGAAACTGATACCGCAGCCTTATCTCTTGAAAATGTTTCTGAGAAAATAACATTAAATAAGGCAAGCATTGTTGCACTTATACCTAGAGATAATGACGATAGGTATAACGTCACATAACTTCCGTTAAACGCAACTAAAAACGATGTTACAATTAGTAAAAATAACGAGATCTGCACGAATATTTTTCTTCTTTTAAAAATATCACTCGCTAAAAACATCGGCAACCTTACAATTAAACTCATAAGTCCATAACCTGCAGCAATCTGTGCAGCAAGTACCGGAGTTAACGAAAGTCCACCTTGTTCAACCGGCGTTATAGCATATAATTTTCTATATGCTCTAATAATACTTATTGCCGACCAAAATAAAACTAATATCCAAAAAATAATAATTTGATCTTTATTTAATTCAAATTTTTTCGACAAGAAAACTACTAAAATTAAAATTAATGCGATCATTATAAATGAAAATAAAATTTTTGTTTTAACCATCTCCTAACTGTATAATTTGAAGTTGCTCCAAAAGTTCTAAAAATTAACAAAATTTATATGAGAACTCATAGACGCAGTGGTTTATTGATATCTAAACGCGCTTTATAAAAGCTTTTTAGATATCTAATAAACTGTGCGGGGGTGACTCGACAAAATCGATTTCTACGAAATCACGATTTTTGAGTCACTCCCAACCTTTCTAAGACAACATTTAAAATCAACTTTAACATTATACCACAAATATCTATGTTGTTAAGTAAAAAATACTCAGATTATTTATTATATTACTTTTGATAATGTCAAAAAACTTATATTTATCTTTGGATAAAGTTCTCTTATAGTTTTAGCACAACCTAGTAGGGTATTCCCACTTGTAAATATATCATCTATGATCAATAAACTCCCAACCTTTTCCATTTTAGAAACAGTAGGTAGAATATAATATTTATTCTCCCTTCTCTCTTTATGAAGTTTCGCCTGCTTTTCTCTATATTCACACCCTAGTATCTTCTCAAAATTAATATCGCATATTCTGCATAACTGTTCAATATGATCAAATCCTCGTATAATCTCCCGAATCTCATTAGCAGGTACAATCGTTATCAAATCAAACTTATTTAAAGATAAAAATTGTTTAAATAAATTTTTAAACTTCAGCGCATATGCTACATCTCCAAAATATTTTATTGAATAAATATCATCCTTTACAAACTCATAATCTGAGAAATAATAGAGCGTGTATTCTCCTACTTCTAACACATTTATATCAAGATGTCCCTTACACTCAGCACACAGTTGAAATTTTTCCTTTGTTTTAAAAATTGTATCGAAACCTAACTTACTCCTAATTTCTGATCCACAAAAACTACAATTCATAATCTACCTCCTATTTAACTTTCTATATTTAGCCAAGTTATTCATATATTCAATCTCTTTAATCGCCGCTTTCATCTCCCCGCTAATTTTATCCGATAAAAATACTATATCCCCACTATTATCGTAATCTTTTCTTCCTACTCTTCCAGAAATTTGTATTAATGCTGATTTTGTAAAATTTATATGTTTTGCATCGAAAATTATCACATCTAGATAATCAAAAGTCACACCGCGTTCTAATATAGTAGTAGTTACAAGAATATCTATTTCCCTATCATAATACGCCCTGATCTTTTCACTCCTATTTTCATCTTCACTATATACAAAATCTATAATAATATCATCTGCCAAGCTCTTATTTAAATAAAGTACAGTCGTCTCACACATTCCTATTTCAGGGACAAATATTAAGATTCGTCTGTTTTTCGCTAACCTGTCTTTTATAAATTTCTCTATAAATTTGGATTTTTTCGTAAAATCAAATACCTCGCTCTTTTCAATTTTAATTTTCGGAACAGGCAATAAATATCTATGGTATCTTATAGGTATTTTAATAACTTCATCTACACTAGCTTTAATTTTATTTGAAGGCGTAGCCGATAAAAACACAAATACACCATTATTTTTCAAACTTGTTTTCGCACCATTTTCTAAACATTCATCTCCTGAATACGGAAAAGCATCCACCTCATCAATTATCACTATATCAAAGTAATTGTAGTACTTCACAAGCTGATGAGTAGTCATTATATAAAAATTTGATTCTTCTAGAACCTTCTCTTCACCGTGTAAGACGTTTATAGGATAACCACTAAAATCGCGAGAAAATCTTTCAAATAATTCTTTAACTACAGCTCTCCTTGGAATAGCTAAGCAAATAGTTTTATTTTCTAGAATCGCTTGATAAATTACCTCATAAACTATTTCTGTCTTTCCTGCACCACAAACAGCCCAGACTAGTGTACTTAGATCTTTTCTAGTATTCTCTACCAATCTTTCACTCGCTATCTCCTGGACATCACTCAGTTTTACACTTGGTCGTTTAGGTTCTTCTATTTTCGATACTGGAATATTAATATGAATTTTTACAAAATTATCATCACTTCTTCCAAAAGTAATACACCTCCTACAATACGTAGTCTTCATACTATTATTTTCAAAACTAAAAAATAAATTTTGATTCCTGTTGTCGCATTGTAAACAATGATATTTATCCCCGGCCAACTCTACTGAATATATCTTCTGGATATAAGGACAATTATCCAAACAGTGTAATTTAATTTTCAAATTGAGTAATCTAGAAATAGACAAAAGCAGCCCATTGTACTTTCTTAAAAAAGTTAAATCACTTTCTTTCATAGTATAGACTGCTCCTATAGTTATCTCATCATAAATTTCTTCAAAGTCATCATTTCTTTTCCCAAAACTATCATAACTCTCTTTAATTCTTCTATAATTAATTCTTTTCTCATAATCATTCATTTTTGAATAATAAATTATGTAAAGTGCTTCTATAAATTCACAGTACTCCCTAAAAAACATTTTTTCTCCCCTCCTTAGCTGTAAATATTTATTAAATTTTCAGATTATTTTTACTCATTTAGTTAACATTTTAAGCTTCTACAATTCTTTCTAACTTCTATATTTGCTGTATTTAATTTTATTTTAACAAAAATATATTTATAAAGCAAAATAAATATCCATTTTATAAAAGTGGCATTTTTATGCAAACTATATTGCTAACGTTATCAAAAAGTGGTATAATATAACTATAAAAAGAGGGGGAACCCCCTATAAAGTAGCTAGGCTACTTTATGAAAGGAGTGCTTTAAAATGTTAAGATATCAAGTACGAGGAGAAAATTTAGAGATTACTCAAGCAATTAGAGAGTATGTTGAAAACAAAGTTTCTAAATTAGAAAAATACTTTGCTGACAGTTTAGAAGCAAACGTTTATGCTAATGCTAAAGTATACAAAAATAATAAGAAAAAAATTGAAATCACTGTGCCACTTAAAGGTGTAACACTTCGTGCAGAGGAAACTAACGAAGACTTATACGCAGCTGTTGATTTAGTTGTAGACAAACTTGAACGTCAAATGAGAAAACACAAAACTAAAATCAATAGAAAAGGACGCGAAAAAGGATTTGTTGAAGAAAATCTTCTTACTAGCGAGTTAGAAGAAACTGAAGAAACTGCATTAGATTTCGGTAAAGTTAAACAACTTAAAGTAGAATCAATGACTAGAGAAGAAGCTGTATTCCAAATGGAACTTCTAGGACACGATTTCTTCGCATTCTTAGACAGCAACACAAATGAAATTTCAGTAGTATACAAACGCCGCGACACTGGATACGGAGTTCTAGAAATTTCCAAATAATTAACAATGAGTTTAAACTTAATCAACCATCTTCCGTAGGTGGTTGATTTTTCTTTGCAAATGCAATAAAATTAAAATAAAGAGAAAAAATCAAAATTCTCAGTTTCTTTGAACTATTAAATTTATATATAATTATGAATTTCATGTTCTCTATCGTGGTGGTGACAAAATTGAATTCAATTTTCACATGTAATCACATAAAAAATTAGTCGGAAGCGTCCTTCGCCACAATAAGATAACATGAGAAATATTTTATTCTATACACATTACACAAAATACATTAGGAGGATTTTTAATGACTAAAAAAGTTGCTTTATTCGTTGAAAATGGAAGTGAGGAGCTAGAATTTATCGCACCTCTAGATATATTACGCCGTGCAAATATTCATGTTGATCTAATTTCTGCCAACAACGAAGATCACATAACAAGCTCACATGATGTGAAAATAATAGTAGATAAAAAAATTAACGATATCGATAACATCCTTGACTATGATGCTATAGTAATCCCTGGTGGAATGCCCGGAAGTACACTACTTCGTGACAACGACAAAATAATCGCATTCTACCAAGACATGTATAGCGCTGGAAAACTTGTTGCAGCTATCTGTGCAGCACCTATCGTTTTAAGTAGAGCCGGTATACTAGAAGACAAAGAAGTGACTTCTTACCCAGGATTCGATAAAGAAATTAACTGTAAAACATACAATAACGAAAAAGCAGTAATCGTTGATAAAAATGTAATTACTGCCCAAGGACCAGCTGTCGCAATTTTATTCGGTTACGAAATCGCTAAATATCTACTTCAGGACGATACCGCACAAAACATTAGCAACGCTATGCTAGTACCAGTATTAAAAAATAACTTATAAAACATAAAGATTAAGACCTCAGATTAAATCATCCGAGGTCTTTTAACATTTTATTATTTTGTTAATTCTTCTAATTCTTTCATCGCATTAAATACAACTTCTGGTGTACAAACATCAACTGCAAGTTTAAATGTTTCTTTTTCACTAGCTGCAAATTCTGCAATTTTCTTCATTTTTTCTTCTACATCTTCAGTTACATTAACACAAGCTAAGTTGTAAGCTAAGTTATTGTCTTTATAGAATGGAACAAGTTTCTCAACTTCTTCTCTCTTACCTTCAGCAAGTAATTGAACTAAGATACCATATGATACTTTTGTACCGTGTAACACAGAGTGTGTTTCTTTAACTAAACTCATACCATTATGAACTGCGTGAGCTCCCGCCATACGTCCATAGTGAACACCGAAGCATCCAACACATCCTGAGATTGCGAATACTGTGTCTACAGCATTTTTGAAACTTTCTGTTACTTCACCTTTTTCCATAGCTTCTAATGCACCATTAGCATCACGTAAAAGTACATCACGAGTGATTTTAGCTGCTTCTAATCCCATTCTTACAAAAGGATCGTTAAATTTATTGTTTCTTTCTACTAAAACTACTGCTTCATACCATTTCGCTAAAGTATCACCGATACCTGCTACGAAATATTCTTTTGGTGATTCTAATAATAAATCTAAGTCTGCCACACAAGCATATGCAGTACGTTTAAAGTATGCAACTTCTCTAAATGTGTGGTCTGGGTGATAAACCGCAGCTACAGGTGCATAAGGTGCACAAGTTGCGATTACAGTTGGTACTGTCATGTACTCAACGTTTAAGTTTTGTGCTACACCTTTGGCAGTGTCGATAACACGACCTCCACCTACTCCAAGAACTACGTCAACACCTTCTCCAAATTCATCTGCAATACGTTGCATATCTTCATAAGATGCTGATCCATCATATTTTGCTACTCTAAATTCTCTATTTCCTTTATAAAACTTCGTAAACGCCGCGTAAGATTTTTCTCCAGTAACAATCAAAGGAGTTTTAAATCCTTCTAATCTATTATCAAGTGCAGACAATGCCCCACTTCCTGAAATATATTCACTTACCCCTGGTCTCGCTACATTTGCTAATTCAAACATTTTACATCTCTCCTTTGTTGTTAATTTATTTTTGTTTTTTATAATGTAATTATGATTATAACATTTCCGAAAACTAAAATCAATAGTAAGTTAAAAATATTTTATTTTCTGACAATTAAATTAAAAATTAAAAATCCTTATCTATTTACCCTAAATAAAAACAAGGTAACATAGAAGTGTTCCTATTTTATCTCTTTTAAAACACTTCTACATTACCTTAAATTTTTTATTTTATCTCGGGAAAAATATAGTCCCCTCTTTTTTAGTCTGACCTTTTGTTATAGATTCAACGATAGTACTAGCTTTTTCAAGAGCTACTATCTGTCCATCTAATTTCTCAATTAAAATTTTTCTACCTTTATACGGGCTATAGACACTCGCTTCTATATTCTCTATCCTTAAATAGTATTGTTCATCATACCCATTCTCACGTAGCATATTTTGTATTTGAGCTAAATTCTCTTCATTATAATCTACATACTCAAAAAGTTTTCTATTTTGCAATCTTTTCGCTAAATCTGCAGCTATTACATCATCTTTATCTTGGATAAGAGCACAACAGTATAATAACGAATTCTCATCTAATCTGAAGTACTCTTCTTCACTAACTTCAGCTTTTTCTAAAAATGGAATCAGCACCTTCATATCTTCAAAATAATCTTTATTGTCTTTAAAAATATCTTTCAATCTATTAAATAGTTGAATAAACACTGCTTCATAACTTCTAGCTACAGGGTGATAGTAAACTTGCCAGTACATTTGGTACCTCGCCATAATATAATCTTCTACACTATGGATACCTGTATGTTTTACTACAATCACCTTCCTACCTTCACTTGTTTTTTTAACACGCATCGTACGCAATATTCTTTCTAAGTCAAATTGTCCATAACTCGTAGCTGTAAAGTAAGAATCACGTAGTAGATAATCCATTCTATCAGCGTCGAGTTGCCCAGAAACAATCTGATTCAATATATCATTTTCATGAGTATGTTGAATAATAGAAACTATATCTTCAGGCATTTTTTTAGATACTGCTCGTAAAATAGAATTAAGTTCAGTGTCCCCCAATATTATTTTTGCTGTATATTCCTCATGACTATGATTAGTTACATGTTCAAAAGCATGAGAAAACGGACCGTGTCCAACATCATGTAATAACCCAGCAAGCATCACACACACTTTTTCATATTCAGTTAACTCAGCGCATAGCGTCTTAACCTCAGTTACCATCCTTCTTACAATTTCATATACCCCTAACGAGTGAGAAAATCTTGAATGTTCGGCTGTTGGATATACTTGAAAATCTCCCCCTAATTGTCTAATACGACGCAATCTTTGGAATTCTTTACTATCAAGACAATTCCAAATCACTTCATAATGAATATGAATATAACTATGTACTGGATCCTTTAATACTTTAGTTTCATCTAATCTTTTTAATTCCATCCCTATTCCCCCTATCATAACCGATAATTTTTACTATATTTCTCTCTTATTATATCAAAGCACAAAAAAAAGACAAGCCTAAGCTCATCTTTTTCACTCTTATTCTTATTTTTCGTCTACTACGTATGGTAAAAGTGCCATGTGTCTAGCTCTTTTAATTGCTGTAGTTAACATTCTTTGGTACTTAGCTGAAGTACCTGTTACACGACGTGGTAAGATTTTTCCACGTTCAGAAATGAATTTTTTAAGTAATTCTACATCTTTGTAGTCGATAAATTCTACGTTATTTTTAGTGAAATAACATACTTTTTTACGACGACGCATGTTGTTACGACGATTGTTATTTACTGCCATTGTGCATGTCCTCCTATGTAATTTTAGTCTTCTTTAAACGGATTTACTACATCCTGCATGAAGTCATCATCTAGATTACTTGGGAAGTTTTCCCCAAAGTCAGAGAATGATGAACTATCATTAATAAAATCTTGCATAGCTGAATTAGCTTGTCCAAAGTTTTGATTAGTATTGTTGTTATAATAATTTTGATTATTATTATACGCTGGTTGTGATTGAGGTTGATTAAAACTCATAGAGTCAAAACCATTGTTTTGTCTGCTATGTGAGCTATTTTTTGATTCAAGGAATTGAACAGTTTCCGCTACTACTTCAGTAACATAAACTGTGTTTCCATCTTTACCTTGATAATTTCTCGTCTGTATTCTACCTTCAACAGAAATCAGACTACCACGTCCTAAAAAACGTGCCATATTTTCTGCTTGCTTTCTAAAAGCTACACAGTTAATAAAGTCTGCTTGTCTTTGACCATTTTGGTCAGTGAATGTTCTGTTTACAGCTACTGAGAAATAAAGCATTGGAATATTCGAACTAGAATATCTCAATTCTGGATCTTTAGTTAATCTACCTACTAATACTACACGATTTACCATAGTATTTCACCCCTTATTTTTCTAATCTTACTACCATGTGACGGATGATGTCATCGCTAATTTTTGCTAAACGATCGAATTCTTTTGTAGACGCATCTGTTGCTGAAGTTAATTCTACTACATAGTAGTAAGCATCACTGAAGTCTTCGATTTCATAAGCTAGGCGTTTTTTACCTAAATCTTTAACTTCTACTGCTTCTGCACCTTCTGAAAGAATATTTACGAATCTATCAACCACAGCTTTTTTAGCTTCTTCATCGATACGTGGTTGAACAGCAAACATTACTTCATATTTTCTCATGTGTGTGTTACCTCCTTTTGGTCTTTGCGACTCTCTAGATTACTAAAGAGTAAGGAGTAATAAAATTACTCTAGCGATTATTATATCAATTCTAAAAATAAAAATCAACTAATAACTGTGTATTTTTTAAATATTTTTTAATTTAATCATCGTTAATAAATATAAGGAGATCATAAATATAATTCATATTAAATAATTACTGAAAAAATTACATTCTATCTCCCTCTCCTACTTAATTACCTCTTAGTTAGACTACGATAAATATACTTGTTATTTTTTTCTTCTATTATAATACACAAACCCATTGTTCTTTAATCGATAGCCATTATCAACAATAGGAATTTTATTTTTAACATTATATTTAACTATCCAAAATAATAACACTCTCTATAATCTGTTATATATCAATTATTTTATATAATGTAAAATAATATTGAAAACAACTATTATCAAAGTGATTTATTTATATAACAGAAATATATTGTTGAATTTAAAAATGTGTGAATCATTAATTTGTACGTTCAAATTTTATATGAAAATATATATTTTATCTAGGTTTTTAGTTATATAACAGATGTTTACAACGACTGATTCTAGGTGTAAAATATAAATGTAAACAAATAAGAGGTGTTTATAACAAAAATTAAATGATAATTATCCACTATTATACTTTACAGATATTCTCATTATTTCTGTTATAAATTCCTGAATTAAAAGGAGTAAAAATCATGTCTAAAGAAAAATTACAAACTGTAGATCCAGTTGAAGAAGTAAATACGTTAGTATCAAAAGCATTAGTTGCTTTAGATGAATTCAAAAAGATCGAAGATCAAGAGAAAATTGATGCAATAGTTCAAGCAGCAGCAGTTGCAGCTCTTGAAGCACACGGACCGTTAGCAGTTGCAGCTGTTGAAGAAACTGGTCGTGGTGTTGTTGAAGACAAAGCGATTAAAAATCTTTATGCATGTGAATACATTGTAAACTACATGCGCGATCTTAAAACTGTTGGAGTAATCGACAAAGATGACGTTGATGGACTTACAGCAATAGCTGAACCAGTTGGTGTTGTTTGTGGTGTTGTACCAACAACTAACCCAACATCAACAACAGTATTCAAATCTCTAATCTGTTTAAAAACTCGTAACCCAATAGTTTTCAGTTTCCACCCATCTGCAAATGAGTGTTCTAAACAAGCAGCTCGCATCGTTCGTGATGCAGCAGTTAAAGCAGGGGCTCCTGAAAACTGTATCCAATTCATCGAAAAACCATCTATGGAAGGAACACACGCTTTGATGAACCACGATGGTGTAGCTACAATCCTTGCTACTGGTGGTAACGCAATGGTTCGCGCAGCTTACTCTTGCGGTAAACCTGCTCTAGGTGTTGGTGCTGGTAACGTACCTGCTTATGTACACAAAGAAGCTAAACTTAAACAAGCTGTTAACGACATCGTATTAAGTAAAGCATTCGATAATGGTATGATTTGTGCCAGTGAACAAGCTGCAATCGTTGATAAAGAATTATACGATGAATTCGTTAAACTTATGAAATCTCACAGAGTACACTTCGTAACTAAAGAAGAAAAAGCTAAATTAGAAAACTTATTATTCGGTGTTGAAGCAAACTCTGAAAACTGTGCCGGAGCTAAATTAAACTCTGTAATCGTTGGTAAACCAGCTACAGAAATCGCTAAACTAGCTGGATTCGAGGTTCCTAAAGGAACAGTAATCTTAGCTGCTGAATGTAGTGAAGTTGGTGTTAAAGAACCACTTACTCGTGAAAAACTATCTCCAGTATTAGCTGTATTAAAATCTAGTAGCACAAAAGATGGTATTGAAAAAGCTAGACAAATGGTTGAATTCAACGGTCTAGGACACACTGCAGCAATCCACACTCAAAACGAAGAAGTTGCTGAAGAATTTGGTAAAGTAGTTCGTGCTTGTCGTGTAGTTTGGAACTCACCTTCTACATTCGGAGGAATCGGGGATGTTTACAACGCATTTATCCCATCTCTAACTCTTGGATGTGGTAGCTATGGACGTAACTCAGTATCTGGTAACGTAAATGCTGTTAACTTACTAAACATCAAATTAATCGGACGTAGAAACAACAACATGCAATGGTTCAAATTACCTCCAAAAGTTTACTTCGAACCAAACGCTATCAAATACTTAAGTGAAATGGAGGGTTTAGAGAGAGTAATGATCGTAACTGACGAATCAATGGTTAAACTTGGTTTCGCAGGACGTATCATCGATCAATTAAACCGTCGTAAAAATAAAGTTCAATACGAAGTATTCGCTGGAGTAGAACCTAACCCTGATATCACAACTGTAAGACGTGGATTAGATATCATGAACACATTCAAACCTAACGCTATCGTAGCACTAGGTGGTGGTTCTCCAATGGACGCAGCTAAAATCATGTGGTTATTCTACGAAAGACCAGATGCAGACTTCACTGAATTAGTTCAAAAATTCGCAGATATCAGAAAACGTACTGTAAAATTCCCTCACTTAGGACAAAAAGCTAAATTCATCGCTGTTCCAACAACTTCTGGTACAGGTAGTGAAGTTACACCATTCGCAGTAATCTCTGATAAAGAAAATGATAAAAAATATCCGTTAGCTGACTATGCTATCACTCCACACGTAGCAATCGTTGACCCAGTACTAGTTCAAACAGTACCAGCTAGACCAACAGCTTCAACAGGTATGGACGTATTAACACACGCAACAGAAGCATATACTTCTATCCTTGCTAACGATTATACTGATGGATTAGCACTTCGTGCAATCAAACTTGTATTCGAAAACTTAGAAAAATCTGTTAAAGAATTTGACAAAGATGCTAGAGAAAAAATGCACAATGCTTCTTGCTTAGCTGGTATGGCTTTCGCAAATGCATTCTTAGGAATTTCTCACTCAATGGCCCACAAAATCGGTGGTAAATTCCACACTATCCACGGTGAAACTAACGCAACATTATTACCATATGTAATCAAATACAATGGTACTCGTCCTGGTAAAGTATCTCTATGGCCTAAATACGAACACTATCAAGCTGATGAAAGATTCCAAGACATCGCTCGTATGCTAGGACTAAAAGCTGATACTCCTGAACAAGCAGTTGATTCTTATGCTCAAGCAGTATTCGAACTTGGTAAACGTGTAGGAACTCCAATGTGCTTCAGAGATCATGGTGTTGACTACGAAGCATTCAAAGCAGCTCTACCTACTTTAGCAATGGATGCTTACGAAGACCAATGTACTCCAGCCAACCCAAGATTAGCTCTAATCAAAGATATGGAAGGTATCATGGAAGCAGCTTGGTTCGGATTTGATGAGAAAAAATTCGTAGAAAATCAATAAGCTATTCATTCATAATCTCAGAACATTAAACTCATACTTCTTTTCATCCATGAAGTAATGAATAGAAGCATCCCCTTAGACAAAATCTAAGGGGATTGTTTTTTATTGTTTAACTTTAAATGAATACAACAAAACTATAATTAATAATAGTAATAAACTATATAATGCAAATGATGCACTAATAGCGTTAGCGAAAAATAATATTACTGTTGTTCCTATTGGTACTGAAATAGTAATAACAGTACTAAAAATACTATATATTGACGTTTGTTTTTCCTCAGGAACTGATTGTAAAATCAATGCATCTAGTTTTGGATTCGATATTCCTGCAAAATAACCTATTATCACAGTTAAAATAATAAGTATAAATTTATTTTGTAGTATCAATAGATTTCCTACATACATAATGAATAAAATTATTTCTAATATAGCATTATTTTTCAAACTCATATTCTTATAAAAACTAATTTGGTAGACTCCTCCGATAATTGTACTAACTACTTCCACTATTTCTAATAAAGTAATAGTATAGGCTACATTCCCAAATAGTAAGGTCTCATTTTTTACTAAAATTACTAGAAGTAAAGCGAACATCGCAGATGAGTAAAAGTTCATCCCTAAAAATAGTATAACAAAATTATAAATTTTCTTTATCTCACGAAGTATTTTAAAGTTTTCAATAGTATCCTTTAAAAATCTTTTAGTGCTTACCTTCTCTTTATTATTAATTTTAAAACTGCCAATCTCTGCTTTCATCGCATTTTTATATTTTGCCAGTATTAAAAATGCTATCAAGAATAACGCTGCATTCAGCAATCCAAAATATGAGTAATTGTAACTTAAAAACCCTAAAACGAATACTCCAACAGCCTTTCCACCAAGTGAGATTGTATTGTTTATAGAACTAATAAATGCTAATGCTTCACTTAGTTGTTCTTTACGTACTAATCTAGTATTAATCGACATTGATAAATAGCCATTATAACCACCTAAAATATCTGCAACTACATTTACAAATACTAATACAATAAAAATCCACCATTGAACTCCATAAATGCACACGAAAGCGAATAATGAAAATAATAAAAACTGATAAAATCTTGTAGATAATATTCTGTTGTACTTATCTTTTGTCTGATCTGCAAAATATCCTAAGATAAATGAAATAATATAAGGCAATGTCGTAGCTATCGAAACTATACTTACGGCTAATTCTGGATTCGGTAAATTTGTCGCATAAATAATAAATGCAATATCAAATAGCGTTCTACCAGCATTCCCAAACGCCGATGAAATAGTGAATAACCTATAGAGTTTATTTTTCAAGAAAATATTCATCGAATACCACCTCCTATATTATTTTATATTTTACAATCAAACTGTAAAGTTTTCAATAACCAAAATACACTCAATATATTCCCCACATATTCCCTACATTACAAAATAAAAAAAGAGCAACTAAATGAAATCCTAATTCCCATGAACTCAAATTCGTCTTAGTTACTCTTTAATCTATTATATTTTATATTCTATCCCTCGTGAAATATTCGTACATATCTTCTCGAATTGGAGTCTGTATTTTATAGAAAAATTGAATTACAGTATCTCCGCTTCTTTCTCTAGCTACTAATTTAGGTTCGCCTGTCGTCTTCATCTCACCTAGGAAATAAAATATTCGTGCTCCGTCTTTATCATCTTTATTTTTCCTCATAAATAGATAGATTTTCGTTTCATTATTATAGAAATAGTCGCACTCTTTCGATTCTAAATTCCTTCTCGGCTTCGACATCGAAGTAAAACCATTATCAGGTAAAAATCCATGTGTATAATCTCGATTAAATGAATTTTCATCAATATCGTAATTAATAAACACTGGCAAAGTCTTCGTTCTTTCATCGTATTTATAACCACCTATAGCGAGTGGCACATAGTTTATTCCCCATGAGAATAATTTACAAATATCTTCGAAACTATATTTCTCATACAATACAAAATTAGTATCTTTGTATAAATTATCTTTATAATATTTATTATATCTGTAAATTCCATAGTCTACCAAATCTTGTAATAATTCCCTAAAAATCTCTGATCGTAGCTGTTCTTCGAATTCTTTAGACATTCTTATCTCAGCAACATTCTCATCTAAAAATATACAATCATGAAACTTCTTCTTGGTAACACTGCTAGTTACGAAGTTGTTAGTAAGTATCTTCCTACTAACATCCAACTCATAATCTGCGATAAATTTATTATAATCTTTCAACATAATTTCTTCAAAAGCTGTAAGAATATTACGCTTCTTCTCATCTAATAACAAACGTAGAATTACAAGTTCTTCTATCTTTTTACTTAAGATTAAATTAGTAGAAACAAAATTTAGCATATTCTCTGCAGTCTTTGTCAGTTTTCCACTATATTTAAACTGTTTTTCCTTCTTAGATAAGAATGAATAATAACTTCCAGCTACCTCGAAAATTTTTCTAACATCAATAGCGTCATAGTTTTCAAAATCTGAATAAGTAGGTATTCTTCCAAGTTTATTTTTTAACTTATTATATTCATCAGTAACAAATAGCCACGTATTTAACTTCACATTGTCTATCGCGCTATAAATTCTTTGTTTAGAGATTTCATCAAAATGAATAGTCGATGTTCCAGGAATATACCTAGTCCCCTGAGATAAAAACTTCCTTACAGTATCTTTATCATAACTATTGTCTCCAGATAGAGCCACAGGAATTAAAAAGTTATTTTTATAATTGGCTATAAAATCTATTATTACAACAAACTCCTTATTCGCAGATTTTCGCAAACCACGACCTAGCTGTTGAATAAAGATAATAGAACTTTGCGTAGGTCTTAACATAATAACCTGATTAACCTCAGGAATATCTACACCTTCATTGAAAATATCTACGGTAAATATATAGTCTAACATATCGCCATCATTCGCAACTAACTTAGCAATCTCTTGTTCACGACGCTCCTGACTATCTTCACCTGTTAAGCTAGTAGTATTATAACCACGCCTATTAAATTCTTCACTAAGTACCTTAGCTTCTTGTTTTGACGAACAGAAAACTAAACCTTTCACCCTATCTCCTGAATAACCATAATAATTAATTTTACTTATAATATGCTCTATGCGTTCGCTAGACACTAGATTTGAAAAATCACTCAGTTCATCAATAACCTTACCCTCAACTTCTAGATCACTAATACCAAAGTAATGAAACGGACATAATAGTGAATTTTCCATCGCTTCTTTTAAGCGAACTTCATAAACGATATTATTGTTAAACAATTCATAAATATTAAAACTATCCGTTCTATCAGGGCTTGCCGTCATCCCTAGATAAAATGTCGGTTTTAAATAATCCATCAATCTAAGATAACTGTCAGCTCCTGCCCTATGCACCTCATCTATTATAATTTCATCAAAATGAGTATTATTAAAACTCTTAAAAACATCTTCTTTAGACATAGTTTGAACAGTAGAAAAAATAAAATCCGCTTCTATATTTTTCTCTTTACCTGTAAGTAAACCATAGCTACGACTAGTTTCAAAAATAGTCTTAAATGTCTCCAGCGCCTGACGAGCAATCTGTTCTCTATGGACTATAAACAACAATCTCTTAGCACCTATACTCTTCATCGCAAAAGCAGCCGCAAATGTCTTACCTGTTCCTGTCGCAGAAATAAGAAGACCCTTGTTATCTTGATTACGAAGTTTTTCGAAATTTTCTATAAAACTCCTTTGCATCTTATTCGGTTTAATTTCCTCGGAAATAATTTTCTTAGTAACAGTCTCAATCTGATTACTAGCGAATTCCTCAACATACTTATCTTTTATTTCAGAGTAAGACTTGGCTTTCTTCCATAAGCTATTAAACTCATATAGAATATTATCCGTTAGAACCCTATCACCCTCAACAAAAGTATTCCATTCTTTATTTATCGTAAGTGCAGCACTCGTTAAGTTCGAACTTCCCATCAGTACTTTCCATGAATCACCATATCTAAATAAATAACCTTTAGTATGGAAGCCGTGTTTATTTTCTACACAATCATAAACCTTTAGAGAGATATTTTTAAAATTAGACAATTTCTCTAACACTTTAGGAGTATTAAAATATAAATAATTCGTCGTTAAAATCTTTCCACGAATGTTTTTTTCTTCTAAATTCTTCAAAGTCTGAAGTAAACTAGTTAAACCACTTTCTGAAATAAATGCCACGCTGAAAATAAATTCATCGCAAATTTCTAATTCACTCTCAAGCGTACTAAGAACTTTCATCGCTTCTAGATGATTATTATAAATAAATGTATTCTTCATTTCAACCTCCTTCTGTTAGATTAGCCATTAATTATTTCATATGTTATTAGAGCTTCTTTCATAACTTTTACATTATGAACTCGTACCATTCTAGCTCCTCGTTTCACCGCTTCTAATGATAAAGTAGCACTTACTATATCTCTATCTTTCGGATTACTATTACCACCTAATACATAATCTGTAGTTCTCTTTCTACTTACCGCATATAAGATTTCACAACCTAATGAATTAAGTAATTCTAGTTTTCGTGTAATTTCTAAGTTAGCTTCTGCAGTTTTACCAAATCCCATCCCAGGATCAACAATTATGTTTTCTTTCTTCACACCAGCATTTAGACAAATATCCACACTCTCGCCCAGTTCACGTACAACTTGCTCAATCTCATGCCCTTCTTCTACACCACCATTGTGCATGATGAAGATTGGAATGTCATACTTAGCAGCAACTTCAGCCATAGTACTTCCTTTGGCACCATTTACATCATTTAGTACATCTACTCCAGCTTCAATCATGTATTCAGCTACATTAGGTTTATACGTATCGACACTAAAACACACATCAGGGAATGTTTTTCTTAAAGTTGGAAATACACTTTGTAATCTAGCAAATTCGTCTTCCTCGCTAACTACAGTAGAACCTGGACCAGTCGATTCAGCACCGATATCAATAATATCCGCACCTTCAGCTACCATCTTACGAACACCTTCTATCGCAGCTTCCACATCATAAAAATCGCCTCCATCCGAAAAAGAATCCGGAGTAAAGTTCAATATTCCCATAATTAAATATTTTTTTTCATTTAGCAATTTTTTTAATTTATTCATTCTATCACCTTATCATTTTATTTTGCATACCTTACTATTATATCATGTGACTATGGGGTTTGCAGTAAAAAAAGAAGCAACCCTAAAATTATGATTTTAGAATTACTTCTCTATTTTGTTAATTGGGTGTGACTTCCCAACTTTCTATTCACTCTTTTTCTTCAATGAACGAATGACGGGTTCTTTCCTAAATGCATAATATAATTGAGCTGCCATTACGACCCATAGAATAGGTTCTACAAATATTACTCCTATATATCCTACACTTGGAATAATAAATATTACAAATAATATTTTCCCTAGCATTTCTATAATACTTGAAACTAGTGGCATCATCTTTTGTCCTAATCCTTGCAGAGCATTTCTCAATACTAAAAGTATTGCTAAAAATGGATAAAATACAGAACTAATCTTAAGATATAGCGAAGCTTGGTAAATTAGTTCTTCATCATTACTTCCCGTGATAAGTTCATTTAAATATGGACTTGCAAAAAATAGCGTAATACAGATGAAGACTGACCAAATTATCGTAACAAGCGCACCCTTACGTAATCCTTCAACTATACGACTATACTGTCTTGCTCCGAAGTTTTGCGATGTAAAAGTCGTTATGGTCGCACTCATAGATCCTACTGGAAGTAGTGAGAACATCATTATTCTTCTAGCACTCGTCTGAGCACTGATAATTACTGGACCTAAGGCATTAATCGATGTTTGTAAGATTACTGTACCAATTGAAACAACAGAAAACATAAGTCCCATTGCTAACCCTTGACTAAATAAATCAGAATAAAGTTTTTTATTCCATGTAAAATGTTTTTTTGTTGGAATTAGAAATGGTGTTTTTTTACGAATATAGTTAAAGCATAATACTGCAGAAATACCTTGTGAAATAATAGTTGCAACTCCAGCCGAACGTACACCCATATGTAGATATGCTATAAAATATATATCTAATACAGTGTTAATAATTGCTGAGAAAATTAAGAAATATAATGCAGCCTTACTATCTCCAACTGCTCGAAGTAATCCCGCACACAAATTATACGCAAGAGTAACACCTACAAATACTACTATAAGATAACTATATTCATAAGACTGATCAATGATATTACTTGGTGTTCCTAGTAATTTCAGTAATGGATATAAAGTAAAATTACCTAATACTGCAATCACAATACTCAATACCCCGCCTATTACAAATGTGGCAGCTACAGCACTTTTTAACTTTTCATAATTTCCTGCACCGTAATGACGAGCAATAACTATACCCATACCATTTCCTATACCTAATGCAAAACCAACTACAAGCTCAAATATCGCAGCAGTAGCTCCAACAGCAGCAAGGGATTCTTCTCCAAGGAATCTACCAACAATCATAATATCTACCGTATTATAGAGTTGCTGAAAAATATTTGCTATCATAATTGGTATCGCAAAAGCAATCATCGCCCGTAAAATCGGACCTTCTAATAAATTAACTGATGTTTTTTTCATAAATAATATTATAGCACTTTGAAATAAAGTTTCAAGAAAAAATCCGAAAACTATTCTGAAAATGGAGAAAGGCCCATCTTTCGATGGACCATATATTATGAAAAAAAATATTATTGAGTTTTGTTATGTTTATATTATATCTCACTTACCTTATATGAACTTTAGACTATAATTAAAATGAAATTAAAGTTGAAAAATTTTGAAAATAATAATTATCTAGTTCTTTTCATAATATACTTCAAATTTGGACATTCTATCACTTTATCAATTTTAAAACCTAATTTCTCATACAGGTTCTTAGCGATTATATTAGAATCAAATACTGTTAAAGTTATACTATCAATATTTTCATCTTCAAAAATACGCTGAACAAATGATCCTAATGCATTCTTTCCAAGACCTTGCCCTACTTTTTGTGGATTTAAAATAAATCTCCCTAAATGCACATTATCTCCCTCGATTTTTATAATTTGTATTATCCCAAGAAATTCTTCTTCATGAAAAATAGAAAATATATTCTCTAATTTCTGTATCTTATTTAAATTTAAAGGATAAGAAACCTTTGATCCCATCCATTGCTTTTGAAATTCTTCACCTTTCTCATTCGACCATTCACAGATCACTAGAGAATTGTTTTTGCTTATATCTTTTTCAAATCTAATATCCATATCTACACCTTCGCAAATATCATCTATACTAAATACTTACACACTATTCGATTCTTTATAGAATTATTCTAGCTTAATTTCTAAAAATCTAGATTTTTCATTTGCTAATCACTTAACAGTATGAACATTCACAAAATTTTTAAAATAGTTATCCTAATTCAATCTATCTAAATAAATTAGACATATCAAATAGATATACCTTTTATTTAACCTTAAATAATAAGGCTTTCTCTTCTTCAAGTATCTCTCCTTAATCAATAAGGCTCTTAATACACCCTAATAATATCTTAAAAATTATTACTTGTCAAATCTCCATAAAAATGGAGAAAGGCCCATCTTTCGATGAGCCGTATATTATGAAAAAAAATATTATTAAGTTTTGTTATGTTTATATTATATCCCACTTACCTTACGTGAACTTTAGACTATAATTAAAATGAAACTAAAGTTGAAAAAATGATTATTTTCTGAAAAATATTTTACTTAAAGATTTACTTTTTATCAAATTTATTTCTTATATTGACAATACTAAAAATGATGGTATATTTTTATAGTGAGGTGATAATATGCAAAAACACAACATAAAGTATATTACAAATAGAATTTTTAAAAAAACATCTAATCATATTCCAGGAAAATTACAATCCCAGACAAATAAAGAACGATTAGAGGCTAAATTTCTACAAGCAGGAATTAAAGATATCAAAAATAAAAACCTTATTGACGGAGAAATAATTCTCTCAAATCTGGAAAAGAAATATAATATATAGATATAGCATAAAATTAAGAGTAACTCAAATAATTTTTTTGAGTTACTCTCTTTAGTCTAAACTAATTAAAAATGAACTGATTATTATTCTTAAATTTATAAATCAAAATAACTTCTAAAAGTATCTTTTAATTTTATAACATCTGATTCTTCTAAATCATAAATCTTTCTTCCTAAAAATCTACTTTTATGAATTTCTCTTATTTTTCTAATTTTTACAAATGCCTTCTCATACGTCGGATTTTTTTGATATTTTGTACAATCTATAGTTATTCCACCCCTATATTTCTTGCCTTTTTTCTTACTTGTTATAGGCGCTACAATAAGTGTATCATCTTTCTTTGACATCTTGCTCATAACAACAGCATAGTGCTTCCCAGAAATTTCCCCACCAATATTTTGTTTGAAATCAATAAGATATACTCCAAAAATATCAAACATCACAATACTACCTCTTATCAAAAAATTAGGCATATCAAATAGATATGCCTTTTGGTATCCTTAACTAATAAGGCTTTCTCTTCTTCAAGTATCTCTCCTTAACTAGTAAGGCTCTTGATACAACTTCATAGTATTACAAAATAATCTTCATGTCAAGTAAGAAAGCTATATTTCTCAATTTTTAATAATAACACTATCAACCATATTACAGAAATGGAGAAAGGCTCATCTTTCGATGAGCCGTATATTATGAAAAAAAATATTATTAAGTTTTGTTATGTTTATATTATATCCCACTTACCTTACATGAACTTTAGACTATAATTAAAATGAAACTAAAGTTGAAAAATTTTGAAAATAATCCCTAAAAATGGAGAAAGGCTCATCTTTCGATGAGCCATATATTATGAAATAAAATATTATTAAGTTTTGTTATGTTTATATTATATCCCACTTACCTTACATGAACTTTAGACTATAATTAAAATGAAATTAAAGTTGAAAAATTTTGAAAATAATCCCCTGAAATGGAGAAAGGCCCATCTTTCGATGAGCCGTATATTATGAAAAAAATATTATTAAGTTTTATTATGTTTATATTATATCCCACTTACCTTACATGAACTTTAGACTATAATTAAAATGAAATTAAAGTTGTTAATTTTCATATTTAATTTCAATAATACTATATAGATCTACTAATCAACATAACCATAAATAATTTATAAGGATTATTTATATCTTATTTTTGATTTTAACTTAAATTCCTTCACCCAAATTATATCCTTTACAATTTATCTTTATCATTATAAAATTAAGTGTATATTATTAGAAATGTTGGTGTTTATTTATGAATTTGAATTGCAAAATAAAATTTGAGAAATATTTAAAAGAAAATAATTTAGAAGATAAAAATAACATATTAGAACTTTTCAATCAGTTAAGTTTAGAGCAACTTGCTGAAAAACTTCTAACTTTAGATGAAGATGAAATTGTAAACTATGCGATTGAGTGTGTTTGTGAAGAACTTCTTATTACTTCATCGTATAAAATAGAACGTACTGGAATGAAACTTGGCCTTCACAGAATGGAACATATTCTTGAACTTTTCGACCATCCTGAAAAAGATCTTAAAGTAATTCATGTTGCTGGTACTAATGGTAAGGGATCTACTTGTTCTTATTTAAAAGATGTCTTAAAAACTAAGTATAGAGTTGGATTATACACAAGTCCTGGTATGCTAAGTTTTAACGATAGAATTCGTGTTAATGATGATTTCATTTCATATAAAGAAGCCTATCGATTATTCAAACTAGTTCAAGAAACTTACGACAAAAATAATCCAGACCCTAGTGATAAACTGTCATTCTTCGAAATCATCACTGGTGTAGCTTTATTATACTTTAGAAATCAAAAAACAGATTTCGTCATTATGGAAGTTGGTCTTGGTGGAAGATACGATGGAACAAATATTTTTAAAGAAAAAGTATTATCTATTATTACAAAAATCGGTCTAGATCACACTGCGATTCTTGGCGATACTCTTGAAAAAATCGCCTATGAAAAAGGTGGAATTATCCAAGAAAATGATAATGTCCTAATATATCCTGCTTGTGAAGGTGTTGTAAATGTAATAAAAGACATCTGTCAGAATAAAAATGCTAACTTAAGCATACTAAACGAAGAAGATATCGTTGTGAACAAAGTCGAAGCTAGAGGTAACGAATTCTCATATAAAGGTGTAGATTATTCTACTAAAATGGTCGGTGCACACCAAACTTTTAATGCGTCTTTAGCTTTAGAAGCATTATCTAATCTGAAAAAACGTGGTATCATCGATATAGAAGATAGTGTTATAAAAGAAGCTCTAAGTAAATCTGTTTGGGTAGGTCGTTTAGAATGGATTCGTGACAATATTCTATTAGATGGCGCTCATAATAATGATGGAATAGATAGTTTAGTAGCCTACCTAGATAAGCAAAAATTCCCTAAATTGAAAATTCTACTTGGTATTCTTGAAGACAAAGACTATAAAGATATGATTGAAAAATTAAAAACAATCCCTGCTGAATTTTCAGCGACAAAAGTTCCAATCGAGATTAAAGAATCAAATCTTGATAATTTAATTCAAAGCTTTGGTGATACTCATGTCACTAAATATGAGAATTATGAAGTTGCTTTAAATAATATTATTCCAAATCTGAAAGATGATGAAATTCTTCTAATTACAGGTTCACTTTATCTTATCTCAGCGGTAAGAGGTAAAATATTGGAGAAATATTAGAAATATTAAAAATCCACTGCGTCTATGAGTTCTCATATGAACTTTGTTAAGTTTTAGGTCTTTTGGGTCAACCCCTGGATTTTATTTATTGATTTTAATACATGAAATAGTAAAAAAGAACCAGCATCTCTGCCGGTTCTTTTTTACTATTCATAGTTTTCTACAAAATGTTTTATCGCCGCTGCAAAATCGTCCACTACGTGTGTAGCTTGGTTTTTTACTTCTTGTGGCGCGCGGCTCATACAGTATGAAATATCTGCTACTTTAAACATATCCACGTCATTCCCTGAATCTCCTAAAGCTATTACTCTATCATACCCTGACCTGATAGCTTCTATACCACTAGCTTTAGAAATATTTTTTGCTGTGATTTCCATACGTGTTGAACCTGATTTATAAATCTCTACTTCTGGAAATTTTTCTTTCATTATATCGTAATGATAATCTAATTGGTCTTTTGTTGGTCTTACATTTATTTTATAGATTGTTTTTCCTTTTAGTATTTCAAAAGGATTCTCAACACAAATTAGTTCCATGTTCCACAATCTATCTTTCTTCTCATGATCAAAATTACCGATACGTTGTTTTCCATCTAAAGCATCAAATATTAATTTGCTTTCCTTTAGATATTCAAATATTCCAGTTAAATCTTTAGTAGGAATATGTTTTTCAAAAAGAACTTCATCTTGTCTTGTTACGACCGCTCCGTTAAACCCTATCATGTGTGTAACATCCATATCATTGCCTTCTGCAATATATTTGATTTCTTCAACAGAACGCCCAGTCGCAACTGAGAAATCCCCGTATTTTTTCGCATCATGATACGCTTTTAAATCTTCTTGTTCTACGAACACTGAATTCTTAACATATGTACCGTCTAAGTCTGTAACAAACAAATTCTTCATGAAATTATTCCTCCATACCAAGCATTTCTTGGATTTCCATTTTTAATACATTAGCATGAGATCCGTAAATTGATTGCATTTGCATATCACTTTCTGCAAATCCCATAGCTCCAAGTTTCGTTGTAATACGTTCTTGGTCTACTAAGCTTTTATCTTTTACATTAATTCTTAAACGAGTTATACAAGCATCTACAGCTTCGATGTTATCTGGTCCACCGTGTGCTTTAACTAATTCAATCGCTTGTTTTCTAATTCCTTCTGGTGTTTTTTGTACTGTTTCCATTACTTCATCATCACCAGCAGCTACGTCTACTGATTTTGGTGCTTCTTCTTTACCGATTGTAGCGATTTCTACACCAAGTTTAGCACGAGCTTCATTTTTATTAGATAATTTAACATCATCTCCGTCTTCACGACCAGGAGTTTTAAGATCGAATTTAACAATCATAAATCTGAATACGATATAGTAGATGAAGAAGTAAACTACACCTACGATTGGTACTAACCACCAAGCTGTTTTAGGACCTTGAAGTACTCCGTAGATTACCCAGTTAATAAATCCGTGTCCAGTTGGAGTAGCGACCCCTGCTCCTAACATGTGCATTACGAATAATGCTGAACCAGCTAAGAATGCGTGTACTACATAAAGAATTGGAGCTACAAATAAGAATGTAAATTCGATTGGTTCTGTAATACCAGTTAAGAATGAAGTACCTGCAGCTGCGAATAATAATGATCCTACAACTTTACGTTTTTTCTCATCAGCTGTTTTGTACATTGCATAAGCTGCACCAGAAAGACCGAACATGAAGTAAACGAATTTACCACCGTTGAATCTTGTAATACTTGGATCTACATGTTGTACGTTTGGATCAGCTAATGAAGCTAAGTAAGCGTTGATTGTACCAACTACACGTTGTCCGCCAATTTCCCAAGCTCCACCTAGTTCTGTTGTACGAACTGGCCAGTTTAAACCGTGGTGAAGACCGAATGGTAATAATGCTCTTTCTACTAAACCATACAGGAACGTTCCAATAGGTCCTGATTTAAGGATGAAGATTGATAATGCACTAATACCTTTTTGTACTGGAGGCCATACGAAGAATAGTCCAGTTGCAACTGCTGACATGATTACGATAGTTGCGATAGGTACGAAACGTGGTCCACTGAAGAATCCAATAACTGTTGGTAATTGAACTTTAACAGCCCACTTATGGACGAAGTATACAACTATACCTACAATGATACCCCCGAATACACTAAGGTCCATTGTTTGAATACCAAGTACTTTTGTCTGCATGGCATTTGATAATGCTAATTTTGCTTCGTTACTTGATAATTTACTAGTATCTACTAATTTGTGACTTTGTACCAATAGGAAGTTAAGTACGTAGTGTAATACGATGAATCCTAGTAAACCAGAAAGTGCAGCAGAACCTTTTTCACGTTTTGCTAAACCTACAGCTACCCCAACTGCAAAAATAATTGGTAAGTTGTTGAATGCTGTATCTCCTAATACGATTAGGAATTTCATAATAAATTGAATAATGTCATTTTTTAATGCTGGGAACATTTTTAGTGTGTTTGAATTACTGAAGGCTGTCCCGATCCCTTTAATAATACCTGCACCAGGAAGTACAGATACTGGTAATAAGAACGAACGTCCGAATTGCTCAAAAGCAGAAACGAATTTATTTTTTTTCTTTGCCATTACCTTTTCTCCTTTGTTATTTTTTATAGGTACATTATAACAGATTTGAAAACGATTTTTTCGATTTCGCCTAAAAGTTTCTTGATTTGTAATTTATTACTATTTTAGTAAAATTTTACTGAACTATAGAAAACCTTAACAATATAGCTTTTATTTTTCTATATTTTGTGATATGATACTTTATGCTGAGTAATCAAATGAAAATCTTTAGTAAATTTTACTATAGGGGGAACTTTTTTATGTTTTTTGAGAATTTAAAAGAAAACTATGATAGACTATCGATTTCGGAACAACAAGCTATTGATTATCTAATGAAACAAGATAATATTGAACATACCACTCTAAAAGAAATTAAACAAGAAATCCTTGTTTCTTCTTCTACTGTAATTCGGGCTTGTAAAAAATTGGGATATAACACATTTATTGACTTAAAATATGATTTGAAAATAAGCAAAGAGTTAGCTAAAAATAATAAGGCGACCTCATCTACCTTTAACAACTTAAAAGAACAACTTAGTGTCGAATTTTCACGTACTATGTCTATTCTTAATCAAGATGATTTTGATATTTTTGCTGATAAAATAATTAATGCACGTCGTATTTTTTGTTTAGGTAGTGGTTCTAGTTATATGGTTATGAGTGATTTCAATAGAAAGCTTAAACTTATAAATCTTTGGGCCAATGATTATTTTGAACATTATTCTATTAAAAGAATCCCTGATATTTGTACAAAAGATGATGTAATTCTAGTATTTTCTCTAGGGGGAAATACAGACGTAATTAATGATTGCGTCTTAGCAGCGAAACAACACGGTGCAACTATTTTATCAATCACTAGCCTTGTGAATAGCCCTCTTGCTAAAATGAGCGATCACTTAATAAAAGTCTACGATGCACCAAAAAACAGAAAAAAAATTCGTTCTCGACTTATGTTAAACGTAGTTGGAATAATTCTATTTGAAACTATCGTAAATACAATAAGCCCTGGTCAATATGTAATAGATTAAAATTAATAACAAGGGATTGGCTCGATAAAATCGATTTCTCTGAAATCACGATTTTTGAGTCACTCCCTTATTTATTTTCTTATATTTCATTTCAATATTAAAAATTCAGTCTATAGCTAAATTTTTTTCTTCCAATGAAATATCCTAAACAAAGAGGATGGCTCAAAAGCCATCCTCTTTGTTACTGATTATCTAGTTATTTTTTATTTTTAACCTTATTTTTAGGTACTCGTTTTGCTGAACCTATATTCCAAACTGTCTCTTCTTGTGAGGCAATTTCTTTATAGATATTAGCATTACTTATTTCTGTAGCAGCTTTAGCTTCTACTGCTTTTTTTTCAACTAATTTTGGTTCATTTCTTTTTACTTCAGGTGTTGTTTTACTCACTTGATTATTTATAGATAATCCTGTAGTTGATATACCAACTGGTTTATTTGAATTTTCAGCTGTATTACGTGTTGCTGAACCATATACAGAAGAATATACTGGAGATGGTTTAAATTTACCTACACTACGTGATTTAGGAGTGATAGTATTTGAACTCATCATTTGACTTGTTACTGATTTAGTCGATGTAGAAATTCCTGATGAAGAATATTTTTCAAAAATTGCATCAAGTATTTTTTGATTATTTTCAATTTTTTCTTTACTTACTGGTCTATATCCATAATCTACAGTTTTATATTCACCTAACTTAGTTCCATTACCTTTATCAAAGTACTCAGAGACATCATTAGTGTATAATTTTTCTGTATAATCTATTCCGCGTTCAACTTCTTCAACTTGTTCACTTTCTTCGTGAGCTTTAGCATCTTCTACTCTCTTCTCAACTACTTCTTTAGGAACAACTTTTTCGTCTGTGAATTTATCTACATCATTAGCTTTTTTAATAATCTTATTATTAGGTGATACTTCTCTTATTAAGCTATCAATATTTACTGAATCTGCAGATTCTTCAAGATAGTTTTGTTCTTCTAACTCTTCGATTTCATCTTCATTTAAATGATAATCACTGTAACCAGAAAGTCTATCTTTTTTAACTTCTTTAATTTCTTCGTAATCTTCAACTTCAATGTCTTCTATTTTAGCCGCTTCTTGAACTAAATCAACATAAGTTTCTTCTTGTTTTTCTTTCTTAAGGTCAGCTAAATTTTCATTAAGTTCTTCTATTTCAGGAAGAGTTTCTTCTTTTCTTGGAGAAACATCAATATTCTCAGTTTTAATAAGCTCATCTAAGGCCGTTCTTTCTTGAGTATTTTCAGATTTCTTACCTTCATATAAACCTTTTCTGAAGTTTTCAACTTCTTCGCTAGATTCTTGGCTTTCTTCGAATCTTTCACCAACAAGTTTTTTACTTACTCTATCGATATCATCTTCGAATAAATCTTCATTTCCTTCTAACACATCATGTACAGAAGTATATTTTAATTTTTCACGACGGCTTCCTTCCGCATCAAGTTCTCTTACTTCAAGTGCTGGAGCTTCTTTCTCGTGAGTTTTACTTTCTTTTTCACGAATTTCATCAAAAATTCCATCTAATTTTTCGTTTTTCTTAACGTATAGTGGATTATCTTTTTCGATTTTATCGCTTCTTCTCTCTAAAGAATTAAAGTTTTCTTCAAATTCTTTACGAGCTTCTTTATTTTTAGTAACTCTTTCTTCTTGAACTTGAGTTTCCTCTTGAGTTTGACCTTTGAATGAAGTAGCTACTTCTTGTTTTAATTCACTACTATCCTTCCCTAGTACTACACTATCTCCAAGTTCATCAATCTTGTGGTCTTGTTTTAATCTCTTAGTACGAACAGCTGCAAGCGTTGGGTGTTTTCTTCTTGTTGGTTTCTCATCAAAGATATCAACGTCAGTTATCTCAGAATTTGTAACACCAAGTTTCTTCAATGCATCTCCTAAGTCTGTAACTGTTCCAGCTGAAGCTTTCTCTTCTTTTTCTTCATATTTTGTAATATCAATTTCTTCAAATTTAGCCTCTTCTTTAACTTCATCTACAAACTCAATCTCAAGTTCTTCTTCGGGTTCAGAATCAAATCTTTCAACAGATACTTGAGGTTTTTTCTTAACTGGAGTTTCCTCTTCGTATTCTTCTTCCTCATAATCATCTAATACCGCTTCTAACTCTTCTTGATCAATCTCATCTTCACTTACGTTAAACAATTTATCTTTAAGCCTTGAAAAGAATCCTACTTTTTTATCTTCTTCGTATTCTTCCTCGTCTTCATAATCTTCAAAGTCTTCTTCTTTTGCTACTCTTGATTGTTCTTTTTTAGCTAGTTTAGCTTTTTCTTTTTGTTCGCGTTTTTGGCGTTCTAGATATGTTTTATAATCTTCAGCCTCATCATCTTTATCTTCTTCAAGAAGCTCTTCATCTAGGAAATCATCATCTAATTCTTCATCATTTTGTTTAAATAAATTCTTAAATTTAGTGAAGAATCCAGTTTCTTTTTTAGATTTTCTCTCTTGTTCGAAGTCTACTTCATAATCATCATCTTCGAATTTATCTATTTCAAAATCCTCAAGGTTTACTTCTTCATAGTCTTCAAATTTCTCTTGAGTTTTCTCTCTTTTTCTTCTGTTTCCAAAATCTGATTCAAACTCATCTTCTTCAAATGTTCTCTTAGATTTTCTAGAACTAAAGTCTATTTCAAAATCTTCTTCATCTTCATAATAGACTCTTTCTTTTCTCTTGTTTTCAGTTCTTCTTTCCCTAGTTTCTAAAGAACTTTCTTTCTTTTCTTTACGCGATATCTCTTCTTCGAATATCTCATCTTCATCTTCTTCTAAAAACCACTTTTTCCAATTAACCATACTATACACCTCCTAAGTTAGATTTTATTCAAGATTCAAATCTTTCACTCGAGTTCCTACTTTAGTATCGGCACCTAATACTAAAATTCCTCGTGCTTCTTCTTGTGGTAATCCTAATTCACGTTTTGAACATAGCATTCCGTTTGATTCTACACCACGTAATTTTGATTTTTTAATTAATAAACCACTTGGCATCATCGCACCACTTAATGCTACAACAACTTTTTGACCTGCTTCTACATTAGGAGCTCCACAGACAATTTGTAATGTCTCATCTTCACTAACTTTTACTTCCGTTACTTTTAGCTTATCAGCATCTGGGTGTTTTTCACAAGTTAAAACTTCTCCAACTACGAAGAAATCGTCATTGTTTCCTTCTAAATCAATTTTGATTCCATTTTTTTCTAAACGTTTTTGAAGAATTTCTTTTTGTTCTTCTGTTAAATCAATACTTCCTTCTCCATCTAATTTCAAGTTTTCAACATTAAAAATATTTAACCCAACTAAAGCACCATTTTCATCTTTAATTAGAGTGATATTTTTTTTCTCCTCATATGTTACCTCTTCTTTACTTTGAATAGTAATTAATAATGTTTCTCCTAACATTTTCTTATTGTAAAAAAATAACATGACTCTCTCTCCTATACTTAATTTTAATTTTTTAAAGTTATTCTACAAAAATAAAATAACTCTCTAGTTCTTTTCCATCATATTTAAATGTAATTGTTGTTATTGGCACAAGACCTTCCGTAAAAAAATGAACCATCATTTTTTGCAAAATTTCTAAGCCCTGTTTATTATTTATATCTGCGATAATTAACGTATCTTGATGTGGCAAGCCGACATAAAATGAATCACCTATTTTCTTATAGAAATAATCTAATACATTCTTATCAAATATTCTAGCTCCATCATAACCATCTTTTGCATTTAGGAAATAAAATCTATTCCCTGCAACTTCATCCACATTATACTTAAGTGGTAAGTTCTCTAAATTGTTTTTAGCAACTTCTAAAACTTCTTGCTTATTTTTTGAGAATTTATCTAAAAAACTACTGTCTAGCAATTTATAGCCATCTTTAAAATCATACGCTAAATAAATTTTAGTTTCATTTGTATGTTCAAAACTAACAAGATCTTTCTCGTTATCTTTGTTAAAACTGCTAGCTCTTACTACGGGATAAATATTTTTCAATAATTGTTCTTCATTAATATTATCTAAAGAAACACTTGTTTGTGCACTGAAATTTTCTACTATATAGTAGACAAACTCTTCTATTTTTTTATCCCCTTTGCTAGTTTTCTTATCTCCTAGCTTTCTGACAAAACTATCTATATCTATTTTTGCACGACGATTTTCATACTCTAAAATAAAAACACTATTATCTTTTTCTCGTCGTTCGTGAATTTTTAAAGTAGGTAGTTTTTCTATTATTTTTTCAAATATATAATCTCTTGTATAAGACATATTGCCTCCAATTTGTGTATAATATGGCAACTTAATTATATCATATTTATTTGTATTCAATCAACATAAATAGGGAATATATACAAATATTATTCACTTTTTTACACTTTAGTTATTTAATTGCAGCTTACTCTTTTATTTGTTATAATTTTATATATAAAACTTAGGAGGAATTTTGTGAATAACGAAGCTAAAAAAGCTGAATTATTGGAAAAATACAATAATTGGGCAAAAAAAAATAAACAACGCTTGTTAATTTCTGTTGTTGTTTACTTAATAATAATTTTATTAAATTTCATATTTTTAAAAAATAATAAAATTACTATTCTTTCTTCTTTATTATTTTTTACTTATGCTATTTATGTATTTTCATTAATTTGGTTTATAAATAATAAACTTATTATGAATATTGATTCTATAGATTTTGATATAAAATAAACTGACTTAAATTAATCACTTTCGATTATTTAAGTCAGTCTTTTTATTTATTAAGCTTGTTGTACTTCTAGCTCTTCTTCATCTTCTTTTCCAATTTTATCAAGAGCCATAATTTTCTCTAATGGATTAGCTATGATAAATAGCAGCACACCTAATACTCCCATAATTATTGCAATTATAGTTAATACTTTTTCATAACCCCAAGTTTCAGTCCAACCTACTGTTTTACCTGTAATCCATGAAGATACAACATATGTGAAATACCACATCGCCATAGACATAGCAGCGAATTTTTTAGGTAATAATTTACTGAACAATGCCATACCAATTGGTGATACTAGTAATTCCCCTACTGTCAGTACGAAGTATCCACCTAGTACGTACCAAATACTCATTTTTATTGATCCATCTAGTTTCCCACCTAATGATTGAAGTCCTAGTACAAAACATACAAATCCTAAACCAGTTAGTAGCATACCCCAACCCATTTTCGTAGCAACTTTCCAGTCATTATTTTTTTCTGCTTTTTTCATCCAGAACCATCCAAATATTGGAGCAAGTACTATACATAAAAATCCGTTGAATGAAACTAACCAAGTAATCGGCATATCAAATCCTAAGACATTTAAATTTACAAGCTCATCTGTCATAAGAGTAATTGTTGTTTGTGTTTGGAAATACGCTGACCAGAAAACTGTAGAGAATACAAAAATTATAACGGCAGCATATAAACGACCTTTATCATATTTAGATCCTTTTAAGTCTTCTTTATTTTCTTCAGCAGATTCATGTTTATTTTTACCAACTGGATATCTTCCTGAATCACCTAGTAATTTATTTTTACCAAATGTAAATAATAGGAATGTAATAAATAAACAGATAGAAACCATTAAGAACGCTGGTGTAAATCCGTAAACCGCGATTTTACCATCTGCTCCTTTTGTAGCTCCCCAATCTTGGTAAATTAGACCACCGATAATTGGACCAAGTAAGCTTCCGATATTTACGAAAGTATAGAATATACTATATGCAGCATCTTTCATAGATACTTGTTTTTCATCATATAATTCCCCTACAATAGCTGATAGGTTACCACGGAAGAATGCTCCAGCAATCGAGTTAATAATTACCCCTATTAAGAAGACGTAGAATCTACCATGAGCAAATGCAGTGAACAGTGTCCCTATCGAGTTAAATAGAATACCGAACTGAATTGCACGTTGCATACCAATGTATTTATCAGTTAAATATGCCCCAAGAAGTGGTAAAAGCGAACCAATTGTTCCTAGATAAGCCATTACGTCCCCTGCGAATGTTTTATCTAACCCTAATCCACCTTGTTCTACAGAATAAGTATAAAATAATATTAAAAAACCTGATGTTGCGTATGATGCGTAACTCTGAATGGCTATCATTACATTAATAAGCCAAAGCCCCTTAGGATGCTTAAATTTCTGAGAATTTTTTACCATATTAACAACCTCCTTTTCTACTTTATACTTTTATTTTAACAAACCTAAACCCTTGATACAACTGTTTTTTAAAAGGATAACAAACATTATACACCTCCTAGTTCGAATACAAAATAATATTTAAAAATATAAAGTTAATATCTTTTATGTTAAGTACAAAAATCAAATTAACCACGTTTAAAAACAGTAAAATATTTAGTTAAGATTTATTATCAATAAATATAAAATTTCATATTAATTATTTTTAGTTCTATAAAGAAAAAAACTTACGAAAAAAATTTTTTTATGCTATAATACGTAGCATATTTCAAAAATCGAAAGGAATCAATATGACATTAAAAAGAAATTCTAAATTATTTTTAATTCTATTTTTAGGAACTTTATCGGCTTTTGGGCCATTTGTTACAGACTTATATTTACCAGCATTGCCTACTATGACATCATTCTTCAATGCTAGTACCTCAACAATTCAACTTACTCTAACAGGTAGTATGGTTGGTCTTGCATTAGGGCAATTGCTTATTGGACCTATCAGCGATAAATATGGACGTAAAAATCCATTAATAATAAGCTTAGTTATATATTTAATAAGTACACTAGCTATTATTATCTTTCCGAATGTTTACGCAATGATAACATTGAGATTTATCCAAGGTGTTTCTTCTGCAGGCGCTGTAGTTATTTCTCGTGCTATTTCTACTGATTTATATCATGGACGTGAACTAGCTGCATTCTTTGCGTTACTTATGGCAGTTAATGGATTAGCACCTATATTTTCTCCTATATTAGGGAGTCTATTACTTCAACTTACAGACTGGCGCGGAATATTCGTAACTCTTGCTGTAATAGGTATTATCTTATTAGTTGTAAGTTTCAAATTCCATGAATCACTAGAGTCTAATAAACGTTTGAATCTTCCAATAACTAAAACTTATTACTCAATCATCCTAGTCGCAAAAAATAAACTGTTCTTTTCCCTAGTTATTATCCAAGGATTCGCCTTAGCTGCAATGTTTGCATATATAGCTGCATCTCCATTTATCTTACAAACACACTATAATTTAACTCCATTGATGTACAGTTTGTATTTTGGTCTTAATGGTTTTGCTATAGTTTTAGGTAGTAAAAGCGCTGGTAACTTTAAAGAAAAAAATAGTATCAAACTTGGATTATCACTTATGCTAGCAGTTAGTATATATCTAGCAATCGTTTTAACATTAACGTTACCTTTCCTATTCATTGAAGCTGGATTTTTCCTTCTTCTACTGGGGCTAGGTTTCATATTACCTGCTGGTTCTGCTATTGCTATGAGTTTAGAACGTGAGCGTGCTGGTAGCGCATCTGCATTCTTTGGATTCGTGCCATTTTTCTTAGGTGGTGTCGTTTCACCTCTAGTAGGAATTGGTAATATCTTCCACTCTAGTGCAATTGCAATCGTGATTTGTTCTGTAATATCTTTTGTAACATTCAAATTAGTTGAAAAGAGAATATAAAATTAAAAATCTAAGTTGTAAAAAAAGGATGAACTCTGCTTTAAAGACGAGTTCATCCTCTATGACTTAGATTTTCTTTATATAATTTTTAAAAAAAGACGATCAAGTGATCGCCTTTTTGTTTATATTATCTCATTCCCCAAGCTGCTAAACCTTGCGCTTTGTATGCACGAGTAGCTGCATTGATTTGGTCTTGAACTGTTGCTGTAGATCCCCATCCTGGCATAGTTTGGAATAATCCACTAGCTCCTGAAGCATTTCTAGCATTTACTTGTCCGTTTGATTCACGTGCAATAATGTGTTCCCAAGTTGAAGCTGAAACTCCTGTACGACGAGCCATCTCTTGAGCTGCTGCCGCTCCTTCTGCTCCTGCAGTATTACCATTTGATAATCTTACTGAACCACCAGCTGATGAATATGATTGAGCTGGAGTTGATTGAGCTAAGTATGATTGGCTTGAAGCAGCTGATTGACTAGCTGATTTTTGTTGATCTGCTGGACGTTGTTTAGTTCCTACTACAACTACTTTAGTTGTTGCTTCTGTAAGTACTTTTTCTGAAACAACTTCTCTAGAGACTTCTTTTCCGTTTTCTCTTACAACATTATAAGTTACTTCTTTTTCTCCATTTTTACCTTCAACTTTAGTAACTTTTTCATCTACATATTTAGAATCATCTTTTTCTTCTTTTGTTTCAAATTTGATTTCTTCTTTTTTAACTTCTGTAGCTTTTCCATCTCTTACGATTTTAATAGTATCAACTGTTGCTACTTCTTTATTTAAATCTGATGTTACTCTATCGTTTTCTCCAAGAGTAATGTTTAATTCTTTTAAGATATCTCCAACTTTTTTGTAAGTAGTTTTTCTTACTGTAGTTGTATTACCATCAACGATTGTTATTTCATGGGCTTTATAGATGTTAATAGTTTCCCCACCGTTTACTTTTGTATCTAGTCCTGGTTCTACTCTATCATCTGCTCCAAAAGGAATATCATTAGCAATAAGAACTTCTCTTACTGTTCCTTTTTTAGCTTTTAGCTCAACTTTGCTTCCGTTATCTAAACTTACGGCGAAAACATTGTGCCCTGTATATTCTTCCGCTACTACGAAAGCTCCTGATAATAATAATCCTGATGTTGCTGCTGCTGCAATAATTCTACCTAATTTCATTCTATTAATCAATCTCCTTTTTATCTTCTAATCCGAACAACGTACATGCATTATTAAATGTTTGTTTTGTTAGTTGTTCATACGACATTTCTTTAAGATCTGCAATTTCTTGTGCTACATAATGCACATATGCAGGTTCATTTCTTTTTCCTCTATATGGTGTTGGTGTTAAATACGGACAATCCGTTTCAATTAACAACTTATCTAATGGACAAGCTTTTGCTACTTCTTTAGGTGTCTTCGCATTTTTAAATGTTACTGGACCTCCTAATGAAATGTAGAAGTTCTCTTTTAGCATAATATTCATGCTTTCTACAGAACCAGAAAAGCTGTGCATTATTCCACCGATTTCACTAGCTTTTTCTTCTTGAAGTATTTGTATTGTGTCCGCCATAGCATCACGTGTGTGAATTACTATCGGTTTATTTACTTCTTTGGCTAGTTGAATTTGTCTTCTAAATACTTCTTTTTGAACATCTTTTGGACTTTTATCCCAATGATAATCTAAACCAATCTCACCGATTGCTACTACCTTATCATTTGTTAAAGCAATATTTTTTATCATTTCATATTTTTCTTCTGTGAAATCTATTGCTTCTACTGGGTGCCAACCAACTGTTAAATATAAAAAGTCATATTTAGCTGTGATTTCCAGTGCTTTTTCTATACTTTTATCGTCGAAACCAACTATGTTTATTAATTTCACCCCCGCTTCTTTCGCACGGGCAATAGTTTCTTCTAAGTCTTCTAAATAAGCATCATCATTTAGATGCGCATGCGTATCAAATAACATACTACGCCTCCTTACTCCTATTAGTATAACAAAACAAAGTTTCAGTAGAATATCTAAACTATTTCAATTATGTTACAATACTTTTTCAATTAAGATGAATATTGTTACTTCATACGTTTTCAGCGATTTTTAGAGTGATTTGTTGTCTTTTTTCAACAATAATCTATAAATTTTTAATATTTAAATTTTACTGAATATATATTAATTTTTGTTAAAAAATAAAAACGACTCAAATAATAAGATACATCAATTATCATTATCTAAAGTCGTTTTCTCTATTTTATTCAGCTTTGAAGTCTACTACTTGAGCTCCGATAAGTTGCTCTAGTACCTCTGGTTTTACTTCTACTTGGTGACCTACTTTACCTGCAGAAACAATAATCGTTTCTACTTCACGACATTTTTCATCTACAAAAGTCGGGAATAGTTTTTTCATCGCAAATGGTGAACATCCACCTTTTACATATCCTGTAATTTTTGTCAGATCTTTAAGTGGTAACATTGATAAACTTTTCACTCCTGCCGCCTTAGCAAGTTTCTTAAAGTTTATACTATCTTCACTCATAAGTACTCCTACAACATAGTTACCTTTTCCATCTGTAGTCATAATTGTTTTAAATACTTGATTGTGGTCGCGCCCGATAATATCAGCTACTCCTACACCAGTCTTCGCAGCATCACTTTCTGCATCAAATTCAAAATGATTATATTCTACACCATTTTCATCTAAAAATCGCATAGCATTTGTTTTAATTTCTTTTTTCTTAGCCATAATAGCTCCTCTTTTCCATATTATGTAATAATATTATTATTTTACTCCAAAGTTCGCCTACTGTCAAAATCTCTTTTAAATAATTTGAGAAAATACCAACCTCAAGAGCTAGATCTTCTAATCTTTGAGATTGGTATTTAAATTTTATTTTAATACAAAGTGTCCTTCTTCTACTTCTTCAAATTTCTCAGTACCAGTTATTACTATTTCCTCTGAACTAACTTCGAATTCTTCGAACATCTTTCTAGCTCTTACCGGATCAATAATCGGCATAGAACTTAGCAGACGTTTTGTATAAACGTGCTGTGGATTTTTCATAATTTGTGCTGTTGTTCCTAATTCTACTAGATTACCTCTATACATTACAGCTATTCTATCTGCAATATACTCTACTACACCTAAGTTATGTGAGATGAATAAATATGTTAGAGAGAATTTTTCTTGTAAATCTTTTAATAAATTAATTACTTGTGCTTGTGTTGAAGCATCTAAAGCAGAAGTTGGTTCATCGCATAAAATGAAATCTGGTCTTGTCACAACTGCACGAGCAATACCGATACGTTGACGTTGTCCTCCACTAAATGCATTTGATAATTTTAACGCATCCTCGTTAGAAATTCCTACAAACTCTAAAATTTCTAACGCTTTTTTCTTTGCTAATTCTTTATCCTCTTTGTGTAAAGCTTCCATAACTATATCTAAAGCACTCATTCGCGGATTTAACGATGAATAAGGGTCTTGGAATATAATTTGCATCTTGCTATATACTTCTGCAAGTTCTTTTTTTGACATTTTTGTTAAAGATTTTTCATTACCTTCTACAAAAACTTCTCCTGATGTGAATGGATCAATATTTAAAATCCCCTTACCTAGGGTAGTCTTTCCACTTCCAGATTCACCTACTACAGCTAACGTCTCAGCTTTATAAATATCTAAACTAATATCATTAACAGCTATAGTTTCTTTGACTTCCTTGCCCATTCCTTTAGATTTATAAACTTTTCGTACATTTTTTAGTTTTAAATACTCTTTACTCATTACTCCACCTCTTTCAGATACTCATGAGTATCGCTAAGTTTTTGCCAAGTATAGTGTTTGTCGTCTTCCTTATAATCAACAGTCAGAAGTTCATTATTAGTATTTTCTAATCTTGCCGCTGCAAGAAGTTGTTTTGTATATGGGTGTTGTGCATTGCTGAAGATTTCTTCAACATTTCCTTTTTCGACAACTCTGCCTCTGTACATAATATAAACATAGTCACACATTCCAGCTATTACACCAAAGTCATGGCTGACTAGTGCAACACTAAGTTCTGTTTCTTTTTGTAATTTTTTAATAAGAGATAAAATCTGTGCTTGAACCGTAACATCTAAAGCTGTTGTTGGTTCATCTGCTACCAATAGCTTAGGATTAGCAAGTAATGCCATAGCTATTAATATTCTTTGACGCATACCACCTGATAATTCATGTGGATATTGCTCCATTCTAAGCGGTGCATTAAGAATTCCTACTTTTTCTAGTTGCTCTATTGCTAATTTTTTTGCTTCTTCTTTAGACTTATTTTGGAATCTTTCTATTACTTCTATTAAGTGAAAACCAATTGTTCTAACTGGATCTAGTGAGGTCATAGGGTTTTGGAAAATCATAGAGATTGGTAACTTTTCACCCTTCTTAACTTCCTTTTCATCAAAGATAAACTTATCATTTTTATCAAAAATATTGTTAGGAAGAATAGACATTATGCTACGCATCAGAATACTTTTTCCACTACCTGATTCACCAACAACACCAGTGATATGACCTTTTCTAAAATTAATATCGATACCGTGTATTAACTGTTTATCTACTTCTTTATTTGGTTTATAATTAACCTTTAGATTTTTTAATTCTACTATGTTTGTCATACTATTCTCCCTCCTTTTGAATATATTTTGTAAGTAAGTTACCAATATTATTGAATGAATAAATTGTTAACATTACAAATAATCCAGGGATGATAGCCATATGAGGAGCACGTTGTAGGCTTTGTTGTGCATTTTGTAGCAATGTTCCCCAAGAAGTCATAGGCTGTTGAATACCAAGACCTAAGAAACTAAGCGCCGCTTCTGTCATTATTGCGTTAGCTATTGAGGCACTTGCCGCTACTACTAAAGTTGGTATTATAGCTGGAATAATATGTTTCTTTAAGATAGAGATAGTTTTTACACCGCTAAATCTACTATATACTACATAATCATATTCTTTTGCCGATAAAGTTTCAGCACGAACTAATCTCGCAAGGCGCATCCAAGAAAAACATCCTATTACTATAATTATTGAACCAATTCCTGGTTTTAAAAATACACTAAGTACAATTACTAATACTAACCATGGAATAGATGATAATACATCAACTAAACGCATAAGTAAACTATCAACAACTCCACCAACATAACCTGCGATAAGTCCTACTATCGTCCCGATTGTTACGGCAGTCACCATCGCCAGTAATCCTACTATAAGAGAAATACGACCTCCATATATTACACGAATGAAGTAATCACGACCTACCTCATCCGTTCCGAATAAATGTTGTAAACTCGGTGATTGAGATAGATTCGCTACATCAGTAGCCGCTGGATCTATAGGAAGTAAAGGTGCTATTAATGATACAAACACTAATATCGCAATAAAAATAAGTGAAAAAATATAGATTTTTGAACTTTTAGCTATTTTAATAAATCTTTTCATCTTACTTACCTCCTCTTCTAATTCTAGGATCTACTATTGAGTAAAGTATGTCTGAAATTAAATTACCTACTATTACTAATGTAGCTGACAGTAACATTACCGCCATTATTATAGGGTAATCTAATGCTCTAGTTGCTTGTGTGATATATGGTCCGATTCCTGGCCAACTAAATACTGTTTCTGTAATAATCGCTCCAGTTACTAACATCGGCAGTGACATACCCACTTGAGTTATTACTGGTATTAATACATTTTTTATAATGTGCCTTGTGAAAATTTGAGTTTTTGTCGCTTGAAAAGCTTGTTGAACCACTACATACTCTTCATTTGTTTGACTTAAAGCTGAAGACCTTACATAACGTGTAAGTTCTGCGAAGAATACAATTGTTAATGTTAGATAAGGCATAATAAAGTGTGATAAGAAATCACCAAAATCGTCCTCTTTACCAATTGTGTGCATCCCTATTATTGGGAATAAGTTTAATTGATATCCTAAAACATAGATGAATATCATCGCTATCCAAAATGATGGAGTAGCTATTCCAAGTGAAGCTACAGCATCGATAAGTTTATCTTGCCACTTACCTTTATTTGCAGCCGCTAATAATCCTAGTACTATTGCAATCACTAATGCTGTTATATATGCAGGTAATACTAATGATATTGTATTAGGTATTTTCGCTAGAATTTCCTCTCCTACACTATTGTGAGTTACTAATGAGTGACCGAAATTTCCACTCAATATTTGTCCTAACCAATCTACATACTGAATTAAGAATGGTTTATTAAGTCCACTTTGCTCACGAAGAATATTAATTTCTTCTTGTGACATATTCGACGTTATCTGTGCATCGATAGCATCATATGGTGCTAAATGTATTAAAGTAAATACTATAAACGATATTACTAAAAGTAATGGTACTGCCTGTAATATACGTTTCAAAATATATCGAATCATATAATCTCCTTAAAATTTTAATTACTATATTTTTATGAAATTCATTTATAATTTATCACAAATCTTTTCGTTATAAATTATAAATGAACATTCCCCTTAAAACTAATAAAGCGAGGGAGATACTATAAAATCTTATATAAATAGGATTTTATCGTACTCCCCCTCACACTATATTTTATTTTCCACTACTATTACTATTTAAGAGTAATTTTTGATAAATCATCAAATGTGTAGATTGGTACTAACTTAGCATCGTTAACATTTCCAACACGTTTGTTAACCGCTAAGATTTTTTGGTTATCTACGATTGGGTATAGGTATGCTTGGTTAGCAATTTCTTGTTGAAGGTTTTTGTACACTTCTTTACGTTTAGCTTCATCTAATTCAGCTGCACCTTGTTTGAATAATCCATCAATCTTTTCACTTCTGTATTGGAAGTAATTTGAAGTACCATTTGATCCAAATAGCTTAGAGTATAAATCAGGATCGTTACCCATGATATATCCACCTAAGAATAAGTTGTAAGCTTTAGAACCAGGTTTTCTTAACTCTGTAAAGATAGCTGTCTCATCTCCACCACGAAGCTCTACATTAATTCCTACTGCTTGTAATTGTTGTTGGATGAATGTTGCTTGGATAGTATTTGCAGCATCGTTACTTGCATATCCTAAATTAAGTTTCAAGTTAGAAACTCCAGCTTCTTTTAATAGTGATTTTGCTTTTTCAACATTTTGAGTATATTTCTCTACATCATCAGTATGGAATGGATTTTTCGGTGGTAAGAATGAATAAGGGTTTTGGTAGTATTTGCTATCTAAGTAAGCCGCTTTATTCATATCTTCTTTGTTTAATGCGTATAAAATAGCTTGTCTAACTTTAACATCTTTTAATTCATCTGTGTTTGTGTTTAGTCCTAAGTATCCGATACGGTTTTCACTGTATGGATAAGTATCGATGTTTTTAGAATCTAAATCTTTAATTGCAGCAGGTAATACATATGCTGCATCTACCTCACCTTTTTGTAATGCTACTTTTGTAGTATCAGCACTTTTAATAATACGTAGTACTACATTTTTAACTTTTGGCTTACCATTGTAATAATTTTCATTCGCTTCAAATTTAATGTATTCTCCACGTTTGTTTTCTACTAGTTTGTATGGTCCAGTCCCTACTGGTGTTTCTTTTAATTCTTTAACTGAGAAGTCAGATACATTTCCATAAACGTGTTTTGGAATAATGTAAGTTTCATTCGCAATGTTATTTGCCGCAGCCGCACTTGGTTCTGGGAACTTAAATACTACTGTGTTGTCATCTATTTTCTCAATAGTTATAGGTTTGTCCCCAATCCATAAGTTTTTAAAGTTTCCATTTTCTTTTTTAGCTTTTGTTTGATAAGTGAAGACTACATCATCAGCTGTGAATTTTTGTCCATCAGACCATTTTACGTCTTTTCTTAAGTTAACTTTTAAGCTAAGACCATCTTTTGCAAGTTCAGTAGATTCTGCTAGGGCGTATTCTTTTGAACCATCCCCATTAACTTTGATTAATGGTGAGTAAATAATATTAGTCATTGTTAATCCCCAACGGTCACTTACCTTGATTGGGTTAGTTGATGATGGATCATCACTAATAGCATACGTAAAAGTATCTTTATCTTGAGAAGTGGTAATTGTGTTTTGCGTTTTTGAACTACATGCTGTTACAACACTCATTACTAACGCTAGTGCTCCTATAAACAATTTGTTCTTTTTCATTCTTTTTTCCTCCTTGATTTTAAGTCCTATTTTTCAAACTATGAAATATTTTGGTTACCCCTATTTAATAATGGTTAAATACATTTGCCTATTTGGCAGCGAGAGACTTACTTTGCTACTCATGTATTGATTAAATAGATTATATTTTATAATATGAAATATAAAACCAGATATTACTTATACATTGAACGAATGAAATCAATGCTAGTTTAGTTTACTGTATTATCGATAAAAAAGTCAATTTATGTGCTTACTTTTATCATTTACTTTAATTATATAATTCTATTTATTGGGAGTGACTCAAAAATCGAAATTCGTAGAAATCGATTTTGTCGAGTCACCCCCGCACAGTTTATTAGATATCTAAAAAGCTTTTATAAAGCGAATTCAGATATCAATAAACCACTGCGTCTATGAATTCTCATATAAACTTTTTTAAATTTTAGGACCTTTTGTCGGCACCTAAAGTATTATTAATTTTCTGATCCCCAAACTTCTTCTACTATTTCTTTGATTAGACCAATTTTTTTCCATTGATCTTCTTCTGTAATCACATTTCCTTCTTCAGTAGAAGCGAAGCCACATTGAGTACTTAAGTAGATATTTTCTAATGGTACATATTCGCTAGCTTCTTTAATTCTTGCGATTACTTCTTCTTTATCTTCTAAATCTGCAAATTTAGATGTAATTAATCCTAAAACAACTTTTTTATCTTTTCCAACTTTTGCTAGTGGCTTGAAATCTCCTGCACGATCTGTATCGTATTCTAAGTAGTACGCATCTACGTTTTCTCCAGCAAGTAACTCGTCTTCAACATTTTGGTATCCACCTTGAGAAATCCATTTAGAAGCGAAGTTACCACGACAAACGTGCGTATTAATCGCTAAATCCTCAGGTTTACCTTCAATTACTTCATTGTTAAGAGCTAGGCAACGTGCTGCATATTCTCTACGAACTTCTTCTAGAGGACGTGCGTCACGAAAACGATTCGCAAATCCATCATCAGCTAATGCTCCCCAAGTACAATCGTCAAATTGTAATACACGTAATCCTTCGTTGTAAAGGTCTGCGATTACTTGTTTATAAGCTGCTACAATAGCATCTTTTAATTCTTCGAATGTTGGATAGAATTTTTCGTATCCTTTGATGTGATCTTCTGTACGAATTAATTCAAAGTATAATTGTGATGGTGATGGAATTGTTAATTTTACAGTTACACCTTCTTTATCAGCTACCAAGTCTCTTAAGAATTTGTAGTGAGCTACAAATGGATGATTTTCCCCACTAATTTTCCCTGATACTTTTGCTGTATCTGGTTTAGTTTCAATTCCTTTAAATGGATATCCTTTTTCTCCTTGAACATGTTCTACACCGTTAAGTCCCCAGAAGAAATCAAGGTGCCAGTATGCACGACGAAACTCCCCATCAGTTACTCCTTTTAATCCATTTGCAATTTGTTTTTCAACTAATTCTGTAATTGTTTTATCTTCTACTTTAGTTAATTCTTCTTGTGAAATTTCTCCTTTTGAGAATTTTTCACGAGCTTCTACTAGCTCTTTAGGTCTTAAAAATGACCCCACGTGATCTACTCTGTATGCTGCTCTTTCTACTACTTTATTTTGACATCCTTGACACATAATATTTTTTCTCCTTTTATCTAACTAATTTATTTTCTCTATCTTCTTAGATTTATTTATCAAGCAACCAAGAAAAGGCTGGATCCTGAAAAATATGACGTTTAGGAACAGTTTGTAAATTCTGATCGCATTCATCTACTGTACCTAATTTCAAAGCATAGACTTCTGGTATATTTTCTTGAACAGTGAAAATTTGACTATGACAGTTCTGGCAGTAATAACGCTGTTTCCCTGGAGAAGAACTATAGGAAACAAGATTTTCTTTTCCATGTAATACTAGCTTTTTACTGCTAACTTTAGCATTAACTGTATAGGCAGACGCAGTTGCTTTCCGACAAATTGAGCAGTGACAAAAAACTAATTCCGATAATTCCTCATCTAGAGTGTAGGTCACTGCTTTACATAAACAAGATCCTTTAAGCATTATGTATGCTCCTTTTTACTACTTTATTTTGACATCCTTGACACATAATATTTTTTCTCCTTTTGTTTAACTGATTTATTTTCTCTTTTTGTTTTATTCTTCTGACTTTATTATTTTGACTTTATTATAAACTTCTAGTAACTTTTCTCTTCAAACTTTTCTTCTTTTCTAATACATATTTTTTCTCATAAACTAAAACTTTTTTATAAAGACCGTACTATTCATCTTCTGGTAGTATCGCTACTACTCTTACTGGTGATCCAGTTGCTTCTGTCCAGTTTGGATAAGCAATTGAAATTAACGCTCCAGTTGCAGGCACTTGATCAAGATTTGCTAAAACTTCGATTTGATAAATATCTTGTTCTAGTAAGTAATACTCTTGAATTAGTCCTTCCGCAGCTGCTGTAACTCCTGAGTCAGTATCTAGAGTTTCATGTCCGACAGCTTTAACTTTTCTTTCTTTAATTAAGAATTCTAATGCATCTCTTCCCCAACCTGGAGTGTGTTGAACATCATTTTCGTCTAGATTTCTAATTTCATCATAGCTAGGCCAACGTTTAGACCAATCACTTCTGAATGCTACGAATGATTCTGGTAATATTTCACCATGCTTAGCTTCAAAATCAAGGATATCTTGTTTAGAAATTACATAGTCATTATTTTCTGCTACTTCTTTACTTTTATCAATTACGTATAAAGGTAATAGTAAATCTTTAAGTTCAATTTCATCTAACCAACGTCCACCTTCTACGAAGTGAATTGGGGCATCAATATGTGTTCCATATTGACCTACTACTGAGAATTTTTGAACATAAAATCCATCTTTTAAAGTAAAGACATTTTCTTTTTCTAGTGCAGGAAGTGCAGGAAACTTAGGTGAATTTTCATCAATCTTGTGGCTTAAGTTCACCCATTTTTTGTTTTTTAAAGTTTTGTAAATATTTAGTAATTCTGACATGTTACTTTCCTCCGAAATTTTATATTATTTTGTAAGTTAAGTATCCTTGTGATTATTTTGAGAAATAAAAAAGTCCTCACAGAAGCTTATGCTTCTGCAAGGACGTCTATAATTTACGTGTTACCACCTTACTTTATGATATTCTCACAAATATCAACTCAAAAAGTACGTATCAATATATATTGATATTATACCCTGAAGCTATAACGGGCTCACCCGTAAAGGCCTAATTATTCGACCATTACCACTCAAAGACCATTTTCAAAGTTTCCAATACGATCTCTTTTCACCAACCGAGACTCTCTTTACCATCTTTCACTCTTACTTATCTTTTCATCGTGTGAATCATTAACTTGATACTAAGTATATCAGTAAATTTTTCATGTGTCAACAGTTTTTTTGAAAAAATTGTGTATTTTCTCTTGAAAACTTTTTGTAATTGTATAAAATTGTCGGAAAATAAAGGATAATTTCTGATTATTTAAAATTTACTATCCCTCTTTATTTAAGCACTCAGTATTGTAAAATATAGATTTCTGATTTCTTAATCATTGAAGTATAAAAGACATAATAATAAATTTTTTAATTAATTATTATGTCTAATTTTTTTATTTATGTTTTTTCTGTAATAATGGGTTTAATACTACCCTGAAAATTGAATCCGCGATTATTATTCCTACTGCAAGTCCCACTGCACCATAAAAACTATTTAAGAAGATTTTAGCAGAGTTTCCATATTCGTCTAATAATAATGTTCTAAATGCATCGTAAATAGTAACCCCTGGTACTACTGGAACCAGTCCAGGTACGAAGTATACTGTTAAAGGATTTTTAAATTTAATCGCACAGATTTGACTTATATTTGCTAGAAGTAGTGAACACACCAAACTCGACATGAATACACTTTGACCATGACTCCACATTTCCCAATATCCACACCAACCTATTGCACCAATTACACCACCTGTAGCTAAAGTTTTCTTCGGAACATCACAAACAATAGCAAATGAAACTGATGATATAAAACTAAAAACGAAGTGATATAGTAATAATAAAGCATGACTTAATACTGCCATCATTATAATGCACCTCCTAACAATCTAACAAGATAATAAACTGTTACAATTCCCGCACCTAGTGCAAAAGCTACACAGAATGTTTCTATAAAACGAATTGTTCCAGAAATAAATTGTTTGGCTATAATATCTCTCATGGAGTTCGTTATTGTAATACCGGGTACAAGTGGTACTACAGCCCCTATCATAGCTAATCTTAAAGACTGACCATTCAACAATGCAAATCCTAAATAACCTGCCACTCCTCCAGCAAAGGTGCTTATATATTCTGAAATGAATGGAGCTTTTAAATACCCTATAACTTTTACATATACATAAAATGCTACTGCTCCAGCTATACTCCCAGGAATTACATCCCAAAAACTTCCCTCGAATATCAATACAATACTTCCGCTAAGAATTCCTGAACAAAGAACTTTAAACCAATTTTTTATCGGACTCTTTTCTTCTTGCACTCTTTTTAGTGCATCATACATATCTAGTAAGCTGATCTGTCCTGATGTATATGCTCTAGATAGTGTATTGACCGCTGTTGTCTTTGTTAAATTATACGTTCTATCATTAACTCTTCTGAAATCAGTCCCCAGCCCTTCTATTCTAATAAAAATACCTGTTAAGGTAACGTGTGTATAATATTCATCCGTTCTAACTTCTCCTACACCTTTTCTAATAATTCTCTCCAGTGTATCCTCTGTTCTATAAACTTCAGCGCCATTTTCCATTAGGATTTTTCCCGCAAGTAAGGCTGTTTTCATTAATAATTTCTCATACATCTCTTTTTCCCAATTAAGATCAGCAAGATAGTCAAAATAAAAAAACTATATATTATTACACAGTTTTAATAAATATCGTTTTTAGGATTATCTGTACTACTTTCTAATCTCCCAACCTTTCTTAAATCGTTACCATGGTTATTATATCATAAATATTGTAATAAAAATATACTTTTTATAATTTTATTCTTCTATTTTTTCATCTTCAATAATTTTTATTTTTTATAATGTTTTTAATTTGTTATTATTCTTTTTCCTTTTAATAAAATCTTTATTTTCTTTAAATAAATTATTTTTTTACGATATCTTCTCATATCGCTTGAATAAAATATTTATAAGTACTACAATAAAATTAAAGAATATTTCATGTAAGGGGGAAATATTATGAAAATTATATTTTTTAAAACTCTACGAGAATAAACATTTTTACACGTCATATATAAAATCAATTATTTACAAATTAGGAGGAGAATTATTATGGGATGTACAACTATTCTTGTAGGAAAAAATGCTAGTTACGACGGTTCAACTATGGTGGCTCGTACTGAGGACTCACCATCAGGAGTGTTTAGATCAAAAAAATTCATAAACGTAAGTCCAGAGGAACAACCTCGTAAATATAAATCTGTTATTTCAAAAGTAGAAATCGAATTACCTAATAATCCGGTACGTTATACTGCAGTACCTAATGCTATATTAGATAATGGTATTTGGGGACAATGTGGTGCTAATGAATACAATGTTTCAATGAGTGCTACTGAAACTATTACATCTAATGAACGTGTTCTTGGAGCTGATCCATTAGTAGAATATAAAGCAGCTATTGGTAAACCAGGAGACGATGATTATGTACCTGAACAAGTAGGTGGTATCGGTGAAGAGGATATTTATACAATAGTAATGCCATATATTGCAACCGCACGTGAAGGTGTTACATTTTTAGGGAAACTATTAGAAAAATATGGTACTTATGAAATGAACGGAATTGCGTTTCAAGATGAAGATGAGATTTGGTGGTTTGAAACTATAGGTGGACATCATTGGATGGCACGTCGCGTTCCTGATGATAGTTATGTAATTATGCCAAACCAACTTGGTATCGATAAATTTGATTTTGAAGATGCTTTTGGAGCGAAAAAAGAATATATGTGTTCTGAAGATTTAAAAGAATTTGTTGATAAATATCACCTAGACTTATCAATCGATGGAAACTTTAATCCACGTCATGCTTTTGGTAGCCGTAGTGATGCCGACCATACATACAATACGCCACGTGCTTGGATACTTCAACGCTATTTCAATCCAACATCTAACTCTTATGATGGTATAAATGCTGACTATCGCCCAGATTCTGATAATTTACCTTGGGCTAGAGTACCAGAGAAAAAAATAACTGTTGAAGATATTAAATATGGATTATCTCACCACTATCAAGGAACTGAATATGATTCATATTCTAAAAACATTAATTCTGTTAAAAAAGGAACTTTACGTCCAATCGGTATAAATCGTACTAACTTCTTAGGATTAGTTCAAATAAGACCATATATGCCTGATGAACTTAAATCTATTCAATGGCTAGCTGTTGGTTCTTGTGTGTTTAATGCAATAGTTCCATTCTACACTAACATTAATCGCACACCTGAATACCTAGCTAATACAACTAACCAAGTAACAACTGAAAACTTCTACTGGACTAATCGCTTAATTGCAGCTCTTTGTGATGCTCATTTTGCTGATACTGCTTCACATATTGAACGTTATCAATTAAAAGTTCAATCACAATCAAGAGAACTTCTTAATAAATATGATGAAGAGTTTGTAGAAACTAAAGTTTCTAAAGAAGCCGCTAAAGATTATCTAGAAAAAGCTAACGATAAAATTGCTAAAGAACTTAAAGTTCAAACAGATGATTTGTTAGATAAAGCGTTATTTACAGCAAGCTGTAATATGAGAAATAAATTCGCAAGATCTGATGCGTAATAATAAACAAGAACCATGTGGTATTTTCCATATGGTTCTTTAATTTTATATTGTTTAGCTGAAAAGCAAGTATTCAGTACGTATTTTGCACGTAAGATATACTTTCCATAGTGTCCTGATTCCACTTTGTCAATTCGCAGTGGTTGTCAGCCAATCACTCATTTCATTCGTTCTCAGTAGAAATATACCTATCATTTCATCGTTTCACTCTTCATTCTTGGTATTTCCTTGTTTAGCTTTCTTCTAACCTTCTTTCGATTCTTCTCAAGAAGCCAAGAATAAACCTATTGGGACAACTGTGCGTATTTTGCACGTAATGATTTTTACGAATCGAAGATTCTAAAAATCTTAACACTGCCTCGCAGTCTTGACTATGAGTTAATCGTTAAATTTCACAAATCCAAAGGATGCAGAGAAATTTTATCGAGTAACTTATGCAACAATAACTCTAATCATCAGAAGCAACGCGACTAAGATGATTAGTAGTTATCACTGCTACTTTTATTCGTCTCTTCGTTCCTCTAAAAGTAAGTCTTCGTTGCATACGTTGTACGTAAGGATACTTCTATTAAGTTTCTTATAATTCCTTTGTCAATTCGCAGTAGACGTACTCCAATCGCCTTCAGCTATCGCTTTGCTTCTTGGTACGTCCTTGCGTACTTTGTACGTAAGATATACTTTCCATAGTGTCCTGATTTCACTTTGTCAATTCGCAGTGGTTGTCAGCCAATCACTCATTTCATTCGTTCTTGGGACAACTGTGCGTATTTTGTACGTAAGGATTTCGTCGTGCCTTTGGCACTAGAAATCTCATTATAATTTACTATATTACAATTGGCAACTTCGCAGTAGACGTACTCCAATCAGCTTCAGCTATCGCCTTGCTTCTTGGTACGTCCTTGCGTACTTTGTACCTAACGTTTTATGCAATTCAAAGAATTGCTAAAACGAAAGGTACAAAGCAAAAAAAGACTACCTTGCCTGGTAATCTTTTAAAGTATAATTAGATTTAATTTTTAAAGGGACAAAAGGGTATCCTAGCAGAAGCTAGGATACGTTAGAGCTAGACGACGTAGCCTTTTCCTACGCATTTCAAGCACTCTTTTGCCAAAAAAATTAGTTTAAATTCTTGTTGTATGTGTTGTTTAGTTGTGTGTGTATGTAGTATGTTATTGTTGTATGAAAAATTTTTATTAAACTAATTCTATAATAGCTGTTTCTGCACCATCACCTTTACGTGGTCCAACACGTAGAATACGAGTGTATCCACCGTTACGGTCTGCATATTTAGGTGCTACTTCTTCAAATAATTTTTTAAGAGCTAATTGACTCTTACCTTCTTCAGTTGCTACTGCAACAGGTTGGATGAATTTAGCTGCATTACGTCTTGCTGCTAGATCACCTTTTTTACCTAATGTAATCATTTTTTCTGCTAATGAACGAACTTCTTTCGCTCTTGTAACAGTTGTTTCAATTCTACCGTGTACTAGTAGAGCAGTTACTAAGTTTCTTAACATCGCTTTACGGTGAGCTGATGTACGTCCTAATTTTCTGTAACCCATTAGTGTGCCTCCTTGTTAGTTTTATTCTTCTTTGAATCCTAGTTCTAACTCTTGAAGTTTAATTTTAACTTCTTCTAGAGATTTACGACCTAAGTTTCTTACTTTAATCATTTCTTGTTCTGTTTTGTTAGCTAATTCTTGTACTGTGTTAATTCCTGCACGTTTTAAGCAGTTGTAACTACGTACTGATAAGTCTAATTCTTCAATTGTCATTTCTAACATTTGAACTTTATTATCTTCTTCTTTAGCTACCAATATTTCAGCAGCTTTTGCTTCTTCAGACATCTCCATAAATAATTCTAAGTGTGAAATTAGAATTTTTGATGCTAATGCTAAAGCGTCGTTAGCTGTAATTGAACCATTAGTAGTAACATCTAAGATTAGTTTATCAAAGTCAGCACTTTGACCTACCCTAGTTTTTTCTACTGTATAGTTAACTTTTGATACTGGTGTATAAATTGAATCGATTGGAATAACTCCGATTGGTAAGTCACGTTTTTTGTTACCATCAGCTGGTACAAATCCACGTCCTTTTCCAACGTAAATAATCATTTCAAACTGTCCACCTTCTGATACTGTTGCAATGTGTTGATCAGTATTTACTACTTCGATATCAGAATCGATAGCGATGTCTGCTGCAGTAACAACTGCTGGACCTTTAACACTGATTGAAACTTGTTTTTCTTCTTCAGAATGAACTACAAACGCAATGTTTTTAACATTCATAATGATTTCAGTAACATCTTCTACAACACCTTTAATTGCTTGGAATTCGTGTTGAACTCCCTCAATATCGATGCTTCTTGCTGCTGCTCCTGGTAATGATGAGATTAACATTCTTCTCAATGAATTACCTAATGTAGTTCCATATCCACGTTCAAGTGGTTCAACTACAAAGCGACCAAATCTTTTATCTGATGATTCTTCAATGATTTGAATTTTTGGTTTTTCTATTGCTAACATTATGTTAAACCTCCTAAATTTTGTCTATGTTATTATTATACACGACGACGTTTAGGTGGGCGACATCCATTGTGAGGAACTGGAGTTACGTCTTTGATTGATGTAACTTCTAATCCAGCAGATTGTAATGCACGAATTGCTGCTTCACGTCCTGCACCTGGACCTTTAACTGTTACATCTACATATTTCATTCCGTGTTCCATAGCTTGTTTAGCTGCTGCTTCACTTGCCATTTGTGCTGCGAATGGAGTAGATTTTCTAGAACCTTTGAATCCTAGCGCTCCTGCACTTGACCATGATACTGCATTACCATGTTCATCTGTAATTGTTACGATTGAGTTGTTGAATGTAGAACGAATGTGTGCAACACCATTTTGTATATTTTTTTTCACACGACGTTTACGTGATTGTTGTTTACGAGCCATAGTTGTGTTTCTCCTCCTATCCTAATTATTTTTTCTTGTTCGCAACTGTTTTCTTAGGACCTTTACGAGTACGAGAGTTGTTCTTAGTATTTTGCCCTCTTACTGGTAGTCCACGACGGTGACGGATTCCTCTGTAACATCCGATTTCCATTAGACGTTTGATGTTTAATGAAACTTCACGACGTAAGTCACCTTCTGTTTTATAGTTATCTACGATTTCACGAATTTTATCTAGTTGTTCACCTGTTAAGTCTTTAACTCTCACATCTTCAGAAACTCCAGCTTCTTTTAAGATTTTTTGAGAAGTTTTTAAACCTATACCATATACATAAGTTAGTGATATAACAACGCGTTTTTCACGTGGAATATCGACTCCTGCTATACGTGCCATTAAGTTTGCACCTCCTAATTAATTATCCTTGTTTTTGTTTATGTTTTGCGTTTTCGCAAATCACTAATACTTTACCACCACGACGAATTACTTTACATTTGTCACAGATTTTTTTTACTGATGGTCTTACTTTCATCGTTATTTCCTCCTTGAGTTTATAACTTACTTGAATCTATAAGTTATTCTACCTTTTGTCAGGTCATACGGACTCATTTCTACTGTAACTTTATCACCTGGTAAAATTCTTATATAATTCATTCTGATTTTTCCAGAAACATGAGCTAAAATAATATGACCATTTTCTAATTCTACTTTAAACATTGCATTCGGCAAGTTTTCTACTACTAAACCTTCTACTTCAATGACATCTTTTGCCATACTTTTCCTCCCTGACTATTTCAGTTTATCTAATATATTTTGTACGTCTTGGAAAACTACTTTGATGTCTTGGTCACCATTAATATTTTCAACTACACCTTCTTTTTGACTATAAAAGTCTAATAACGGTTTTGTTTGTTTAATATTAACTTCTAAGCGATTTCCAACTGTTTCTTCGTTGTCATCACTTCTTTGGTACAGTTCACCACCATCATTATCACAAACACCTTCAACTTTTGGAGGGTTGAAAATCAAGTGATAAGTGTTTCCACATTGTTTACAGATTCTTCTACCTGTTAAACGAGGTAACAGAATAGCTGGATCTACATCGATGTTTAATACTTTATCGATTTTTCTATTAGTTTTTGCTAAAATTTGATCAAGGGCTTCAGCTTGTTCTACTGTTCTTGGAAAACCGTCAAGTAAAAAGCCTTCTTTTGCATCTTCTTGATTCAATCTTTCTTCAACTAATCCTATAGTTACACTGTCAGGAACAAGTTGTCCTTTATCAATATAACTTTTTGCTTCTTTTCCAAGCGGAGTCTCATTTTTAATAGCAGCTCTAAACATATCTCCAGTTGAAATATGTGGAATTGGATAATTCGCTTTAATTTGCTCTGCTTGAGTACCTTTACCCGCTCCTGGTAATCCCATTAAAATAATATTCATCATAATTATTTACCACCTTTTCGTCCTGTAATGAAACTTCTATAGTTCTTCTCTGTTAATTGAGTATTAAGTTGTTTAACTGTCTCTAGCGCTACACTGACAACAATTATTAAACTTGTACCACCAATTTGAACAGATGCTGGTAATTTTGCAATGCTGGTGAATATTGTCGGAAGAACCGAAACAGCTGCTAGGAATATTGAACCTACAAACGTTAGTCTGTATAAAATACCTGTAATGTATTGTTCAGTTTTTTTACCTGGTCTAACCCCTGGAACAAAACTTCCTTGTTTTCTTAAATTATCAGCCATTTTTTCTGGGTTAACTTGCACCATTACATAGAAGTAACAGAACGCAATAATTAATACTACGTATAATGTTAATCCTAGAACATGACTGAAATCGAAATATGATACAATTCTTTGTAACTTTTCGTTATTAGGTGCGAATATCGCAATAGTTCTAGGTAATTGTAAGAATGCGATAGCGAAGATTACTGGGATAACCCCTGCACTATTCACTTTTAGAGGCAAGTAAGTTGATCTTGCTCCTAACATTCTACGACCTGCTCTCGCTTGAGAGTATTGAATAGGAATTTTACGGTTTGCTTCTTGTATATATACTACAGCAGCAACGATACCTATTACAATAATTGCTACAATAACAATTTTTAAAATTGCTAATGTTAAGTTCTCAGCATCTTTAATTTGAGATTCATAAACTTGTATGAATTCCATTGGTAAACGGGCAATAATACCCGCTAAGATAATGATAGATACACCATTACCAACACCATATTGAGATATCTGATCACCAATCCATAGTAATAATGCTGTACCAGCTGTTAATACTACGGCTACTGTAATGAATCCTAGAATTGAAGTATCTTTAATTAATCCTTGATATGCATTATTAAATCCATAAGACATAATAAGCGATTGGATAAATGCTAAGATAATTGCTAAGACTCTTGTTAGTTTTTGCGTTTTTTTATGTCCAACTTCACCTTGTTTAGACCACTCTGTTAATGAAGGAATAACATCCATTTGCATAAGTTGAATTACGATAGATGCTGTAATGTAGGGCATAATACCCATAGCGAATACAGAAAACTGTTGTAAAGCTCCTCCTGCAAATGTGTTAAATATTCCGAATAGTCCAGATGCGTCTTGGTTTTTTAGGACATCTGCATCTACCCCAGGTACCGGTAAATAAGAACCGATACGGAATAATAATATACCAAATAGGGTAAATAAGATTTTGTTACGAGTTTCTTTAACTTTAAATAAATTTAGTGATGCACTAAACATATATTATAGCACCTCGCAAACTCCTCCAGCTGCTTCGATAGCTTCTTTTGCTGAAGATGAGAATTTGTGAGCTTGTACAGTTAATTTTTTCTCTAATTTACCGTTAGCTAATACTTTAACACCTGAAAGTTCTTTTTTAATAACTTTAGTATCTAATAATAGAGCAGGTGATACTACAGTACCATCTTCAAATTTGTTTAAGTCGTTAAGATTTACAACTGCAAATTCTTTTCTATTTACATTGTTAAATCCACGTTTTGGAATACGTCTGAATAATGGGTTTTGTCCACCTTCAAATCCTGGGCGAACTCCACCACCACTACGTGCTTTTTGTCCTTTTTGACCACGTCCTGAAGTTTTACCATTTCCTGATCCAATCCCACGACCTACTCTGTTACGCTCTTTACGAGAACCTTCAACTGGTTGTAATTCATGTAATTTCATTTAGACTAGCACCTCCTTGTATTAATAATTCTTATTTTTCTTCTACTGTTACTAAGTGTGAAACTTTGTTAATCATACCACGAATCGCAGCGTTGTCTTTGTGTTCAACTGTTTGGTGCATTTTTTTAAGACCAAGAGCTTCAACTACTTTTCTTTGATTCTTTGGACGACCAATAGTACTACGAGTTAGGGTTACTTTTAATGTCATGTTCTTTTCCCTCCTCTTATCCTAATAATTCTTCCACAGATTTACCACGTAAAGCTGCTACGTGTTCAACTGTTTGTAATCTTGTTAATCCTTCGATTGTAGCACGAACCATGTTTACTGGTGTGTTTGAACCTAGAGATTTTGATAAGATATTTGAAATACCTGATAATTCTAATACGGCACGAACTGGTCCACCAGCGATAACCCCTGTACCAGGTGCAGCTGGTTTGATTAATACTGAACCTGCTCCAAATTGCCCGATGATTTCGTGAGGTATTGTTCCGTTAACTACTGGTACAGTAATTAAGTTGTGTTTTGCAGCTTCAACTGCTTTTCTGATTGCATCTGGTACCTCTTGAGCTTTACCAGTACCAAATCCTACGCGACCATTTTTGTCACCTACTACTACTAAAGCAGAGAAACGGAAACGACGTCCACCTTTAACAACTTTAGCTACACGACGAATGGCAACTACGCGTTCTTCAAATTCTTTTTTGATTTCTTCTTGACGCATCTACTTATTTCCCTCCTTTATTAGAATACAAGTCCGTTTTCACGTGCTGCTTCAGCTAATGCTTTAACACGTCCGTGATATAGGTATCCTCCACGGTCGAAAACAACTTTTTCAATTCCTTTAGTTTTAGCTACTTCTGCGATTAATTTTCCAACTTCTTTAGCTGCTTCTACACTTGATTTAGAAACATTTTCAAGTTTTAATGAAGAAGCTGATGCTAATGTAACACCTTTAGTGTCATCAATAATTTGTGCGTAAATGTTTGTGTTTGAACGGTATACGTTTAAACGTGGAACTTCTGTAGTTCCTTGAACTTTAACACGTACTCTTGCGTGTCTTTTTTTACGAACTTTATTTTTATCAAGTTTCGTAATCATATTTGAAACACTCCTTTCTGTTATCTATTATTTACCAGTTTTTCCTTCTTTACGGCGAACATATTCACCAACGTAGCGAATACCTTTACCTTTGTAAGGTTCTGGAGGACGTACTGCACGAACTTTAGCTGCGTATTGTCCTACTACTTCTTTGTTAATACCTTCGATACTAACTTTAGTGTTTCCTTCAACACCTAATTTAATTCCATCGATTTCTTCGAATTCAACTGGGTGAGAGTATCCAACACTTAGTACTAATTTTTTACCTTGCATTTGAGCACGGTATCCAACCCCGATTAATTCAAGTTCTTTTTTGAATCCAGTTGATACACCTTCAATCATATTTGCTAAGATAGCACGAGTTGTTCCGTGTACTGTACGGTGACGTTTTGAGTCAGATGGACGTACTACTGTGATTTCACTTCCTTCAATGTTGAAAGTCATTTCTTTATCAAATTGTTGTTTTAATTCACCTTTAGGTCCTTTAACTGTTGCGAAGTTATCAACGATGCTAACTTCAACTCCTGCAGGTACTGTAATAACTTTATTACCTATACGTGACATTTAATTGGCACCTCCTTATAATATTACCAGATGTAAGCTAATACTTCTCCACCTGTGTTATTTTTACGAGCAACTTTATCAGTTACAACTCCAGTTGAAGTTGATACGATTGCTATTCCTAGTCCGTTTAATACTCTTGGCAGTTCATCTGCTTTAGCGTATACACGTAAACCAGGTTTTGAAATTCTTTTAATTCCTTTAATTACTCTTTCACCTTTTGAGTATTTAAGAGTAAGTTTAAGTTTTCCTTGTTTGTTATCTTCGATGTATTCTACATCATTGATGAAACCTTCTTGTTTTAAGATTTCTGCAATTTGCTTTTTAATATTTGACGCAGGTAATTCTAATGTTTCGTGTTTAACCATGTTAGCATTACGAATACGTGTTAGCATATCTGCGATAGGATCTGTCATTGTCATTAGGATAAATCCTCCTTTCTTCTACTAATATATTACCAACTTGCTTTTTTAACTCCAGGAATTTGTCCTTTGTAAGCTAATTCACGGAACTTAATACGGCTGATTCCAAATTTTCCAATGTATCCGTGAGGACGTCCAGTTATGCTACAACGATTGTGTAAACGAGCTGGAGCTGAGTTTTTTGGAAGTTTGCTAAGTCCGATGTAATCACCTTTAGCTTTTAATTCCGCTCTTTTAGCTGCATACTTGTCAACTAATTTTTGGCGTTTTAATTCACGCTCTACCATTGCTTTTTTAGCCATGTGTCTTTTACCTCACCTTTCTTATTTTGCGAATGGCATTCCACATTGTGTTAATAACTCACGAGCTTCTTCATCAGTGTTAGCTGTAGTTACTATAACGATGTCCATACCACGTACTTTACTTACTTTATCGTAATCAATTTCAGGGAAAATTAATTGTTCTTTAACACCTAGTGTGTAGTTACCACGACCATCGAATGCTTTTTTAGAAACACCGTGGAAGTCACGTACACGTGGAAGTGCTACAGTTACTAATTTGTCGAAGAATTCATACATTCTTTCTCCACGTAAAGTAACTTTAGCCCCGATAGGCATACCTTCACGAAGTCTGTAAGTAGCGATTGATTTTTTAGCTCTTGTTACTAATGGTTTTTGACCAGAAATTAAAGCTAATTCTGCTACTGCGTTGTCTAGGGCTTTAGAGTTTTGCACAGCATCACCTACACCCATGTTAATTACGATTTTTTCAATTTTTGGTACTTGCATTACACTGCTGTACTCAAATTTTGTCATTAATTCTTTTGTTATCTCAGATTTAAATTTATCTTCTAAACGAGCCATCTAAAATAGTGCCTCCTTTCTTCAACTATTATTATATTTCTTTTCCTGATTTTACTGCGATACGTACTTTCTTACCATCTTTTGTTTCGAAACGTACTCTTGTCGCTTTTCCAGTTTCAGGATCTTGTAACATTACGTTTGATACGTGAATTGCTGCTTCTTTTTCAACGATTCCACCTTGAGGTGCATCTTGAGAATTTTTAACGTGTTTTTTAATGATGTTAACACCTTCTACAACAACACGATCTTTTTTAGGTTGTGCTTCGATTACTGTACCAACTTTACCTTTGTCTTTACCAGTAATTACTACAACTTTATCACCTTTTTTAATGAACATTTCTTGTTAACCTCCTTCTTTACTGTACTTTTTTTATATTATAATACTTCTGGAGCTAGTGATACGATTTTCATGTAGTTACCGTCTCTTAATTCACGAGCAACTGGTCCGAAAATACGTGTACCACGTGGGCTCTTATCATCACGGATAATTACACAAGCATTTTCATCAAATTTAATATATGAACCGTCGTTACGACGAGCTCCTGTTTTTGTACGAACGATTACGGCTTTAACTACTTCACCTTTTTTAACAACTCCACCTGGTGTTGCTTTTTTAACAGAACATACAATTACGTCACCAATGTTAGCAACTTTACGTCCTGAACCACCTAGAACTTTAATTGTTAAAACTTCTTTTGCTCCTGAGTTATCAGCCACTTTTAAGCGTGTTTCTTGTTGAATCATGCGCTTTTTGCCTCCTTCTTAGGGTTTATCCTAGTTTTATTAGATTATAACTGCTTCTTCTACTACTTCTACTAAACGGAAGTTTTTAGTTGCAGATAATGGACGAGTTTCCATTATTTTAACGATATCATTTAATTTAGCAACATTGTTTTCATCATGTGCTTTGAATTTTTTAGAATATTTTACACGTTTACCGTATAGAGGATGTTTTTTGTAAGTTTCTACTAAAACTGTGATTGTTTTGTCCATTTTATCAGAAACTACTTTTCCAACGTAAACTTTTCTATCATTTCTCTCAGTCATGTTTGCCTCCTATTATTATTTATTCGCTAATTCTCTTTCGCGAATAACAGTTTTCATACGAGCGATTGATTTTCTAACTTGACTAATACGAGCTGTATTTTCTAATTGACCAGTTGCCAATTGGAAGCGTAAGTTGAAAAGCTCTTCTTTTAATTCTTTGATTTTTGCTTCTAACTCTTGTGAAGTTAATTCTCTAATCATTGATTTGAATTCATTTGTTTTCATTATGCTTCACCACCTGTTTCTTCACGTTTTACAAATTTACATTTAACAGGTAACTTGTGAGATGCAAGTCTTAGAGCTTCACGTGCAACTTCTTCACTTACTCCAGCAACTTCGAACATCACTCTACCTGGTTTAACGATTGCAACCCATCCTTCTACTGCACCTTTACCAGATCCCATACGTACTTCTAATGGTTTTTTAGTGTAAGGCATGTGAGGGAAGATCTTAATCCAAACTTTACCACCACGTTTCATATAACGAGTCATCGCTATACGAGCAGCTTCTATTTGACGAGAAGTAACTCTTGCTGCAGTAGTCGCTTGTAATCCATATTCACCGAAATCTACTACGTTTCCGCCTTTAGATTTACCTTTTGTTGATTGTCTGTGTTGACGACGATATTTAACACGTTTAGGCATTAACATAAATTAGTTACCTCCTTTTTCAGATTTTCTAGTTGGTAATACTTCACCACGGTTAATCCAAACTTTAACTCCAAGTTTACCATAAGTTGTATCTGCTTCTTCGTGAGCGTAATCGATGTCTGCTCTTAATGTGTGTAGTGGCACTGAACCTTCTGAGTAGTGTTCTGCACGAGCGATATCTGCTCCACCAAGACGTCCTGATACTTGAGTTTTGATTCCTTTAGCTCCTGCTCTCATAGCTCTTTGGATAGCTTGTTTTTGAGCACGACGGAATGATACACGAGCTTCTAATTGACGAGCAATGTTTTCAGCTACTAATTTAGCGTCGATATCAACTTTTTTGATTTCAACTACATTAATGTGTACTCTTTTTCCAGTTAATTTGTTTAATTCTAATCTTAATTTATCGATTTCAGAACCACCTTTACCGATAACCATACCTGGTTTACCAGTGTGTACTGAAATGTTTACTTTCTTATCAAATCTTTCAATTTCTACTTTAGAAACTGAAGCGTCTTTTAATTGTTTACTGATGAACTCACGGATTTTGAAATCTTCGTGTAAGTTAGCAGCGAAATCTTTTTCCGCATACCATTTTGAATCCCAATCACGAATAACTCCAACACGTAAGCCTATTGGATGTACTTTTTGACCCACAGTTTGTAGCCTCCTTTAACTAGTTTAGCTTTTATAATTTCTTAATTTTTATTATTTGTTATCACTTAAAACGATAGTGATGTGACTTGTTCTTTTGTTGATTGAACTTGCAGCACCTTTTGCTCTTGGACGGAATCTTTTAAGAGTTGGTCCTTCATTTGCAAATGCTTGTGATACTACTAAGTCTTCTACATTCATTCCATAGTTGTGTTCAGCGTTAGCAGCAGCTGATTTAATAACTTTAGCTACTGGTAAAGAAGCTGATTTAGTTGTGAATTCTAAAATTCCTAATGCTTCGCCCACTTTTTTTCCACGTACTAAGTCTAATACTAGTCTTACTTTACGAGGAGCGATGCGGACTGTCTTAGCGATTGCTTTTGACTCCATGAATGTGCCTCCTTGATTTTACTAATTTCTAAATTATCTTCTTGTTTTTCTGTCGTCTGCAGCGTGACCTTTGTAAGTTCTTGTTGGTGCAAACTCACCTAATTTGTGTCCTACCATATCTTCAGTCACATATACAGGTACATGTTTTCTTCCGTCATATACTGCAAAAGTAAGTCCTATGAATGTTGGGAAGATTGTTGAACGACGAGACCAAGTTTTAATTACTTGTTTCTTTTCTTGTTCGTTCATTTTTTCAACTTTTGCTAATAAGTGGTGATCAGCGAATGGTCCTTTTTTTAAACTACGAGCCATTGTGTTATCTCCTTTCCGATACTTTGCATACTTAAGGGTGTGGTAAAGAGCTCTTGCTCCTCACCAACTAACCTTTGATTAATTTTATTATTTAGTTCTAGCACGTACGATAAATTTGTTTGAACGAGCTTTTTTAGAACGAGTTTTCTTACCAAGAGTAGGTTTACCCCATGGTGACATAGGTGATTTACGTCCGATTGAAGTACGTCCTTCACCACCACCGTGTGGGTGATCGTTCGGGTTCATAACAGATCCACGTACAGTTGGTCTTTTACCTAACCAACGAGTTCTACCGGCTTTACCGATATTTACTAGTCCGTGTTGTTCGTTACCAACTTCACCGATTGTAGCACGGCAAGTTGCTAAGATCATTCTTACTTCTCCTGATTTAAGACGTACTAATACGTATTTACCTTCTTTACCAAGTACTTGAGCACTTGCTCCAGCAGAACGTACTAATTGTCCACCTTTACCAGGTTTAAGTTCGATGTTGTGAATTAATGTCCCTACAGGGATGTTTGCTAGTGGTAATGCATTACCAACTTTAATATCAGCAGTTTCACCAGATACTAAGATTTGTCCTACTTTAAGTTCTTTAGGAGCGATGATGTATCTTTTTTCTCCATCTACATAGTGTAATAGAGCGATGTTCGCTGAACGGTTTGGATCGTACTCGATAGTAGCAACTTTTGCTGGTACGTTGTCTTTATTTCTCTTGAAGTCAATAATACGGTATTGTTTTTTGTGTCCTCCACCGTTGTGACGAACAGTAATTTTACCTTGGTTATTTCTTCCCGCTTTTTTCGGTAGCGGCGCTAATAATGACTTTTCTGGTTTGTTAGTTGTAATTTCTGCAAAATCTAATGATGTCATGTTACGACGACCGTTAGTTATAGCTTTATATACCTTAATTGCCATTTGTCATTTTTCCTCCTTAGTGGTATTTGTTATTCTTAAGCGAATAATCCTTCGATTGTTTGTCCTTCTGCTAACTTAACGATAGCTTTTCTACGTTTGTTAGTGTAACCACCGTATCTTCCAACACGACGGAATTTTGGTTTGTAGTTCATTACGTTTACTTTCTCAACTTTAACTCCGAAGATTTCTTCGATAGCTTGTTTAATTTGAGTTTTGTGAGCGCGTGTGTCTACTAGGAAAGTGTATTTATTTTCTTGCATTAATAAATAACTTTTTTCAGTTAGTACTGGGCGTTTGATAATATCGCGTGCTTCCATTATGCTAATACCTCCCCAACTTTTTCTACTGCATCTTTAGTGAATACAACTTTGTTGCTTCCTAAGATGTCTAATACGTTAAGACCAGTTGTTTCAACGAATTCAACTCCTGGAATATTTCTTCCTGATAAAACAGTATTTTCTTCTAGTTCAGTAACTACGAATAATACTTTTTTCTCTAGGCTAAGGTTTGATAACATTTCTTTAAAGTTTTTAGTTTTAATTGTATCAAATGATAAGCTTTCTAATGCAAATACTTCGTTAGCTGCTACTTTTGAAGATAAAGCAGAACGTAATGCTAAACGACGCATTTTACGAGGCATTTTGAAGCTGTAGCTACGTGGTGTAGGTCCGAATACAATTCCACCTCCACGCCATTGTGGTGAACGGATAGATCCTTGACGAGCACGACCTGTTCCTTTTTGACGCCATGGTTTGCGACCACCACCTGAAACTTCAGAACGTCCTTTTGTTTTGTGTGTACCTTGACGAAGTGATGCTCTTTGTAATGTTACAGCTTGGAATAAAACGTGTTGATTTGGTTCAATCCCGAATACTGCTTCACTAGCTTCAACTGCACCAACTTTAGTACCGTCTTGTTTAAATAAATCTAATTGTGGCATTATCTATTTTCCTCCTTCCGTATATTTTCCGATTATTTACCAGATTTAACTGCTGATTGGATTTTTACGAAGCTTTTCTTAGATCCTGGAATACATCCTTTAACTAGGATTAATCCATTTTCTACATCTACGCTTACGATTTCTAAGTTTTGAGTAGTAACTGTAACTCCACCCATTTGACCTGGTAATGCTTTACCTTTGAATACACGGTTAGGTGCTACAGGTCCCATTGACCCAGGACGACGGTGGTAACGAGAACCGTGAGCCATTGGTCCGCGGCTTTGTCCATGACGCTTGATTGCCCCTTGGAATCCTTTACCTTTACTTACTCCTGTTACGTCAACTAAGTCCCCTGCTGCAAAAATATCAACTTGGACTTCTTGACCTACTTCATAATTAGCAACTTCTGCATCTCTGATTTCGCGTACGAAACGTTTTGGAGCAGTGTTAGCTTTATCTGCGTGACCTTGTTCAGGTTTGTTCGCAACTTTTACTAAACGATCTTTACGTTCTTTATCGTAAGGACGTTTATCGTCGAATCCTAATTGGATTGCGTTGTATCCTTCAACTTCTTCTGTTTTCTTTTGTAATACGACGTTACCTTTCGCTTCAACTACTGTTACTGGGATTAATTCTCCATTTTCAGCGAAGATTTGAGTCATACCTACTTTTCTTCCTAAGATACCTTTGGTCATCGAAAGTCACCTCCTATAATTATAATTTTAATTCGATGTCAACACCTGATGGTAAGTTTAAGCTGATTAAAGCGTCAACTGTTTTTTGTGTTGGTTCAATAATATCGATTAGGCGTTTGTGTGTACGTTGTTCGAATTGTTCACGGCTGTCTTTGTAAATGTGAACTGAACGTAAGATTGTATAAACTGCTTTTTCTGTTGGTAATGGAATTGGTCCAGAAACTTTTGCTCCAGAACGTTTTGCAGTTCCAACAATTTTCTCTGCACTTTGATCTACTAATCTGTGATCATATCCTTTAAGACGAATACGAATTTTTTGTTTTGCCATCATTTCTCCTCCTATACATTTATTCGCTGCTATCTAGTAGCAACTTCTCCACGAAAGTTCTCCAGCACGCCATGCCATGGCAAAGCGGCCGGGCGTGTCAGTAACCTTTCGCTTCAACGCAAGTCTTTTGCAAGACCAACATTTATTATTATACATGGTAAAAGCATATATTGCAAGTATTTTAACGAAAAATTTTTAAAAAAATTTATGAATATGTTTTCTATTTTTTACTTACTTTTTAATCTTTAATTCACTTTCTAATTTTACCTATATTATATAGAAGAAAAAATTTATTTTTCTACAAAAAAATTAAAAATACTTAGAGTTTTTACACCCCAAGTATTTTTAATTTCTATTTTATTTTAAAGGTAAAATATTATATTGAATATCTAAATCAGAAGATAATAAATGAGAAACTTTACAACGAAGTTTAATATTATCTAATACCCCTTGTCTATCTCCAGCAGCAAGTTGTTCCTCAGTTCGATCTACATGAACATTCGCTACAATTTTTCTATTATCATAATCTACCACTAGTTCAGTTTCTACCGCTAGATCTACTAGTTCATATGCTCTGAAGAAATATCCTTTTGCACACATACTAACACATCCATTGTATGCAGTAGCAAATAAATCCATAGGACCATCTTTACTTTCTTCTATAAACATTTTATATTCTCCACCAAGTGGTGTAGTTGCATGAGAAGTAAAACCTTCTTTAATTTTTAAATTAGACGTATACATAACTGTCTCCCCGTATATATTTGATTTTAAGATTACTCTTAATAAATTTATTATACTATCATATATTATTTTTGTATACTATTATTTCTCGACTATACTTCTAACTGTTTCTACTAAATCTACATCTTTATACTTATAGTTTACACCAGTGAAATCCATATATTTAGTAATATCATTTGTCTGAAGTATTAACGTTGCACCTGAAGCTGCAGCACCTAAAGCACCAGGACGCGAATCTTCGACAGCAATTGTATTATTAATATCTGCACCTAGTTTTTTTGCCGCTAGTAAATAGATATCTGGGGCAGGTTTAGGATTCTTTACCTCTTCTTTTGTTGCAATTGCTGAGATGTATTTCTCAAAACCTTTTCTTCGAAGTCCTGTCTCAATATGTTCTCTCTTTCCATTTGAAGCAACAGCCATCTTTATTCCGTGATTATATAGATACTCCATTACCTCAGCAATTCCTGGTAATACTGGGGCATTATGATAATTATCTAATATACGCTTTGTAATCTCCGCTTCGAACTTATCATAATCTTCACTAGACATACCATATGTATCATTATAATATTTTCTACTCGTTTCTTCATTCGTTCCAGAAACGTTTTTTATATAATCCATCTTATCTAGCTTTTCATTTAACACTTCTTTTGTTAAATCACGCATATTTTCATAGTATACTTTCTCTGTATCTACTATCGTTCCATCAAAATCAAAAATAACCGCCTCTAATTTTTCCACTTTATTTCTCCTTTTTATTATTTATACATATATTTACTATTTTATAATGTAATACTCAAAATTCAAAATAATTTGGATAAAAAAAAGCACCATAACCACAAATAATTATGATTAAGCACTCTTTCTGTATATTTTTATTTATCTCGGTTTAACTAACACATCACCAACCATTAGTTGCTTCAGTTGAAAACTATTATTCAAATCTCACAAGATTCTCTGCCTTCATTCTTACAGTTGGTCTTGCATCTTTTTCCTTTTTACCTAGGGCTATAAGCATCACAGGAATCAAGTTTTCTTCTAATTCAAATAATTCAGCTACCTTCTCTCTAACAAATCCGCCAATAATATTAGTATCGTATCCTTTAGCATACGCAATGTTTGCAAATTGCATAGTCCACAATCCACAATCAAAATATACACCTTCTCTATTTTTGTCAGTTGGCAAGTTTTCTAATTGAGGTCCCATCCCTTTTTCAAAACCATCTTTTACCTCTTCAGTCATATAACCTTTTTCAACAGCCTCTCCGTAAATTTCATCAAATTTCCCGTAGTGATTCAAGTCTCCTAAGACTATAATCATAGCGGCCGAGGTATCATTTTGAATTTTATTATAATTAGCACTTCCTAATTTTTCTTTACCTTCTGGTGTATCTACAACAATATATCTCCAAGGTTGTAAATTACATGATGATGGAGCAAGATTAGCTTCATTTAACATTTCTATTATTTCTTCACGTTTAATTTTAACATTCGGGTCAAAATACTTAACCGATTTTCTTCCTTTAATTACATCAAAAAACTCTGGCCTTTTCTTACCTAATAGAGTACCAAAAAATTTCCTCACTAGATTTCCTCCTTCTTTAAATAATTAACTCAATAATTTTACTATACTTGAGAATTATTATCAAACAAAAGGCTCAAACAGAAATAATTTATAAAAATGTCAACTATCTCTTAGTCCATATAGTCTTTTACTCCCACTTCAAGTTTACGTGTTCCATTATTTCTTTATATGAAACATCTACTTTTTCCTTCATTTTATCATCAAGCTGATCTCTAAGTTTTCCGCCATTAATGAAATCTTCTAACACCATAATTTTATAGTCGTATAATGGAGCTCCATTTATATTTCTACCGTTAAGTTTAGAATAAACTAGTGTTGGATGAGCTTTTACAGTTTTAACAGTTGTTTTATCGTTTGCTTTTTCAAATGTAACATCCATTAGTAAACCTCTCTCAGGCCACTTGTTTTCCATTCTTTCCATACGTTGGTTTGAAACGAAGTTCCCCATAGAGTATATTATAAATTTCTTATCTCCATCTTTTTCTACAGTCTCAGCAGGTTCTATAACATGAGGATGCCCTCCGAATACTACATCAGCACCCCATTCTATCATCTTGTGATAAAGAGCTTTTTGTTCTTCTGTAGGCTCTAACTTATACTCAACACCCATCTGAGGCATCACTACTGTAACATCCGCTTCTTTCTCAGCTCTTTGGATTTCTTCTTTCATCTTTTCCTCATCAAGATCCGATAAATGATTAGTTCTATCCTCTGCGGTTAAATTAGCATCCATTCCATTATAACCATAAGCATAGGCTAGAATTGCTATTTTAATTCCATTAACCTCTTTAATAAGAATCTTATCTTCCGAACGTTTTTTATCAGCGTGAACTCCAACTGTATCCAAACCTCTATCTTTGAAGACTTTATCCGTATACTTCAATCCATACAAACCTGTATCCAATATATGATTATGAGCTAAATCAACAACATCATATCCTACTTCTTTCATTGTATCTGCAATTTGAACAGGAGCATTAAACAATGGATATCCTCCTAGTGGAGAACGATCGCTAATAGTACCCTCGAAATCCCCTATCGCTAAATCAGCACCTTCAATCCACGGTTTAACATATTCAAAAAATGGATTAAAATCATAACTCCCATCTTCTTTTTTAGCAGTATAATAAAGTGCATCATGAATAAGAATATCTCCATTAGCTACAACTCGCGCAGTTCTCACACTCGAATCGCTATCCTTTTTTGAAGTTCCCCCTTCTTTATCGGATGCTGTTAAAAAATAAATACACGAAAAAATAATACCACTAATACTCAGCACACCTAATAAATATACTAATACTTTCCTCAATATAATATTCCTCCTAATTAAATACTTTATCTATCTATAATAACAAGTAGTTAATAATATTTCAATTAACTACTCGTTTTATATAATTATTTTATATCGCAACAATAATGTGCTCCTCTTACACATTAATAAACTTTCCATTATAAAATATTTCATTATTCTCTATTTCCCTAATAATATATCCAAGATCATCTGCGGTTTAGTAACCATAAGAAGATGATCCGACTCCTCTATTTGTGTATAATTCATCCCTATTAACTTGAAGTAAGAAAAAACTACAAGTTTATTAAAAATATTCCTGCTTCTTTTTAATAGTTCTAAATTATCTACCCCCGCATATAAAGATAAATAATTGTACTCTATTTGCGAGTTCGGTCTTACCATATATTCACTACCTTCTTTTTTGAGTTTTCTTAAAATTAACTCCACTAAAAACTCATCTTGCATCTCTTCTACACTAAGTGTCTTTGATAGATATTCTTCTTTACTAGTGAACTTTATCTCTGGTTCAAAATATGTTTTTAACACCGATTCAGGAGGTATAGGTTCTAAGCCCTCGATGATGATTAAATTAACACCATCAAGGTACTCACTAAAAATCTCTAAACCGTTAAGCAAAACGACCGTACCGTAAGAAGCAGCAACTATAAAACCACCTCTTCTTACTTTTGTCATTTTATTTAATAGTACCTTCTCAATTTCTTTTTTTGATATAGATTTAAAACTCTCTTCGGTAAATTCAATAAAATCAAAGGTTTGGTCTGGCATATTTTCTAAGACTCTCGCCCAAATACATCTATCCCAACCTAGTGGATTAATAAATAAGATATCTGTCATACTAATCATCCTCTCAAATATCTACACTAAAATCCTAATTCGTCACCAAAATCCTCTAATTTATTTACAAGTATCGCCCCCTCTTTAATGTATTCATTCATTGCATAACTCATCTTATCGCCAAATTTCCCTGGTAGGCAGAATACATCAGAACCTACATCCAAGGCGAAATCCACCGTCCTTTGCGTCCCACTTCTTTTTGCCGCTTCAGTTACTAAAAGAGCACTGGAAAGACCAGCGACAATCCTATTTCGTTCTAAAAATTTATATTTCCTTATAGGTGAAGTTGGAAAATACTCAGATATAATAAGATGGTTTCGTTCTAATTCCTTATAAAGTTTATAACTTTTTTCCGGATAAATTATATTGTGCCCATGAGCTATTACACCGATGGTGTACCCCTTACTTTTTATAGCGCCCTCATGAGCAAGACTATCGACACCAATCGCAAGACCACTAACTATAACAAAATTATTCATAGTTAAATATGGTACTATGCTCTGCAAGGCATCATTTGAATATGCGGTATTGTTTCTGCTTCCTACTATAGATATCTTTCTTTTAAATAGAAGCAAATCTTTATTCCCCCTGTAAAATATAACATATGGATAATCATAAGTCCTAAATAATTCTTTCGGATAATAGATATCATCGCAAAAAATATACTTTACATTATAAAACTCAAAATAACTCTCGAAATCGAACTCCATATTATTATGAAGCTTAGTATAAATTTCTTCAACATTATCTCCAAAATATACAGCTAACTCAGGTATAGATAATTCGAGAATCTTCTCTATACTATTTAAATCCATAAAAACTTTATGTAGCTTGAGTGTTGTAATCCTCTCAATCGCTATTAACGAAAGCAATACCTTTTTTTCTTTTTCTGTAAAACTACTACTATACTCCCCCATAGTTTTATCCTCTTACTTTTCATTCTCAACCAATAAAGCATAGTATGCTTTAAATACTTTTAAGAAAATCTCCCCTTGTTGAACATTGTTAATATAGATACTATCTTTAAACTCTATAATATTACTCATTATTCTTATAAGTTCTGAGTAACTTTTACCCTCTTTATAAAATCTATACATCAACCCTTGCCAATAAACAAGTGGAGTTCTAATAAGAACTTGTTCCAACATATTCACACCAATAATTTCAGGTATATTATTTAACTCTATATGTTGGTTATAAAACATACTCAACACTTTATTTTTTACAGTTTTATCATATTTAATTTGCTCGTAGACATAGTTTTCAACATCTTCTGGATATAACTTAGACGTTAAATCTTTATCCAGTAGTTTCAAATCAAGTGGTACATCAAACTCATCAATACTCAAACTAGTTTTTATACAAACAGCATTTCGTTTTTTCAAATTATGAGCCCAAATTTGATAAAATTCAAATTTTTTATTTATATTATCCCAACCATAAAAGAATACTTTTCCTTGATAATAATTTAAAAAATTATCCACAAATGGCGCATACCTAATATAACTTATACCATCATAACTCTTCAATTCTTTTATAAATTTGTTTGTATCAATTAGCCAGATTAATTTCAATCCAGCTTTCATATATCCTCTTGTTCTTGCTTTAATAAGATCAAATGGAATAACCGATCTTTGATACTCAAAAGCGATGCTGTTATCTTTAATAAATACATCGGCTATCTGAATATCATTCTCCCCAGTTTTAAAAATATGTTCGACTTCCACATTACGATATTTTCTTCTAAAATGCTCATAGAGATCCTTCTTCGCTTCAAGGTGCTCACTACTCTCTTTCTTGTATGTTTCAAACTCACATGAACAATTCTTAGCATGAGCAAAATGCGACTGAATTTTCACTCCTTTTTTGAAAATTACTTTTCCCCCACATATCGGACAGTGATACTCTTTATTTTTTTCAACTTCACTATCCAAAGCATTAAAAACTTCATCCTTACTATCGTATGCCACGTACATAATGTTTCTCCTTTTTTTCTGTACTACACTTGCAAACTACATCTAACAGCGTCTTATTCAATTGTCATTTTACTTTAATACCCTATACCTTCTATAGGTTGCATCACCTTCTTCTATTTCAACAAACTTATCTAGATTAACCCAGCTTATTTCATCTTTATGATTATCACTATCTACTAGATATACTCTATCGTCTTTTTTACATAAATAGTAATTTGTCTGACGAATACTAGCCTCTCTCATAAGATATGTATTTTCATCTTTTATAGAAAAATCAAGACAACTTGTTGTCCACGGTTTTTTTACATATTTTTTCACTTCAACAACTTGATCATATTTTTCAGTATTCACACTCTATCCTCCTTCATAATTTTCCTTCTGTTACAACTACAACTTAACCTACTTCTTGCAAACTAAAAGTTCTAGATCTATCGTAATTTCTTTTAATTGATTAATATCAGAATCTGTAATTTCTTTAGAAAATGTTAAAGGTGTCATCTTAAGAAAACTCGCTGCTTGCTCTTTAGTCAATTGGAAAGTATCACTTACCGTTATCCTATCCACAATCTTGCAATTTTCTTCAATCAATTTTACAGTATCACTATTTGTGTATTCCTTCCCACCAATCAACTCTCTAATCTCTCTTAGGTAATTTGTATTCGGAATAATTTTTATCAAATATCCATCATCACCTAATACTCTGAAAAACTCCTCATAATTAGCAGGTGTTAATATGTTAAGAATGCACGAGACACTTCCATCTTTAAACGGAAGATTAGCTAAGTTAGCCACCATATAAGGATTCAATTTATCCTCTTTAACAGCTAACTCGATCGCATCCTTGCTATTATCTAGCCCATAAAAATATTTCTCAGGAAATACTGTTTTTAACTTTTTAATATAATATCCTTCTCCGCAACCAATATCCAATACAACATCGTCAGCATACTCTTCAATTAAATTTTGAATATTCTTTAATATATTTTCATAAAAACTATTACTAAAAACTTCACTACGAGCTTTAAATAAATCTTCACTGTATTTCGTCGGTTTATAATTGTTTATCAGATGAATATAGCCTTTTTTTGAAAAATCATAACGATGATTTTCATTGCAAACAAGACTGATACCCTCTATATGAGATTCTGATAAGCACTTTGGACAAAGGTATATTTCCTCTTGATTAAACTTTTTTATTACATTTTCTATTTTCATTGAAGCTCCTCTATACTTTCTAAGATAATTGTATCAAATTTTTTTTAATAATGATAGCGAAAAACAGTTGAAAAATTAGAAATTTTCGTCTTTTTTAGATTTCTTCCTAAGTTTATTTTTAATAAGTAACTATTTATTTTATTACTATATATTAAAACAAAAAATGACGACACAATCCTCTGAATTGTTTTTATCGTCATTATATTTATATATTATTATCTTTAATTATTTTATATTTATAATTTAAAAATTTTTAAATTTATAAATATATTGAATGTTTATTTCTTCTTTCGTTCTCTTAACTCTTTGAAAAAGTTCTTCATTAGCATGGAACACTCTTCTTCGTGCACCCCAGAGATAACCTTAGCTTGATGATTGAATTTATTCTCACCCACTAAGTCAATGCAACTACCACAGCAACCATATTTAGGATCACTCGCTCCATAAATAACATTTTCAACTCTAGCTTGAACAATTGCTCCACTACACATAACACACGGCTCTACAGTAGTATATAAATAACTATTATCAAGTCTCCAAAAACCCTGTTTTTCACAACCTTCTTTAATAACTAACATTTCTGCATGATTCAATGCCTGTTGATTTTCTTCACGAGTATTATGAGCCTTCGCAACAACCTTATCATCAATAACTAGCACAGCTCCAATAGGTACTTCACCTTTAGCGTAAGCTCTCCGCGCTTCTTCTAATGCCAACTCCATATAATAAGAATGATCTTTCACACCACTACATCCTTCCGCAAATATTTTTTCAATTAATTATATCATATTTAGAAATCATTAGGGGAGTAAGTTGCAAAATTACATATAATAATTAGATAGAAAAAGACTTAACAAAACTAATTTCAAAACTAATTTTGTTAAGTCGATCCTCTTAAATTCTAGCTATTATTAGCCCAAAAATATATTTCCACTAGGACAGCTGCTATAAATAAGGATGTCAGCACACCTAGGACTATAGCGTGTATTCTTCTTTTGAAATATAGATACCCTATAAATTCTCTAATGAAAGCATTGAGACTGAAATAGAACTTAGTCGGCGCTCCATAGCCAATACATCTAAAACCTAAAGTTCTTGCTTGAACCAACGCACGATAAACGTGATAATAATTCGTCACCACAGCAAAACTTTTATCAGCTGGAATAAATTTCTTTGAAAAAATAATATTTTCTTCAGTTCGAGTCGATTTTTCTTCTAAGATTATATCTTTTTCATCAACACCTTGCTCAAGAGCATAATTTTTCATCGCAAATGCTTCAGATACTACTTCATCAGGACCTTGTCCACCCGACATGATTAGCTTACTCCCAGGATTAGCTTTATAAACCTTTATCCCTTTTCTAATTCTACTAGCTAAAAGAGGCGTTACCCTTTCACCAATCAATCCTGCACCTAAGACCACTACATAATCAATCTTTCTTGGTAAGATATTAATAAAATTTAAAACACTAGATACTAAATAAGACATCGCTATACATAAAAAATATAAGACTACTAAACTGATATAAACATAAAATATATTTAACAGAATATTGTCACGTGTGTAGGTAGCAACACGTGGCCAATATGTAAAATAACCTACCAGAAAGAAAAATACAGCTAGGCTCAGTAGGTTACCTACTCTTAACCCTTCTCTTCTAATAAGCATAAACGAATTGTATAAAAACATAATGACTACCACCATTGGAAGCAAAGTGAATATTACCACCGCTATAACAAGTAATACTACACCTAAATTGTATAAAAATCTATTGTCTTGTGCCTGATTAGTAATAAAAGCCATTACACAGAAAATAAAACTTAAACCTGTCGCTATAAAAAATATCCCTAAAAACAAGTTCCTTCTGTCAAAATACAAAACAGATAAGAACAATAAAAGGAATATCATAAAAACTATAAACGAACCTATTATCATAAAAAACTCCTACTTAATATATCTATAATATAAATTATATTGCAAACCAAGATACGTGTCAATCTTACAAAAGAATCAAATTAGCCAATTTCTTAGTAAAAAATATAAAAATAAGGAATACTAGATTCGATTTAACCTCCGAACGTTACATTTTTCAGCAACCTCTGATTATAACACAATCCACTATTCCTCATATTTTTTATTATTCAGTTCTTAACGCTTCGACTGGATCTTTTTTCGCAGCTATTCTCGATGGAATAATACTTGCGATAAGTGTTAGCACTAAGCTAAGAGCTATTAATCCAATTGATGATTGAGCATTCAATGACGCTGTGAATGCTTCGACTTTTAGCGCCTTAGCAATACTTCCACTTATTGGAACTGATAAAAGCATAGTCACCACTACACCTACAGTACCGGAAATAAATCCGATTAACCCTGCTTCTGCGATAAAGATTCTTGTAATATCTTTTTTTCGAGCACCAATTGCACGTAAAATACCAATTTCCTTCGTTCTTTCCACCACAGATACATACGTTAGTATCCCAATCATAATAGATGATACAATTAACGATATTCCTGCAAATGCCGATAAGATCAATGAAATTGTATTAATCATTTGTGACATAATCGTCGTCATTTGCTTTGCTAAATCCGCATACGTAATACTATATTTATGATAATCTGAGCTATCTGAACCATATTTCTCTGCTACTTTCTTGTTAAAGTCATTTATAACCCCAGCTATTTTATCACGATCATTGAAAGACTTCGGATAAATATTAATTGCACTCGGTGCAGTTTTTGCCCCTAATGTAGCAAGCAGTTGTTCAGCTGTATCACTATCCATCTTCTGATTAGTTATAACATTTCTAGTTTTATCTTTTTGTTGAGCCACTACAATATCTGACTTCACTTCTCTTTCAATCATTGACTTTTGTAAAGCTCTTGTGTAACCAATCGTCATCTGGGGTCTAGTAAAACTATCTTTAGCTTTTAATATAGCTACGACTTTAACCTTAGTTCCTCCATCATACATTTTTGCATCAACATCACGAGGAACAAATCTATCACCTAATTTTCTGTAATAGTTGTTATTTTCTATTACACTAAACTCTTTTCCGATAACATCTTCATACTTAACCTTTGTATTTTCATCAAACCCTAAAGCTTTTATCGTAGCTTTATCGATTTCGTTATTTTTCGCAGTAAATAATACAACCTCATTATCGCTAGGATATTCGAAATTATCTTTAGATGATTTTACCACTTCATATTGATTCATAATTAGGTTCTTATCTTCTGGTAATACACCAAAAATACTATCATTTAATGAAGTCTGTTCTTGTTTTACAGCTACTACATCACCTTTTGCATTTTTAGTTAATGCTTGTAATTTATAACCTTCTGCAAAATCAATCGCAGAGTAATAATCCTTCGCATTGTTTTGAATATAATTTATAAATGTTTCTCCATTCCCTAATGAATCAACTGAATATAAATTTCTATGCACATCACGACGTGACTTTGGCACCAATTCAGAACCATTAGAGTCTTTTTCCGAGTTATCATCATCAACACTTAATCCAAAATTCACTTGATTCGCACTTATCATAATTGGCATTGACGATAAATTCTCATTTTGCATCGTTTGAATATACTTATCCATCCCCGATGAAATAGCTAATACTAAACCAATACTAATAATCCCTATACTACTCGCAATAACCGTCATAAGCGTACGGAATTTTTTCGTAAGAAGATTTTTAAAACTAGATTTAATCGCACTACTAAATGCCATCGCAGTTTTCTTTAAAGCAAAACCATTATCAGCAACTTCTCCAGCTACATATGGATTTGTATCTTCTTGAATCTCACCATCTTTAACTCGTACTATTCTATCGCTGTATTCTTTCGCTAATTCTGGATTGTGCGTTACCATTATAACTAACTTCGTCTTACTTATTTCTTTAATAAGCTCCATAATCTGAACACTAGTTTTACTATCTAAAGCCCCTGTTGGTTCATCAGCAAGAATAATCTTTGGATCAGTAACCAATGCACGAGCAATCGCCACCCTTTGCATCTGACCACCAGAAAGCTGATTAGGTTTTTTATAAAGATGTTCCGCTAAGCCAACATCTTCTAATACTTTCTTAGCTTTTTCATGATTTTCTGAATTAGAATGCCCTGAGATAGACAAAGCTAATTTTACATTTTCAATTACACTTAAGTGAGATATTAAATTATAACTTTGAAAGACAAAACCTATAGTCCCATTTCTATAACTATCCCAATCTCTATCTTTAAACTCTTTAGTAGAACGTCCCATAAGCGCCATATCACCAGATGTATATTTATCCAAACCGCCTATAATGTTTAATAACGTCGTTTTTCCACTTCCACTTGCTCCTAAAATCGATACAAACTCATTTTCTCTAAAATGAATATTTACAGATTTTAGTACTTCTACTTCACTACCACCAGTATTATACTTCTTAACTATATTTTTAAGTTCTAGCACTCTATGTCCTCCTAATTTAAATATTAGACAAACTTAAACTTTTCTTTACATAAAATTTCTCGTGTATGTAATTATAGCATACAATATATCCCTATTGAAAGAATACTCTCCTCTAAGAATACATGTATGCTATATATGATGATTACTAACCTTTATATTTTTTAACCAAGTAAAAAGGTAAAACTGCAGAGGTAATTGCAAAAATAACTATTAAAACTAACGCTACTACAGAACTAAAGAATCCACTAATGAATATAGCAACCCCACTAAAGGTCATATGCAGTGCGTAAGCTCTAATCACTTTTTGCTCATTGACACCTTTTTCTAAACCAAAAAGATTGAAATTGTATTTTCCCCAAAATTCTTTTTTAGGCAGATAGTTACCAAGTATAATAAACACTATTCCGATAATAAACACTGCTAATTGTGGTACATTGAAATTATTATCTAAAGCATATGCTACTAAGCCACCTTGAACTAGAACACTTATCAAAGGTATAATTCCCCTAATTATTAGCGCACCTTTTTTAGGAGTTTTATCAAAATCTACTACTAGCGAAATAACAATCTGAACTATCGCTAAAAATATAGGAATACCAATAATCGCACAAGTTTTGCTCACAAAATTATTAGGCTCTCCTTTAGCATTGAAATGTACAGCTATTTGTTCGGGTAATACATTAAAATAATAAACTCCTATTAATATCGGCAATAGACAAATACCAACACTTAGAAACAAACTTTTTTTATCTACTCTCATCGTTTTTTCCTCCTAAACCATAGATCCAGACAAGCACTTCTTCGAATACACTGGCATTTAATTCATAGTATATAAAATTTTTATGTCTAGATTCTAATATTAAACCCGCTTTTTTTAATTGAGTTAAATGATACGATACAGTCGCCCCAGATAGATTAAATTCTGAAGCTAACTCTCCTGCACTTTTCTTCTCTTCTTTCAACAATTCCAAAATATTTCTTCTTACCGGATCAGATATCGCCTTTAAAGTTTCACTCATCCCATGTATATCACTCCTTTATATAACGAACTGCAATTCTATTTAGATATCTTTCTAAATAGATTATAACTCTATTATTTTTTTAAGTCAATAACTATTTAGAAATTTTTCTAAATAGTTATTATAGTTTGTTTAACACACTCTATTAACTGTACTATAAATTACAATATTTTTATGATTATTTTTTTTAATAATAAGATTATATTTATCTATATGATATTATAATTAATATCTATTATACAATTACACTCTACATCAAACACGTTTTCATTTGAAATTTTCAAGCAAATATTACAACAACAACTTTGAAAGCGTATTAATTTTATGGAATATATTATCTGTACTATACATTTAACACTGTTGACAAACTTTGTTATTCTCTTTAAAATAATAATTGTAAGCGTTATCTATAGTCTGTTGTACTATCTTTATATATTATATTTTAGATGAATACTAGATGCCAAAAATGATAATTTAATACGTTATTTTAATCTACTATTCATCTAGAATATAAAAAAATTAAAAGGAGATTATATTATGAAATTAGCACTTTTTAACTTGAGAGAAGATGAAAGACCATTTGTTGATGCCTGGTTAAAAGAACATCCTGAAGTAGAGATTGATCTTCATGAAGGAGAACTTCAAGCAGAAACAAAACACTTATTAGAAGGGAAACAAGGAGCAGTAATGTTCCAAAATAGACCATTTGCTAAAGAAGTATACGATTATGCAAAAGAACAAGGTGTTAAAGTTATCGCAAACAGAATGGCAGGATTCGATATTTATGATATTAAATATATGCGTGAATTAGGAATTAGCATGACTAACGTTCCTCGTTACTCTCCTAACGCAATTGCAGAACATGTTGTTACTACTGTCTTATATATCAGTAGAAATATTAAAAAAATACTTAACAATGTTGAGAAACATGATTTCACATGGAATAAAAATATAATTTCTCGAGAATTAAAAACTCTTACTGTAGGTGTCCTAGGAACAGGGAACATTGGACGCCAAGCTGCAACACTATTTAAGGGACTAGGTTGCAAAGTTATTGGTTATGATTTATATCCTTCTGACGCTGCTCGTGAAGTTTTAGAGTATGTTGACAGCATCGATGAATTACTAGCTCAATCTGATGTTGTGACTATTCATGTACCTGCTACAAAAGAATATACTCATATGGTAAATGATGATTTCTTCAGTAAAATGAAAGATGGCTCTATCTTCGCTAATGCTGCTCGTGGTGTTCTTGTTGATACTAAAGCTGTTATTCGCGCTCTAGATAGCGGAAAATTATTAGGAGCTAGTCTTGATGTATACGAAAACGAAGGAAACTACGTTCCTAAAGACTTCACAAATAAAGACTTCGATGATAAATTAATGCAAGAATTAATCGATAGAGATGATATCATCTACACTCCACATACTGCATTCTACACAGAAACAGCTGTTAAAAATCTTGTAGAAGGTGCATTAAACGCTGCTGTCGAAGTGATTACAACTGGAGATTCTCCTAATATTGTCAACAGATAGTTTGTTATATTATATTCATTGATTCTAAATCTTTTCATAAAAAGGAATATACTTGATAATGTTTATCGGTTATTCCTTTTTATATTTTTGTGACTATTCAAATGATATTATCTGTAAGTTTGCATAACCTAAATATTTTTACTAATTCTTTGTTTAACAGCATTCAATATTGTATATACAGGATTTAATATAGAAAAATATTCTATTCAATAAATTTTATAAAATCTTGTTTTATTTGACAACCATCGACATTTTGTTACAATAAAGATGTAAACAGTTAGTAGGATAATTTCATCATTAAAATATCTTAGTATAATTAATATTATTTATATTTTTTTCGATTATACTATTTGTTGCATTTTGATATTAATTATTACTAAAATATCGTTTCAGAAGTTCTTCAAAAAATCCACATCATCTTAAACGTAAATTTTGAAAAATTTCTTAATAGCATATGATAAGCATTATATGAGTTAATAGATAGAAGAGGATATGTCTATATGCCTCATACAATCGTCTAGATTGTTCTTAAAACTGTGGAAGTATATTATTCTTCCATTTTTACGGCTATACTCGTTATAGTCATAATTTCCTTTCGATTGTTAAATTTATTTAACAATAAAACTTTTAATTTAATATCGGAAGAAATTCCGATTACTACAAAATAACAATTTACCCTAAATTCTTATTTTGTGTTCATATAACGAAAAGCGGTCCATTACGGGCCACTTTTTGTTTTTAACGCATTATTTATTCAATATCGCATTCTAATTTTCTACGTTTATTGTATAACGAAAAAGAAGAAGTAAGAATTTATCCTACTTCTTCTTATTTTATTTACTATTAGTCGATTACTGAAACTTTTAAGAAGTTAGTTGATCCAACATTACTTCTTGAAGTGTTTACTGGGATACCTCCAGTGATTACGATAGCATCACCTTTTTTAGCATATCCTGAAGTTTCTGCGATGTTTTTAGCTGTATCTAACATTTCGTCAGTTGATTTAACTTGTTCAGAAATTTGAGCGTCTACACCCCATACTAAGCTTAATCCACGTGCAACTTTTTCACTTGGAGTTACAGCTAAGATAGCTGCGTTTGGACGGTATTTAGAAATTAATCTAGCTGTTTGTCCTGATTCAGTGTAAGTTACGATTGTGTGTAAGTCTAAGTTTAGAGCTGTGTATCCTACAGATACTCCAATTGCGTTTGTAATATCTTTAGAAACGATTTTTTTAGAACGATCTTTTAAGATACGAGAGTAATCTTGCATTTCTTCAGTACGTTTAGCGATTGTAGCCATTGTACGAACTGATTCGATTGGGTATGCACCTGCTGCAGATTCTCCTGATAACATGATTGCATCAGTTCCATCGTAGATTGCGTTAGCTACGTCAGATACTTCGGCACGTGTTGGACGTGGGTTTTTTTGCATTGAGTCTAACATTTGAGTAGCTGTGATTACGAATTTACCAGCTGCATTACATTTAGCAATGATGTCTTTTTGCATAATTGGTACTTCTTCTGCTGGCACTTCAACCCCAAGGTCACCACGAGCGATCATGATACCGTCAGATACTTCAATGATTTCGTCGATGTTATCGATGGCTTCTTGACATTCGATTTTAGGGATGATTTGAACGTGTTCACATCCTTCTTCTTTAAGAATACGTCTAACTTCTAGTACGTTTTCTTTAGTACGAACGAATGAAGCAGCAACGAAGTCAATATCATTTTTACATCCGAAACGGATATCTTCTTCATCTTTTGGAGTAATACCTGGTAATTTTGTAGATACACCTGGAACGTTAACTCCTTTTTTGTTTTTAAGTACTCCACCGTTTTGTACTGTAGTGTAGATTAATCCTGCTTCAGCATCTACGCTGTTTACAGTTAATCCGATTAATCCGTCGTCAAGTAAGATAGTGTCTCCAGCTTTAACGTCGTGTACTAATTCTCCGTATGTGATTGAGAATTTTTCTGGAGTTCCTAGAACTTCTGTCATAGAAACAATAACGTCTTTTCCAGTTTCTAACATGATTGCATCATTTTCCATGTTGTTAGTTCTGATTTCAGGTCCTTTAGTATCTAAAAGGATAGCTAAGTTAGTTCCTGTAGCTTCTCTTACTTCTTTAATTGTTTGAATTCTTGCTCCGTGTTCTGAGTAGTCACCGTGTGAGAAGTTAAGACGACATACGTTCATCCCTAATTCTACCATTTCAGTAAGTTTTGCTTTATCTTCAGACTTAGGTCCAATTGTACAAATTATTTTAGTTTTTTTCTGTATCATAAATATACCTCTTAATTTTTTATCTTTTAATATTTTAACTCATTTTCATTATGTTTTCAAATATTTTCTCGAAAAATACTATTTTTATCTAAAGAAAACGTTTTTTAAACTAAATTGAAAGTTGTTTAGAAACCTCGTAGATAGAAAGATCCACATTATGAACATCACTAAATACGTCTTCAAAACGAGTACTTACAAGTTTGTTGTTTTGAATACCTACTGCACGTCCTGATTCTCCAGCTAATAATAGTTGAACAGCATAGTTACCTAGACGAGATGCTAATACTCTGTCTTGAGCTGTTGGAGTACCACCACGTTGAATGTGTCCTAAAATAGTTGCTCTTACTTCTTCTCCTGTAAGTTCTTTAAGTTTTGCAGCTAGTTCTTGTCCACCCATTACACCTTCAGCAAGTACGATGATTGAGTGTTTTTTACCACGATCTTCACCAGCTTTAATACGTGCAACAACTTCTTCGATATCTTCTTTTTTCTCTGGAATTAGAAGACTTTCACTTCCTCCAGCAATACCAGCGAATAATGCTAAATCCCCTGCATTACGCCCCATTACCTCGATAATGAATGCACGCTCGTGACTTGATGCTGTATCACGAACTTTGTCAATAGCGTCAACGATTGTGTTAAGCGCAGTATCAAATCCGATAGTGTAATCTGTACAACAAATATCGTTATCGATTGTTCCTGGAACTCCGATAGTTTGGATATTCATTTCATTACTTAAAGCCATAGCTCCACGGTATGAACCATCTCCACCGATTACTACTAGTCCATCAATTCCTAATGCTTCTAAGTTCTTAATAGCACCTTTTCTAACTTCTGGGTTAGCGAATTCTGGAAGACGAGCTGAGTAAAGCATTGTTCCTCCACGGTTAATGATGTTACCAACATCTCCAACTTCAAGTTTTTTAATGTTGTTTTCTACTAATCCTTTGTATCCTTGATATACTCCATAAACTTCTAATCCATTATAGATTGCTGTTCTTACAACGGCACGCACAGCTGCGTTCATTCCTGGTGCATCCCCACCACTTGTTAAAACTGCTATTTTTTTCATGTAGTCTTACCTTCCTCGTATTTGTTATTAATTATTTTTTAATTTACTTATCAACAATATCATATTTTTGTTATTTTTTCTAGTAAAAACATAATTTTGTTTAATTTTTGTTCGATTTTTTTTGTTTTTTTAAGAGTATGCTATTTTGATACGTTTTCCTGGGAAATTTTCAAAAAATTTATGAACAAATTCCTGTTCGTTTTCTATTGATATCGTTTTACCTCTGTTAGTATCATTGTTCAGCAAAGCTACAACCTTGACTTTACCTACCTCCGACTTATACTCATTTAAAAATTTAAGTATTTCTTCATCAACTATCGTATAGATAATTTTTATATTACTAAGGCAGTACTCTCTATAATTTCTAAGACTTGCAATTTTTTCTAAGATATATTGTTCTCTTCCATTTCGAATCTGTTTTTTCAATGTCATTACCGCAAAACTCCCTACTTTTATAAATACATTAGCGTACTTATAAACACTTGGGAACACAGTAACATCATAATCATTCTTCCCATCATTTACAGTTAAAAATGCCATATAATCACCGTTTTTAGTCTTAATTTCTTTTCTTGTAATTATTTCAACATAACTATCACTAAGTTCAGCTCCTATATACTGTAATGGCAGATAAGAATATTTCTCTTTTTCAACTTGAACGGGATGTTTTAAAAAGTACGTACCCGTCACTTCTTTTTCCATTTGGATTCTTTCAGTAATAGAATAATCTTCTACCTCTTCGACTTTCAGTGTTAATCCACTTTCAGCGGATAAGGCAACTCGAACATTATTTATATACTGCCTATTATCTGAATAATAATCGTCGACTTTTTTCATTAACGTAGCACGATTATATCCAAAAGTGTCCATTGCTCCTGCCTTAACTAAAGAAACCGCCGCTTGATAGTCTACTTTTTTATTCATACGTTTTAAGAAATCATCTATATCTAAGTAGCGTCCAAAATTTATTCTATCTTGTACTATTTCATACCCACTTCTATATCCAACATTCTTAATCGCAGTTAGAGCAAATACAATATCATTTTTATAAACACTAAAACTCGACAAACTTCGATTCACATCAGGTTTTACCAGATTTATTCCTAGGTTATTAAGCTCTTGTTTATACTCGTTAATTTTTTTCTCACTACTAATTACGTTGTTTAATAAAGCCGTCATAAAATACTTAGTATAATAAACTTTTAAATATGCCAAGCGATACGCAAGCATACTGTATACAACCGCGTGACTCTTATTAAAACCATAATTCGCAAATGTTACAATAAGATCAAAAAGTTTCTTGGCAACTTGCAGATCATATCCTGCAGCAACACTCTTCTCTACGAAGATACGTCCATAGTACTCTAAGTCTTCTTTTTTCTTTTTACTTACAGCTCTTCTCATATTATCCGCTTCATTCAAACTCATATGAGCGAAATTCACCGCAATCAGCATAATCTGTTCTTGATAGACTATTACCCCGTAAGTATCTTTTAATATTTTCTCTAAATGAGGATGCGGATATACTACTTGCTCTTCTTTATTTTTTCTTCGTACATAGACTTCTATCTGAGCCATTGGCCCCGGTCTATAGAGAGCATTCATCGCAACAATATCATTAAACTCCGTAGGTTTCAAAAGATTTAATTTCTCTTTCATCCCACTAGATTCAAATTGGAAGATACCTTCTGTTTTACCTTTAGCAAATAATTCATACACTTTAGGATCTTGGTAATTTATCTTTGTTATATCAAATGTCGGATTTTCTTTTTTTATCTCTTCAACAATACTCGATACCATCGTAAGATATCTAATACCTAAGAAATCTATTTTTAATAAACCAACACTCTCAACATCATCCATCGTCCATTGTGTTAAATACTTCGTCATATTTGATTCAGCAAGTGGTGCATAGTTAACCAAAGGTTTATCATCACTTATTACTATCCCAGCTGCATGCACCGATGGGTTCTTCGGTAAGTTTTCTAAACTCAGCGCTATACTAAACCAACGTTTATTAATATTACTTTGGTTAATAAACGCCCTTAATTCTTCTGATATTTCATAACATTCTTTCAATGTTCTTGTCGAGCTAATATTACTACTAATAAATTTTAAAGTCTGTTCATCAAACTGCAGTATTCTCGCCGATTCTCGTGCAGCACTTTTCGATTGGAATGTTGTAAAAGTAATAATTTGTGCAACCTTATCCTGACCGTACTTCTCTTCTACATATTTTATAACTTCATCACGTCTAGTATCTTGGAAGTCAATATCGATATCGGGCATAGATATACGCTCTTTGTTTAAAAATCTTTCGAATAGAAGATTGTATTCTAGTGGATCGGCCTCAGTTATATCTAGTAAATAACAGACTAAACTTCCCGCAGCACTACCACGTCCTGCTCCTACTAGGATTCCATTATCTTTCGCATATTTCACAAAATCATAAACAATTAAGAAATAATCGTTAAACCCCATCTCATCAATAATCTTAAGCTCATAACTATAGCGTTTTTTATAAGGATATAAATCTTTGCCAACTAGCTTTTCTTTTACACCTTTTTGAACCAAGTAATGCAGGTACTCTTTAGAAGAAAACTTAGAATATATGTCTTCTTTTTCTCCATAAACATACTTAGGAAGATGATAGCCCGAAAAGTTCAGCTCATATTGACATTTATCAACAATATTTTGCTGATTTACAAATGACTTCTTAAAAATCAAATGTAATTCTTCATCACCGGGTGCTAATATTTCTTCAAAATCCTTCTGTTCTCTTACGAATTCATCTCCTGAAATAGTTGTCAGTTCTTGTATATTTAATTTTTTATTATCGCGAATAGCACGACTAACAATGACTTGCTGATAGTTCTCTTTATTAAGATAATAACTAGGCTTCGTATAAACAACATTTTCATAAAAACTATACGGGCTTACTTGAAAACTTTCATTAAAACCGAAGTAAAAATCATAATTGCTAAAAAGATTGTTTAAGTATGAAAATTCCATACTGTCTCTAAGTTCATCAACAACTATTAAAACAAAGTCTTCGCTATATTCTTTCATCTCGCTAGAAAAATCTTCTATAGTCCACTCTTCTCCATTCATAAACTTAGTCGAAATCTCTAATAATTTATAGAACATCTTCTCAGATTTACACAGTATGTTGAATTTTAGAAAACCAATCCCGTATCCTAAGCTTACTTCTAATCCTTGAATAAGGTTAATTCCAGCTTTCTTAGATTCTTTATGAGCTTTTATCGCTCCGTACATATTCGGATCAACGATAACAACAGCTCTTTGATTATCTCTTGCTAATTTTAAAAACATACTTTCATACTTTATAGTACTGTTCAAAAGATCATACGCACTATGCACCTGCAAATTGTAATACATACTAATATCCTCCTTTCCTCAATATTTCTAGTTCTGTTTAATCGATATTATCCGCAAAGTGGATTATACTCATCTTCTTCTGAAGAACATCCCATATTTTCTCCATAATTTTTACTTTGTTCATTAAAATATCGATATACTCGTTTGTTATCATCACCCATAAAGTAAATTGGGTTAAACTGTGTATATTTCATATTTCCTTCTTCGTCTAAAAGATTCTCACAGACTACTCTACGTTTTATAGAAGCTACAAAATTCGTATACTTTCCATATTCTGAAATATTTTCTACTTTACATTCAAGTGACAAAATACATTCATCCATTACCGGTGCATCAATGTATTTTGCTGGATCATACGTCATATCCGCCATTCCAATTTTATTCTGACCTGAATGGAAACCTGCAATTTCAACCTTGCTAAGTATTTGTTGACACGGTACGTTAACAGTAAATTCTCCATATTCTTTAATGTTATCGACCGCATTACTATCTGTCGAAAGTCCAACTGTAATCATATCACCTAAAGAATATGATGAACTACAAGCTGTCACATTGTATCTCCATTTTTTATCTTTATATCCTATTAATATTACTGGAAAGCCGTAATATAACTTACTGGTTTTAGTTTCTAATTTCATCTTCCTCTATCCTCTTTATTTTTTCCTTTCATAGTATACTCTTCCTTATTTATCCTATCTCTTAGCTATGAAAGCTAATACTTTTTCTTCTGAATGTTCTTTACTAAATTCAAATCCATCGAACTTTATTTTTTTCATCTCTTCTACTGATGAAACTTTGTTTTTTACAAGTTCTGTTAAAAATTTACCTCTTGCTTTTTTAGAAATCGTAGAGTGTACTTTTAATTTTCCTTCTTTTTCTTCCATAAAGCTGATTTTAATAAATTTCTCTTTTTGATTTTTTGAAAATACTTCTTCAAATTCACTAGATAATAATGAAACAACAAACTCTTCACCTTTAATACTTTCATCATAACTAGCTCGCCAGAAATTCTTTAAAGACTCTCCTGAGATTTTTACATTTTGTAAAAAATCTAGTCTATGTTCTTGGATCAAATCATAAGCACCAATTATACCATATAACGACGTTGTAATAAATACATTTTTCTCTATATACTCTTTATCTGCTTCATCAAAATTATCTCGATTTATATTTCTATACATTAGTCCATTGAATAAGTCTAATGCTTTATAACTTTTTGCTGTGTTGTTTTTTATATCTTGCCAGCGAGAGAATTCTTCCATCGCCTTATCTTCTTTAATTTTATAAACTTTAGCTAAATCTTGTGCACTAAACTTAGCAAATTCAGCAACTATTTCATTACTTTTTTCACTAAGTTCTAACGCTTCTTGCGGCGTTGCTTTTTTGTTTAGTTCTTTAGCTGTCGGTATTAAAATTTTCATTATTATTCCTCTTCTTCAGGTAACTCTAAGAAGCTGTTTTCGATTAAACTTTCTACTTCCATTAATACGAAATTGTATTCTGTTGCCTCTATTGCAGGATTAATAATTAATGTATTGAAGTACCCAACTACAAAATCACGATTAGCAACTTCAAGTTTGAACATATACTCACTAATTTCATCGACTAAAAATGCTGTTTCTTTTAGTACTTTATCCTCATAAGTATTCGCATAATGAACTTTTTCTAAAAGTCTACGAATTTCTAAATCGGCATATTCTTTTGCGAAACGATCGCGAATATGTTTTGCAAGCTCCTCTGTTTTAAGCGCTACTGTGTTAAATTTTTCTTTTTGTAAAACACCATTTTCCTCTAATTTCTCTAATAATGCTGTTAAAGATTTGTGTAAACTATTCATTGTATTTCTCCTTTATTTTATAATAAATTATTTTAAAAACTATCATTCTCTATTTTATAAGAAAAATACGAAAAACGCTAATAATACGCTATATAATAATCTATTCTCTTTGTTCTATCCCCCACTTTCAATATACAATTATACATTGTCTTCAGCTTTTAAACATTATTAGAAAATGATATAATATTAGTGACATAACTATTTCGAGGTGGAGTATGAAAAAATACATAATGGCAATAGATCAAGGTACTACTAGTTCTAGAGCGATAATTTTTAATAAGAAAGCAGAAATAATAGCGAGTAGTCAAAAAGAGTTTCCTCAGATTTTCCCTCAATCTGGATGGGTTGAACATGATGCTAATGCAATTTGGAACTCTGTTCAATCAGTAATCGCAGAAGTATTTATCGAAAGTGGAATAAAACCGAATCAAATTGACAGTATCGGTATTACAAATCAACGCGAAACAACTGTAATTTGGGATAAAAATACTGGGTTACCTATTTATAATGCAATTGTTTGGCAAAGTAGACAAAGTGCTGATATAGCAAGTAAGCTTGTTAACGATGGTTATAAAGACATGATACATCAAAAGACTGGATTAGTAGTTGATGCATATTTCTCAGCTACTAAGATACGTTGGATTTTAGATAATGTTCCTGGAGCTCAACAACGAGCTGAAAATGGCGAACTACTGTTTGGAACTATCGATACATGGCTAGTTTGGAAACTTACAGGTGGGAAAACTCACGTTACCGACTATACAAACGCAGCTAGAACGATGTTATTTAATATCAAAGATTTAACTTGGGATAAAGAAATTTTAGAAATTCTTAATATACCCGAATCTCTATTACCTGAAGTAAAATCTAACTCAGAAGTATACGGAAAAACCATAGACTATCATTTCTACGGTGGGGAAGTTACGATTAGCGGGCTTGCCGGAGACCAACAAGCTGCTCTTTTCGGACAACTTGCCTTTGATAAAGGAATGATAAAAAATACATACGGTACAGGATCATTCATTATTATGAATACTGGAGAAAATATGGAACTTTCTAAAAATAACCTGCTAACAACTATTGGTTTTGGAATAAATGGTAAAGTTTATTACGCTTTAGAAGGATCTATTTTTATTGCAGGAAGTGCTATTCAATGGCTACGAGATGGTTTACGTTTAATTAAAAAATCATCTGAAACAGAATCATTAGCATACAATTCTAAAAATAACAACGAAGTATACCTAGTGCCAGCTTTCACAGGATTAGGCGCTCCTTATTGGAATCCAAATGCTCGTGGAACTATTTTTGGTCTAACACGTGCTACTTCAAAAGAAGATCTAGTTAAAGCTACGTTACAATCTATCGCTTATCAAGTACGCGATATTATCGATACTATGAAAATTGATGCGAATGTAGAAATACCCCTTCTTAAAGTTGATGGAGGAGCTGCTAACAACGATTACTTGTTAGAATTCCAAGCTAATATACTAGGTGTTAAGGTAGCTCGTGCAGAAAATCTCGAAACAACGGCATTAGGTGCTGCATTTTTAGCAGGTCTTGCTACTGGTTACTGGAAAAACTTAGATGAACTAAAAAACCTAAATACAGCAGGGAAACTATTCATTCCTACTATGGAAAAAGAAGAACGAGAAAAACTATATAAAGGTTGGAAACGCGCAGTAAGAGCTACACAGATTTTTGCGGATGGACGATACTAATTTTAAGAGATTTATTTACCAGTACTAAACGTTTTGGAAAATAAAAAAAATCACTTAATTGAGTCAGCCAAAAAGTATTAACTGCTAACCTTTACTCGTTAGAGGAGAAAGGAATTATAGAAAGAGAAGTGCCCCCAGAAGTGCCACCTCGCGTCGAATACAGATTTACAGATTTAGGGAAAACTCTAGACCCCATTATTAAGAGTATGCATGACTGGGGAGAATTTTACAAATCTATATTTTAAAAAGAAGTATCTTTACTCATAATGAGTTAAGATACTTCTTTTTAATTATTTATACTTTGGAATCCATTTAAAATCTCGAACCGCTTTCGCCATATCTTTTTCTTGAGCACGAGCCAATCCTTGTTCTTGTGCTTTTTTAGCGACCGCTTCTGCTACTTTAATAGAAACATCTGCAACATATTTGAACGGAGGCAACACTGGAGCTCCAGGTTTAGTAATATCTGTAATTCCACTTAATGAGTGTGCCGCTGCACCAATCATTTCATCTGTTAAAAGGCTAGCTTCTGATGCCAACACTCCAAGCCCTAACCCTGGATATATAAGGGCATTGTTAGCTTGACCAATAATGTACTCTACACCTTTATACATAACATTATCAGAAGGAATACCTGTTGCTACAAACGCTTTACCATCAGACCAAACAATCAAATCTTCTGCTGATGCTTCTGCTAATTTAGTAGGATTTGATAACGGAAATATACATGGACGCTCAGTATTTTGACACATAGCTTCGACTACCTCCTTAGTAAAAGTATTCGGCTGTGTCGAAGTTCCTACTAGAATAGTTGGTTTAACAGTTTTAACAACTTCTAATAAATCTGTTAATTTATCAGCATTTGGAAAATTAGCACGGTTTTTAGCAAACGGTTTTTGTTCAGGAGTTAAATCATCCATATCATCGAAGAGAAGCCCTTGTTTATCTACCATAAAGAAACGTTCATATGCTTCTTCTTCAGATAACCCTTGACTTACCATCTCACATAGCACACGTGATGCAATTCCTGCACCTGCGGTTCCCCCACCATAACAAAGATATACTTGGTCAACTAATTTTTCACCTGTAATATCCATAGCTCCAAAAATACCTCCTAGAGTTACGATACCTGTCCCTTGAATATCATCATTAAATGTTGGGATGTTTTTTCGATATTTTTCCAGTATATTCGCCGCATTCATTCGTCCAAAGTCTTCCCAATGTAAATAAAGTTTAGGGAATAAACGTTCAGCAGTTTGGACGAATTGGTCAATAAACTCATAATATCGCTCTCCTCGTACACGTTCATGACGATTACCTAGATAATTCGGATTATTACGTAATTCCTCACGATTTGTTCCTGCATCAATAACTAACGGAAGAACCATAGAAGGATCAATTCCTGCCGCTCCTGTGTAGACCATAAGTTTACCTACAGAAATATCTACTCCATTAACACCCCAATCTCCTATCCCCAATATACCTTCTGCATCAGTAACTACTATTAGACGTATATCACGGTTATCTGCTGCATTTTTAAGGGTTTCTTCTATATTTTCAGGATGATTAATATCTAGATATCCTGCATATTGTGGCTCAACAAAAAGATCGCTATAACCCTCGATAGTATCTGCAATTGTTGGGTCATACACAATTGGATTGAACTCTTCTAAGTGTTGAGAAAATAAATAATAGAAAAGCGTGCGATTTGTATTAAAAATCTCCATCAAAAATAGACGTTTTTCTAAATCGTTTACTTTTGTTTGCATTTGCGCATAGGTTTGTGCCACTTGTTCTTCAATAGTTTGAATATAAGGGGGCAATAACCCAATAAGGTCTAGTTCCTTTCGCTCCTCCTGTGTAAAGGCAGTTCCTTTATTAAGGAACGGATCATTTAAAATGCTATGTCTTTTCATTGGAAAATCCTCCATTATCTTTAAATTATTATATTACACCCTTATGTAAATTGATATTATAACTATACTCCCATTTATTAAAAATTAATTAAAAGAATTACAAATCTCCTAAACTAAAATATACAAAATAGATAATAATTCTCACTCCTCTTTTATTTATATATAGTAAGAAGCATCTTTACTCATAATGAGTGGGTCCTGCACCCAAAAAATTGGACAAAATATTAAGTTATTTTTGTTTAGTGTTTTAAACTTTAAAGTCAGTAAATTTTATTACTTTTAGTGACTTTCATTCCTTACAGTTATTTTAAATTTTTCAAACTATTTAGTCAAGAATTTTTTAAAATATGATGAATGAGATAAGCCTAAAATTTCTAATGGTATATTTAATTTATATGTTTTCTTTAATTCTTCTACTATTTTTGTTTTCTCTTCGTTTGAGATTGTTTTAACCTTATCTCCCTCAACTTTTTTAAAACTGCATTTTCTACACGTAAGTACTCAAGTTCCTTCTCTAATTGTTCAACTTTTGATAATTCTTTATTTTCAATATTTTTATTATTTTTCTTCATCTTACTAGGTCTTCCTTTCGGTTTCTCTAGTATAGTATACCCGTTTTCTTTAAACTTTAAAATCCAATTACATAGTAAACCATGATTTGGTAATGCGTACTTTAATGAAGTAGCGTGTATAGAATTTCCAAATATTAACACTTCATTGATTATATCTAGTTTTAATCGTGGTGGATAATATGTATTTTTCTCTTTAATCAGTATTAGCTCACCATGTAAATCAGCTAATCTAATTATGTAGTTCACATTACTAAGATTTATTTTAAACTTTTTAGATAGTTCTTTGTTTGAGTACCCTTCTTTCTTAAGTCTATACATTTCTATCTTATTTTCATCTGTTAATTTCATAATAAATATCCCCAAAATTTGGATAAATTTTGGGGACTATTACCTATTCTATTATACTTTTTTCTTATTCTATTCATGTCTTATTTCTTAATAACCTTTCGACTAACTATCTAATTCTAGTTAGTTTATTTTAATTATTCCCTTCCTTCACTACTTTTACAATATCTATTACGCTTACTATTATATCATATTTTTTATACATAAAAAAAGACACGTACTAGTAAGTTTTATCTAACATATTTCACTATTTATATAAGTAGTATAGCCAATTTCTTGAATTCAAATTTTTACAGTGATATAATTAAAGATAGGAGTGAAAACGTTCGCTTCTAGATTGTTAAACTATTTTAAAGTTACAATTATATAGATAGAGGTGGTTTTATGAAGATAAATAATTTTACAAAATGCACATTGGCAATTGCATTAGGTTTTGGCCTTAACTCTCTTACTGTAGTAGAGGCAGCAGATAACACTACAGGAACTACGAGCGAAACTATAAACAAAAGTTTCATCGAACAGTTCCCATTTGCTGAAAAATTCACTGATAAAGATGGAATTACAGCAGTAAGAATGAAGAGTCCCGACGTACCTTTAGTTAACAAAGAAAAGGGGTATTCTAAAGAAATTGTTAGGGTCATCAACTACAAACAAGGAGCAGCTGGGACTGTAATTAACAGAATTTATCAATATGTTAGATTCTACGGCGCACCTGTACACGAGGTTCCAAAAGACTCTCCAGTTAATGATGTACCAGAATACAATGGTGGTGCTAAGCCTATTGATCCTCCGGTATTGGAAAAACCAGAGTTTGAGTTTGGATACAAACTTATAGATCCTCCAGTATTAGAAAAGCCTGAATTTAATGGTGGAGTCAATCCTATTGATCCTCCAGTATTGGACAAACCAAAATTAGAGGTTCCTAATACTCCTGACATCCCTAAAGAATCTACTCCGGAAAAACCAAACACTCCTGAGATTCCTAAGGAGCCAACTCCGGAAAAACCAAACACTCCAGAGGCTCCCAAAGAATCTACTCCAGAAAAACCAAAATTAGATAAACCTACTAACCCAACTAAACTAAATCCAAAAGAAAACAAGTCACCAGACAATAAAAAAATTCTACCAAATACTGGTATAGAATCAAGCTCAACTGTGGCTACTATTGGAACTATAATTTTATCAATTATTGGCCTTTCAATATTTAAACGTAGAAATAATTAAACATTCTTTTATTATAAAACAAACAAAAGAAGATTATAGAACAGCAACATCAATTTGATGAATTACAATCCTATAATCTTCTTTTTATTATCCCTTAACCTAATATGTTTTCATAAAATTTTTTATCTAAATCTTTAAATACATTGAATACTACTTTTAAATTAACATTAGGGTTTTCTATAAAGAATTTCCTAACTTCAACTACCGCTATTTCAGCTGCAAGATCATTCGGGAATCTAAATTCTCCCGTACTTATACAACAAAAAGCAATGCTCTTAAGATTATTCTCTAAAGCTAATTTTAAAGAATTTCTATAACATGATGCGAGAAGTTCCTTATCGTCATCTTCAACAACACGATATATTATCGGCCCAACAGTATGAATAACATGTTTAGCCGGTAGGTTATATCCCGCTGTTATCTTCGCTTGTCCCGTTTTCTCAAAACTTCCTTGCTCTTTTATTATTTCATCGCATTCTTTTCTGAGTTGTAATCCTGCTTGCGAGTGTATAGCATTGTCGATACATCTATGTAGCGGAATTAAACATCCTAATAAAGCTTTGTTTGCCGCATTGACTATAGCATCTACTTCCAATGTAGTAATATCACCTTGCCATAAGTAAATATTTTCTTCAATCTCAGTTAATTCTTCTAGCTTTGTTATTCCTTTAACTTTTAGAACTCCTTGCAAGTACTCATCTTGAACTTCGTAGAATTCACTCGGTAGCTCCGACACTTTCCATGTGTTCATCAGTGTTCTAAATAAATCTTTCTTTTCTTTTTCCGTTTCTGGTATTTCTATTTCTGAATTTAGTGTTTTTATTAAAAAATCTAGTTTTTCCATGTTCTAAATGCTTCCTCCATGTCACTTGTTTTTATTATATACCCTACCCAGATACGTGTCTATTATAAAGTCACACTATAATTTTTTATAGACTTAGTAGGTAACTCTAAATTTTAAAAATGTTATATGAGAACTCATTTACACAGTGATTTATTGATATAAAAATTCGACTTCAGAAGCCAGGGTTTAAATCCTAACTTATGAAGTCGATATATTTTATTTTATTTTTGTTTACGACGTTTTACATAAACAGTTAATCCTACTAAGGCTAGAACTGCTATTCCAGCGTAAGCTGTCGCATTATTATCTAATCCTGTTTTTGCTAATAGTGAATTAGATTTTGAAACTTTTCCGAAATCTTCATCTACATTAAATGTATTTTCCTTCTTAGCTTCTTTTCCAACAAAACCACCTAGAATATCTTTTATTGATTTTTTATAGACTTTTTTCTCAGCTTCTTTTAATGCTTCTAATGCTTTATCTACTTCTTCTTGAGTAGAAGTTGCTGAAGCCAATAGTTCTTGTGCTTTTTGAACTGCATCTAAATAAGCTTTCTTATCTTCTGAACTTGCACTTTCAAAACTATCTTTCTCTTTAACCTCTGCTAAATGACTTAATTGTTCATTTAATTTTTTCTTATCTACTTTTGGTGTTTCAGGTTGAGGTTTGTTGCCTTCTTCTTTCTTAGGTTCCTCAGCTGTTGGTTTCGGCTCCTCTTTCTTAGGTTCTTCAGTTGCTGGTTTTGGCTCCTCTTTCTTCGGTGTTTCAGCCGCTGGTTTTGATTCTTCTTTCTTAGGTTCTCCAACCACTGGTCTTGGCTCTTCTTTTTTCGGAGTTTCAACTGCTGGTTTTGATTCTTCTTTCTTAGGTTCTCCAACCACTGGTCTTGGCTCTTCTTTTTTCGGCGTTTCAACTGCTGGTTTTGGATCTTCTTTCTTCGGTGTTTCAGTCGCTGGTCTTGGATCTTCTTTTTTCGGAACTTCTACTTCTTTACCGTCAAGAGTATTTTCAGCTTGTTGTAATTTTTCTAACACTGCTGTAACTTCTTCTACAGTTGCATCTTTGTTATCAAGAACTGCTGTCGCTTCTTTTATAGCATTTACAAAGTTATCTTTTTTCTCTTGTCCTGCATTTTTGAATTTAACCTCAGTTTGAAGTTTTTCAGTTTCTTTTAATTTTTCGATTAATTTAGCTTTATCTACTTCTTTTTTCACTTCTGGTTGTTGTGAATTAGCTAATGTTACTTTAGCTTCATTTAGACTCGCTACTGCACTGTTTACTTCCTCTTGAGTTGCATTTTCGTTTTCAAAAACTTTCTTAGCTGCCTCTAATGCTTTATTATATGCATCTTTAGCTTCGATAGTTGCATTTTTGTATTCCTTAGTTTCATCTAACGCTTTATCCGCTTCTATTGCTTTTTGAAGCTCTGCTTTATTCACTTCCGCTTTTTTCTCAACTGGAGCATTTTTTGGAGTCAATGCTACGAAGTTACTGAAGCTATCAGTAGTAAATGTAAGCTTACCATCAGCATAATTAACACTGCTTACAGCTGTTAATTTCCCATCTTTTTCATGGAAGAAGCGCTCTGGAGCTTTCGCTAAATCTAAAGTTACCGCTCTATCACCAGGAACTTTAACTTCTTTTCCTGTTGCATCTACAATATGAATGTTAAAGTATTCAACATCATATTTTCTTAAGTCTACATTACCTTCTGTTAATTGTTTTTGAATATTTGCTTTCTCTTCTGCAGTTGGTTCTGTTACAACAAGTTTGTAATTATTATAAAGTTTTTTCTCAGTGAAATCTACTGTACCTTGTGCTTTAGAGTTCTCAGTAGTCCCTACACTTACTACTTTTTCTGCAACATTCAGAACAACTTGCTTTTTGTTATGCCCATCTTTTACTACTAATTCAAAATTGTTTTCTGCTGGAGTATATCCTTCAGGTGTCACTATTTGAATTGTGTATGTTCCATTTTCTAAGTTTTTCTGGAAGGCATTTTTTCCATATAAACTTTTTGGAAGTAATACTTTAGTGCCATCTTGAGCTACTGCATAAACTTTTGTTCCTTCTGGAACTTGTTTGTCGAAACTGATTTCTGTAGCATTTCTGCTAATTTCATCTACCCTGAATTCAACCTCTTTTGTTGGTTTATCTTTTGTTATTTCGAAGTCAACTTTTGATGGTGTAAGTAGTTTGTACTCTCCATCTACCATTACTACTTCAACAGTATATTTACCGAATGGTAATGCTTGGTATGTACGTTTATTTCTAGAGAAGTCTTCCCCTACAATTTCACCTTTTTCATTAGTGATCTTGTAACGCAAGCGACGTGAATTGTTTCCAGTTCCATCACCTTTCTTAACTTCTACTTCTAGGCTTCCTTTACCATTACCTTCAACATTTGATAAATTAATACTATCCTTGTTATCTGCAAAGTCTTTAACTTCAAAAGTAAGATCTTTTAATTCTACACCTTCTGGAATTGTATAACTTCCATCTTCATTTGCTGCAATAGTATTTTTACCATAGCTTAATTTTTTGTAGAATATTCCACTTCCATCTTCTAGTACTGGATATGGTGTGAATTTACGAGTTACTTCGTCATAGTAACCACCGTTAGCACCTGTGATTTTCGGAGCTTTTCTATCGATTACTACATTGAATGTTGTCTCTTGCATATCTGCACCACTTACTGCTGCGCTATAAGAAACTACATATTGATATTCTCCATCCGGAAGAGGGTTACCGTTATTGTCAACACCTTTCCAGTTTGTCATAGTTAATGATGTGTATTTTTTACTTGTGTTGTTGTAAAAGTTTTTATTACCAGAACCATTTCCATTTTGGTAAAGTGGGTTTTTACGTTCTACATCATCCTTAGCATATACTGAAAGTTTTAAGTTTTCGAAGTTACGATAGAATACCCCTCTCATTCCTATTTCATCATAATTCTCATCACCATTTGGTGAAAAGAAAATTTTATCAGTAAAGAATCTTTCACCAGTAACAGGATTTACATATGCTCCTGCTAGTGTTCTCTTATCTTTTTTATCTTCTTTATAAGTTGTTAACATTCCTGTGAAGTTCATTTCTGTTAATGAATCCCAGTTATTAGGGTTTGAAGTATAACCGTACTCATATGTTGGTTTTTCTCCATTTTTCATAGAATAAATTGGTTTTTCTAGTACAGGTAGATTTTGGAACTGACCTTTAAATCCTACAAATGGAATATTAGCTTTTAATGCACTTTCTTCATCATAGAAAGTTACAAACCCTTCTAGATAATATCCATTAGTGAATACTTTTTCTAGTTCTTCTTTGAAACTTGCAGCATCAACAGTAATTTCTACTTCTTTTTCACCTTTTGCTGGAACTTCTACAGTAGCCCAATCAGTTGTCAACAACTTCTTAGGAGTCATTGTAAGTTTACCATTCCAATCTACTCCAGCATCTTCACCATAATAATTATCTGTAGTAAGGTGAGCTGCATATTGTAAGTTTTGAGCTTTATCTGATAGATTATGTAATACTAATTTAAAAGTAAATTTATCTCCAACATTTCCTAGAGAAACACTTCCGTAGTTGTTTTCTCCAGTCACATAAAGATCTCCATATGCTGCTTTATTCGCATCTATTAAACCTGCACCTTGAAGACGTGGCGATCTATATGCTGTTGTGTAACCATCAGAGTATACCTGAGGATTTGCTGTACTCATGATTAATCTCTTCGCTAATCCTTGAATTTCTTCTGCACTTAAGTTCGGGAATCTTTCTGATAATACTTGTTTCACAAGAGTTATAGCTCCCGCAACGTGTGGTGAAGCCATACTTGTTCCACTATCTAGACCATATCTTCCATCATTATAAGATGATAGTATATCTCCTCCTGGTGCTGTTACGTCAGGTTTTAAGTATCCATCAACACTCATTCCCCAACCAGTAGATTCATCAAATTCACCTTTTTTAGGATTATCTTGTTTATCCCATGTTCCATTGAATGTTATTTTATATTCTCCTTCATGAGTAGAAAGTTCATTACCAAATTTATAGTATGTTGTTACTACAGGGAAATCTTTATCCTGACCATTTAACGTTAAGTTGTAGATTGTGTCTCCTTCATTGAAGTAGATTACCGCTCCAGCTGCTCCGTACTGTTTAGCTAATTTAACTTTTTCTTCAAAGCTATTACCACCACGTTGAATAAGGGCGATTTTCCCAGTTAAATCTTTGTCAGCATAGTTTTCTGCTTTACCAACTCCAACATATACATAGTCATATGCTTTTTTCTCAAATTGTTTAGTATAACTAAAAATTGGCATTTTTCCATTATCAAAATCAGCATTATCTTTAAGCTGCTCGATATTCGCTATTTCTCTGTTAAGAACACTGTTGCTTATATTCGCTACAGAAATCGCATCTTCAGAAACCGATGGTCTTCCTACAGTTCCATAATCAGGATTAGCTGCACTTGGGTTTGTTTGTCCACTAGCAAAGAATGCATTATTCCCTGCCGCTGCGACTATATTAACCCCGGCTTTTTTCGCGACATCCATTGCACGAACTAGACCATCACCCACTTCTACAACTGAACCAGCTGGTGAACCTAAACTTAGATTTATAGTATCTGCACCTAATTTAATAGCATCTTCTATAGCTTTTGTATAAATATAAGACTCTGTTCCAGCATTTTTAGTATCTGAGAATACACGCATAAAAATTAACTGTGCTTCAGGTGCTATACCTGTTACGTAATCACCATTTGTGAATTTCTCCTTAGGATTACCTACTGCAGTCCCAGCAACGTGCATCCCATGTGATTTATATGCACTTTGTTTAATATCATTATTCCAGTCGTTATAGTTAAATGCAAATGGTAATTTTTCACTATACCACTTACCGTAGTCTATACCCGCTTCTTTTTTTATTTTTTCAATTTCATCTTTAGATTTGTATTTAGATTTTGAATTATCTGATAATCTAAGCACTGGATGATTAGGATCAAGTCCAGAATCTAATACAGCGACAACTTTTCCTTGTCCTCTGTATCCTTTATTCCAAAGAGGTTGTATATTAATAAGATTATAACTGTCTAAAGCTTTAGAAAAATCATTAGCTTCTGTGCTTTCTTTCTTCTCTTCTTTACTTGCTACATTTTCTGGTTTATTGTAGCTAACACTCATTTCAACAGTATCTACAAAGTCTAACTCTTGAATTTTTTTAGCATTCGAGAATGTAGTTTCTAAGGCAAAACCATTCATCAATGTATCGTACTCAAACAGTTTTTTATACTCGATACCTTTATCTTTAATATCTTTTAATGCCTTTTCTCTAGGTGCTTTTGTTGATTCTGTAACTTCTTTAATTCCTTCTTTGGTTTTTAACTTGTTAGGATCAACATCACCCTTTAACTTAACAATAACTTTTACCTTATCATCATTCTGGAACTTATGTTCTTCACTTTTTGAAACATTTGATAGCTCGTCTTTTTTTTCTTCTTGAGCTAGTGTTATCTTTGATGGTACTCCATAATTAAATGTACTGATATTTCCTAGTAGTAATGCTGCACTTAGCACACTTACTGCTGTTTTCTTAGCCAGCGTCATTTCTTCATCTCCTATCTTTTCAAGTATATTTAAAGTATATTTCTATATTTTAACATATAATTTCTGAAAATCAAAATTAATATTCAGATATACAAGTAAAATTAACTAATAGATATAATGTTTTTAATTATTCCTTATTATTTTTTAATAGACTCAATATCAGTTAACCACAGCTACCACTATATTTTTTAATACATCATCCTTTAATTTTCCAAACTGTACTAAAGTGTGATAAAATAGAAACTAATTAAAAAATATAGTTATGGCGGAGGTAGAATGAAATATTTAACTAGTGAAGAAATAACTAAAGCGAAAAAAAATATTAGTGATATAAAACCTTATAAAACTACAAAAGAGATTATCTTTTCTAATATTTTTACTTTTTTCAATGCTATGAACTTAGTTTTAGCAGCATTTATAGCCACGACACTTAGATTTGAAAATATGTTGTTTTTAGGTGTAATTACTATAAATACTGCAATTGGTATTTTTCAAGAAGTTCGTTCGAAAAATGCCCTTGAAAAGCTCAGTTTGCTAGGGAGAAGTAAATATCGAGTAAATCGTGATAATGAAATAATAAATATAGATTCTGAAGAAATCGTCCTTGGAGAATATTTACACTTAAATCTCGGTGATCAGATTCCTGTTGATGCTGAAATCATTGAGGGTAGTATAGAGGTCGATGAATCCCTGCTAACTGGTGAAAGTGACAATATCTTTAAAACTGCTGGTGATAAAGTAATGAGTGGTAGCAACGTAGTAAGTGGTAGTTGTTTAGTAAGAACTATTGCTGTTGGTGAAGATAGCTATATCAATAAGCTTGCTAAAAGCACTAAAGAGTTTAAGAAATATCCATCTAAACTTCGTGACTATATGGATAAAATCTTAAAAGTTATATCTATTCTATTAGTTCCTGTCGCAATTATGCTGTATATGCGTGGAGCTAGTCTGGGACGTGGTTATGTAGAAATAGTCTTGCGTAGTGCTGGAGCTTTAGTAGGTATGATTCCTGAAGGTTTAATCCTACTTGTCAGCGTTTCTCTTGCAGTTGCTGCGATGAAACTCGCTAAAAAGAAAGTTCTAGTTCAGGAATTATACTGCGTGGAAACTCTTGCTAGAGTTGATGTTCTTTGTTTCGATAAAACAGGAACTATCACTACAGGTAATATGAATGTGGTAGAAATTAATGAAGAAGTTGCAGAAAAACTATCAAGCTATCTTGCATACTTCGATGATGAAAATGCGACATCTAAGGCTTTAAAAAATTATTTAACATGTGAAAAACAGTGGGATATAGCGGAATTAGGAGCCTTTTCTAGTAAAAATAAATATTCATTTATAAAGCTAAAAAATGGTGGAACATATTTCTTCGGGGCATATGAATTTTTAGGTTTCTCAGATAAAATGGATGAATATTACGAAAATCTAAAAAGAGAAGGTTATAGAATTTTATCGTTAGCCTATACTGAAGACAGTACAAACGTCCCTACTAATATGAAACTTGTGGGACATGTAGTTCTATCGGATGAAATTAAAGAAAATACACAAGAAACATTCAAATACTTCGAGTCACAAGGTGTTGAAGTGAAAATAATCAGCGGAGATAACCATATAGCTGTTTACGGTGTAGCTAAGAAAGCTGGTTTCAAAGAAGATGCTAAGGCTATCGATATGACTAAAGTAACTGACGAGCATTTCGAAAAAACTGTTCTTGAGAATGATATTTTCGGACGTGTTACTCCTGAACAAAAACAAAGAATGGTGGACGTATTACAAAAAGCCGGTAAGACTGTCGCTATGAGTGGTGACGGTGTTAACGATGTTCTTGCCTTGAAAAAGGCTGATATTAGTTTTGCTATGAATGGTGCTACTAGCGCTGCAAAAAGTGTATCAAATATCGTATTTTTAACAGATGACTTCGGAGTATTTTACGATATACTTATGGAAGGACGTCGTGTTATTAATAACATTCAAAAGGTAGCTTCTCTATTCCTAACAAAGACATTCTTCTCGATTGTCTTCTCAATACTTAGTGTAATCTTCGCCTTGGAGTTTGCATTTATACCGATTCAATTTACGATTATTTCAGCGATAACAATCGGTATTCCATCATTCTTCCTAACTTTTGAAGCGAATAAGGAAAAAGTAAGCAATAACTTCATGAAGGATATACTGACAAACGCTGCAATCGGGGGTGGTATTTTAGTAGCTACAGTACTACTGACAAACTTTGCCATCACAGATAATTCACAAGCAAAATTCATCTGTTTCCTTCTTGCGTTAATAAATGGATTATGTATGGTTGCAAAAGTCAGCTTACCTCTTAACAAATATAAAGTTGCACTACTTTCTATGTTAAGTATCGCTGCAATTATAGGTGTGGGAGTTAATATATTTATCCTGAAAAATCACTTTACACCATTAGTATTTTCTCAAATAATTTATATAATTATACTTGCAATAGTAATCTCAACAGTCCACTTCTTTACGAGAAGAAAAATCAAATAAAAAATAGAAGATATCAGAGCATTAATAGAATCTAGCATCTATTTTCATACTTCTCTCTGATATCTTTTTATTTATTTTTTCAACGAATATCTTCTATCCTTATTTTCTCCATGAGATTCTAATAGCTCATACTCAACAAATTTCGAAATATATCTTCTAACAGTTGGCTTAGATTTTTCGATTAATTTACAAGCTATTGTCACAGTAATATATTTCTCATTTTTCAAGTATTCTTTTATTTTTTCAAAAACATCCTGTTCTGCTTTAGACAGTTCTTTTATCTTATCATCAGGTTCCTTATATGCTAGTAGCGTTTCTAATATGACACCTAACATAAATTCAATGAATATTGTTGAATTATTGTTTCTGTCTGCCTGCGCTAAAACTTTATAATATCGCTGTTGATTTTCATATATTATAGTTTCAATGGGAATCCAACTAAATAATGGATTCCAATTAGCTAAAATAACATTTTGCCATAACCTTCCCATTCTACCATTTCCATCTTCAAAAGGGTGAATCATCTCTATTTCATAGTGAAATACACAACTCTTTACAAGTTCTGGAGTATCATCTTTACGTCCCCAGTCAAATAATTCTCCCATTAGATGACCAATAAACTGGGGTCTTGCTCCTAGATGAACCATATTCCCCTGTTCATCAAAAATCCCTACATCTGAATTCCTATATTTTCCAGATTGTCCCACTATTTCTGTAGTTAATAATTTATGAGCGAGTAAAAAATCTTTCTCACTATATGGATTCAAGTTCAATATTTTTTCATATGCTTCATATGCATTTTTTACTTCTTTAATTTCCTTTGGATCTCCCAGAACTCTCTTTCCATCGATAATTGCTGTAATCTGTTCTATTGACAAACTATTATTCTCAATTGCTAAAGATGAGTGGATAGACTTGATTCTATTTTCTTTTCTTAGATGCAAATTTTTCTTTGTTTCTATTTCAAGATTACCTAATACTTTAGAAATCTCTATAAGATAATTAAGAATTGTACTCGTAATGGTAAATGGTGGTTTCATAGCATTCTCCTATCAAGTTCTTTTTATTATTATATCATAAATAACAATTTATCGCTCATTTATCGCTCATTTATCGCTCATTTTTGAGTATGAGCATTCACTGAACGTTACTATAATAGTACTAAAAGAGTATAACAAAAACCCTAGACTTGGTTAGTTCCAAATCTAGGGTTTCTTTATTATTCTTCGGCTGAAGATTTATCGTCGTTTGAGTCAGTTTTTTCTTTCTCTACTTCGGCCTCTTCTTGAGCTTTTTTCTCAGCTTCTTCTTTGGCTTTACGAGCTTGTTCTTCGTAATATTTCTTATTAACTACTTTATCTAGTTGTTCTGCTTCTCTTTCATCTAAGTCTTTTGGCATTTTTCCAAATTGGTAAAGAGCAACGATTTCTTTTCTATCGATTGTTTCAACTTCGATAAGAGTTTGTGCAATAAGTTCTAATTGTTCTCTGTGAGTTTCAATAATGTGAAGAACTTTTGAGTAACATTCGTTAATAATTTTACGAACTTCTTTATCGATTTCTTTCAGCATTTCTTCTGAGTAGTTACCGATACTTGAAAGTTGACGTCCACCGTATGGATCGTGGAATGGAGCTTGCATTGGACCTACAGCTTCACTCATACCGTATTCTGTAACCATCGCACGAGCAATAGCTGTTACACGTTCGAAGTCGTTATGAGCTCCTGTAGATACTTCATTAAAGAAGATTTGCTCTGCAGCACGTCCACCAAGTAATCCACAGATTTTGTCGATTAAATCTGTACGAGTTTGGAAGTATTTTTCTTCTTCCGGAATCATTAAGTTATATCCACCAGCATCACCACGTGGGATAATAGTAACTTTTTGCACTTTATCAGCACTATCAAGTACCATACCTACGATTGCGTGACCTGCTTCGTGGTAAGCTACTAAACGTTTTTCTTTTGGAGTATATACTCTACTACGTTTAGCTGGACCACCAATTACTCTGTCCATAGCTTCATCTAGATCTTCTTTATCAATACTAGATTTGTTTTCACGAGCTGCTAATAATGCTGCTTCGTTAAGAATGTTAGCAAGGTCAGCACCAGAGAATCCTGGAGTTTTTTCTGCTAATGAACGAAGTTCAACACCTTTAGCAAGTGGTTTGTTTTTAGCATGCACTTTAAGAATAGCTTCACGACCTTTTACATCAGGTGTAGAAACTTTAATTTGTCTGTCGAAACGTCCTGGTCTTCTAAGGGCGTTATCTAATACATCAGCACGGTTAGTAGCTGCAATTACGATAATACCTTTTTCACCATCGAATCCATCCATTTCAACAAGAAGTTGGTTAAGAGTTTGTTCACGTTCGTCATTTCCTCCACCTACTCCGCTTCCACGTTTACGTCCTACAGCATCAATCTCATCGATGAAAATGATACATGGTGCATTTTTTTCAGCTTCTTTGAATAGGTCACGAACACGACTTGCCCCTACCCCTACGAACATCTCAACGAAGTCAGATCCTGAGATTGAGAAGAATGGTACTTTCGCCTCACCAGCTACAGCACGAGCTAGTAAAGTTTTACCAGTCCCTGGAGGACCCTCAAGTAGGACACCTTTAGGGATTCTAGCACCCATCTTAGTGAATTTACGGTGATCTTTTAAGAACTCAACCATTTCTGCAAGTTCTTGTTTTTCTTCATCAGCTCCAGCTACATCTTTGAATGTAACTTTCGCTTCTCCGCCATCTATTTTTTTAGCTTTAGATTTTTGGAAGCTCATTACTTTGCCTCCACCGCCACCTTGCATTTGTGACATAAAGAAAACTAATAGTCCCATCATTAAGATAAATGGAATAATATTACCTAAGAATGATAAGATTGCTCCAGTTTTTTCAGCTGGTTTATATTCTACTACACTTAGCTTTCCATCTTTAGCTTTTTCATTAATTTGTTTTTGTACTTCAGAATCAGATGCCGCTACTACACTCTCGAAGTTCTTATTACCATCTGTATAAGTACCTTTAACATTGTAGTTCTCATCTTTTCTTTGTAGACTTATTTCTTTAACTTTGTCATCTTTAATAGTCTGAACAAGTTTAGCATAGTCTATTTTTTCAGTTGTCCCAGGTAAATCTTGTTGCCAATAAGCAAATAATCCAATCGCAATAACGATTAACGCAAGCATACCAAGGATAGGGTTTTGCCTTTTTTTATTATTCATATAGACAATCTTCCTCCTATCATTTTTCTAAACATAATTTATTTTACCATATGTAACTAAAGTTTGACTAATATTTTGACCTTTTTTGATTAAAATATTATTATGAGTAAATTTCTTCTTTTAGAACACCGATATAAGGTAAGTTTCTATATCTCTCATCATAGTCTAAACCAAACCCTACTAGGAATTCATTTGGTGAAACTATTCCGATGTAGTCAGCTTCAACATCAACTACACGAGTTTCAGGTTTATCTACTAGTGAAGCACATGCTACAGAAGCAACATTTCTTCCTTTTAGGTTTTCAATAAGAGCTTTAAGAGTTCTTCCTGTATCTACGATGTCTTCAACGATAATTACGTGACGACCTTCGATATCCATTCCACAATCTTTTTTGATTTTAATTACACCAGAAGATTCAGTTCCTCCGTGATAACTAGACACATCCATGAAGTCAGTAACTATATGAATATCAATATGCTTCATAAGTTCTGCCATAAAAGGTAATGCACCTTTTAATGTACAAATTAGAACAGGAGATTTATCTTTATAATCCTCTTCAATTTGTTTAGCGATTCTTTTACTAGCAACTACGATTTCCTCGTGTGTAAATAGAACTTTCTCGATATCTTTTAATAAATTTTCCACTGTTTTATCCTTTCATGTTTATATAATAATCATATTTTTTATTTTTGTTGACTTTAGTATTTATTCCTAAAACTCCTAAAACCCCATCTTTATTGCGAATTACTGGAAGTTTATCTCTAAGTTCTCTAGGGATTTTTTCATCGATAAAAAGACGGGAAAGTTTTTTACTAACTTTACCTCTTTGAATCCTATCTCCATCCCTCTTAGTAGTAACTACAAGCGGCAAGTCTTCCCTGTTAAATCCTACTTCAGATGAATTATTCATTGTCGTTATTAGAAAATTACTCTGATGAAACGTATAAACTTTATTTATATCCACTTCATCTATTATTAATTCTATCCTATCATTATAACATTTTTTTTCGATTTTATGAATATAAATACTATTATATTCGCTAATTATTTTTAAATTATTTTTCAAATCATAACTTTTATTGTTATTTCTGTTTTTTAAGTCATCTATTATTGTAAATAGGGCTCTTTGTTTCACATCAAAAATACCAAAATTATTTGCTAATATATCTCTTAGTAAAAAATAAACTTCTTCTTTAGTATTTTTTAATAGCTTTTCTTTGTTTAATTCAACCTTACCTTCTTCTTCAGAAATTACATAGTCATTTTTAGCTTCTAATACTTTGTTTTTTAGCTCCGTATTAATATTTTGATAATAACTAGAAAAATTAATCAGATTATCAAAACTCGCAGCATTTACATCGTTCAACAATGGTACAATGTTGTGCCTTATATTATTTCTAGTGTAGTCAGTATCTAAGTTTGTTGAATCAACGTAGTATTTCAAGTTATTTTTATCAGCATACTGCTCAAGATCAATTTTTAATATATTTAATAACGGACGATAAACTTCTAAGTTTCCGATAGTAGTCTGCTCTTCTATCATCAAGTTATAATCCATACTACGTCCGCTAAGTAGTCTCATAAGAATATTTTCTACCTGATCATTTTTGTGATGAGCAGTTACTAACTTCACTCCACCTTCAAACGAAGACATCTCCTCAAATGCTTCGTAACGCAGTTTTCTTGCGAGCATTTCCTCTGATGTGTGGCTGTCCCTTGCTAAGCCATTCATATTTAGCTCTTTTTTATAAAATTTCACGTTATAGTTTTTAACAAAATTCTCTACAAATTCAGCTTCTTCGTAAGATTCTTCTCTTAGTCCATGATTTATGTGAAATGCCACTAGTTCCTTATAACTTTCTTTATACTTCGTTACAAGTAGATGAAATAAAACTATAGAGTCTACCCCTCCTGACAGACCTAGTGCTATTTTATCAGTTTTTTGCCATAAAAGATTAATGTCCATCTAGATAACCTCTCTCTTGAAGACCTTTTTTGATTTTCTCAAACTTATCTTCAGCTTGCTTCGTCGTTAAGATTATATTTTCTAGTAGTCCTTCTGGTGCTGGGGGGATTTCTTTTTTCTCTTCTTTTTCCTCAGACAGCTCGGTAATATTGCTCTTCTTACCTTTTCCTACTGAAATCTTCATATTACCTATAAATTGAAGTTTTTTCAAATCTTTTAGAGTTTTTGTCTCTTGCTTAGGCTCTTCTTTTTCTTCCTGTACTTCTTGCTTTTTCTGAGCCTCTGGTTGCTCTTTGACTTCTTTTTTAATCGGTGTCTTCGGTTTGTTTTTCTTTTTATTCTGTTTTTCTTTAGAGTTTTTCTCTACTTTTTTCTTCTCAACTTCAGCTTGTTTTAACTCTTTTTGTGTTAAGATCACTAAAGAATCCTTCGTACTTTTCTCCTCTGCTTTAATAACAAAACCAACAGAAAAAATCTCCTCTAACTTTTTCTTTTTACCTATAAACATATTTTCCTTTGGTAAAAATGCATCTTTACCATTTTCTAGTTTTATATACAGTCCTTTACTTTCAACCTTTGTTACCTTACCTGAAACTTTACTCATTCAATCACCTCGCTATCAACTTAGATATAAACTATATAATTTTAATAGTTCAAACCTCTTAAATCATTCCTATTTGTTTCACTTAAATATTATACCACACTCTATTCATCTATTGAAATATCAAAGACAATTCAAAGCTATATCCTCAAAAATATTAATCTGTATCATTAAGTAGCAATTGATTAATATAAATTTTTTTAATATTACTATAAAAAAATACAATTAGTAAATTTTGTGTAAATCCATTATAATTAAAGTGTAGAAATCGTTTTCAATAATACAAAATTTAAGGAGTGATAAATTATGAAAATTGTTAAACAAGGACCATTCACATTCGAAGATTCAATAAAGAAACCAGCTGAATTGTTTCCTATGTATCAAGTTCTAAACGAAGATGGTGAAGTTACTAATCCAGATTTGTTTCCTGATATTAGTGATGAAAAACTAGTGGAATTAATGAAAGTTCTAGTTTTCGGTAGAACATATGACGAGAGAGTAATTATTTTAAATAGACAAGGGGCTCTAGGTAACTATCCACCTGCCGGTGGTCAAGAAGCTAGTCAATTAGCGACAACATTCGCCCTTGAAAAAAATGATTTTCTTGTTCCTACCTATCGCGATATCCCTCCACTACTTATTCACGGCTTAACAATAGAACAAGCTTTTTTATGGTATAAAGGTCATTTAAAAGCTAACCAATATCCTGAATCATTATGCGCCTTCTCTCCTCAAGTTATTGTTGGTGGACAAATGCCACATGCTGCTGGTGTTGCTTTTGGAAAACGCCTAAAAGGTGAAAAAAATGTTGTACTAGCATTTTGTGGAGATGGTGGATCTTCTCAAGGGGACTTCTATGAAGGATTAAATTTTGCTGGAGTGTATAATGCTCCTTTAATTACTATTTTGCAAAACAACGGTTATGGTATCTCTACTCCTATATCTAAACAGACTAAGTCAATTACACTAGCACAAAAAGGGGTTGCTGCTGGTATCGCTAGTATAAAAGTAGATGGTATGGATCCATTGGCAATGTATGCCGCTGTATCTAAAGCACGTGAATATGCAATTGAACATGGACCTGTTCTAATCGAAGCATTTACTTATCGTCTAGGACCACACACTATGTCAGATGATCCAACTCGTTATCGTACTGATGAAGAAGTATCATCATGGCAGAAAAAAGATCCACTAATTCGATTAAGAAAATATCTTGAGAAAAAAGGATTATGGAATAGCGAAATAGAAGAAGAAACAATCGATGATGTAAAACGTCAAATTAAAGAAGCGATGGTTGCAATAAACAAAGCTGAAAAACAAAAAGTTTCAACATTTTTAGAAAATATGTTTGAAATTCCTACCCAAAACATTAAAGAACAAATCGAAATATACAAACAAAGGGAGGCGAACTAATATGTCTGAGAAAACTATTGCGCAAGCAGTCACAGAAGCACTTGATTACAAATTAAAAACTGATGAAAAAACTTTAATATTCGGTGAAGATGTCGGAGTTAACGGTGGAGTTTTTAGGATTACAGATGGTTTACAAGCAAAATATGGAGATAAAAGAGTATTAGATACTCCTTTAGCTGAATCAGGTATCTTGGGTCTTGCTATTGGACTAGCAGCTGAAGGATTTAGACCTATCCCTGAAATTCAATTTTTAAGTTTTATTTTAGAAGGTTTCGATGCAGTATACTCTCAATTAGCTCGTTTTAGATATCGTTCAGGAAATACTCGAAACATGGCAGTTACTATACGCTCTACATTCGGAGGGCCTGTCCATACTCCTGAATTACACTCAGATAGCTTAGACGGAATTTTAGCTCAAATTCCTGGACTTCGTGTAGTAATTCCTAGTAATCCCTATGATGCAAAAGGATTATTAATTTCTTCTATCGAAAGTAACGATCCAGTTATATTCTTAGAACATCTTAGAATGTATCGCTCAATTAAAGGTGAAGTTCCAGACGAAGGATATCGTGTACCATTAGACAAAGCAAGCGTTGTTAGAGAAGGAACAGATGTTTCAATCATTACATACGGTCTTATGGTTCACTATAGCTTAAAAGCTGCTGAACAATTAGAAAAAGAAGGTATCTCTGTTGAAGTTGTTGACCTTAGAACTATCTCTCCTGTCGATATGGAAACTATTATATCTTCTGTTAAGAAAACAGGACGTGTGATAGTAGTTCAAGAGTCTCAACGTCAAGCTGGGGTTGCTGGACAACTTCTATCAGAAATTTCTGAACGTGCATTTATGTATCTAGATGCACCTGTTGGACGAGTTACTTCTCCTGATACTACATTTTCATTTGGGTTAGCTGAAGAATATTGGCTACCTACTCCAGCAGACATCGTTAATAAAGTTAAAGAAGTCTATGACTTTTAATGAATGGAGGGACTTAATATGATTTATTCATTTATTTTACCAGATAGTGGAGAAGGACTTCATGAAAGTGAAATTATTCAATGGGGTTTTAAAGTTGGAGAAGCAGTGAAAGAAGATGATATTCTAGTAGAAATTCAAAGTGATAAAGCTGTTGTTGCCCTGCCGTCTCCTGTTTCTGGAACAATTAAAACAATTTATGCACAAGTTGGGGAAATGGCTAAGGTTGGTTCAGTTATTGTTGATATTGAAACAGATCAAAATGTAGAAGTACACGAGGAACAAGAATCTGCCGAAGTTGAAGATAATACTGCTACCGAGACTATTAAACCTGTAGAAAAACAAAATAATTCATCTGATGTTGATATTAGATTATTAGCCATCCCTAGAGTAAGAAAATACGCTAGAGATAAAGGGGTCGATCTTAGACTAGTACCTGCCACTGGTAAACGTGGTCTGGTTACAATTGAAGACATAGAAAATTACCTTAATAACGGTACTGTTAAAGAAGTTGAAACAGTTCAGCAACCACAAGTTACAAACGAAGTTATTAGCGAAAAACCTGAGGTGGCGGCAGTTCCTAAATTTGAACCTACTCCTTCAAATAGCACTAACAATACTACAAGAGTACCGATGACTAATATTAGAAAAGCTATTGCACGTGCAATGGTTAATAGTAAAGCTATTTCACCTCACGTAACAGTTCTAGATCAAGTAAATGTTGAAAAACTTGTTGAACATAGAAATAGAATGAAACAAATAGCAAAAGACAGAGATATTAAACTTACATACACAGCATATTTCATAAAAGCTGTGGCAGCCACTCTTGCAAAATTCCCAGAGTTAAATGCCTCTGTAGATAACGAAAAATTAGAGATAATATATAAAAATTACATTAATATTGGTGTTGCAACCGATACTGAACATGGTTTATTCGTACCAAACATTAAGGATGCTAACTTCAAGAGTCTATTCAAAATAGCTCGTGAACTAGATGAGAACACAGCTCTTGCTCATGCTGGTAAATTAGGAAGAGATAAACAAACAGATGGTTCTATGACTATTACAAATGTTGGAGCAATTGCTACTAGCGGTGTTTGGGCTACTCCAATTATCAATCAACCTGAAGTAGCTATACTAGGATTTGGACGTTTCGAAGAAACATTTATCCCAGATGAAAACAAACAACCAAAACTTGTCCCAATGCTTAAACTTTCATTCTCATTCGACCACAGAATTGTAGATGGTGGTACAGCACAACGCGCACTAAATACAGTCAAAGAGTATTTAGCAGATCCTGATTTATTGTTAGTGGAGGGATAATTATGGTAGTAGGAAATTTTATTCAAGAACTAGATACTATTGTCATTGGTGGTGGCCCTGGTGGTTACGTCGCAGCTATTAAATTAGCTCAACTAGGTAAAAAAGTTACCCTATTTGAGAAAGAAAAAGTGGGCGGAACTTGTTTACATCGTGGTTGTATCCCTTCAAAAGCACTTATATCTGTAAGTCATCAATTTGACGAAATAAAAAAATCAACTCGTGGAATAAAAGTTGATAATGCAGAAATAGACTTTGTTGAGACGCAACGTTGGAAAAACGAAGAAGTTGTAGAAACTTTACACAAAGGTGTTCAAGGCTTATTGAAAAAAAACGGTGTTAATGTAATTTATGGTGAGGTTAACTTTATAGACGATAAAACTATCAGCGTAATTTTAGACGAATTCCACAATAATACATATCATTTTAAAGAAGCTATTATCGCAACTGGAACACAACCGATAGAAATTAAAGGGTTTAAATTTAAAGATCGCATACTTAGTTCAACTGAAGTTTTAAATCTTACTGAAGTACCCAAATCACTAGTTGTTATCGGTGGTGGCTATATTGGTATTGAATTAGCTGGAGCATATGCTTCACTTGGTTCAAAAGTTACTATCATTGAAGGAACAGAAAAAATTTTACGAGTTTTTGAAGATGATATAGCCAATGTAGTAATTGAAGAACTAAAAAATAAAGGTGTAGAAATTATCACGAATGCCACTGCTAATAACGCAAAAAACACTGACAATTCTGTCATCACGAACTACTCTGTTGATGGAAAAGAATTTACTATAGAATCAGATTATGTTTTGGTATCCGTTGGTAGAAAAGCAAAATTCGATGAACTTGGCTTAGAATACGCGGGCGTTGAAGTTACAGATCGCGGGTTAATTAAAGTTGATAAACAACGTAGAACGACTAAAGAACATATATTCGCTATTGGAGATATCGTAGAAGGTCCTACATTAGCTCATAAAGCAATGTATGAAGCAAAAATTGCTGCTGAAGCATTAAATGGGGATAAAGCTGCAATAGTCGACTACTTTGCCATCCCAACAGTCTGCTTTACTACACCTGAAATAGCACTCGTAGGATATACAAAAGCTCAAGCACAAGAAAAAGGTTATGAAGTAGTAACTGGGCAATATTCATTTGGACATAACGGAAGATCTTTATCGATTTCTCAAAGTAAAGGATTCGTCCGTATAGTCGCAATAAAAAATACTAATAAAATTATCGGCGCAGCCATTGTTGGGCCTGGTGCCAGTGACCTAATTGCGGAATTAGCACTTGCCGTAGAACAAGGACTGACAGTTGATGATATTTCTCTAACTATCCACGGACACCCTTCTCTTAATGAAGTCGTGGTTGAAGCAGCCGATATTATTCTAAAAAAAGCAATTCATTCCTAAAATTTAACTTTTAAAGAAAGAACAGGGATGTTCAACTTCTCTGTTTCTTTCTTTAAAGAAGAAAGGAGAATATTATGTTAGAAAGTTTTAATCAACTAGATGACATTTTTAAAACAAAAATAACTAAACCTAAAACAATCGTCGTTGTAAAAGCTGCTCAAGACCATGCTCTTCATAGTGTTTTTGAGTTTGCTAATAAAGGTTATTTAATACCTATTCTAATAGATTCTAAAGAAAAAATAGATGAATTATTACTAGATATAAATACTAAAAACAGTGATTTTGAAATTATAGATATAGAAGATGATATATCTGCTGCAAAAAAAGGTATAGAGTTAGTTAGAGAGGGTAAAGCTGACTTTATCATGAAAGGAAACCTTCCTACTTCAACACTTTTAAGAGAAGTAGTAAATAAAGAAACAGGAATTAAAAAAAGTTCTGTTCTTTTCCACCTAGCATTATTAGATATTCCAAAATATAATAAACTTTTAGGTATAACCGATGGTGGAATGATTCTTGAACCTTCTGAAGAGCAGAAAATAAAAATAATCGAAGAAACTTCTAAGATTTTCAAATCTCTTGGTTATGAGAAAATAAAATTCAGCCTATTATCTGCTGCAGAGATGGTTAACCCTAAACAAAAATCTTCGGTAGAAGCTGATGAAATCTCAAAACACTTCAAAAATAATGAAACACTAATTGTTGAGGGACCATTATCTTTGGATATATCTCTTGATAAAAATATTGCACAAGAGAAAAAATATGCAGGGAATATCCAAGGAGACGCTGATGTTCTAGTAGTTCCTGACATAGTCTCTGGTAACGGTATTTCTAAATCACTAATACTAATGGCAGAAGCCAAAATGGCTGGATTGATACTTGGAGCAACTGTTCCAATCGTACTAACATCACGCTCCGCTTCTGATACCGAAAAAAAATACTCGTTAATTCTAGCACTGCTAGCAGACAAGGAGAATTAATATGAAAAAAATATGCGTTATTAATCCAGGTGCAACTTCTACCAAGGTTGCATACTATGAAAATACTACAGAAATTTTCTCACATGAGATTACCTATTCATTAGAACAACTAAAGCCATTCAATAATATCTTCGATCAATTGTCACTTAGATTAACTGATATTGAGTCACTAATTAAAGAGAAGATACCTAATCACAAGTTTGATTCAGTTGTAGGTCGTGGGGGGCTTCTTCCACCAGTAGATGCTGGGGCTATTCTTGTAGATGAGAATCTTATAGATTGTTTAAAAAATAGGCCCTTATTAGAACACGCCTCTAACCTAGGAGCATCACTTGCTAAAAGTGTTGCGGAAAAATTTGGTGTTGAGTCTGCGCCTTCTTTCATATATGATCCTGTTACCGTCGATCAAATGAATGATGTTGCTCGTATCTCTGGTTCAAGCCTAATCGATAGAAAAAGTGTCGGCCACGCACTTAATATGCGAGCTGTAGCTCATGATGTGGCTAATAAGTTAAATATCCCATACGAATCTGGGAATTTTATAGTCGTTCATGTTGGTGGTGGTTCTAGTGCTAGTGCACATGAAAATGGACGCATGGTCGATGTTATTTCTGATGATGAAGTAATGTTTTCTAGCGAACGTACAGGAGGTATTCCACTTAAACAATATATTAACTTATGCTATGAAAAAACTAAATCAGAAGTGACAGAACTGACTCGTAAAAAAGGAGGGCTTGTCTCATACTTCGGAACAAATGATGCAAGAAAAATCCATGAACTTATGGATAATGGTGATGAAAAAGCAAAACTTGTATTAGAAGCAATGGCCTATCAAATATCAAAAGCTATAGGTGAATTAGCTACAGTATTAAAAGGACAAGTAAATGCTATAATACTTACCGGTGGAATAGCGCGTTCTAATTTTATCTCAGATAAAGTTAGAGAAAGAGTTGAATTCATCGCTCCACTATTCATTATCCCAGGAGAAAAAGAAATGCAGGCTCTAGCATCAGGCGCACTGAGAGTTCTTAATAACGAAGAAAAATATAATATTTTCGAAAAATAGAACTACTATGCTTTAAACTTCTATGTATGGTCTACAAAAAGGGTAGTGACTCATAAATCTATTTTCATAAGTCACTACCTTTTTCTATATTTTTTACTTTTTCTTAATTTTTTCAGAAAGTATGTAGTCTATAAACAATTTTCCTATTTCAGAAATATCTTCGTCTTTTTTATGAGCAATTCCTACCTTGTACTCCATCTTTTCCGCTAACGGTATCCACTTCGTATTTTGAAATTGACTAATATCTTCGAACTCAGCAGGCAATATAGCCACACTATTAAATATCTCTATACTCTTAACAAGAACAGTCCAATTATCATCGGCAAAAACAATATTCGGTTCAAAACCTCTCTCCCTACACTTCACATAAATTTCATTTCCTAGGACATAATTTTTTGTGAGTGAACTTATTCGCACATCTTTTAAATCCTCAATAGTAATCTCTTCTTTATTTTCCAAAGGATGATTAGAAGGAACTACAATCGCAGCAACATACGAAGCCTTTTTTCTTTCAATAGGTTTCATAACAATGCCTCTCTCATACTGTGGAAAAGAAAGTAATCCTAAATCTAGATCTCCATTAGCAACCATCCTTTGCAGTTGTTTAGAACCATGTTGAATTAAGCTCAACTCAACTTTAGGATGTCTAGCTATAAAACTCGATATTTCTTCCATATATTGAATTGCAAATAATACTGTTAAACCTACCTTCAGCACTTCTCTACTTTCTTCAATAGATGCATTCATTTCATCAATTAAATTATTGTATGATTTCAATAAAACAATACCTTTTTCATAAAGCATTTGCCCACTTTCTGTTAACTCTAAACGTCTATTATTTTGCTCAAATAAAGTAGTATTAAATTCCTTCTCCAATTTCTTTATTGCTAACGTTAATGTAGGCTGCGTAACAAATAATTCCTTTGCCGCTAAAGAATAACTTCTCTTATTCGCAACTGTAATAAAATAGTTTAACTGTCTAAATTCCATAAATACTCCCCCATCCTCTCAATATCTTACAATATTATTATAACTTAAAGAGTATTAATTTAACAACTACAACACAATATTACATCCTTCAAATAATATATAGAACCGAAGTTATAAAAAATACCAACCTCAAAAAATTTACTCTTTTGAAATCAGCACTTAATCATTATATATTTTTTTAAGTAATGTTATGTTAACTATCTCTAAAAATAACATCATTAACCTTTATTATACCATAAAAACAATGATTTTATCAGTCTTTTATTTTTTAATATTTTGTGTTATGTTAAAGGTACTAAAGGAGCTGACTTAACAAAATCTTGTTTCTTAAAAGATCATACTTTTTGAGTCACTCCATATTAATAGTAAATACGCAATACGCGATTCCAGGGAGGTTGCTATGGTAAACGCAAAAAAAATAAAAAAAAGATATTACATATTTCTAGTATTCTATCTGTTATTTGGTATCGTACTATTATTAATATTAGATAGAGTGGATAGTCAAGACTTTACACAAAAATATAAAACCATATTATCAGTGTTCCAATTTGTTTATTCAATCTTACCTATAGTGTTATCTTGGGCTCTAACTAACTATATAGCTAAAAAAACTAAAAACGTAGAAAAATAAAATAGACACTCTCTATCACTAGCTATACTACAAACTCCCTTATATAGCTAGAAAGAGCGATTCAAAATCATCTTTGAATCGCCCTCCTTTCTTTATCCATTATAACAATTTATTATTTCAAATAACTTGCTACGTATTTCTTCATTTGTTGAATGCCCTAGCATTGATTTTAATTCATTTAGTTTTTTATCTAATTCTTCTACATCAATATCTAAAGTTGTATTTTTATAGATCATTTTGTTATCAGTCTTTTCACTACTTTCGTAATCAAGTGATAACTCCTCATACATCTTCTCACCAGGTCTTAGTCCGATTTCTTCGATATCGATATCTTTATATGGTTCTAATCCTGATAGTTTGATTAAGTTTGTCGCAAGATCTATTATTTTTACGGGTTCTCCCATGTCTAATAGGAAAATCTCCCCTTCACTTGCGTAATACCCAGCTTGTAGCACTAATTGTGCCGCTTCTGGAATCGTCATGAAGTAACGAATAATATTTCTATGCGTAATAGTGATAGGACCACCTTTTTTAATCTGTTCTTTAAAAATAGGAATTACAGAACCATTAGAACCTAGTACATTACCAAATCTAACCGCAGCAAATTTCGTTTTGTACTTATTACCTTTTGATTGTAAGATAATCTCTGTTAAACGTTTCGAAGCTCCCATCGCATTCGTTGGATTTACCGCCTTGTCAGTAGAAATCATAATAAATCTTTCTACTTCTTTTTCAATCGCCACATCCATAACATTTTTCGTTCCAAAAACATTATTTTTTATAGCTTCTTGTGGACGACGTTCCATTAAAGGCACATGTTTATGTGCTGCCGCATGGAACACTACATTAGGCTTATACTTATCAAACACCTCAGCTAAAGCAGCTTTTTCACGAATACTTACTATTTCAGAAATATATTGTATATCCGCATATTCTTTACTGTGTGATTTTTCAAAATCTAAATCACGCTCTAGCATGTATAATGCGTTCTCGTTAACATCTACTAAAACAAGTTGACTAGGTTTGAATTTGAATATTTCTCTAACAATCTGGCTTCCAATCGAACCACCAGCACCAGTAACAAGAATACTTTTCCCTTTAATATATGAACGAATCTCACCTTGAGACAGTTTCACTTCACCACGTCCTAATAAATCTTCAATAGACACGTCTTTTAAGTGTTTAGAAATACTTTCCCCGTCCTCTACAGCAATACCTGAGCTCATTACTTTAACAGTAACATTCGCTTCTTTTAGTACGTTTAATATTCTATTTTTATCATATGCTCCAATTGAAGGAATAGCTAAAAATACCTGCTCTACTTCATATTTTGGAATAAGTTTCAACATATCATATGTTGTTCCGACAACAGTAACCCCACTAATTACAGAGTTTTTTCTGTTATCATCGATAAGTCCAACTACATTGGCACGGAAAATATTATTTTTAGATAATTCTTTTAACAAGATATATCCAGCATCTCCTGCACCTATTATAAATGTATTCTTATAAGAATTAGCACCATATTTACCCGCTTCTCTTTCTCGTAAAGCACGGTAAAGCATTCTTGTAAACATCATTCCGGCGATTATTAATAACGGTGAAAAAATCGCAAATCTAACATTTGAAAATGTATCAGGTAGCATATATTGGTATAAAATACTAGTGATTAAATCTCCTAGTACTACTGAAAAGCAAATATTTACTATTTCATTTACACCTAAGTAAGACCACAGTGATTTATTAGTACCAAACAAATAAAAACTAATTGTATAAACCACAAGTGAAATCACTAAAAATTCGGCTATTTCTACGTGATGGTCATTCAACATAGAAAATGGATCCGAAGCCTTACCTAAAAATATAGATGCTACTACTCCAAATATTACCGTCAATAAATCCAATACCATAATTAGCTTAAATCTATGATTTATATATATTTTTGATGAAAATAATTTATCCATAACATCTCCTACTAATTCTTTAAATGAGCAAAGGGGTTAATTTATATAATCAAGATAAAACTTAACTACATACTGTGTCGCAATAGTTTACAAATAAATACGCTACGAAATCATAGCTTTTACTTATCTAATAAACTTTGCGGGGGGCGATTTAAAAACACGAATTCTAATCAGGTTTCCAAATCTTCCCCCAAGCTCTTTATATTTTAATATAATCTATAACCGAAGTACCCTGCAGCTGCAATAATTATAAGTAATATAACAATACTGACTTTTCGAGTTTCTTCAATTACTTTTATCTCTACTAACTTCTGAACTATTAATATCGTTATCGCCACGAAAATAGCTGTTTTTTTGACACTTTGGTTTTCTATAAACATAGTTCCTATTATTATAGCTAAACTGAAAACCGTTATAAGCATATTAATAGCTAAAAACATCAATTTTTTATCTGTCATCTTTATTTTTTCCTTATCTTGATCGTTACTTTAACAATCGGCGTATCTGTCGCTATCCTTATATTTTCTTTTGGATATATTTTTAGATTACTACGCTCTTCTGTTTCTTCTTTAACATCGCTCAAGTCAACATCAACGAACATTTCATTAATTTTTGCTAATTCATTAGCGTCTTCCGCCCTAATAGTTACCTTAGAAACATCCGCAGTAGCACTAACTAACTCATATCCTGAAGGTAGGCTACCTATAGTATTTACTTCTAACGGCACTTCTTTTTCAATATTTTTTAATTCAATACTCATAAGAGTTGAGTTCGGTTCTATTTGAATATCCTCTATTTTATTATAATCACTATCGTAAGCTACTAATTTAGCCTCTTCTCTAGTGTTTCTATTAATTTTCGTACGAGTATCACTCTCAGCTCGAACTTCATTTATCCTATTAAGGCTTTCGATAGCTCCAGAAATTTTGACAGTCTCATTTGTAACGCTAAGTTTATCTACTTCATATCCTATCAATAATCTCTCTTTTTTAACTATCGGCGTAACTCTAAACTCTCTAGTTGCTTTTTCCCTAATAGATATAGTTATTGTAGAAGGTTCTGCAGTCCCATCTACACCTTTTTCAAGTCCATTTATTTCAATTTTAACTTTTTGATCATCACCAATTTGAGCATTTCTAAGATTCAACTTCGCTTTGAAGTTCTTAGCAACACTTTCTTTCTGGACTTTCGTCTGTGATCCAGTTAATTTAACAGATACTGTATTAGGAATACCTACCACATACAATTTATCTTTATCATAATCAACTTCAAGTGGGATATCACTAACCCATGCAGTAGCATTATCGTTCGTATCACCTCCAAGAACTGAGAAATTCTTGAAATTTTCATTAACTGATAAGAACAATAGTATCGCTATTAAAAATGATATTAACTTTAACTTATTATTTTCTTTTAGTTGCATAATATCACCTCTTATTTAATTATTTTATCTTGCTGTTTCCAGTTTTTAGCTAAATATTTCGCTAAATCTTCTGTCGAAAAATCTGAAGTTAAAACACCATTTTGACATACACTAATTTTTCCTGTTTCTTCTGACACAGCAATTACTATAGCATCTGTCACTTCAGATAACCCTAGAGCCGCACGGTGCCTTGTTCCATAGCTACTAGCTATAGATCTATTATCCGATAGAGGAAGCACACAACTTGCAGCACGAATTTTATTTTCATCGATTATCATTGCACCATCATGTAAAGGTGTATTAGGAATGAAAATATTAATTATCAGTTCATTTGTAACCTCAGCATTAACTGTAATACCACTTTCCACATATTCATCAAGTCCGGTATTATTTTCTAAAACTATAAGTGCACCTATTCTTCGTCGTGCCATATGTCTTGATGAATCAACAACAGCTTTGATTATATGTTCAGTAGATTTTTTCTGTACATCTTTATAATTAATATTGAAGATATTCGATAGCTGTACCCTTCCTATGTATTCAAGAGCTCGTCTTAATTCTGGTTGGAATATAATCATTATTCCTAGCACTCCCCAAGTAACTACTTGTTCAAATATATATGTCATCGTTTTGAATCCAATAAAGTTAAAGAATATTTTCAATCCAATAACGATTAATATACCTTTAACAAGTTGCATACCACGAGTACCTTTTAATAAACTTAGCAATTTATAAACTAAGAACCAAACTAATAATATATCCAATAAATGAATAATTAGTGTTAGAGTACTTACTCCTGATAAGTATTCAGCTATCATAAATAATCTCCTTCCTTTGATTAATAATATCGTTAGCACGCAAAAACAACATCTAATGCGTACAACAGTCCACATTCAATTATATCATAAAATGCAAGCGTTGTGCCATTTTTATAGAAGAAAAAAGAAGATATTTTCAATAAACATCTTCAAAAATTTTAGAACTATTATTTTACATAGTTTTTACTTATATCTAAATTACAATATCGTTACTATAAAACATCTTATATTTAATTTACACATTTTATAGAAATCATAATATACTACTAAAAAACGCTCTAATTATTTTTAATTTTTATATAATTTGCAATATTATAATCTTGTGGGTCTAATTCTATATCATTTCCTAAAATTATATTCGCTACACTATAGCCAATTATCGGACCAGTAGTTAAACCAGAAGAACCAAGACCACTAACCGCATAGACATTTTCTAATGTCGGAACTTCACCAAAGAACGGAGAATAATCACTAGTATAAGCCCTAATTCCAACGCGTTCATTTATTATCTGTGCATTTTTTAATTCGCCTAAGAAGTTCTCCGCTTCTTCACCAAAAGCATCAAGTTGTTGTTTATCAACAGTTAAATCAAAGCCCATGTCATTTTCATGTGTCGCTCCAACACTAACAACGCCTTTTTCAAATGGAATAATATCCAATTCACCCTCAGGCATAATAACCGGATAAGATCCTGTATTTTCATCAGAAACTTTATAATCTCTTAGTTGGCCTTTTTGCGGACGAACATCAACATTAAAACCAAGAGGCTCTAATATATCTTTTAACCACGCACCAGTCGCAAGAACAACAGTATCAAAGACCTGTCCATTAATCTCATATTTATCTCCCACAACCTTTAGACTAACTTTTTCCCTAACGACATTAGCTTTCGAAGCAGTAAGTAAAGTATTAACGAATCTCTCTCCTTCTACTCGTCCACCACCACTCGCATACAGTACATCTCCATTGTTATCGAAGCTAGGAATAATTTTTTGAATCTCTTCTTTTGAGATTATCTCTAAATTCCCTATCATCGGTGATAATTCTTTACGACTTTCAGCAAGTTCTTTTAACTCAGGTAGCTTATCTTCATTTTTTTTCAATAAATATACTCCACATTGTGAATAAAAGTTAGTATTATAGCCATCAGCTTCTAAATCTTTAACTAATTTCAAATAAAAATCCGCTCCAAGTCTCGCCATCTTATACCATGGCTTATTACGTCTTTTAGAAAACCACGGACTTATAATCCCAGCTGAAGCTTTAGTAGCTTGACCCAAACCATAATCAAAAACTACTATTTCATTTTTTTGTTCTTTTGACAAATAATAAGCACATGTAGCTCCTACTATTCCCCCACCTACTACTGCTATTTTCATAAGATACCTCGCTTTTTTTAATAAATCTACTAATTAAAATTATAACTCAAAAAATTTATAGAGTAAACTTTAACTTCAATCAATTTTTTCTAAGACAATTTATAATTAGAATTTCTCTAATTTCTATAAAATCACACTGTACTCTTTCTAGTTATCAATATTTTATAGACTTATAGTTCATATCATATTATAATATTACTTAAGTCCAATGACTTTAAAATTATTATTTACAGGAGGTAAACTATGACTGAAATGAAATTAATACCAAGAAAAGAAGTCGAAGAGAAATATACTTGGGATATGACTCTTCTATACAAAACTGATGAAGATTTTAAAGCGAGCCTTGAGAATATTAAAAAAGAGATTTTAGATTTCAAGGCTACTTACGAAGGAAAATTAGTGGATCACGCTACTTTAGATACTGCCGTTAAAAAATACGAAGAACTTTATGAAGAATTTTATAAACTTTCTCACTACGCTGAATTACCAATGGCGGTAGATAGATTTAATGACAACGTAATACAAAATGTAACACTTTTTGAAGATGTTTCTACTTTATGGGCGGGGAATTTAAGTTTCTTCGATACTGAACTTGTAGGACTAGATGAACAATTCATTAAAGATTTCGTGAAAAACTATCGTCCTGATTTAGAATACTACTTCGAAAAAATCGTTCAGGAGAAAAAACACACATTATCAAAAGAAGCTGAACAAGTAATCGCAAACTACGAGAGTCTTCCTGGTTACTACAATCTATATGAGGTAACTAAGCATGAAGATATGCAATTCGACAGCTTCGAAGCAAATGGAAAAACTTTCGAAAATAGCTTCGTACTATACGAAAACTTACACGAAATGGATAACGATACTGAAGTGCGCCGTAATGCTGCGAAAAGTTTTTATAAAACATTAAATGCTTATAAAAACACTTCAGCAAACGAGTATATTTCACAAATCAAAAAAGAAAAAATGCTTGCTACAATGCGTGGTTATGATAGTGTTATCGACTACCTATTAGCCGCTCAAGATGGTAACCGCGAACTATATGATCGTCAAATCCGTACTCTTATGACAGATTTAGCACCTCATATCAGACGTTACATTAAACTTTTAGCTCGCGAACACAAAATTGAAGATATGCAGTTTGCTGACTGTAAGATCAACCTTGATCCAGATTTCGAAGTTGATATGACCATCGACGAATCTCGTTCTTATCTAAAAAAAGCACTTGGTGTTCTTGGTGAAGACTACGTTAAAATGATCGATGAAAGTTATGACAAACGTTGGACTGACTTCCCTCAAAACATCGGGAAAAGTACTGGTGGATTCTGTGCAACAGTTCCTAATGTAGCTGGATTTATCCTACTTTCTTGGACTGGAAAAATGAATGAAGTTTTCGTTCTTGCTCACGAGCTTGGACATGCATATCACTTCATGAGTACAGGAAAACACCAAACAATGTTAAACAACGATTGCCCACTTTACTTCGTTGAAGCTCCTTCAACTTGTAATGAGGTTATCGTATCTAACTACCTACTAAAAACTAACACTGATGCTCGTTTCAAACGTTGGGTTATCAGCAACATGATTAGTAGAACATACTTCCATAATATGGTAACACACTACTTAGAAGCTGTTTATCAAGATAGAATCTACAAAATGGTAGATAACAATGAAATGTTAACTGCTGATGTTCTTTCTGAAGTAAAACGCAACGTTATGGAAGAGTTCTTCGGAGATAGTTTAGTAGTTAATGAAGGTGCAGAGCTTACTTGGATGAGACAACCTCACTACTACATGGGACTATACCCTTACACTTACTCTGCAGGATTAACAATCGGTACAGCTATCGCTAATAAGATCGATAATGACAATTCTTATGCTGACACTTGGTTAAATGTTCTTTCTAAAGGAAGCAGCATGTCAGCACTAGATCTTTCTAAACTTGCAGGTTGTGATGTAAGCACTGATGAACCACTTAAAGAAGCAATTGCTTATGTTGGTCACCTAGTAGATGAACTTTACAACTTAACAGATGAATTGAATAAATAAAAACTTAAAGCTTCAGCTAAATTTCTTTAGTTGAAGCTTTAATCTTATATTCTATTTCATTCTATCTAATTTATCGAAACAAGCTTTTTCACATTCTATAACTGCGCTACGGAAATTCTTTTCTTCTAAAACTCTCACAGCCTCGATAGTACTTCCACTTGGTGAACATACATCATCTTTTAACTTACCTGGGTGCTCTTTAGTCTCTAACACCATCTTCGCAGCACCTAAAACTGTACTTGCAGCAAGTCTATAAGCTACATCACGTTTTAATCCATTTAATACGGCTCCATCAGCTAATGCTTCTATAAATAAATATCCATACGCAGGACCTGAACCACTTAAAGCTGTTAAAGCCGCCATGTCTTTTTCCAATATTTCCTCGGTAATACCTAAATTATTTAAGAGATCTAATACTAATATTTTTTCTTCAGCTGCCACTAAAGAGTTAAATGTAACACCTACTACACCACTCCCTATTTTTACGGGTGTATTCGGCATAATTCTAACTATTTTAGTCTCTGGAATTTTCTTTTCTAAATCATTTATTTCGACAGCTGCAGCCATTGAAATAACAATCTTATTCTTCAAACTAAGACTCACTTCATCAAGTACTGTTCCTACTAAATATGGCTTTACCCCTAAAAATACAATATCACTGTTTTCTACGACTTCTTCTAGACTCTTACAAAATACAGCACCTGTTTCTTCAGCAACATTTCTAGTACTTCTATCCGAAGAATTTCTCACAAAGATATCGGTACTACTAACTTTACAACTTCGAAGTAGTCCTTCTAAGATAGCTTTCCCCATATTTCCCACACCGATAAAACCTAATTTCATACATATTCCTCCTAAATATTCGTTAATAACATTATATCATACTCCAAACCCTTATGTCCTAGATAACTTCAATCAGAACTATTTTAATAAAAATTTAACTATGTTATACTTTTATAACAAGCAGTTATTCAAAGGAGTTTTATATGCACAGCAGTTGGGAAGAAATATTCAATAATTATCCAAAAATAGATGAACTAAATAATATGATAAAAGAAATTGACGAACAACGTCTTACTAAAACTATCTATCCGCCAAAAGAACAGGTTTTTAGAGTTTTCGACTTACCATTAAAAGATATTAAAGTCGTAATATTAGGACAAGACCCTTATCATAATCCTGATCAAGCATGTGGGTTAAGTTTTTCAGTAAATGATGGCGTACCACTTCCAAAAAGTCTTATTAACATTTACAAAGAGCTTCATGATGACTTAGGTATTAAACCAGCAAAAACAGGAAACTTAGAATCTTGGTTCAAGCAAGGTGTATTTTTGCTTAATGCTGTACTAACTGTAGAAAAAAATTCTCCAGCAAGTCATAGTAAAATAGGCTGGGAAAATTTCACGGATTACATAATTGAAAATATTTCAGAAAAAAATGAAAATGTAGTTTTTGTTTTATGGGGAGCCTATGCAAGAAGTAAAAATAAACTAATTGACCCTTCAAAACACAAAATTATTGAATCAGCTCATCCAAGTCCACTATCCGCATACCGTGGCTTTTTCGGAAGCAAAGTCTTCTCTCAAATTAACAGTTATTTAGCTGAAAATGATAGAGAAACTATAAATTTTGAATTAAAAATGAAAACAAACGAGCAAATTTCATTTTTTTAAAAATTAAAGAAAATTTTAAGTATATTTTAAGTACAAGGTATATAATGGTTACCTAAACAAAAGTAATAATATTTCATTCTTAACGACACTTGTCGTTTCTCCCTTTTAAGTTTGAAATTATTTTTGTTTAAACCAATATTTCGGTTAATTCTTTATGATATTAACAGATAATAAAACTTTTTAATTTTTTTCATAATGTGGCTTGTCGCTCCCTAGGCAAGCCATTCTCCCTTTAAAGAGTTGAAAGACTCTTTTGTTATTTGTATATAAGATTAGATATAAACAAGCAAGAAATTGCTTAGAACTTAATTTAGTTCACTAAAAAAACGTGTTCCCCAAACACGTTTTTTTATTTTATATTATTTCTATTCCAAACAAAAAATCCCAGACAATAAATGTCTGAGATTTTTTTATGCAGCTCTTCTATAACCTGCTCTTTGAGCAGCTTCTTCTGAACTAAAGACTAGTAGATTTCTTGCTGCAACATTATTATAAGAAGGATGTGTCGGTGTGTAATAAACTCCACTCTTTTTACTAGCTCTTACAACTACTTTTTTAGGTTGTTGTTGCTGTTTATTTTGTTGAGTTTGAGTTAATTGAACAGTCTCATTTTTTGTTCCATCCTGTTCGTCAATTTTTTTCTTAGAAGCAGGAGGGGGAAGAACTTGTTGTTGTTCTTTATCCTCATCAGAATTATCTTCTTTTTTCTCTTCTGAAGACTGTTCTTCTAATTTTTTATCACGTTCTTCTTTTTTCTCTTGGAAAGTTTTTCTTTGTTCTTCTTTTCTAGCTTCACTGAAATGATTCGTCATTAACATAGTTAACATCATTACAAGTGCACTTACAACACCTAATACTACTTTTTTCAATCGCGTTTTACGCTGAATTAATTTTACAATAGGTGGACATAATAATATAAAACTTAGTACAAAGACTATTACTGCATATCTAATGCCATGTGTAAAAACCATACTAAGTGATATTAGCATAAACACTAAAAAGATAAACCACAAAATAACTTGTCCATGTTCTTTTATGAATTTATTCACAATATTTCTCCTTAAAAATAATCACTTATCTATTTTAACACTTTCTTTACTAATAGACAATTATTTTCATAAATAACTTTAATTTTAATAAGATATTCAGCTTTTCTTATAAATATATATTTATATAAATCATATAACTATTTTCTAGAAATCACCATAGCTATCCCTTGTCCTCCTCCTATACAAAGGGAACAGACACCTTTTTCTTTATTATCATTGATTAGTGCGTAAACTAAAGTAACTAAAACTCGGCATCCACTAGCTCCGATTGGATGTCCTAGCGAAATAGCTCCTCCACGTGTGTTTACTTTGTTTTGATCTAGATTTAGTAGACGAGTTACAGCTATAGATTGTGCAGCAAAAGCTTCATTCATTTCAAATAAATCTATATCTTCTATGTTTAAACTTAATTTTTCTAGTACTTTTTGCGTTGCTGGAACTGGACCTAATCCCATTACCGTATTGTCTAATCCTGCCGAAGCATAACCATCAATATAAGCAAGAACTTCTAATCCTAGTTCTTTAGCACGAGTTTCACTCATTAAAACAACACAGGCTGCACCATCATTTATTCCTGATGCGTTTCCTGCTGTTACAGTTCCATCTTTTTTGAAAGCTGGTCGTAATTTAGCTAAACTTTCTAACGTTGTATTCGGACGAACAAATTCATCTGTATCAAAAATAATTTCTTCTCGTCTAGTTTTAATAACTATCGATGCTATTTCGTTAGCAAACTGATTATTTTCAATAGCTGCTGCCGCTTTATTCTGACTTGAAAGAGCAAATTCATCTTGCTCTTCTCTTGTTATATTGTATTGTTCTGCGATATTTTCAGCAGTAATACCCATATGATAGTTTTCAAACGCATCTGTAAGACCATCATTTATTATAGTATCTTCTAATTCTAAACTGCCTAATTTTTGTCCGAAACGAGCATTCTTTGTATAATGAGGTGCCGCACTCATGTTCTCAACACCACCACAAACTACTACATCATTATCCCCTAATAATATTGATTGTACCCCAAGAACAACACTTTTCAGTCCTGATCCACAAACTTTATTTACAACAAAGGCGCTTTTTTCTTTTGGAATACCTGCATTAACTGCGATTTGACGTGCTACATTTTGTCCTAAACCAGTCTGCAAAACATTACCGAATATTATTTCATCAACTAGATTTGGATTAAGATTTATACTTTCTAATGATTGTTTCACAAGCTCTCCACCTATTTTCGCAGCAGAAATATCTTTTAAACTTCCTCCAAAACTTCCTATAGCAGTTCTTTTTGCACTTACAATAGCAACTCTATTCATGTATTTTATCTCCTAATTTGATTTTCTAGTATATTTTACTATAAATACTAACGTTGTTCAAATATTGTCTACACAAGACTATATTTATCGAAATTTTTATTTTGTAACACTTCTTAAATTTATTTGTAATATAAATGTAATATTTTTGTAATAAAAGATTGATTTTTGTAATTTTTAAATGTATAATATAAATATAAAGAAGTTATACAAAAAAGAAGGTGAATAACATGAACAAACTTCTAAAAACAACAGGTATATTTATTTTAGGAATTGGATTATTAACAGGATGCACAGATAAAGTAGCAAAAAAAGTAGATACTAATGATAATATTACTACTGAGGTAAAAACTACTGAAGAAAATCCAGCTTCTTTAGCTAATTTACAAAAAGAAGTTGAACATGTTGCTCAAATTGACAATAACATTAATAACAATAATATTAAAGATAATAACAATACTAATTACAATATAAATAAAAAAGTTACAACAAAAGTAACTACTCCTTCTAAACAAACTATTCAAAACAATAATACTCAAGCTTATAAACATGATTTAGCTAAAGCTGGGGAAATTTTACAACCTATGGCTTATGGAATGTTAAACTTACAAGGAAGCAGCACTGCTAATGTTGTAAGATACATAGCTAGTAATGATGGTAGCGACAATGTAGTAAAACAAATAAACTTAACTAAAATATTAGATTTACTTAATACATATAACACTCAAACATTCCAAAAACAAGATGTGTTACAAAGATTACAAAATGATAAAGAAATTGAATTTGTCCAATTAAATAATCATGTTGCTGATTATAATAAAGAAAATTTAGAAAAATTAATGAATCACAAAAATAAAGTAGTGTACTTCGCAAAAGATCAAGTATTCTTAGCAAAAAGTGATATTGGCTACGGCGGTGCTACTGATGCAATCTTTATGCCAGTAGAAAAATGGGATATTAAAGGTGATAGAATTCTTATTCCATACGAAAATGTTGCTACAAGAAAACCTGTAGGTATAATGACTCTTCGCTTGAACAATAAAAATTACACTAGCGGAGCTAATAGAACTATGTACTACGTAGAAAGATTCGAATTATATTAAAATAACAAAAGACATCGTCATTTCACATGGCGATGTTTTTTGCGTTAAGTTAAAATTTATATCCTGGGAACATCTTTACTGAAATAATATAAAAATAGGCAACTGACTTAAGTTCTACTTTAGTCAGTTGTCTATTTTGTAAGAATACTAAATTATTATTTTACTTAGATTTATTAATATCCTAAAAAGATTCAATAAATATCAGTATTATTTTAATTTATCTTTAACGCTGTCGATAACGCCTTCTACAGCTTCTTTAGCATCTTCTGCAGCTTCTTTTACTTTAGAAACTACTTGCTCTGCTAATCCTTCACCTTCTACTGATTTATCTCCAGTTAATTTCCCTAAACCTTCTTTAACTGATCCTTTGATTTCGTCGAATTTATTTTCTAATGACATAATTGTGCCTCCTGTATACTACATATCAATTTTTTATAAATTGATATTAAATATACTTTTTCTTTAAATATTTTTTATAGATATTAATTTGTTAATTTCTATACTTTATATGATAAATCATTTTAAATTATTAATCAATGAAACTGCTCACAAAATTAAAAAAAGTTTTATTATTTATCATGAAACAGAGCGTAAAAATGTTAGAAACAGGGCTCTTACTGCATTTATACGATGACAAAAAATTCTATAGTAATGGCAATTCTGGTTTATTTTTTGAATATTTCTACTGTAAATAGAAACTTCTATTCTTATTAAACAGTTTTCATGATTAAATTTATTAATCTTTTTTAGATTTATTCATAAAAAATATAGATTTTACTCAATTTATCAAATAAGAGAGACTAGCAATCCTAATCTCTCTTAAACATTATTTATTATATTTCTCTACTATTTTCTTAGCACTAGCTAAGTTCATATGTTTTTCTTTTCTTAACTCTTCCACGACTGATTCAATATTTTCATTATTAGCCCCTGCTAAAATCGCTAAAGATTTAGCATGTAACTTCATATGTCCTTTTTGAATTCCGTCTCCTACCAACGCTTTTAGCGCTGCTAAGTTTTGAGCTAAACCTACTGAAACGAGTATACTCGCTAATGTTTTCGCATCTGGATTGTTCAATAGTCCTCTCGCTACTTTCACAGTAGGATTAATTCCGATAGATCCACCTACACTAGCAACCGGCATCGGTAACGTGATTTCTCCTACAAGCTCCTTAGACTCTTTATCACAGCACCAAGTAGAAAGTCCTTTATACTTCCCATCTTTTGCTGCATAGCTTTGACATGCCGCTTCTATAGCTCTCCAGTCATTACCACTCGCTATTACAACACTATCAATTCCGTTAAAGATACCTTTGTTATGGGTAGCAGCTCTATAAACATCTGCTTTTGCAAATTTACTCGCAAGCTCAATTCTTTTAGCTAAATACTCTCCATTTTCTCCTAAGTTTTCGAATGGAATAGCACATTTTGCTGTAACTAGTGAACGCGTCGCATAATTCGATAAAATCGCCATAAGAGCTACACCCTCAGTTAGTGATTCTAACGAAACTTTAAGGGCCTCTAGCATTGTATTTAACATATTTGCTCCCATCGCTTCTAAAGTATCAACGATAAGGTAAACAACTACAAAATCTACACCTTCTTCTGATAGAACTTTGACCTCAATATCACAAGCTCCACCACCACGAGTTACGATAGATGGATATGCTTCGTTAGCCGTTTTTATAAGAAGTTCTTTACTCTGTAATATACTTTCCGCAGCTAAGCTAGTATCCGCTATATCGTATAACGCAACATGACCAATCATTTTTCTATCAAGGATTTCTGTTTTGAAACCACCAGATTTCGCTACTATCTTCCCAGCATTACTACAAGCTGCAACTACCGATGGTTCTTCTGTAACAAATGGTACTACATACTGTTTTCCATCAACAGTAAAATTTGGCACAACGCTAAAAGGTAATGAGAAAGTTCCTATTACATTCTCTACCATGTTATTAGCCGTATCAAAGTCTAAAACCTCATTATTTTTAAGAAATTCAAGATGCTCTTCACTTAAAATACCAGCTTGTTCAATAACTCCTAAGCGTTCTTCAATATTTTTTTTATAAAATCCACTCCAAATTTTTTCCATAGTTCCCTCTATTAAAATTGTTTTTTATAAACTCTCTTGTGATTTTCAATTTTTTCTAAAACAAATCTGCTTTCATCTTGAATATCAGAAATATCTAAGTTCCCTTCTTCATCAACTGTAGTATCTCTAAAGAACATTTTTTCATATTCATCAATTGAAATACGTGTTCTACTGTCAAAATCGTCAAAACGATTGTTTCTTAGTTGTTCTTTATAACCATCAACTAAAGTCATACTAAATACTTCCGCAACAGCACCACTTCCGTAGCTATATAATGCAATCTTATTACCCGCTTCTAAAGTAGTATTATTCTCAAGTAAAGATAACAGTCCTAAGAATAATGATCCTGTATAAATGTTACCTACACGTTGACTGTATAAAATAGACTCATTAAAACGAGCAAGTAATTCTTCTTTTTTATCTTCTTCAGCTTGTTCTAATAATAAACTTAGACCCTTTAATCCTAATTTAGGATATGGTAAGTGCAGGCATACCGCTGAAAAATCATTAAGATTCTGTTTTGATTTTTCTGAGAATCTTCCCCAAGTAGTAGTTAAACAATCAAGGTATTGTTCCGTTGAAAATCTTCCTTCCACAAATGCATAATGTGAGTAATTAGGACGCCAGAAGTCCATAACATCACGAGTCAAACAAACATTATCATTGTTAAGTTCTAAGATTCTAGGGTTGCTGCTAACTAGCATCGCACAGCTTCCCGCACCTTGTGTCGACTCACCAGATGATCTAACTCCATATTTCGCTATGTCACTAGCTATAACTAGTACTTTTGATTCCGGATTATTCATAACATGATTTTTCGCAAAATCTAATGCTGCCGTCGCACCATAACAAGCTTCTTTTACTTCAATAGCACGCGCAAATGGTTGAACATCTAAAAGACCGTGAATAAATACCGCAGAAGCTTTACTTTGGTCAATTCCAGACTCAGTTCCTACGATAATCATGTCAATTTTTTCTAAATCATCTTTATCTAATATTTCATATGCAGCTTGTGCCCCAAGAGTTACTATATCTTGAGATACCGGTGGAATACTCATTTCAAGTTGTAATAAACCTTTTGTAAATTTATCTGGTTCTATTCCACGCGCTGCGGCTAAATCACGAATATCTAAATAATAATTTGGCATTGCAAAACCAATTTTATCTATTCCTATTTTCATTATCAAATTCCTTTCGATTAAAATTCGAATCATTCATCTATACAATTTTTTCCAACTATAATTATACTATTAAACTATTAAAAATTAAAGTCTAATAGCCATATATTTCCTATCATGATTAAAATAATTCATGCAAATACTATTGTATAAAATTTTCATGAATTAGTCCATAGATAGCTATTAAAAATCACAAAACTTAGGTCTATCAATTATAAAATATAAATAACAGTATATTCATGCAAATACCTTATTTCCATTTGAAACATTATTAGCTTTTATATAATTTTAATTAGTTGTTATTACAACGATAAAAATAGTTTTTAGTCGGAAAAAAAATTTTTTGTAAGCATTTTTGTTGTTTATTTTAAATATTTTTCTTATAATTATAATATATTTATAAAAACCCTAGGAGGATTATTACTATGACATTTAAATTACCTGAATTACCTTATGGATTCGATTTCTTAGAACCAGTTATCGACGCTAAAACTATGGAAATTCACCACGACAAACACCACGCTGCTTACGTTAACAACTTAAACGCAGCTTTAGAAAAACACCCAGAATTCGAAGCTAACTGCATCTGCGGTTTATTAAAAAACATCGATAACGTACCTGCTGACATCCGTCAAGCTGTTATCAACAACGGTGGTGGACACCACAACCACAGCCTATTCTGGAAATCTCTAACTAAAGCAGATTCTTCTGAATTCGCTGGATTAGTAAAAGAAAAAGTTGAAGCTGAACTTGGTGGATATGAAGAATTCGTTAAGAGTTTCTCAGCTGCAGCTGCTACTAGATTCGGTAGTGGTTGGGCATGGCTAGCTTTAGATAAAGAAGGTAAATTAGTAGTTACTTCTACAGCTAACCAAGACTCTCCATACTTAACAGGTCTTACTCCAATCCTTGGATTAGACGTTTGGGAACACGCTTACTACCTAAACTACCAAAACCGTCGTCCAGACTACATTAAAGAATTCTTCCGTGTTGTAAACTGGGATTTCGTTAACGAACGTCTAGCTAAACACTTAGAAAAATTAGGTAAATAATTACATAGATAAAAAAGCATCTAGGAAATCTAATTTCCTGGATGCTTTTTTTTTCAGCAGTTTCTAAAGTAAATTTTCAATTTCAACATAATCACTTATAATCTTATTTATTTCAATCATAAGGTCTGTATTATCTATAGAATATCCTTAACCCTTGTCTGCTTCATTTTCTTTTACAAGATCTTTTTGTGAATCTTTTTCAGATAGTTTTTGATCGATATATTTATTAATAATTTCATAAAATTCCTTGGTCGCCTCACCATCTAATTTTGTTGAATTCTGAACTTGATTAACTTTCAATTGAACAGATTGAATACCGTAAGAGGCTTGTTTTTGGTGGATTGTTTCTAATTCTTCTTCTGAAATCGGGTCACCAACAATTGTCAAGACCAATTCATTGTCCCTTGACTTGTAGACTTGATTGATAACCGTATGATTGGCAAACTCTTTTCCTACAAACTGTTTGACACCTTCTTTTCGCGCTTGTTCTATAGTTAGAGTAACTGCCGAATAGCTGGCTGGAACAACCAATAATACAATCAAAGATATCAAACCAATTTTCATTTTAATGCTTAGCTCTTTGAATGAAGTTAAGGGAGATTTTCTCATTAAAATTTTTGCCCCAACAATGTTGGCTAGCATTATAAAGACACAGTTAATCAAGAAAAGATAGAGAGCTCCAAATAAAAATCGTACATTCCCATTAGCTAAACCATAGCCGGCAGTGCAGATAGGCGGCATTAGAGCTGTAGCAATTGCTACTCCTGGCACAATATTGTTTGCTTCTTTTTTTCTCGAACCGATCACACCAGCAATCCCACCAGCAATAGCAATTAGGACATCCCAAATCGTTGGAGAAGTTCGTGCAATCAACTCGCTACTTTCATAAGATACGGGAGTAATCCAGAAATATAGAGTCGATACAAGTAAACTGACCAATACTTGAGTAAGTAAAACCCCTAGAGCTTGCTTGACTAAACGAGTGTCAAAAATAGCTAAACCTAATCCTAGTCCAACAATCGGTGTCATGAGAGGTGAAATTAACATGGCTCCTATAATAACAGCTGTTGAATTCATATTTAATCCGATAGAGGCAATAAAAATTGCACACATCAAAATCGCTGTATCTCTCGATCTAACATGAAGATCATCGTATAATTTTTCACGGTATTCACGTGTTGAATAATTTCCAGACATCTGTTTCTCCTTTTATTTAATTTATTTCTGTTTATCTATTGATGAGGATAGAGTGATTTTCTGTCAAACATTACATATGTATTTAAATTTCCTTAGTTCTCACCTGTAAGTTTTTTAAAAAATATCTCTTTTTTCTAGACAAATAAAAAAGCATCTATCAGTTGATTCTTTATATTATATCAAAAATTTCACAATCTTTCACTAAGGAAACCCATCAATTTAAAAGATTTTTATATCCTTTCCAAGATAGAGAACTGACAAAATTCCAGTTTTCTTATTCTAAGAACAAAAGACTGGGAGCGACTCAAAAATCATGATTTCTTAAGAAATAAGATTTTGTCGAGTCGCCCCTCACAGTTTATTAGATTTCAAAAAAACTTTATAAAGCCATCTTTTTAAATCAATAAACTACTACGTCTATGATTTTTCATATGAACTTTGTTAAATTTTAGGGCTTTTGGGGTAGCCCGAATTTAATGACTAAACATGATGAGTGTGTTTTGCAATCCATTGTTGCATCTTGATAACTAACCAGAAGCTATAGATTCCTAAGGTGATGATAGTTAGAAGAAACCACTTGATCCAATTCCCGAACAACTGTGCCCCAGTACCATCAAAGTATAGACGTTTCCCATCAATCACAGTGTGTTTCGTTTTCCAATTTTGCATCATACAAACAGCCCAAGGTGTTCCGATTCCCAAGGTAAACACACAAATTATTGCTCCTAAGATAGAGTAACCAATATAACCTAGGATTCCTCCATCAAAATAACTTTCAGAATTCATATTATCTCCTTTCTATTCTTTTATTTCTATTCTAGAAGCCCTATTGTATCATTTTTTTTACATTTGTACAATCTTACGGTAACTTCTTGATATTATCTTGAAAATAATCATATAGATAAGAGCAAAGATGCCACAGATAGATAAGGTTACGCTCAACATCATTCCAGCAGCAATGACACCAATAACTTTTAAGATTAAGAAGTTACAACACTTAAAAGAATCATCCTATCCGACTTAATTTAATGACAATTTAAGCTACATAATGTATAATGAAAAGCACTCTGTTTGAATATACAATATATTCTTTCATTTATTATTAAATAGTTTGGAGGAGAATTAATATTGAATAATTGGAAACTTATCGCTGGTTTTATCGGGGTATTCGCAGTATATGAAATACTAGTAGTTCTAATGTGGCTTGGCTTAAAATGGATGACCTCACCTTTTGTTCCAGCTAGGGTTAAATTAGCTATTGGTGTAGTATTATTTATAGCTGCTAACTTTTCTATTATGGCTTATATGTTAAGATTAGGAGCACCATGGGTAAATTATGGAAATATCTGGTACTTTTATTTCTTAAACGGTGCTGTCATAGGTGTTATCTTATTGGTAGCTAAGTTATTACTGAAAATCTTTAAATTAAATCTTTCTCAAGGAATTAGTTTAAGTATAACTACTCTATATTTATTAGGTATGACTGCCCTTGGATTATTTTGGGCATATTCGCCTACTGTTATTAATAAGACTATCAAGGTAGATAAACATCTTGATACTCCCGTTAAAATCGCTATGGTCTCTGATCTTCATCTTGGGACATTTTTCTCAAATCCTCAACTTGAGAAACTGAATAAGATTGTTGATGAAGAGAAGCCAGATGCTGTAGTTATCGCAGGAGACCTTATGGACGATGATATGGTTATGTATAAAAAGCGTAATATGCAAGAAAATCTTAGCAAGTTAAAAGCTCCTCTAGGTGTTTATACTACGATGGGGAATCACGACCGTGATGCACTAGAAATAGTCGATGAAGTTAAAAAAACTGGTATAATACCATTATTTGATGAAACTATCACACTTAATAATGATATTATATTAGTGGGTCGTAAAGATAAGAGTGTTAGTCGTGATAGACTAGATACCGCCGAACTTCTTAAGAGTGTTGATTTGAATAAGACTATCGTACTTGTCGATCATCAACCAGATGCTGTCGATTATCACTCTACCTTACCTATAGATGTTCAACTCTCTGGGCATACTCATCGTGGACAACTATGGCCGTTAAACTTCATCACAGATGTAGTTTACACCCTAGATCATGGCTACGCGAAAATTAACGGTAAACATTTCTTCACTTCTGCGGGTTATGGTTTCTGGGGCCCACCTTTCAAAACTACAGCTCGTAGTGAAGTATGGATGATTACAATCGAAGGAAAATAAAGAATATAAAATACCCCAAAAGTTAGTTTATTCGGTACTGCACCCAAAAAGTTGGACAAAATATTCAGTTATTTTTGTTTAGTATTTTAAACTTTAAAGTCAGTAAATTTTATTACTTTTAGTGACT
>NZ_JAQMFS010000056.1 GCF_028308085.1 Gemella haemolysans
ACGTATGTAATTGTACGTGTTACTGTTTTGTTTAGATCTTTTTCTTCTAATCCAGCTGGGTATTTAGGTCCTTCTGGATTATTTGGATCTACTGGAGTTCCTGGTGTTTTCGGTTGATCTGGTGTTACTGTAACTACTTTAGCTTTAAGCGTTACTACGAACTCTTGATCTTTATCTTTATCTTTATCGAATGCACCATTTTCTGGGTATGTATTAGATACTAATTCATATCCTTTTTTTTCAAGTTCTTTGATCTTAGCTTTTACTTCAGCTTCTTTTGTTAATGGAGTTTCTGATCCACCTTGTTCAGTAATTTCAGCTACTCCTGGAATTGCATTTCCTTTTTCATCTACAAATGTTGTTTTCGCTTTTTGGATAGCTGTATATTTAACAACATATTCGTAATCTTCATCTGTAGCTGTTGTTGCTTGCACTGGTACTTTTTCAACACTTGCGATGTATCCTTCTTTTTGAGGTACTGCAAGTTCTGGAAGATCAGTACTTTGACCATTAGTTCCTTTCCAGTTAATATAAACTGGTCTGTCATTAGAGTTAATTACCGCTTTACCTTCTGCAGTTAACTTGATTGAACCTGTGTAGCTTACAGTTTGTTTTTGTGATGGGAATACCTCAGTTCCTGCTAGATCTGCAACATTATCAGCGTATACAAATTTAATTGTACGGTTTACTTCTTCTACTTTTGTTTTCTTAACGTAATTATACTCTGCTGGGGTAACAAATGCAGACCCATTTATACCTTTAGCTTTTAATTCTTCTTCAGAATATAAATCTCTTGCTCTTGTCTTCGTAACACTTAGTGTTCCTTTTGCGTTTTCAGCAGGAAGATCTGCAAGAATGTATTCTTCTCCATTAACTTCTTTAACTAAGTCTACGTTATCATTACTTACATCATATTTGTTTCCAAGTACATTAGTGTAATCTTTTGAACCGTCTTCACTTAAAGGAATATTTCCCGTATATCTTGTTGGTTCAAAACCTATAACTTCACCTGTCACTAAATCTTTGAATGTTCTAACAACAGCTCCTGTTGGTGGCTCACCTTGAACTTTACCGTCACCTACAATACTCCAACCGTTTGGCACTTTAGTTATAACATCTTCTTTCTCACCGTTAACAGATTCTCCACCTGATACAGTAAGAGTTGCTGCAGTTTTATCGTTTCCTACATAACCTTGTTTAATTAATCCATTTTCATAAGTAATATTAGAATATTCACTTGTTAATGTCTTATCTTTTATTACTTTCTCAATACCTAATGATTGTAAAGGCATAGAAACTACAGAACCTTCTTGAATAGCACCTTCTGTAACTGTAAGTTCTAACTCAGTTGGTGAGATTAATCGAGGCGTTAATGTGAATCCACTATCACGACCATCGTTTAGAATCCAAACATTATTTTCATTAGCTTTAACGTTAGCCCAACGGCTGGCAGGACGATATGTAATACTATCTCCTTTATTAGGGTTAATAGTAGACGCTGTATTTAATCCATTTACAAAGTTAGAACTTCCTTCAAGTTCTTTAAATTCAGTAAAATCTGCATTTGGAAGTTTAATAGTAAATTTAGATCCTACTCCATAACGTACATCTGAATCAGTTTTTAATACTATTGAATCACTTCTACCTGTTTGCTCATTGTTAAGGTATGTCAATCCATTGTTTTCACTTAGTGATGCACTAGTACCTTGTTTTTGATAGTTAGCCTGTTGACCTTTTCTTGTATAAGTATGTTCAAGAACTGTACGCCCATCAATTTTGATAGTTGCTGTATACGGAGTATCTTTTGAAATTTCTGGTGCATAGTATCCATTCCCCGATAAATTACTCGCTCCAAACGACACATTCGGATAGTCTTTTACTTTATCGTTCCACTCGATGTTGTAAGTATAAGTACCAGTTTCGTTAGCTACCGCTGGTTGCTCAGCAAGACGTTGGTCATAAGTCATTCCACGTTGAGTACGTTGTCCCCAATATGGTGTAGATTTGTTATTGTTGTTTCCTGTAGTTGTTTTATAATCGATAGATTTAACTTTACCAACTACTGTTCCATCTGTCGCTCTGATTTCCGTATTTACTGCCAAACCAGCACCTAGCTCAGCTAAGTTAGTAAGTTCAATTTTTGTAATAGAACCTGCTTTAAGAGTTGATGTACTAATAGTAGTGTCAAATCCCCATCCTACAGGTTTTGTATTATCAGCATTCATATCAACATAAGCATTTGTTACAGCATTAACTGTTTCTCCGTCTTTAAGAATATCTTTTCCTGTAATTTTTTTGTCTTGAGTTGCTGCGTCCGCTAAGATAGATTCTACTTTACCACGGTGTCCAGCACGTTGCATTGTTACGTATACTGCTTCGATTGCTTTTTCTAATTCTTTACGTTGTTGATCAGCGTCTTCTTTTGTTGAAGAGTCTGAGTTGAAGATGTCTAGAGCTTTTTCGATTTCTTTTTCAGATGTCGCTACTGCTGCTTTGATTTCTGCTTTTTTAGCTTCTTCTTTTACTTGTTTTGTCTCGAATGTTGTTGCAGCTTGGTTTACTGCTTTTGCTTCTGAAACTGCTTTTTCTAAGTTTTCTTTAGCTACAGCTTTTTCAGATTTTTCTTCTTTTTTAGCTTCTTCTTTTTTGTCAGCTGTTTTTTCAACTTTGCTTAAGTTGTTGATTGCTGATTCTAATGCTGCTACTTGTGCATCTACTTGCTCTTGTGTAGCTGATGCTTGCGCTACTAAGTCTTTAGCTTTGTTTAATTCTACTGCTGCACTTACAGTTTTAACTTGTTTGTCTTCTGATAACTCTTGTCCTGCTAATGTTACGAATAAGTTATCTAATTGACTGATTTTAGCTTGAAGAGCAGTTTTATTTACTTCTTTAGCTGTTGCTTTCTCAGCTTTTGTTTCTTCTGCTTTTACTGTAGTTTCTTCTTTAACTTCTGCTTTTGGTGCTACTTCTTTAACTTCTGCAGTTTTTGGCGCTACTGCTGGTGTTTCAGCTTTAGCTACTTCTGCTTTCTCTTCAGTTGCAGTTGCTTTTTCTGTAGCTGCTACTGTGGCTTCTTGTTTGTTAGTATCAGCTGCTTGCGCTGCCCCACCTAAGAACATAAAAGCTGATGCAATAAGAACAGATGCTGTTCCTGCATTAAACTTTTTGATACCGTAGTGGTTAACTTTCTCATATTGTTTTTTATTATTCATTTTTGTATTGTTTTTACTAAACATTACTGTCTCCTTTTTCTATTAAATTAAAATTGAATAAATATAAATCATAATGACTATGTATAACATTTTACAAAAGCAAACTTAAACGTACCTAAAATTTCAGCTATATTTTTTATAATTTTTACAATTAATGTTTTCATCTTAAAACACAGAAAAAATGCTGTTATATCAATATTCATAAAAACCAAAAACAACATAAATCGTTGATGTATAAACAAATTTTAAGTTTATTTTAACTTAAAGTTAAAGTTGTTATATTTTGTAAGTTATGAAAATACAATTGTTTGCTAACAATATATTTATATTAAATTATCAATATTTATTATATTTTTACTTTAAATATAATTTAAAACTTTTACGAAAACGTTTTATATCTTAATTATTTTCTATAGTTTTTTATTTTTCTTCTATATATAATGTAATCAAACTACAAATCACCATTCTTTAAATTAAAATTTTATAATTAATGTAATTTTCCTTTGTATATACGAAAGCACCCTCGAAAATTATCAAGGGTGCTTTCAAGTCATTACTTTATTCTATTTTGTCTTTTATGATTTTATTTATTATATGTTTTTTTATTTTATTTTTCTTTACGACGTCTTGCCGCTGTAAGGAGCCCAGCAATTGTTGCTAGTCCTAATCCTGCTAATCCAGTGTTAGTTTCTGTTGAACCTGTGTTTGCTAATCTCTTAACTTGAGTATTTGCTTTTGGTTGAACTGGAGTTACTTTCGTACCTTTTTCCGGAGCTTCTTTTAGAGTTTCTTTTGGTTGCTCTTGTTTTGGTTCCGGTTTTGGCTCAGGTTTTGGATCTTGATTTGGTTGTGGTTGAGGGTTTGCCACGTAGTTGATTGGTGTATCTTGACCTGGGTTTGCAGGAATATCTGGTACGATGTATCCTTTAGTTGGGTCTTGTGGATCTACCGGTTTAAGTGGTTGTCCGTTTCCATCTACTGGAGTATGTCCTGGCACGTATGGTAATACCGGTTTGTCAGTTCCTGGTTTTGTTGGATCTGTTGGATCGTTTGGATATTTGATTGGATTTGTTGGTTGCCCTGGAATGTTTGGAATCCATGAACCTAATGGTTTATACACATATGTTACTGTTAAACCATCTTTTCCAATCTTACCTTTAGCTTCACCTTCTACTCGTACTAACACGTATCCTTTGATTACTTTTCCAGTTGTTGTGTACTCATCTCCT
>NZ_JAQMFS010000057.1 GCF_028308085.1 Gemella haemolysans
CTACACTTTAATTATATTGGGTATTTGTCTTTTTGTATATAAAAATTGAAATCCGGGGCTGGAATTTTTCCATGCCCCGGATTTAGTATACAACCTTTATATTTCAAGAAAAATTGTTATAAATGCATTTACATAAAGTTTTATAGATGTTATAATCAATATAGATACAAAAAATAGGGTAGCTTTAATACTAAGGGGGTATTTATATGAGTGAAACAGTATTAAACAATTTTAATGAATATCTAATAAATAGAAAAGAGTTTTCAACAAATACTATTAATTCATACGATAGGGATTTGAAAAAAATCTTTTTATATTTAGCTGAAAAAGGATATTCAACAGATGATTATTCATGGCTTAATGAGGAATTCATTGCTCGATATATTGATTACTTAAGAGAAAAAGAGTATTCGTCAGCAACATTATCAAGAACGATTTCTACTGTCCATATTTTTGTAGAATATTTATGGATGGAAAAAATTATTCCTAATAGAATAAATATCGATGTACATATTGATAAAGAAGAACATCAAGATTTGGTAATTTTTACAAGACAAGAAATTTCAAAAATTTTAGACGTGAAAACACATAATCTTATTGGTTATAGAGATAAAGCGATATTTGAATTATCTTATTCTATAGGTATAAAACCTACAGAGTGTATTAACTTAGAACTTAAAGACGTTAATACTACTATTGGTTTCTTAAAATATAGAAAAAAAGAAGGGTATAGAACTGTCGCATTAAATAGAGAATCAGTTGAAGCGATTGAAAATTATATCGCAGAGTTGAAAAAGGAATATCCTGATATTAAGGACGATAGTAAGTTGTTCTTAAATCATGATGGTGAAGGTATAAGTCGCCAAGGTTTTTGGAAAATATTTAAAAAACGTCAACAGGATTTAGGTTTGACGAAAGAATTAAATACTATGAATTTTAGAAATTCTTTAGCTATTCATTTGCTTGAAGATAAAGTTCCAGCCGAAGAAGTTCAAGAACTACTTGGTCTGAAAAATATTCATAGCTTAAAATTGTATTTCTCAAGTTTAGAGGGGAACAAATCTAAAAGAACAATGACTAATCATCCAAGAAAAACAATTAATAAAGGATAAAATTAATGTATAATGTTAACTTAGAGGTTTTTCAAGGGCCACTTGATTTACTTTTACATTTGATAGAAAAGATGGAAATTGATATTTATAATATTCCTATAGCGCGTCTAACAGAGAGTTATCTGGAATATATAAATAATAACGATGAATTTTCTTTAGAAAATGCAGAAGAATATATTGTTATGGCAGCAACTTTGCTTCATATAAAAAGTAAGAATTTACTTCCTAAGTTTGAAGATGAAAATATTGGTGATGAAGAGGATTTAGTTCAACAGCTTCTTGATTATAAAAATTACAAAGAATTGAGTGAAAAACTAGATAATCTTCAAAGAATGAGAGCTCAATTTTTAGATAAAGAAAGTGCTAATATAGAAGTAGAAGGTAGTGTCGATTCACTTCGAATACCTTCTACTAAATTGTTAAGGGCGATGGAGAATATTCTTAGATCTTTTGATGAAAAAGATAGTGAAGTTTCTTTAATTAGTTATCGTAGAGAAGTCTCTTTTGAACAGGTAAAAGAGGAACTTATACATAAGTTCAGAAATAGACCGAAGATGCACTTTTATAATCTTGTAAAAACATATTCTCAAAAAAATGAGATAGTCTTGATGTTTATGGGAATCTTAACTATGATAAAAGAACAAGAATTATTATGTGTTGACAAAGATGGTGAAATCATTTTAGAATATAAATTAAAGGAAAATTAATATGCTATTAGATGAAACAAAGAAAATAATTGAGGCTTTACTCTTTATGAAGGGAGAGGATGGTCTTAATATTGAATATTTTTCTACCTTTATGGAGGTGGAACAACACGAAGCAGAAAATATGTTGAATGTATTCTGTGAAGATTATAATAAAATCAATAATTCGTTGATTATTAAAAAGTTTGGATCAACTTATAAAATGCTCTTAAGGGATGAAATGACAGAGGTAATAAAAAAAGCTGTTATTTCTAAAAATCTAGTTAAGTTATCTAAAGCTTCTCTAGAAACATTAGCGATAATCGCTTATAATCAACCAATTACAAAAGTTCAAATTGATAAGATAAGGGGTGTAAGTAGTGATTCTATATTACACTCTCTTGTTAGTAAGGAGCTTATAGTATCGAATAAGACTTTAGATACTATTGGGAAGCCTAAGTTATATGAGACTACAGACATATTTTTAGATGTTTTTGGTTTAGAAAGTTTAGAACAATTGCCAAAATCGGAAATTGTTAGTAATGAAGAGATTAATAAATTTTTACAAAATTAGGAGGATGACATGGCAGAAAGACTGCAAAAATTAATAGCTGCATCAGGATATACTTCAAGAAGAAAGGCTGAACAATTAATTCTTGATGGAAAAGTAAGTGTTAATGGTGAAGTCGTAAAAGAACTAGGTGTAAAAGCAGAACCAAGTGATATTATTATCGTAGAAGGTGTTCGTTTACTAAAAGAAAATAAGAGATACTATCTATTTTATAAACCTGAGAAGGTTATTACATCAATGTCAGATGAAAAAGATAGAACATGTGTAAAAGACTTCTTTGAGGATGTTAGTGAACGTGTTGTGCCTGTTGGAAGACTAGACTACGATACTTCAGGAGCACTTATAATGTCAAATGATGGGGAGTTTATTAATTTAATAACGCACCCTAAGCATAAGATTAGAAAGACATATGTTGCGAAAATTAATGGTAAATTAGAAGATAATCACCTTAGAATTCTTCGTAATGGTGTGAGAATCGATAATTATAAAACTGCTAAGGCAGAGGTGAATATCGTAAAAAATAAAAATAAGAGTGGTAATACTTTAGTTAGATTAACTATCCATGAGGGGAAAAATAGACAAGTTAGAAGAATGTTTGAAGCTTTAGGATATGAAGTTATGAAACTTAAACGTGAATCTATTGAAGACTTAACATTAGAAGGTTTGAAAAAAGGTGAATATAGAACCCTTACGATTCACGAGGTTAAAAGACTTATTAATAAAGCTAAGAATGGTGAGAAGTAAGATTAGGAAGTGATGTATTGTGGCAGAAAGAATATTAATAGTAGATGATGAGGAAAGAATTAGAAAATTATTAGTAATGTATCTAGAAAAAGAAGGATATATTGTAGATGAAGCTAGTAATGGTCATGATGGTTTAGAACGTCTAAAGTACATGGATTATTCTTGTGTACTATTAGATGTACAATTACCAATGTTAAATGGTAAGTCTATTCTATCTGAACTTAGAAAAACTAAGGCTACTCCTGTAATTATAATGTCTGCCCAAGCAGATGAACAAAGTAGGGTTGAAGGTTTTGAATTAGGTGCAGATGATTATGTAATTAAACCATTTAGCCCAAGAGAGCTTATGTTGAGGATTAATGCTATTCTTCAACGTACAAAACGTAGTGTATTTTATACTCCGGAGCTATATACGAAGGATGTGTTAGTTTTCCCTGGTTTAATTATTGATGTTAATTCACATAAAGTAATTGTTGAGGATAGTGAAGTTTTATTAACACCTAAAGAATTTGATCTATTATTATTTTTAGCTAAATCTCCGGATAAAGCTTTTAAACGTAATGAAATTTTACGCGCTGTATGGGATTATGATTTTTATTCTGATTTAAGAACTGTAGATACTCATATCAAGCGTGTAAGAAAAAAATTCGATAAAATTTCTCCAAAAGTTGCTCAGATGATTGTTACTGTTTGGGGAATAGGGTATAAATTTGATACATCACAAAATAGTCTATAAAAGGAGAAAACATGCTAGGATTTTATAGAAATTTAGCGAAATTAACTAGAACTGCTAGTAAAATTGCAGGTAAAAAAGGAACGGACCTACCGGGTAAAGTATTAAGAAAAGTAAATGACAATGTACTAACAAAACTGGCTAGTGATTTTGATGAAATTGTATTCGTAACCGGAACTAATGGTAAAACAACTACATCAAATCTTATTGGACACACCTTAAAAACTGCTGGAGAAAATTTCATAAATAACTTTGAAGGAGCAAATATGTTGGATGGGATTATTTCAACTTTTGCTATTCAAGCTAAAAATGATACAAAGTTAGCAATTATAGAGATTGATGAAGGTTCAATTAGAAGGGTAATGAAATATATTACTCCTACTAAGTTTGTTATAAATAATTTCTTTAGAGATCAGATTGATAGATTCGGTGAAATTGATACTTTAATAGCAACAATAGGCGAACAACTAGAAGGAAAAAATATTCAACTTATATTAAACAGTGATGATCCTTTCGTTACAAGGCTTTCAAAATATGGTGAAGATAATATATACTTTGGTATTTCAAAAGATGCTTATAAATTTTCTGATTTTGGTATTTCAGAATCTAAATTCTGTCCTAATTGTGGAATGGAACTAATTTATGATCATGTTCACTATAGTCAACTTGGTTTTTACCACTGTTCTAAATGTGATTTTAAACACCAAGATGTTAAATATGAAGTAACTAATGCTACTGTAGAACCATTTATTAATATGACTATTAATGAAGATACTTTGATTGAAACAAAACTAGCTGGTGATTATAATATATATAATCTACTTGCAGCTTATTCACTTTTAAAAGAACTTGGATTACAAGATGAAAAGATAAAGTACGGTTTAGAATCATATACTGCAACTAATGGACGTATGCAGAGTATTTCTTTAGCTGGTGGTTCAACAGTTTTATTAAATTTAGCAAAAAATCCGGCTGGATTAAATGCTTCTTTAGCAATTGCTAATTCGATAAAAGAAGAAATTAACTATCTATTAGTATTGAATGATAATGGTGCTGATGGTATTGATATATCATGGATTTGGGATACTGATTTTGACATACTGAACGGTCAAAAGATTAATAATATTGTATGCTCCGGTAAACGTGCAAAAGAATTAGCGCTGAGATTGAAGTATACAGGAATTAATGCTAATGTAGTTGTTTTAGAAAGTATTTCAGAAGCAGTTGAAAAACTAAAAAGTTATAAAGAGAAATATGCAATTGCTATTCCGAATTATACTGCTTTAGTAGAAACTCAAAAAGAATTGGAGAAGTAATTCTATGGATTTGAAATTATATCATTTTATGCCAGATAAATTAAATTTATATGGTGATATTGGAAATGTTATTGCGCTAAAAAAACGTTGTGAATGGAGAGGTATCAATTTAGAAATTGAAAATATTACTTCGACTGATGGTGTAAAACTTACAGATTGTGATATGTTTTTCATCGGTGGTGGTTCTGATAGGGAACAATGTATAGCGACAGAACAATTTAGTAAAATTAAACATGAATTTAAATCAGCAATTGAAGATGGGATACCAGCTCTTACAATCTGCGGAGGTTATCAATTTTTAGGAGAATATTATAAGACTGTTGATGGTGATAAATTACCTGGTTTAAATATTCTTGACTTTTATACAGAATCAAAAAAGGATGCACCGCGCTTAATTGGTAATATATTAGTTGAATCCGAAAAATTTGGAAATATAGTAGGTTTTGAAAATCACGGCGGACGAACATATCATAATTATGAAACATTAGGAAATGTAGTAGTAGGATATGGAAATAATGATGAAGATAAAAAAGAGGGTATTTTATACAATAATCTGATTGGGACATATTTACATGGGCCTATCTTACCTAAAAATCCAAATGTCACAGATTATCTGATTAAAGCAGCATTAGATAATAAGTATGGAACATATGATTTTATTGAGTTAAATAATGATATCGAATTAAATGCCAATAAACATATGGTTGAATTATTGAAAAAATCAATTAAATAAAATTTAATGTTCAAAGATTACAAAGAAACGACTTAAAAGTATGATTATTATTAATCTAACTTTTAAGTCGTATTTTTTTATTAAAATTGTTTAATGCATTGTTTGAATTTATTTATAAGTTCTGGAATTAATTCTTTATCTAAACATGAGAATGCGATTCTTATATGTTCATCATCCATTGAGTAAACTCCGTACTTATATTCGTTTAGGAATTTAAGTCTGAACTCATGTGCATTTATATTAGATGGTAATTTTATAGTAAAGAAGTAACCTGAATTAAATGGAAGAACTCTAACAAGTTGATCTAATTGTTCTGTGGAAATAGCTTGTTTTAATTCGTTATAACGTTCTTCAATTATTTTATCATTGATTTCTTTTTCTTCTAATGATTGTTTATTATCTAACAATCTCACAGCAATTTGTTGCGATAGGTTAGAAGGAGATGATGTAGTACTTCTCAAATAACCTTGTGTTTTTTCTAATAGAATTTTTCTTAATTCATTATTTTTAGTATAGTATGTAATAAAACCTACACGAAGTCCCCAACTGTAAAATTCTTTAGTGATACCATCTAGTTTGACTATTAAACAGTTTTCATTTTCTGCTAATTTGTACGTAGCGCTTAATGTTGGAGTTTTGTGATTGTTTTCAAAGAATAGTCCAAAATAAGCATCATCAGAGACAATAATAAGTTGTTTATTTTTATTTTCTTTTGCATATGTACTTATTACATCAACTAGTGAATTTAATTCAACATCAGATGGTGTGTAACCAGTTGGATTATTTGGGAAGTTTAAAATTAGAGAAATTTTATCTTCATTGATACTATAAAGAGTTTCTTTAAAGTTTGAAATACTAAACTCATTGTTTTCGTCAAATTGATTGTATTTATAAATCTTATTTCCTAACTTAATTGTATAAATCTGAGCATAGTTTTGCCAAAAAAGATTTGGTAGTAAAAGAGCATCGCCACTTTCGCTAAATAGATTTGCTGCGATATCGATTCCTTGGGTAATTCCTGTTGTAACCATAGGTAATGATAAAAAGTCTTTATTAATACTAGGGTTATCAGCTAAGATTTTTTCTTTCCATAATTCTCGCATTTTTGGTAATCCAGGTGTAGGAGAATAAGGTAAGTATTCTGAATTATTAATTTCTGTTATTACTTTATTTATTGAAGGTAAAGCCATAGCTTTTTTATTAGATGTAGCAATACCAATTGTGGCGTTAATTGCACCTGGAATAGCTGCTGTTTCTTTTGATTGAATTAATACGTCTTGAGGTAAAATTATATTTTCACCAAGTTTTGAAAAAAATGACATAGTATTCCTCCTATTTTCTATATAGAATTATTATACCATTAATATGACATTACTAAAAGGGAGAATTATAATTAAGAAATTGAATAACATATAAAATTTTAAGAATTGAATTATAATAGGTGAAAAAATTTAAAATTTTAAATTTATTATAGTCTAAGATTTACTATAAAAGGTTTAATATTAAATATTATATGATAGTCTTTGCTAGAAAAAAATTGTATTGTATGGTATAATAATGTGTATCTTTTTGGGCTTTAAATAGATTAGATAATAAAAAGATAATAAGATATAAGATAAAGTTCAATAATGTGAGGTGTAATTATGGTAAAAAATAAAGAAGAAGTAAGATGTTCTTTTTGTGGAAAAAATACTAACGAAGTTTTTAAAATGATAGCTGGGAATGACGTGTTTATCTGTGATGAATGCGTTGATTTATGTTCAGATATAATCGAAGAAGAAATAGAATATAGAAATGCAAATAATAAACCAGCATTTAAATTATTAGAACCTCAAAAAATAATGGAGCATTTAAATGAATATGTAATCAGTCAAGATAAGGCGAAAAAATCTGTTGCAGTTGCTGTTTATAATCATTATAAGAGAATAAAAGCTGCAGAAAATCATGATATAGAATTACAGAAAAGTAATATTGCCTTAATAGGAAGTACTGGATCAGGAAAAACATTGATTGCTCAAACTTTAGCTAAAATGCTAGATGTCCCTTTTGCTATATCAGATGCAACTACGCTTACAGAAGCAGGTTATGTAGGAGAAGATGTTGAAAATATCTTACTTAGATTAATTCAAAATGCTAATTATGATATTGAAAGAGCTGAAAAAGGAATTATATATATTGATGAAATTGATAAAATTGCCAAAAAGGGTGAAAATGTATCAATTACTCGTGATGTATCAGGTGAAGGTGTTCAACAAGCTCTTCTTAAAATTTTAGAAGGTACTGTTGCTAGTGTTCCTCCTCAAGGTGGAAGAAAACATCCTGGAGAAGAAATGATTAAAATCAATACGAAAAATATTCTATTTATCATAGGGGGAGCTTTCTCAGGTATAGAAGAAATAATCAAACGTCGTCTAGGAGAAAAAGTTATAGGTTTTTCTAAGAGTGATGAACTAAAAGATGATGAGGATATTATTTCTAAAGTAAAACATGAAGATTTAGTTAAGTTCGGTATGATTCCTGAATTTATTGGACGTATTCCGGTAGTTTGTTATCTAGAAGAACTTGATGAGAAAGATTTAGTTAGAGTATTAACTGAACCAAAAAATTCAATTGTTAAACAATATGAATATTTATTTGATCTTGATGGTGTTAAATTAATTTTCGAGGAAGAAGCGCTTGAAGAAATTGCTAAAGAATCTATCAAGAGAAAAACAGGTGCACGTGGACTTCGTTCTATTATTGAAGAACTACTACTTGATGTTATGTTTGAAATACCAAGTAAAAAAGGTATTAAAACTTGTACAGTAACACGTGATAACGTAATTAATAAAACAAAACCAATTTTAAAATAAATAGGTTAGAGAGGAGTTCGTTTTGACAAAATATTATTTATTAGAGAATAGAGATTTATTCTTTCCGTCTAATACTTATACAATAGATGTAACGGACAAAAAATTTTTAAAAACAATTAAAACTATTAAGAAAGATAAAATTCCAGTTTTTGTAACATATAAACGAAAACCAATTGATAGTTATGATGATTCATTTTCTGAAGAAGATGTATTTGATAGTAATGGTTTTAATGTGTTCTTTGGGACATATGGTCAATTAACAATTGATAAAAAGAATAAAAAATATGAGTATCAATGTTATGGTATTGCTGAGGTGAAAAGTGGTGTTTATAACAATAACCATGTTGAACACCTTGAGATTAATATTAGAGAAGTTGTGGATAATGGTTTTGATAAAACAGGTTTATTGAACAGTATCAGAACAAATTTTCTAAATTATTTAAAGAGAGAAAACTTCGATATTGATTACTATAAAACTGATGATTTAGAGAAATTTATCAATAAAAACATTAAGTTTTTCCCAATTGATAAAATGCTTAAACAACGTGTATTGTTCTTGTTAGATTTAGAGAAAAAGGCTATTTTCTTAAATAGAAGTCTAGAAGCTTTCTTAGTTGGAAATAGCTTTAAACGTGAAATTGACGAGAAGGTTCGAGCTAATATCGATACTCAACAAAAGGAATACTTCTTACGTGAACAGATGAAGGTTGTACAAGACGAGTTGAAACAAATAGCGCCAGAAGATGACGATATTGAAAAGATTCGTCAAGCTATTAATGAGATTGAATTATCTGAAGAGGATAAAGCGGTGTTATTAAAAGAAGTAGATAGGTTAGAAAAAACACCGGTAATGAGTCCTGAACATTCTATCATTAGAACTTATTTAGATACTGTTGTTGCTCTTCCGTGGAATACACTAACAGCTGATGAAATAGATATAAAGAATGCAGAAAAAATTCTTAATGAAGATCACTATGGTTTAGAGAAAATTAAAGAGAGAATTTTAGAATTTTTAGCAGTTAAAAAACTAAGAGATGATATGAAATCTCCGATTTTATGTTTATCAGGGCCTCCAGGTGTTGGTAAAAGCTCATTGGCTAAATCGATTGCCGCTTCTATGGGAAGAAGTTTTGTTCGTATTTCTTTAGGTGGAGTACATGATGAAGCTGAGATTCGTGGACATAGAAGAACTTACCTTGGTGCTTTACCTGGTAAAATTATTCAATCATTGAAGAAAATAAAAACTAAGAATCCAGTTATTTTATTAGATGAAATTGATAAAATGGCTTCTGATATAAAAGGTGATCCTGCTGCAGCTATGCTAGAGGTAATTGATCCCGCTCAAAATAATGAATTTGTAGACCATTATTTAGATATTCCATTTGATTTATCAAAAGTATTATTCATTGCTACAGCTAACAATTTGAGTTTAATTCCAGCACCACTTAGAGATAGGATGGAAGTAATTGAACTTGAGTCTTATACGATTAAAGAAAAAGAAAATATCGCTGCGAAATATTTAATACCACGTCAAATTAAAGAAAATGGTCTTAAAAAAGGTCAAATTACTTTTAGTAAACAGGCGATTAATAAGATAATAAATGGATATACTTATGAGGCTGGAGTAAGGAATTTAGAAAGAGTATTTGGTTCTATTTGTAGGAAAGCAGCATTAAAAGTTCTTCAAGGAGAAGCGAAAATCAAAGTAGGCGTTACTAATCTTGAGGATTTTGCTGGACCTGAAAAATATAGTTTAAAAGATAAAAATATTAAACCTGAGATTGGTTTGGTTAATGGTCTAGCTTATACTGTTGTTGGTGGAGATACTCTAGAAATTGAAACAAGCGTATCTAAAGGAAATGGTAAGATTATTCTTACAGGAAAATTAGGGGATGTAATGAAAGAATCAGCACAAATGGCGATTTCTTATTTGAGATCTAATGCTGAAAATCTTAATCTTGAGGATATTAATTTCTCAGAAATAGACATACATCTACACGTTCCTGAAGGTGCTGTTCCAAAAGATGGACCATCTGCTGGTATAACTATTACTACTTCGGTGTATTCTGCATTAACTAAAAAACCAGTTGATAATAACATAGCGATGACTGGAGAAATGACTTTACATGGAAAAGTTTTACCAATAGGTGGAGTAAAAGAGAAGATTTTAAGTTCTGAAAAAATGAATATAAATACAATAATTATTCCGACTAAGAATAAAAAAGATTTAATTGATATTCCGAAAGAAGTACTTGAGAAATTAACTATCTATTCAGTTGACAGTATTCAAGAAGTATTTAAAATAGTATTTGGAGAATAAAGATGAAAAAGTTAAATACACATAATGTTGATCTGCTTATAAGTGCAGTTTCAAAAAAACAATATCCTGAACATGATAAACCAGAAGTAGCGATGTGTGGTCGTTCAAATGTTGGTAAATCATCTTTTATTAATACAATATTAGAAAGAAAAAACTATGCGCGTGTTTCATCAAAACCTGGTAAAACTCGTACATTAAACTTCTTCGATGTTGATAATAAGTTAGTTTTAGTCGATGTACCAGGTTATGGGTATGCTAAATTATCAAAACCAGAAAAAGAAAAACTATATGATATGATTGTTGAGTATTTTACTAATAGTGAAAATTTAGGTTTTGTTCTACATTTAGTAGATAGTAGACATAAACCATCTCAAGATGATATAGAGATGAATGAATTTTTAAACTATTATGAAATTCCATTCGTTATAGTTATGACTAAAATTGATAAAATTTCTAAAAATGAACTTGCTAAGAATACAGGAATAATTAAACGTGAATTAGATTTAACTAATAATATGGCTATTATTCCGTTCTCTTCTGTTACTAAAATAGGTAAAGAACAAGTTCTAAACGAAATAGCTAAAGTATTAGAAGATTAAAAGTTAAAATAGAAAGGGCTGACCCAAAAGTCCTAGTTTATATGAAAACTCATAGACGTAGTGGTTTATTGATATCTAAATTCGCTTTATAAAAGCTTTTTAGATATCTAATAAACTGTTCGAGGGTGACTCGACAAAATCGATTTCTCGAAATCACGATTTTTGAGTCACTCCCTTCTATATTTTTAATTGTTAATAGGTTAGTGGAGTGAAATTTTTATAAATATTTTATCTTTACATAGTATAGAAAAATTGATATAATAGGGATTAGACGAGTCAACAAAAAAAGTTGACATTTTTCGTCAAAAAGTATTGACATACTTTTATTTTAATGTTAGAATAATATCTAGCTTAGAAAACTTAGCGTTATAGATTCAACTTTTTCATTAAAACACTTCATAAACACACACACATAAAATTAATAAAAAAGTTGAAACATAAGGAGTACAAACATGGCAGTAAAAATCCGTTTAAAAAGATTAGGTGCTAAAAAATCACCTTTCTACCGTATCGTTGTTGCTGATTCAAGATCTCCACGTGATGGACGTTCTATCGAAACTATCGGTACTTACAATGCTGTTAAAGAACCAGCAGAAGTTAAAATCGATGAAGAGTTAGCATTAAAATGGTTAGGTAATGGAGCTCAACCTTCTGACACAGTTAGAAGTTTATTATCAAAAGAAGGAATTATGAAAAAATTCCACGATTCAAAATTAAATAAATAATGAATATTTAGCCCCTTAATTATTAAGGGGTTTTTGTTTTTATAAAATTGTGTTATAATTAGATTTAAAATTCAAAAACAACCAACTATATGGCTGTCGATTGTGGTTAATAAATATAAAAGGAGGAAATATATGGAATATTTAATGGAAATATTGCCTAGTTTAATTAAAGGTGCTTTAATAACTTTAGAAGTATTTTTCCTAGTTTTAATTTTATCTATTCCGTTAGGTGTAATTATAGCTTTTATTATGAGATTTAATATAAAGCTATTGAATTATTTTATCAATATATATATTTGGATAATGCGTGGAACACCGTTGTTATTACAATTAATTTTTATATATTATGTACTACCTTCAGTAGGGATACGATTTGATAGGCTACCTGCTGCTATAATTGCATTTACGTTAAACTATGCTGCGTATTTTGCTGAAATTTTTAGAGGTGGTATTGACTCGATTCCAAAAGGTCAATATGAGGCTGCTAAAGTATTAAAATTTACTCAATTTCAAACTATTAGATTTGTTATTTTACCGCAGGTTATTAAGATTGTATTACCGAGTGTATTTAATGAAATCATGAGCTTAGTTAAGGATACTTCTTTAGTATATGCATTAGGAATAAGTGATTTGATTTTAGCTAGTAGAACAGCTGCTAATAGAGATGCAAGTTTATTGCCGATGTTTGTTGCTGGAGCAATTTATTTACTACTTATTGGTATTGTAACAATAATATCGAAACGAGTAGAACAGCGTTATAACTACGATAGGAGGTAACACATGTTAGAATTAAAAAATATAAGTAAGAAATTTAAAGATAGACAAATTCTTGAGAATTTTAATCTAACTGTAGAAGAGAATAAGATTTTAGCGATAGTAGGGCCTTCTGGCGGTGGGAAAACTACGTTGTTAAGAATGTTAGCGGGACTAGAAAAAATCGATTCTGGCGAAATTATTTACAATGGTGAATCACTCCCAATTGATGAATTAGAAAAGAGAAATTTATTAGGATTTGTTTTCCAGGATTTTCAATTGTTTCCGCATCTTACAGTCCTTGAAAATTTAGTACTTTCTCCAATTAAGACTATGAATATGTCTAAAAATGATGCTGAAGAAAAGGCGCTTACTTTATTGGATAAGCTTGGTCTAGATAAGCAAGTAAACAGTTATCCAATTTCATTATCAGGTGGACAAAAACAACGTGTTGCCTTAGCAAGAGCAATGATGATTGATCCTAAAATAATAGGTTATGATGAACCTACTAGCGCATTAGATCCAGAGCTTAGATTAGAAGTAGAGAAACTTATTCTTAAAAATAGAGAATTAGGTATTACACAGATTGTTGTAACTCACGATTTACAATTTGCAGAAAATATTGCAGATAGTATTCTGAAAGTAGAACCAAAGTAAGAGGTGATAATAATGAAAAAATTTAAACTACTTATTACCCTTCTTATTAGTGTTTTAATAATTAGTGGTTGTGCTTCTGGAGGAAAAGATAAACCTAGAAAAGATAATTGGGAAGCTTTTCAAAAAGACAAGAAGATTGTTATAGGTTTTGATAATACGTTTGTGCCTATGGGATTCCAAGATAAGAGTGGTAAAAATGTTGGATTTGATATAGATTTAGCAAACTCAGTTTTTGAAAAATATGGAATAAAAGTTGAGTGGCAAGCAATTAACTGGGATTTAAAAGAAACTGAGTTGAAAAATGGTAATATTGATTTAATTTGGAATGGATATTCAAAGACTAAAGAAAGAGAAAGTATTGTTCAATTTACAAAGCAATATATGATAAATGAGCAAGTTGTAGTAGTAAAAAAATCTAAAAAAATTAAAAATATATCTGAACTAAAAGATAAGATACTTGGTGCTCAAAATGGTTCGTCAGGATATGATACTTTTAATGAGAAACCAGAAGTTCTTAAAAATATTGTGAAGAGTAACGATGCTACTCAATATGAAAGTTTTAATGAGGCGTTAATTGATTTAGAAAATGATCGAATTGATGCATTATTAATTGATAAAGTATATGCAAATTATTATTTAAAACAACAGAATAAACTCCAAGATTTTGATATTTTAAATGCAGGATTTGATAGTGAAGCATTTGCAGTAGGAGCGAGAAAAGCGGATGTTACGCTTGTTAATAAGGTGAATGAAGCATTTAGTAAATTACATGAAGAAGGAAAATTTCAAGAAATATCAAATAAATGGTTCGGAGAAGATGTTGCTACTGATGAGATCAAATAATAACTTAAGACTAGGAGATGAACTATTAAAGGTGAATATAATAGTTTGTCTCTCTTGTATTTTTCAACTATAATAAAAGAGAGATTTTATAGCGGAAATATAATGCAAGGTGTCAACAAAAAAAGTTTACAAATATTAATAAAAGTACTTGATTTTTTTAAGATTATTATTTATAATAATAAGGTATGTGATTAACTCACTGAAAAATAACTCTGTTCGTATTAAAAGCGTTCAGGGCAGAAGGAGACGATAATAATGAGAGAAGGAATTCACCCAGATTACCGTAAAGTTGTATTCATGGATACTACAAGTGGTTTCAAATTTTTAAGTGGTTCAACTAAACCATCTAAAGAAACTATCGAGTGGGAAGACGGGAATACATACCCATTATTAAAAGTTGAGATCTCTTCAGATACACACCCATTCTACACAGGGCGTCAAAGATTCGCTCAAGCAGATGGACGTATCGAACGTTTCAACAAAAAATACGGTATCAAGTAAGAAAAATAAAACAGACATTTCTTTATTGGATTGTCTGTTTTTATTCTATTAGTAATTGTATAATATAAGCCCGAGGGGATTAATAATGATAGAAAATAGAAAATTCGGATGGATAGAATGTATTTGCGGAAGTATGTTCTCTGGAAAATCAGAAGAATTACTAAGACGTATAAAACGAGGGGTAATAGCCAAACAAAAAGTACTTCTATTCAAACCGTCTATAGATAATAGATACGAAGAGAATATGGTCTCTACACATAATGGAAATAGTTATGAGTCTGTAAATATTGATAAAGCTGAACAGATTTATGACTATATTATTGATAAAAAATATGATATCATAGGAATTGACGAAGTGCAGTTCTTTGATGAAAAAATTGTAGAAGTTATTAATAAGCTTGCTGATGATGGAATACGAGTTATTGTGGCAGGATTAGACATGGATTTTAAAGCAGAACCGTTTCATCCGATGCCTGAAATAATGGCTGTAAGTGAAATGGTAACAAAGCTTCATGCTGTTTGTAATAAATGCGGTAAAGAAGCTAGTCGAAGTCAAAGATTGATTGATGGTGAACCTGCTAGATATGATGATCCAATAGTAGTTATCGGTGCTAGTGAGTCATATGAAGCTAGATGTCGTCATTGTCATGAAATTAAAAGATAAATTAGGAGGAAGAAATGGAAATTTTTGGACAACTTGAGATAGTTGAAGAACGTTATGAGAAGCTAAATGAATTACTTAGTGATCCAGATGTTGTAAGTGATACGAAAAAACTTATGGAATATTCTAAAGAACAACGTTCTATTGAAAAAACTGTAGCTGTATTTAGAGAATACAAAGATATAGTTCAACAAATTAAAGATACTAAGGAACTTCTTGAAATAGAAGAAGATAAAGAAATGAAAGAAATGATGCAAGAGGAAATCAAAGAATTAGAACCATCTCTTGCACCTATGGAAGAAGAATTAAAAATCTTATTATTACCAAAAGATCCTAACGACGGGAAAAACGTTGTTGTTGAAGTTCGTGGAGCAGCTGGTGGAGATGAAGCACAACTATTTGCTGGTGATTTATTACGTATGTACACTAGATTTGCTGAATCTCAAGGATGGAAAGTTGACGTCTTAGAACGTTCTGAAACTGGTATAGGTGGTATTAAAGAAGCGATCTTTATTATTTCTGGTGAAGATGTGTATTCTAAAATGAAATTTGAAAGTGGTGCACACCGAGTTCAACGTGTTCCTACAACAGAATCAAGTGGACGTATTCACACATCTACTGCAACAGTTGTAGTATTACCTGAAGCAGAAGAGATCGAAATTGATATTAATGAAAATGACATCCGTGTCGATACTTTCGCATCTAGTGGTGCTGGAGGACAATCGGTTAATACAACGATGTCAGCTGTACGTTTAACTCACATTCCTACAGGTGTTGTTGTATCTATGCAGGATGAACGTTCTCAGATTAAAAACAAAGAAAAAGCTATGAAAGTTTTACGTGCTCGTGTTTATGATAAATATCAACAAGAAGAGCAAGCTAAATTCGACGCTGAACGTAAATCTAAAGTTGGAACAGGGGATCGTTCTGAACGTATTAGAACTTATAACTATCCTCAAAACCGTGTTACTGATCATAGAATTGGTTTAACTATTCAAAAATTAGACCAAATTATGGAAGGTAAACTTGATGAAGTATTAGAAGCGCTTCGTATTGCTGAACAAGCTGAGAAGATGGCAGAACTGAATAAAGGTGAAGAACTATAATGAACAGAAGGCAAGCTATAACAAGAGCTTGTCTTCTTTTAAGAAGACAAGGAAAAGAAGAATCATTAGCAAGATTTTTATTAATGTATATATTGGATGAAAATTCTCAACAATTTACAAATAACATTTCTGAGCAACTATCAAAAGAAAAAGAAGAATTGTATTTTTCTTTAATTGATAAACATATAGAGAAAAATATGCCATTAAGTCACCTTGCGGGATTTGAGTATTTTTATGATAGAAAGTTTAAAGTCACTAAAGATGTATTATCGCCTAGAATGGAAACAGAAGAACTTATATATAAGGTTATTGAGTATATAAAATCTATTAATAAAAATAATATAAAAATTCTTGATTTATGTACAGGTAGTGGTATTATCGGAATAACTTTACGAAAAGAACTTGAATCTAAGTCGATAGAGGTGGTCGCAAGTGATATAAGTGAAGAAGCTCTAAAAGTTGCTAAAGAAAATGCAATAATGAACGAGGCAGAGGTTAAATTTATACAATCTGATATTTTTGAAAATATAAATGAGAAATTTGATATCATAGTTTCAAATCCTCCATATATAGCATATAATGATAAAGTAACAATGGAAGAAAATGTTTTAAATTACGACCCACATCTTGCTTTATTCGCAGAAGAAGATGGTATGTATTTCTATAGAGAAATAGTAGAAAACGCTAAAGAATATTTAGAAGAAGATGGTCTAGTATTTTTTGAAATAGGATATGATCAAAGAGAGAAGATACTGAAACTAGCCAATGAGAATGGATTTAAGGCTGAAGTGTATAAAGATATAAATGGCCGAGATAGGATGGCTATATTAGTAAGAATTTAAAAATAAGAGTTTCTTAGGGATTTATCTAAGAAACTCTTATTTTATAAAATTATAGTTCTCTATATACACCGACGCACTCACCAATAATTTCAACATTACGTGTTACTATAGGTTCATAGTCAGGATTACATGGATAAAGAATTACATTGTCATTTTTAACAAAAATTTTCTTTAGAGATGCTTCGTTCCATTCAGTTAATCTAACAGCAGCAATTTTACCGTTTCTAACAGAACTTTGTTGACGAATGAAAACTAGGTCACCATCGAATATACCAGCTTCTATCATACTATCTCCTTTTACACGTAGTGCAAAATCAGCATGCATACCTTGATCGATAAAAATATGTTCATCATATTCTTCTTCAATATAAACACCATCCCCCGCACAGATTGTTCCTAAAATAGGAAGTTTAGAAACATCATCTAAATAGTTGTTGTTGGAATTTAAATTACTATCTAAAGATTCTGTTTCCATTGTGTCACTTTCTCCCATAAGCCATGCAGGATTTACTGATAAATATTCAGCTATAATTTGTAATTTATCTCTTTTAGGTGTGTATTTGCCTTTAGACCAATCGCTAATTGATGAAGGTGTAATTTTTGTTGAACGAGCAAGTTCAGCCTGTTTTATATTTTTTTCTTTTAAACATTTTTTAAATCTAATACTAAAAGTTGTAGTCATAATATTACATTCCAATCTATTTTCTATCTATATATTGATTATAAAGGAAACCGTATATAAAATCAAGGGTATATAATAAAAAAATTAAGAAATATGAATTTTTCTCTTGATTTTCGGTTTTCCGTATGTTATTATATAAGTACAAAGAAAATTAAGTTTTACGTATTAAATGAAAGAAGGTAATAGTATGTTTATATATTGGATAGTTATATTAGTTTTATTAGCTAAAGTCTTTACTTTTTTTGAGACTAACAAGTTAAAAATTGTAAAAAGGGGTAAAGTGGAGCATAAAGTATTTTAAAAATACAAAATTCATTATAAAGTCATTATGAACAGAAAATATTATTTATTATTATAAGATTAGATGGAAATTATTATTCAGCTAGTCTTATTTTTCTTAATATATATCAGAAAGTGAAAAATATATGTTATTTATCAAAATCAGCATACCTATAACGTTTTCAATATGTTTTTTATAATAAAAACTATGTACTAATACTAAAAAATATTGTATAATTAAAATATAATAATAAAACTAGGAGGATTTCTTAATGAAATTAGTATTAACTAGACACGGTGAAAGCCAATGGAATCTAGAGAACAGATTTACAGGATGGGTTGATGTTGATATCACAGATAAAGGAAGACAAGAAGCTATCAAAGGTGGTCAAACACTTAAAGAATTAGGTCTTACTTTTGATGTAGCGTATACTTCTTACCAAAAACGTGCTATCAAAACTTTAAACTTATTCTTAGAAGAATTAGATTTATTATGGATTCCAGTATACAAAAGCTGGAGATTAAATGAAAGACACTACGGTGCTTTACAAGGATTAAACAAAGCTGAAACAGCAAAAAAATACGGTGATGAACAAGTTCACATTTGGAGAAGAAGTTTCGATGTAGCGCCTCCTGCAGTAGATAAATCTAGTGACATGTACCCAGGAAATATCGATAGATATAAAGAAATTCCTGAAAATGAAATTCCAACAGGAGAAAGCTTAAAACTTACAATTGATCGTGTATTACCATACTGGGAAAGCGATATTTCTAAACAAATTAAAGCTGGTAAAAACGTACTTATTTCTGCTCACGGTAACAGTTTAAGAGCGTTAATCAAATACTTATTAAACATCTCTGATGAAAAAATCTTAGATCTTAACTTACCAACAGGTACTCCATTAGTATTTGAAATTGACGAAAACTTAAACATTATCTCAGCACCAGAATTATTCTAATAAGTAATGAAAAAGCTGATAATATTACTAACAACCTTGCTAATTTTGCAAGGTTGTAGTTCTAAGTCGGATATAACTACAGAACAATTGCAAAATCTTACAAATTCTGTTACTCTAAACCAGCTAGAAAAAACTGAATTTGATAAAAAAGATAATAAGTTGATAATTACTACTAATGATGAAGTCATTAACAAAGAAGGTTTTGAATCTTTATTGAAATCATTAAAACTTAATAATTTTAATGGGAAAACTCTAAATATTGATAATATTAATTCAAACGAGTTTAATAATAAAGATTTCAATATTGAAATTGTAACTAAAAATAAAAACTCAGTTGCATTTAATTTAAAAGATAGTGCTAACAAGAATTACAATATTTCGCAAACAAAATATTCAAGTGAATATATGAAGAATAAGCTAAGTTCATTTTCAAAAGAATTAATCACTTTTGACGAACTAGCAGGAACTATTGAAACAGATCTTGATAAGGGACGTCCTTTAGGCGATAAGGTAGAGAAATTTAAAGAGATGACTGACAAAGTAAATTCTTCGATAGCAACTCTAAAAACGCTAAATAATGAAAATATTGAGTATGAAAAATTAGATGAAGTTAAGGCTAAATTAGTTCGTTTAGATGCACTAACTAAAAATATGATTGCAGCAGTAAATAGTTCTGTTGCAGCAAAAAATGGTTCTGCAATAGCAGCAGCATTTTTAAATATTAATGATATAGATAAAATTGCTCGTGATTTAGCAGCTATGTAATAGATAAAACCTGGATATAGATTTTCTATGTCCAGGTCGTTTTATGTATGTAATTGAGGATACTACAGGAAATCTGTAGGTTTTATATTTTCCATACCGATCATAGGGTCAATAGTATTTATATTTTGAAAATCTAATATAAATGTTTTAAGCTCTTCATCGATTTCAATGTCTTCAATATCCGCTTCTCTGTCTGTTGTAAAGAACCATTCTAGAGCAGTCTGTCTATTGACAGTATTTGTAGGCTCGATTGACTTATAAAAAACATTATGATTTCCACATAATATTAGTTTTTTCTTTGCACGTGTGATAGCAGTATAAGTTAAATTTTTATTAAGCATAAAGTTATAATTATCAATAAACGGAATTATAACATTTTCAAATTCTGATCCTTGTGCTTTGTGTATAGAACATGCGTATGAAAGGGTAATTTGATTTAATTCTTGTTTTTCATAAGTAACAAAATTATCATCATAATCTATGACAATCTTTAATTTATTACCTTCTTTATAAATTTCTTTAATATAACCTATATCACCATTAAATATATTATCTTCGGGTCTATTAACAAGTTGCATAACTCTATCTTCAACCTTATATATCAGTTCTCCATATTCAATTTGTTCTTCGTTATCGTTAAATCTTGATTGAATAGCTGTATTAATTTCATTTATACCACTAGTTCCTTTATAGATTGGAGCAAGGATTTGGATATTTTCTTTACTTGTGTTTTTAAGTAAATCATCATATACTGCTGAGATGACATTGATCATTTCGTTTTTATTAGCTGAAATGAATTCCTTATCATCAAAGTTTTCTAATATATCGAATGGAATATCATTTTTAATAGAGTGGGAAATATTAATGATACTTGAGTGTTCGCTTTGCCTAAAAATTTTATTTAATTTAACTGTTGATATGGCTTTAGAATTAATCAAGTCATTAAGAACATTACCAGGAGCGATTGATGGCAATTGATCATTGTCACCGACTAGAATGATTTTCGCATCTTTATGAATAATCTTTAATAAGTTATACATTAAGAATACGTCAATCATACTTGATTCATCTATTATTACCAATTCAGATTTTATGCTCTTATCACTAACAAATTCTTCCATATTTTCATCTTCTGTGCTCCAACCAATAGCTTTATGTATTGTTGATGCATAAAAGCCTGTACTTTCTGACATTCTTTTAGCCGCTTTCCCTGTAGGTGCACATAAGGTAATAATATTTCTAGTTTCATCCAATAAGTCATGAATACTATAGTTATTAATTTTTTGGAAGAGTTTAATAACTGCTAGTATAATTGTTGTTTTACCAGTTCCGGGACCACCAGTTAAAATAGAAAATTTATTTTGTATACAGTTTTTTATCGCAGCAATCTGAACTATATCGTATTCTATTCCTAATTCATCTTCAACTTCTTCTATATATTTATCTAGAAGTTTTTCGCTAATATCTTCAGTGTTTTTCATTTCTAATCTTCTATTTATGTCACTATAGATAGAATACTCTGAATAGTATATTTCTGGTAAGAAAACTCTATCTTCAATTTCTATTAACTTTGCAGTATCTAGAGCATAAGTATATGCTTTTAGTATGTCTTCTTTATCGACAGCTATATTTCTAGAAGAATATAATATGTTAAAAGTATTGTATAGTAAGTTATTCTTTGAAATATATGTATTACCAGTAGAAAAACAATATGTATTTATAGTGTAAATAAAACCGTATAGTATTCTTTCTTGATCATTCGCAGCAATTTCGTTAGTTTCTGCAATTTTATCTACTGTTTTAAAATTTATTCCTTTTATATCTTTAATAAGAGAGTATGGATTTTCTGTAATTGTACGTAACGTGTTATGCTTGTAAAAGTTATAGATTTTCAGAATTAAATTATTGCTAAGATTATATTCGTTTAGCTTTAAAATAATATCTTGAGTTTGCTTATTTGCGACAATTGTAGCATAAATAGTATCTTTACGTTGTGTAGGGATACCCTTTATTGCGAATAGTGCATCCTTATCTTCATATATTTTATCTAGTGCATCAACTCCTAAACTTTCTACTATTAATTCGGCAGTTTTTCTACCAACACCTTGAAAAATGGAACTTGATAAATAGGATACAATAGCTTCTTTATCTTTTTCGATTACAGGTTCAACTACAATCGCGGATAGCTGAGTTCCGTATTTTCTATGTTGGACTATTTCGCCTTTGAATGAATATAATTCATCTTCAACAAAGTCGAAGTCATTAAATGTTCCTACAACGCTTAAATAATCTCCTTCAGCAAAATCATATTGATCATTTAAAAATATGGATAAAATATAATAATTATTTTCTTTATTATGAAAGATAATTTTATTTAGATAACCTTCTACAGTTTGCATAACAATCTCCTACGAATTTCTTTATAAGAACAATGATAATATAATATAAAGAAAATGTCTAGTATTCATAGGGTGGGAGTAAAAATTAAACTAAATTATTGGGAATATATAGACTTATAGGATAAAATAATTTGTATAGTTATATTTTTATAGGATAAGAAAAAATATTGTATGGAATAAATATGTTATTTTAGTTACAAAATAAGTTTCATAATGGCAATATTTTTCATAAAATGTTATAATAAAATGATAATAAGATAAGGAGGTAGATCTTGTGAGAACGGTAAAAGATGTATTTATTCACTTAAATAAACTAGCTGATGTCAAGTTAGCAGAAAATTGGGATAATGTTGGATTGTTGTTAGGAAACAATAATAATGAGGTAAATAAAGTGTTAGTATGTTTAGATGTAACTACTGACGTCGTAGAAGAAGCTATAGCTAATAATGTTAATCTAATAGTTTCACATCATCCTCTTATCTTTAAACCATTAAAATCTTTAGATTTTACTTCTGATTTTAAATCGAGAATTATTCGTGATTTGATAAAAAATGATATCTCAGTTATTTCATTTCATACAAATTTAGATTCTGCGACATTAGGTCTTAATGATTATTTAGCTAAACTTCTTAAATTAGAAGATATTCAAGTATTGTTTGAACATAATTTAGATAAAACAGCTGGTTTAGGAAGAATTGGAAAATTAAGTAGTCCACTGAAGTATAGTGACTTTATTACTTATTTAAAAGATAAATTTTCATTAAAAAATGTGGCGGCTGTTATTGGAGATAAAAAGGAAATCTCTACTGTTGCATTATTAGGAGGAAGTGGAGCTGATTTTATTTATACATTACCGGAAGTGGATGTATATTTAACTGGTGATGTAGGTTATCATGTAGCACTTGATGCAATAGAAATGAAAAAAAATATAATTGATATTGGTCATTATACTGAAAGTCTTGTAAAAGACTTGCTTTTAGATTATATCTCAGAATTAAATATAGAGGTAATTAAGTCAACAGTTGAAAAATCACCATTTACAATACTATAAAGGAGGTAACGATTTATGGCAAAAGCAACACCAACGATGGAAGATTATATAGAAGTGATATATTCATTAGTAAAAAATAAAGGTTATGCTAGAAGTGCTGATATCGCAGAAAAATTAGAAGTATATCCTTCTACAGTAACTAAAATGTTAAAAAAGCTTGATGTCGAAGGATATATTGTGTACGAAAAGTACAGAGGAATTGCACTTACTGAACAAGGTGAGAAAATGGGGGAATATGCCTTAACTCGTCATGAATTATTAGAAGATTTTCTTAGACTTATTGGAGTAGATGAAGATAAAATATATGAAGAAGTTGAAGGTATTGAACATCATTTTGGTAAAAGTTCATTAGAAAAAATAAAAGACTTAATGAAATATTTAAAAGAAAACAACTATAAAGCGTAATGGAGAATAATTGTGGTAGATAAAGAGTATTTAAAATTATGTCAGTACATTCTAGATAATGGAATAGAAAAAGAAGATAGAACTGGTGTAGGTACGAAAAGTATCTTCGGTTATCAGATGAAATTTGATCTTTCTGAAGGATTTCCATTATTAACCACTAAAAAAGTGAACTTTAATTTAGTTTGGTCAGAATTGCTGTGGTTTATAAAAGGTGATACAAATATCAAGTTTTTATTAGAAAATAAAAACAACATATGGAACGAATGGGCATTTAAAAAGTGGGTAGAAAGTGAAGAATATACTGGTCCAGATATGACGGATTTTGGTCATAGAACATTGGTTGATGAGGAATTTTCTAAACTATACAAGGAACAAATGGAAATATTTAAAGAACGAGTACTTACAGATGAGAGCTTTTCAGAAAAATATGGTGATTTAGGTAATGTTTATGGAAAACAATGGAGAAACTTTAACGGTATAGATCAACTTAAAAATGTAGTGGAACAGATTAAAACTAATCCGTCTTCACGACGTTTAATTGTTTCATCATGGAATCCGGCGGAAGTAGATACTATGGCCTTACCGCCATGTCATTCACTATTCCAATTTTATGTGAATGATGGTAAATTAAGTTGTCAATTATATCAACGAAGCGGAGATGTTTTCTTAGGTGTTCCATTTAATATTGCATCTTATTCACTTCTTACTATTTTAATAGCTAAAGAATGTGGGCTTGAGGTTGGTGAATTTGTTCATACACTTGGTGATGCACATATTTATAAAAATCATTTTGATCAAGTAAAAGAACAAATGTCTAGAACACCATATTCTTTACCTGAATTAAAGATAAATGACTTTGAAAGTATCTTTGATCTTAAGATTGAAGATGTTAAAGTTGTTAATTATGAAAGTCATCCATTTATTAAGGCACCAATAGCTGTATAGGAGGGGTAATATGTTATCACTAATAGTTGCATATGATAAGAATAAATCTATAGGTCAAGAAAATACTATTCCTTGGCGTTTAAAGAGTGATATGTTGCGAGTAAAAGAGTTAACTACAAATCAAACAATTATCATGGGGCGTAAAACTTTAGATAGTATAGGAAAAGCTTTACCTAATCGTATAAATAGAGTTTTGACTCGGAACAAAGATTCTTTAAATCATTATTCAAATATAGAAATCTATTCAGATGATTCAATTTTAGAAAATATCGAAACTGAAAAGGCATATATATTTGGTGGTGGAACGATTTATAGTAAATTTTTTGATAAATGTGATGAAATGTTTATCACTGAAGTAGATACAATAGTAGATGCTGATACGAAGTTTCCTGATTTTGATGAAAATGAATGGGACTTGTTAAGTCGAGAAGAATTTAAAAAAGATGATAAAAATGAATTTAACTATTCATTTTTACATTATATAAGAAAAAGGAAGGAGTAGGAAATGGAAAAAGTAAAAATTATTATTGATTCATCAAGTGATTTAACGTTTGATGAAATAGAAAAATATAATGTTGATGTGATTCCACTTACAATTAATATTGATGGAAATGAGTATGATTACCGTACAATAAGTAATGATGAGTATATAGAAAGAATGAGAACAGCTACTACTTTTTCAACTAGTCAACCAGCAATTGGTAAGTTTTTAGAAGCTTATGAAAGATGGACAAAAGAAGGATATAAAATTATTGTTTTAACTCTTTCTTCTGCCTTAAGTGGTACATATAATACTGCTGTTACTGCAAGTTCTGAATTTGAAGGTGTTTACGTTGTTGATAGTAAAACTACAACTCGTGGAATGGTATTTTTACTAAAAGAATGTCTAAAACAATTGGAAGAACAAGTAGCTATTGAAACGATTGTAGAAAGCTTAAGAGAAAAAGCTAAAAATATTTTAACGTATGTTACAATCGATAAACTTGACAATTTGGTAAAAGGTGGTAGACTAAGTAAGTCACAAGCTTTAATCGGAGGTCTTTTAAATATAAAAGTTTTAACACAGTTAAAAGAAACAGAATTAGTTGCTTTAGATAAAGTTCGTGGTAAGAAAAAATTAGTTCAGACCTTAATTAAACATATTGAAGAAGATAAACAAGGTAAAACGATAAAAAGTATAAGTTTACCTAATTCTTTAGCTGATGAATATGTAGCTTTAATTAAGTCAGAACTAAAAGAAACATTTGGTTATGAAGTAAAAGAAGATGAAATATTTACGACAACACCAATTATTTCAACACATACAGGAGAAAATGCAGTAGGTATCTTAGTAGAGTTAGTATAATCGGAGGTAAAGATTATGACAAATTTCGATGAAACAAGATTATTTGATAGCAATTTTTATGATAAAAATGATATTCACAACATATTAAAAAATGTTGTTGAAACAATAAAACAGCGTGGATATGATCCTATTAATCAATTAATGGGATATATTAAAACTGCTGATCCAGTGTACATTCCTAGAGATAATCATGCAAGGGAGCAAATAAGATTAATAGATATGGATGATATACTAGAGTACTTATTATACTTTTTTATACAGGAGTCGTAGATGTTAGATAAGAGAATAATGGGCCTTGATTACGGATCAAAAACTATAGGTGTTGCCGTTAGTGATTTGTTAGGCTTGACTGCACAAGGTATTGAGACTATTAATATCAACGAGCAGATAAATGATTTTAAAATTAAAAGAATTAAAGAATTAGTCCAAGAGCATAATGTAGGAAAAATTGTTGTTGGCCTTCCTAAAAATATGGATAATTCTGTAGGTTTTAGAGGTGAAGCGACATTATATTTTGTAGAAGTTTTGAAAAAGAAAATTAAGAATGTTGAAATAATTCTACAAGATGAGCGTTTAACTACTATGGGTGCTGAAAGAGTCCTTCTTGAAGCAAATGTTTCAAGGAAGAAAAGAAAAGATGTTATTGATAAAATGGCTGCAGTATTAATATTACAGACATATTTAGATAAATTAAATTAATATAAATTTCAGGAGGAAAATAAAATGCAAGAAAAAGATTTAAAAAACATTAGTATTGATAATACTGAAGAGGTGTATACACTTAGTACTTTAGAAGGTGAAGAAAAAGAATACCGTAAAATTTTAGAATTTACTAACCCTACAAACGGTAATCTTTACTATATCTTCGCTGAGGAAGAAACGATTGATGAAGAGGAAATTAGTATTTTCCCAATGGTATGTATAGAAGATGGAGAAGATGCAGTGCGTTTTGAACCAGTAGAAACAGATGAAGAATATGATATGATTTCTGAAGTTTTAGATACTTTTTATTACGACGAAAGTGAGTAAGTAATGAGAGAAGATAAGATAAGAAGAAGTAAAGAACTTAGAAAGAAGAATAGAAAAAGAAAATCTATCATTCCTATAATACTGACAGTATTTGTTGTTATAGGTATAGCCGTTCTATCAATATTTTATTACATGACAACACCAGTCGATAAAAGTAATAACAAGGACATTACAGTAGAAGTAAAAGAGAATTATGGAAGTGCTAGAATAGCTCAAGAATTAAAAGTTAAAGGTTTAATCAAAAACGAAGAGGTATTTAAAATTTACTCTAGATTAACACCGAGCACAAAATTTTATGTTGGTAGCTTTAAATTAAAACAAAGCATGAGCTTATCTCAAATTATACAAGAATTAGGAGCTAAGAATAAAGGTAAAACAGGAAATACGTTTGCTTTAATCGAAGGAGACAGTATTTTAAAAATTTCCAAGAATTTAGAAAAGACAAAGTTAGATCCTAAAGAATTTTTAGCTAAAGTTAATGATGGTGAATTCATTAAAAAATTACAAGCTCAGTTCCCTGAGTTAATCACAGATGAGATTTACGGTAAAGATATTAAATATGCTTTAGAAGGATACTTATATCCAGCTATTTATGAGTTAAAAGATGATGAAACAGTTGAGAGTTTAATTACTAAGATGGTTAAATTATCTAATGAAAAAATAGTACCGTTTTACAAAAAGAATAATAAATCATGGAACATTGGTGGACAAAATAAACAAGTTTCTATTCATCAATATATGACGCTTGCTAGTATCCTGGAGAAGGAGTCTACAAAATCAGATGAGAACAGATTAATTGCTAGTGTATTCTTGAATAGACTTGCACAAGGTATGAGATTACAAACTGATCCATCAGCAAACTATGCTGCAGATAAACTTACAGGGGCACCGACGCAAGCAGAGTTATCATTAAACTCTCCTTATAATACTTATACTAATATCGGTTTACCACCTGGTCCAATTTCTTCAATTGGTTCAGAATCATTTGAAGCGTTAAATAATGCGGAAAATACAGATTATGTTTATTTCTTACATGCAACAAAAGATGGAAAAGCATATTTCTCAAAAACATATCCAGAACATGAAAAATTAGCTAAAGAACATATTGAAGGCTATATTCCATCAGGAAGCTAGGAAAGCAAATAATATTTTTAATTTAACATATTAGAGAATAGTCTAATTAATCACTTTAAATATTGATTGATTAGGCTGTTCTCTTTTTATGTTTGTAATTAGCTACTATTGAATAAAAAACAAGATTAAGGTAAAATTAGATATAAGATAAAATTTTAGGAGAAATTATGCAGCAGTATTTTTTAAATGAAGAATTGAATGTTGAATCAACATATGAATTATCAAAAGATGACAGTAATCATATTGTCAGAATTATGAGAAAAAAAATTAATGATAAGGTATATGTTGTTTTTAATAATGAAGTTAAGTACATTTGTAATATTATAGATAATAATGTAGATAAAGTACTAATAACACCATATAAACAGGTAGATGGTAGTAATGAACTTCCAACAAAAATAACAGTGGCTATTCCACCTTTGAAGAATGATAAAATAGAGTATTTAATTCAGAAACTTACTGAACTAGGAGTTAGTAATATTGTTTTATTTAACTCTGAACGTAATATAGCGAAAATTAAGAAAGATAAAGTGGATTCTAAATTAAATAGATGGAATAAGATTATAAAAGAAGCGGCTGAACAATCAAAACGTAATATTATACCTGATATAACGTATGTCGATAGTTTGAAAGAATTAGTTTCATTTAGTGAAAATTACAATTATAAAGTTGTTGCTTATGAAAAAGAATCTATAAATGAAGATAATATTAATCTTAAGAGATTATTGAATTCTGATTTAAACAATAAAGATGTTATTGCAGTTTTTGGTAGTGAAGGGGGGCTATCAGAACAAGAAATCGATAACTTAATAGATGGTAATTTTGATGTAATTGGCCTAGGAAAAAGGATACTAAGAGCTGAGACAGCCCCTCTGTACTTTGTAAGTTGTGTTAGTTATTTTAGTGAATTTAAGTAAAGGAGTTTAACTATGAGTATTGAATTAAATTTAACAGCAAAAGAAATATACGAGAAAGAATTTAAAAAAACGAGAGTAAAGGGTTATAGTGAAGAAGATGTAAATGATTATTTGGACTTAATAATTGAAGACTATATGAAACTTGATAAACTACTTACTCATTTAAAAGAATTAGAAATTGAAAATCAAAATCTTAAAATTAAAATTGAGGCTATAAAAAACGCTAGTCGTGAGGATAAACCAGTCCAGGTTACTAATTTAGATATATTGAAAAGATTATCTAAACTTGAAACAGCAGTTTTTGGTCCTAATCATACAGATCATGATTTATACTAATATATTATTATAAAAGATTAAATAAGGAGAATATCATGAATATTTTACTGATAGTTTCTGGCGGAATTGCGGCATATAAATCGATTGATTTATCTAGTTCTCTAGTGAAGAAAGGTTACGATGTTAGGGTTATTCTTACAGAAAATGCAAAGAATTTTGTGACTGAACTACCATTTCAAATATTAACTAAAAATAGAGTGTATACTAGTACTTTCGATGAATTAAATGAAAATGAAATCCAACATATTGATTTAACTAAATGGGCAGATAAAATAATTGTAGCACCAGCTACGGCAAATATAATTTCAAAATTTTCGTGTGGAATTGCTGATGACTTAGCAACTTCTCTTATGTTAGCTGTTCAGGATGTAACAAAAGTATATATCGTTCCTGCAATGAATACAGTTATGTATAACAATCCTATTATTAAAGAAAATATAAGTAAGCTTTTGAAACTAGGTTTTAATTTTGTTGAACCTGATAGTGGATTGTTGGCTTGCGGCGATGTTGGGAAAGGGAAATTTCCAACAGTAGAGAAAATTGAAAAAGCTATTTTTTCTGAGGTGCAATTAGATTTAAAAGGAAAAAAAGTTCTAGTAACTGCTGGTCCGACTAAAGAATTCATAGATCCATTTAGATGTTTAACGAATCCATCTACTGGTAAAATGGGAATTGCTATAGCTAATGAATTCAAGAAAAGAGGAGCTGAAGTAATTTTAGTATCTAGTGTGAAGAATGATACTATTTTAAATGGTATAAAGGTATTAGATGTTGTAAGTACAAAGGATATGTTTGAAGCGGTAAAAAATAATTTTAAAGACTGCGATTATATAGTTAAGGCAGCTGCAGTATCTGATTATACTCCTGTCCTTGTCTTTGATAAAAAAGTAAAAAAACAAGATGGAAATCTTACAATGGAGTTTGAGAGAACTCAAGATATATTAAAATATGTTGGTGAAAATAAAACAGAAGAACAGATTGTTGTAGGATTTGCAGCTGAAACTAACGATCTTCTTGCCTATGCAAGAGAAAAAATAGTTAAGAAGAATTTAGATTATATTGTGGCAAACGACATATCTCAAAAAGATATCGGTTTTGGAAGTGATAATAATGAGGTGTGTATTATTGATAAATTTAATAATATTACAAAAATCGATAAATCTAGTAAGACAAATATAGCTAAAGAAATTGTAGATACTATTACTAAGTAAGCTTAAAGATTTAAAGAAGGTGAGGTGAGATTATGTATGCTGAAGTAATTGTCGATGTAAATAATCATAGTGTCGATCAAAGTTTTTACTATTTGATTCCTGAAAAATTTAAGGAGCGTAATCTTATAGGTTATAGAGTAGAAGTACCTTTTGGTACTCGTGTAGTTCAAGGATATGTTGTTAGTGTTAGTAAAAAATATAACGGGGAATATGATAAAAATAACTTTAAAAGTATAAAAAAATTAAAAGATGACTTTCCAATTTTAACTAAAGAAATGCTTCTTTTATCAAAAGTTATGGCAGATGAACTTTTTTGTACTAGAATTCAGGCTATAGAGACTCTAATTCCGACAATATTAAAAAATAAATATATCGAGTATTATGAGTTGATAGACGCGAATAAAACTTTACTATATGATTATGCTAAGTATTTTGATAAGAACAACCTAGTTGAAAAGAAAAAGTTTGAAAAAATTTTTTCAATCGAACAAATTGGATATTTAATCTCGCTAAAAGCAATCAAACTTATAAGTAAAGTTAAAGAAATAAATAATAACATTATGGAAGAATTTTATATTCTAGGTGATATAAGTAATGTTAAATTAACAAAGAAACAACAGATAATTGTAGATTATCTTAGTAACAATAAGAAGATTAAGAAATCAGATGTTAAAGAAATATTAAATATCGGCCCTTCAGTAACGAAGAAGTTATTAGAGCAAAATGTTATTTTTATCATTGAAGAAGAGGTAATTCCTGAAATTGACACGACTATTTTACAAAATGAAACAAAATTGAGTAAATATCAGAAAGAAATCTTTGATAAAATTGTAAAAAATTATAACACCGAAAAATTTAATGAATATCTCCTTCATGGTGTTACAGGTTCTGGAAAGACTGAAATATATATTAAATTAGTAGAAGAAACATTAAAAAATGGAAAAGATGCTATTGTTCTTGTTCCAGAAATAATTTTAACACCGCAAATAGAGAGAAAATTCAAGAAAATTTTTAATGAGAATATTGCAGTAATACATTCTAGATTAAATACTAAAGAGAAATATAATGAATGGAAAAAAATTAAAGATGGTAAGGTTAAAATCTGTCTCGGGACTAGATCGGCTATTTTTGCACCTTTTGAAAATCTTGGTATTATAATTATCGATGAAGAACATGAAAATAGTTATAAGCAAACTGAATCTCCAAGATATGATGCTAAAGATATAGCAAAAAAACGTGGTGTGTATAACAAATGTACAGTAGTGTATGCTAGTGCAACACCATCGGTTGATTTATATTATAATTTCGAAAAGAATAATTCAAGTAACCTTTTGACTCTAACGCATAGATTTAACAATAATTTACCAAAAATTAATATTGTTCATACAGAAGATAAAGAAAAAGTTATAGCTGATGAATTGCTTATTAAGATTAAGGAAAAAATTGACAAAAAAGAACAGGTATTATTGTTAATGAATAAAAGAGGATATACTAACTTTATTCGCTGTTTCACTTGTGGTCATTTATATAAATGCGAGAACTGTGATATAAGTTTAAATTATCATAAACACGACAATTCATTACGTTGTCATTTTTGTGGATATCATAAAAAAATTTCCAATATAAAAAAATGTTGTGAACATCCGGAGTTGGTTTCAGGTAACTATGGAATTCAAAAGGTAGAAGAATTTTTAATCAAGAGCATTCCAGGTGTTAGAATTACAAGAATGGATTCCGATACGACTAGTCGAAAAGGTGCATATGAAAAACTCTTAACTGATTTTAAAAATCATAAGTCTGATATACTACTAGGAACACAGATGATATCAAAAGGTTTGGATTTTCCTAATATTACTTTAGTTGGAGTACTATCTATTGATAGTATGATAGCTATACCTAGCTTTAAAGCGAATGAGAAGCTATTTCAATTATTAGTTCAAACAGCAGGGAGAGCTGGAAGAAGTGAAAAAGAAGGTGAAGTAATCTTTCAAACGAATATAGCGAGTAATATATTGGAATATGCAATTGAACACAGCTACGAGAGATTTTATAAGTACGAATTAAATCGACGTAAACTTATTGATTATCCGCCGTTCTGTAAGATTTCATTTATCACGATAAAAGGTTATGATGAGGTGAAAACAGAACAGGTTGCTAAGATGATTTATAACTTTATAAGTAAAAAGCTTAGTGGAACTTCGATTCTTGGTCCGAATAAAAGCTTATTCTATAAAATTAATAATGAGTTCAAGTATAATTTGGTAATAAGGTATAATGATGATGAATACAGTAAATTACATCCACTTTTGAAGTATATAAATAATTATTTTGCAGAAAGTTTTTCAAAAGAGAAGATAACTATAACTATAGATAATTCAGCTTTAGATTTTATGTAATTTTATATAAAAATTAATTTAATATATTTAATTAATCAGCTTGTAGAAATTGCTTTACAAGTTGATTTTATTTGTTTAGAAATACGATAAAAATTTGAAAAAATAGCGATTTTATCGTATAATATAAGGATGTAGATTTATATTTTATGACTGGAGGAAGATTGTGGAAATAGAACAAGTTATAAAAATTTCACAACTCTATGATTTTTACTCTGAATTACTTAGTGATAAACAAAAACAATATTTAAATGATTATTATTTTAATGATTTATCATTAACAGAGATATCGGAAAATTACAATATTTCAAAACAAGCTGTTTCAAATAATATTAAAAGAACAGTGTTAGAATTAGAACAGTTTGAAGAGAAGTTAAATTTAATTAAATTAAACAATCAAAGATTGTTTTTACTAAATGAAATAAAAAAATCAACGAATGATACAGAAGTACTAACATATGTTGATGAATTGATAAAATTAGAAAACTAGGAGAATCTTTTATGGCATTTGAAAATCTATCGGAAAGATTACAAAATACAATAGCGAAGCTTACAGGAAAAGGAAAAGTTTCTGAAGCTGATGTTAAAGAAATGATGAGAGAAGTTAGGTTGGCATTACTAGAAGCCGATGTTAACTTTAAAGTAGTAAAAGAATTTGTTAAGAAAATTAGTGAAAGAGCAGTTGGAACTGAAGTTATGAAATCATTAACTCCTGCTCAACAAATTGTTAAAATAGTAAATGAAGAACTTGTAGAATTACTTGGTGGTTCTAACGTTGAATTAAATCAAGGTGGTAAAATTACAACAGTAATGATGGTTGGTCTTCAAGGGGCTGGGAAAACAACTACAGCAGGGAAGTTAGCACTTAAAGTTAAGAAGACTATGAAGAAAAAACCGCTTCTTATTGCCGCTGACGTCTACAGACCAGCAGCGGTTCAACAATTAAAAACTTTAGGAAAACAACTTGATATAGAAGTTTTCTATGTTGATAAAGATCCTGTAGATATAGTTAAAGAAGGATTAGCATTTGCTAAAGAAAATTACTTTAACTATGTAATTATCGATACTGCTGGGCGTCTTCACATCGATGAATTACTAATGGATGAATTAAAAGATATTAAAGCAGCAACAACGCCAGATGAGATCCTACTTGTTATTGATGCAATGATTGGACAAGAAGCTGTTAATATTGCGAGTTCATTTGATGAACAATTAGATATTACTGGACTGGTTCTAACAAAACTTGATGGTGATACACGTGGTGGTGCTGCTTTATCTATTAAATCTATCACTGGTAAGCCAATTAAGTTAGTTGGTATGGGTGAGAAGATGAATGACCTAGAGATATTCCATCCAGAACGTATGGCTTCTCGTATTTTAGGTATGGGTGATGTGCTTACTTTAATAGAAAAAGCTCAAGCTTCTATTGATGAAGATGAAGCTAAAAAAATGCAGGAAAAAATCCTTAATCAAAGTTTTACCTTCGAGGACTTTTTGACACAACTTGAACAAGTGAAAAAACTTGGTAGTTTAAAAGATATACTAGGTATGATTCCTGGAATGGGTAAACTTAAAAATATGAATTTAGATGCTGTTGATGAAAAGCAATTTGTTTATATTGAAGCTATCATCAAATCTATGACTATTGAAGAAAGACAAAATCCAGATATAATTAATGTACCACGAAGAAAACGAATTGCACAAGGTAGCGGTAGACCAATTAATGAGGTGCATAAGTTAATTAAGCAATTCGAAGAAATGAGAAAAATGATGAAACAGTTTGGTGGACTTATGAATGACAAATCTAAGAGAAAGGGTCTAGGAAGAATGTTTGGTGGCAAACTTCCATTTTAATAAATTATGAATAATATAGTTTTATTTCAACCAGAGATACCAGCTAATACAGGTAATATCGCACGTACATGTGTTGGTACCAATACAAGATTGCATTTAATTAGACCTTTAGGTTTTTCTATTGATGATAAACATGTTAAACGTGCTGGTTTAGATTATTGGGAACATTTAGATTTAGTTGTTTGGGATAGTTTTGATGAATTTCTTGAAGCGACTAATGATAAACATTATTATCTTATTACTAAATTTGGTTCAAAGAATTATTGTGATTTTGATTTCTCTAATGAAGAAAATGAAGATATATATTTTATCTTTGGAAGAGAAACTAAAGGATTGCCTAAAGAATTCCGAGAAAAATATAGTGAGCAAGCATTACGTATACCTATGAGTGAAAATGTTCGTTCATTGAATTTATCAAATACTGCTGCATTAATTATTTATGAAGCTCTGAGACAACAGAATTTTAATAAATTACAGTAATATGATTGTAACATAAAAGTCCTAAATTAAAGAGAACTAATAAGAACAGAGGTTTATTTATATCTAAATTTTTTATAAAAGTTTTTTAGATAACTAATAAATATTATGGGAGTAATCGACAAAATCGAATTCTTCAAAATCTTGATTTTAATTTACTCCCTCCGTATTAATAATATAAAAGGAGAACAACATGACATTTGTTGATATTATAGATGATAATAACTTAGTAGAAGATAGCACCAAAGATATGTTATTAAAATTGTTAGAATGTGCTGCAGAGTATGAAAATGTTGATACTGAGATTACTGAGATGTCATTATCTTTTGTAGGTAAAGAAGAAATTCAAGAAATTAATCGTGATTATAGAGGAAAAGATGTTCCTACTGATGTTATTTCTTTTGCATTAAATGATGAAGTAGAGGACGAGATTGATATTATTGGACTTGAAGATGAAATTAATTCTATTGGTGATGTTATTATCTGTGTAGATATTGCCCATGAACAAGCAAAAGAATATGAACACAGTTTCGATAGAGAGATTGGTTTCTTGGCAGTACATGGATTCTTACATCTACTTGGTTATGATCACATGACTGAAGAAGATGAAAAAGAAATGTTTGGAAAACAAGATGAAATTTTAGAAAAATTTGGTTTAAGGAGATAAGCATGTTTGAGGAACAAATTAAAACTGGATTTGTCACTATTATCGGTCGTCCTAATGCTGGTAAATCTACGTTATTAAATAATATATTACAACAAAAAATTGCAATCATGTCAGATAAACCACAAACAACGAGAAATATTATTAATGGTGTATATACTGACAATGATTCACAAATCGTTTTCATTGATACTCCTGGAATCCACAAGCCAAAGCATAGACTTGGAGATTATATGATGAAACTTGCAAGTAGTGCGATTCAAGAGTCAGAGATAGTTTATTTAATTATAAATGCAAGTGAAAAATTTGGGCCTGGAGATCAACACTTAATAAATATAGTTAAAGAATTAAAAGTACCAACATTTTTATTAATTAACAAAATAGATTTAATTTCACCGGAGCAATTAATTCAAATCATAGAATTTTATAAAGATTTATATGATTTTGTGGAAATAGTTCCAATTTCTGCTCTTAAGTCAATAAATGTAGATAATCTACTAAATACAACAAAAAAATACTTGCAACCTAGTTTTAAAATGTATCCCGATGATGTAATTACAGACTCACCTGAGTATTTTGTGATTTCTGAATTTATTAGAGAAAAAGTTTTACAATTAACAGAACAAGAAATTCCACATTCTATTGCTGTTGTTATTGATCGAATTGAAAAACAACCTGGTAAAAAGAAAAATATCATTGCAACTATCGTTGTTGAGAGAAAATCTCAAAAGGGTATGATTATCGGTAAACAAGGTAAAATGATAAAAGAAATTGGTTCTAGAGCAAGAAAAGATATTGAAGTTCTTCTTGGCGAAAAAATATTCCTAGAATTATGGGTAAAAGTTATTGATAATTGGAGATCAAAACCAAATCAAATTAGAGATTTAGGCTATAGGGATGATATCTTTGACTAATAGAAATTTCATAACGGGGATTATAATTAAAAAAATCCGTTATAAAGATTATCATGAAATTTTACAGGTATTAACTGAACAAGGACATATAGAGAGTTTTTTTTATGAAAATGTTCATAAAAGTAAAAAGAAAATTAAGGTTAGTACACCATACGAAGTGAGTATTAACTTTTTCCCTACAAATGGTATGAATAAAATTACAAATTTGGAAATTGAAAATACATATACCAATATTGTTTATGATGTTATTAAAAATAGTTATGTTTCAAATATGTTGGAATATACATATTTGGTTAATGATAACTCCTTTAATATTTATAAACTTTTAAAACTTTGTTTAAATACTATTGAAAGTAATGTTTCTGAAAAGCTAGTTGTGAGCTATTTTCTAGCGAAAATATTAAAAGAGCAAGGTTTTATGTTTAAATATCAAAAAACTGATTATAATTATGTAGGATATAGTTTTCAGAAGAATAGTTTTGTTGATAAGTTTAATACGGACTACAGTGTCTATGGATTGAATGATCACCTTGTAAAACTTACATACTATCTATCAATTAAAAATATCGATTTTTTGGAAAGTTTAGAAATTGAAAATAAAGATTTAATTAGACTCTTTTCATTTTTTAATATGTTGTTTAAAGAATTTATTGGAGTTGAAACGAAATCATATAAAAAAATACTAGAACTTGAAGAAGTATTAGGTTCTAAATAGAAAGAGGCTATGTATGAATAATGCAATAGGAGTATTCGATAGTGGAGTAGGTGGATTAACGGTTGCTCGAGAAATAATGAGACAACTTCCTAATGAAACTATTTATTATTTCGGTGATGTGAAAAATTGCCCGTACGGAGATAAAACTAGGGAAGAGATAATTAAATATACGGATAGAGCTGTGAAATATTTAATTGATAAAGGTGTAAAATTGGTTGTATTAGCATGTAATACAGCAACGGCAGCAGCACTTAATTATCTTCAAGATAAATATGACATACCGATAATAGGAGTAGTACAGCCTGGGGCAAGACGTGCAATCCAGGCTACTGAGAATAATAAGGTTCTTGTTTTAGGTACTAAATTCACTGCAAAATCAAAAGTTTATGATATTGAAATTGAGAATATTAATTCTGATATTCAAGTCGTTGATAAAGCTTGTCCTGCTTTTGTACCTTTTATTGAATCAGAAGGTAACGTTGATAAAGATGCAACAAAGACGATTATACATGAAACTTTGGAGAACACACGTAATTTAGGAGTAGATACAGTTGTTTTAGGTTGCACGCATTATCCAATTTTAAAAAAAGATATTGAAGAATATTATGGTAATAATATTAAGGTTATTTCTTCAGGGAGAGAAGCTGCTCGAGAAGTTAGCTCTGTATTAGGGTATACAAAGTTACATCAGAAGAAATCTAATAAGAAAGAGCATAGATTTTTCATATCAGAAGATAGTGATAACTTTAATAATATAGCTTCGAAATGGTTGAATAAAGAAATCATTGCAGAAGTAGTAGATTTATAGGAGAAAGTAATGAAAGAATTAATTTTAGCATCTAATAATGCTCACAAAGTAGAAGAAATTAAAAGTATATTAGAAGATTATAGTATCTTAACTCTTAAGGATATTAACTACACAAAAGAAATAGTAGAAGATGGTTCTACATTTGAAGAGAATGCATTAATTAAAGCTCGAACAATATGTAAATACTCTGGTAAAACTGCTATTTCTGATGACAGTGGATTAAGTGTTGACCTACTTGATGGGAGACCCGGTGTATATTCTGCAAGATATTCTAAAGAACAAACTGATGAAAAAAATATAGAAAAAGTTCTTTTAGAGTTAAATGGACAAAAATCAAAAGCTAAATTTGTTTCAGTTATAGCTCTTGTAAAACCTGATGGAACAGAATTAACTTTTAGAGGTGAGTGCCATGGCGAAATTATTTTTGAAAAACGTGGTACAAATGGTTTTGGATATGATCCAATCTTCTATGTTCCATCTTTAGATAAAACTTTTGCAGAGTTAAGTGCTGAACAAAAAAATAGTATTAGTCATAGAAAACAATCATTAGAAAAATTTTCTCAATATTTGAAAGAAGAAAGTGATGAAAACTAGAATTATTCGTGAAGATTGTATTGCTTGTGGAAATTGTAATGCTATCTGTCCTGATATATATGATTATGACGAAGATGGAATTGCGTATTGTATTATAGATGAAAATAATATGACGGAAGTAGTTCCAGAAAAATATAGAAGTTTGGTTCTTGATGCACAAGTAAATTGTCCTACTGAGGCAGTTTATGTAGAAGAGGACTAGAAAGGAGAGAAGATTGAGCAATAAAAAAACAAAAAAATCCAAAAAAACAAATGGAACAAAAAAATCCACTAACTCCAAAGGTAAAAAAGGTGCTACAAAGAAAAATCCTAAGAAAAATATAATTCCAGTTTTAACTAAAGAAACATACAGAGGATTGTATTTTGTAATTTCTGTTCTTATTATAATTTTATCTGTTCTTCAGATGGGATTTGTAGGTAGATTTTTCGATTCATTATTTAAATATCTATTTGGTAGCTTTAGCTACATATTATATATAATTATAGTAGCTACACCAATTTATTATATAATGAATAAGAAAATCAAAACACCCGCTATTGTAGTAACGCTTTTAGTGTTGATAGATTTCTTATTCCAGTTAATACTAGTAGGCAATGCAGAAAGTACTTATATTAGTTTTACGGAGATATATAATGGTAAAGTATTAACTTATGGCGGTGGACTAATATCTTACTATCCAGTTAAATTTTTAATATACTTATTATCATACTATGGATCTTTATTAGTAGTTATATCAGCAATTATTACATCTATATTCTTATATTTTAATATAAATCATAGAACTCTTGTTTTAAGATTAAAGCATCAAATTGTGGATGCTTTTGACAAAAATGAGTATGTAGATGAAGAACATGACGAGTGTCTTGAATTTGATGAAGAAATAATAGACGATTATAATTATGTAGATACAAAAAAAGAAAATTCTAATGAACAAAGATATAATAATATCAAAGACAAAGATTTAGTAGTAGATATTAGAGAGTTTAAAGAAGAACCTGGGGAAGAACTTGTACAAAGAGTTACAAGAAAACAAGCTAAGTCAAAAGAAGTTAAAAGTGTTGATGTTGTCGAGGAATCTTTAAATGAAGGAGTATCTGAAGAATCATATGATAATTATCAACTACCTCCAATTACATTACTTAATAGTCCAGTTAAAAAACAAACAATAACTAAGGGTGATGTAGTTGAAAAATCTAAAATATTACAAAGTACATTTAATAACTTTGGTATTGAGGTGAAAATAGTTAAAGCAATAGTAGGTCCTTCTATTACACAATTTCAAATTTTACCAACTCCGGGAACAAAGGTTAGTAAAATTGTAAATTTAAGCAATGATATTGCGCTGAATCTTGCAGCTAAAGATGTACGTATTGAAGCACCAATTCCTGGTAAGTCATTAATTGGTATTGAAATTCCAAATACAGTAAATGAATTAGTAACAATGAAGGAAGTATTTGTAAATGATGAGGATAACTCTCCTCTATCAGTTGCCTTGGGGAAAGATGTATCTGGTGAATCAATTTTTACAAGAATCGATAAAACACCGCACTTATTAATTGCAGGTTCAACAGGTAGTGGTAAATCAGTATGTGTTAACACGATAATTACAAGTATATTACTAAAAAATAAACCAGATAAAGTAAAATTAATAATGATAGACCCAAAAATGGTAGAATTATCAATATATGATGGAATTCCGCATCTATTAACATCAGTTGTAACTGATCCAATAAAAGCTGCTGATGTACTTCATAAAGTAGTTTTAGAAATGGAAAATAGATATCGAGAGTTTGCTAGAGCACGAGTTAGAAATATGGAAGGCTATAATAAAATAGCAGCAAAAGATCCAGATTATAAAGAACTACCGTATATAGTAGTTATTATTGATGAATTGGCTGACTTGATGATGGTGTCATCTAAAGAAGTAGAAGAATCGATTGCACGAATAGCCCAGAAAGCACGTGCTGCAGGAATTCATATGATTATAGCTACTCAAAGACCGTCTGTAGATGTTATAACAGGAGTAATTAAAACAAATATACCTTCAAGAATAGCATTTGCAGTAAGTTCAAGTATTGATTCAAGAACAATTCTAGATAAGTCAGGAGCTGAAACCTTACTTGGTAAAGGTGATATGCTTTACTTATCAGCTGATTCAAGTAAACCTGTACGTATCCAAGGAGCCTTTCTTTCAGATGAGGAAGTAGAAAAAGTAGTAGATTATGTTAAGAGCCAGTCAGAGGCCCAATATGATCCAAATATGACACCAAGTGAAGTAACTTCACAAGGTAGTGGTAGTTCATCAGCAGATGACATAGATCCACTGTATAAAGAAGTATTACTATTTATAGCAAAAACACAAAAAGCTTCAGCTTCACTTTTACAACGTAGATTTAAAATTGGATACAATAGAGCAGCTAGAATAATAGATATGCTTGAAGAAGACGGTTATATTGGTCCAGTTGATGGGAGTAAGCCTAGAAAAGTATTTTTAGAGAAGGAGTTTGCAGAAGATTACGAATAAAAAAGTTTACATAAATAATATTATGTAAACTACGAATGATAATATTAAGAGAGGTAAATTAAATTGAGAAAAAATAATAAAGTACTAGTTGGATTATTGATAATCGTACTTTTAGCGGTTATCGGACTATCTGCTTATGCTTATCAAAAACAAAAAGCTTTAAATAATGTTAAACCAAAAGTTACAGAAACTAAGAAAGAAGATTCTAAATTTGAAAAAATAATAAAAGAAAGTTCTAGTAACTTTAATAAAGAAAATGAATTAAGTAAGAAAATTGATATACTAAAAAATCTATTAACTTATAAAGATGAAATAAGTAAAGAGAATAAAGATAAACTTAACGAACAATTTAATTCTCAAGTCAAAGAGATGAGAGAAAAAATTAAAAATAGTTTAAAAGATAAAATTAGTTCTCTAACAGTTACTAATGAAGATAAAACTAATACTGAAAAAATTACTAATGTTAAAAAAGAGCTTACTGAACTACAAACTTTAGTAGATAAAGAAAAAGAATCAATTTTTGAAAAAGATGAGGACTACAATGATATTTCTCAACTAATTAAAACAAATCTTGCAACTACTGAAGTAACACAAACAGCTACAACAACAAATAATAGTAATACAACTACTGAACAGGCTCAACATACTCAGGTAGTTGAAGTACCAACTCCTCAAAGATCACGAGGAACGACTACTTATACTCCTCCAAGAGTGCAAAATAGTCCAACAGCCCCTTCTAGAAACTCTGATTCAAGTGCTACTGTTACACCACCTGCACCAGTAACACCAACTACACCAGCAGTTAGTGAAACAACAGGAACAAGTGAATAAATTTTTAAAAACAGGATAATATACAACATTATCCTGTTTTTGTTATTGTAGCATATTACAGAATATGTTATAATTATAATGAATTTAAATTTATGCAAGAAGGGTAAGTAATAATAATGAATCTACCAAATAAAATAACATTATTTAGAACAATATTAATACCTATATTTATAGTATTTTTATTATATAATATGGGAGGTAGTATTTCTATCCTAGGTGGTCGAAATATAACCCTTAATATTTTCATAGCAGCATTAATTTTTATGTTTGCATCATTCACAGATTTTATTGATGGATATCTTGCTAGAAAATATAATTTAGTGACTAATATGGGTAAATTCTTAGATCCATTAGCAGATAAACTTCTAGTTGGAAGTGCCTTTATTGTAATGGTTGAATTAGGATTAATGCACAGTTGGATGGTAGTGGTTGTAATTGCTAGAGAATTTGCAGTTACGGGACTTAGACTTCTGGCTGTAGAAAAAGGGGAAGTAATACCCGCAGGAATTCTAGGTAAACTAAAAACTATTAGCCAATTATTAGCTATTATTCTAATTTTATTAGGCAATCCGATATTTAACAGTATTGGCTTTGAACTAGATTATATTCTATTATGGATTTCTGTAATATTGACTATTTTATCAGGATTGGAATATTTCAAAAATTCTTTACATGTATTTAAATAATGTTAGTGATAGGATTTCCTGTCCTAACATTTTTTTATGGTAAAATTAGAAAGGTGTGATTATATTGGATAATATTCTGAAAGATGAGTGTTTTAAGAAAAGATATCCTATTATTTTAGTATGTCATAATAATAAATGGATAGAATGGTATAAAGGAATGGAAGTAAAATTATCAAAATTACTTAAAGATATACCAGTAAATATTTATCATATTGGAAGTTCTGCAATACCAAATATAAAATCAAAAAATATAATTGATATACTTATAGAAACTATTGATGATAGAAATTTTGGTAATATAGTTAAAATTCTTTCTAAAGAATGGGAATTACGTTGGAATGAAGACGATAGAGCTTTTTTAGTTAAAGGATATGGTGAGAAAGGTTTTCTAGATAGAGTATTTCATCTTCATATAAGAAAAAAAGGCGATATTACTGAAGTAGAATTCAAAAATATATTATTAGAATATCCAGAAGTTGCAAAGAAATATGAGGCTTTAAAGTTAAAACTAGAAAAAGAATATAAATTTGATAGAGAAAGATATACTGAAGGTAAAACAGAATTTATAGATAATATTATAAGAGAATACAGTTTACATAAATAATTTTATGTAAACTGTATTCTCTATTTTACTTCTTTTTTATTGAAATAATTATATAATCCGTGAATAGCAACTATTGACCAAACACCTTCTAGTAAAACAAATCCCCATTGTTTACCTATAAAGGCATCAATACCAAGAATTAATGCTCCGATAGCATTTAGTAATAAATAACTAAGTGATGTAGTTTTAAGTTTTCCTAATTGACTAAATACAAAGCCTATAAGAATCAAGAGTGATCCTAAAACTTGTACAATAATCCCCATTTTTTACCTCCATAATATATAATAACTTTTATATTTTAACTTAATTGGAGATATATTGCAATACTAATCATCTAATTTATCAATAGATTGTTTAATTATTTTTTTAGATTCGTTAATGTATAGCATTGAAGTATCACTGTTAGAGTGTCCCATTTGAGTCATAATGATTGGTATATTACCGTTTGTTTTTAATGCTAATTTAGTACCGTAACTATGTCTTAGTTTATGTGGTGACATTGGAACGTTAAATGCATCGGTGTATTTCATAACCAGTTTTTGAATGGCTCTTATTGATAATCCAGTTCTGTTTCTACTGATGAAAACAAAGTCTTCTCTATTAAGTTTAAAAGGTAGGGAAGTAATATACTCATTAATCCTGTCTAAGGCGGATTTAGTTATTATAACTGTGTCTACTTTATTACCTTTTCTAATAACGTTTATCTCACTATTTAGAAAATCTATATCTTTAACCTTTAAATTAGCAAGTTCATTGACACGAATACCACTTTTTAAAAATAGCGTTAATATCGCAAGATCTCGTGCTTTATCACGTAAAAAGAACGTTTTTCCATGATTTGATAAAGTTTTCTCATACTCAAATTCAACATACTGCAAGAATTCTTCGTCCTGAGAGTCTAAAAAAATCTTTTCAGAAATTTTCTTTGATCTTGATGATAAAGTCTCTTTCACACGATTAATAGGTATCTTAAGCATTACATTTCGCTCAAAATAAGCTCGTCCTTGTTCATTTTCACTTGTAACAGTAAGGAACTTATATAAAGACCTCATAGCAGCCTTATAATTGTTAACAGTCGTTTGACTTCGATATTTTCCATTAACTTGTTCACGAGAAAGAGATTTAAAATAACTTTCCATTTCTTTTTTAGATATATTTTCTAAAGTAGATAGTTCAACTTCTTTTATATTTTCTGCATCTGAAATTGTTTCTCTAATAGTCCAATTTAGAAAGTTCTTATAGGTTTCTAAATATCTATGTAAAGTAAGTGGTGATAAATTATCATAATACGTGTCGATGAAGTCTTCTATATAATCTGGGAATTCAGGAAGTATTTTATTTATTTTTTGTTTATAATAATCACGTTGATTCATTGGTATTACTAGATTCTCCTTAAGTTTATTAATTATACATATAATATGTATTATACGAACAAATATATTATATCATATTTATAAGTTTCTTTCAATACAGTTCAATCCCCTTATTTCGATATATTATTGAAAATTGATTTTTTCTATTTTTAAATTATCTTTATATATCATTTCTACCGAATATTATAAAGAATTATTGACTATATTTGTAATGTAATCTGTATTTTAAAATCTTTGAAAAAATGACCTATTTAAACGCCATATAAGCGTCGAAAAAAAATTTTTAATACAATTACTCCAAAATGACATATAACCTCTTAAAATTGATTTAAATGCCTAATTTGACATTCTCACCTAATTTAGTACATATTTTATCTGATTTCTATATATATTTATTAATATAATGTAAAAAGCTATCTAAGTTTCCTTAGATAGCTTAAAGTTTATCGCTTAATTATACACGCTCAACTTTTCCAGATTTTAAAGCTCTAGCAGAAACCCAAACTTTTTTAGGTTGTCCGTCTACTAAAATTGTTACTTTTTGTAGATTAGCTTTGAATTTTCTTTTATTTGCGTTCATTGCGTGTGAACGAGTATTTCCTGAACGAGCTTTACGTCCAGTAACGTAACAAACTTTTGCCATGAATTAATCCTCCTTTTGGAAATAGTTTATTCATAACATTTACTACATACACAATAATAATATAACATACCTTAACATAAATATCAAGTAAAAACATTACTTATTTTAAAAATATTTTATGTAATCGAAGTCATTATCAGTATTATAATAAATGCTACTATAGAAGCTATAGTTGTACCTAATGTCCAAGTTTTAAATGTTGTTTTAAAATCTAAGTTTAAATATTGTTTAAATAACCAGAAACCAGGATCATTTACATGTGAACAAAACATACTTCCTGCAGTAATACTTAACATTATAAATACCGGTGAATAACTGATAGTTGGAACTAAAGGTTCTACTATTGCTAACGTTGTAATTGCTGCAATAGTTGCACTACCTAATGATATTCTTAGGATAGCAGCAACAAAGAAACTAATAAGTATTGGTGATATGTTCATACCACTAGTTATTTGAACTATCTCATCTGTTACCTTTGAATCTACCAATACTTGTTTCAAACCTCCAGCAGCACCATTAATAAGTAATACGACTGCTATTGTTTTAATAGATTGACTTAATAATGGTGCAATACCACTAATTCGTAAATGTTTTACAGTCATTAATTTCCAGATGGCTATTAATAAGCTTATAATTAATGCTGTAACTGGATTACTTATAATTGTTAATATATCTTTTAAACTAGATGGTAAATTTTTTATACCTAATGCTATAGTAGGAATTGTAATTAAAATTACAGGTAATAACATTAATATAATAGCAAAACTAGAACTTATCAGCTGTTTTTCTATTTTTAAAACACTAATATTTTTTTGTTCTGTTTGTACGATAGGTTTAGTTTGTACCATCTTTGAATTGGTTAATAATAAACCACCTATTATTGCTGTTGGTATTGCTACTATTAAACCATAGAAGAAAACTTCTGCCATATTAAGATGAAAAGTCTTAGTAATAATACTTGGACTAGGGTGTGGTGGAAACAGTGCATGGATGGTTAGTACTCCTATACTTGCTGGTAAAGCTAAGTAAATTTTATCTAATTTTAGTTCTTTTGCTACTGCCAATATAATTGGTATTACTAAAATAAAAGCTACATCAAAGAATAAAGAAAAACTGATACACATTCCAGCAATAAGAAGACCTAATTGAATCCTCTTAATTCCAAATAAACTAATCATTTTTTTTGCAGTAATTTCTACTGCTCCTAATTCTTCTAATATTCTTCCAAACATAGCTCCTAATCCTAAGATTAAAGATAAATGACCTAGAAGAGATCCTGTCCCCTTCTCTACTGAATCAATTATTGAACTAGGGGATAAACCTAAAAATAAACCTAGAATAATTGCTACTATAAGTATTGATAAAAAGGGTTCGAAATGTAATTTTGTTATTAAAAATATTAGTACGCTAATCCCTAAGAAAACTAATAACAATTTATAAGAGTGAATTCCTAAAAAATAAGCTAGGATTGAATATATAATTAATCCTAAGCCGATTAATATTTTATCTAATTTCATTATATTCTCCTTAATTTTTCATTAGGTAATTATATCATTACTAGCTATATCAAGTAAAGATATACGCTTACTATAGAATTAGTGTTCTTTATCTAGTAACTCAGCGATTTTCATAAAAGTTCTTCCGTTTCTAATAGTAACAGCTTTATAGAAAGATTCTTTAATTAAATATTTATGATATGCCGTTTTTAAATAGTTCTTTTCATTAAATTTCCCCCAAAAAACAGCTCTTTTTCCAAAATAAACATTTTCTTCGTTTAAAGGCATACTATTTATTCGTTCTTTTATACTAGAGAAATCTGTATCCTCACTATAAAATAGTACATCTTTTCTATAAAAATCATCATTCCACCAACTAGGCAAATTTTTAAGTTCTTCTATGTATTCTTGTTTTGTCAGTATTACTTTATTAATTTTGAAAGGATATGAATTCAATATCTGTGATATCTTTTCATTAACGATATCTATGTTGTCAGTGGTATAGAATATAATATTGCCGCTGTTAATATATGTAATAATATTTTCATATCCTAAACCAGTAATCGCATCTTTCAAATCAGCCATAGAAACCTTATTTCTGCCACCAACATTGATTCCACGAAGTAAAAGTACATATTTCATTATTTTCTCCTTTTATAAAAAAGCTCTCTATCATCGAAATAATAGAGAGTTTTATAATTATACTTAAATTATGCTCTTGATACGTAAGAACCTTCTGCTGTATTGATTACTAATACATCTCCTTCTTTAACGAATAGAGGTACTTGTAATGTGTATCCAGTTTCTACTGTAGCAGCTTTAGTAGCTCCTTGTGCAGTATCACCTTTAACACCAGGTTCAGTTTCAGTTACAGTAAGTTCTACTGTTGTTGGTAAGTCAATACCTAAGATTTCATCACCAAACATTAAGATTGAAACTTCCATGTTTTCTTTTAAGAAGTTTAATTCGTATTCTAATTGTGCTTCAGGTACTTCGATTTGCTCGTAAGTAGCGTTATCCATAAATACATAAGCTTCACCTGTTGAGTAAAGATATGACATTTTTTGGTTATTGATTTGAGCTTTTGCTACTTTCTCACCAGCTCTGAATGTTTTATCATTAACTGCACCTGTACGCATATTTCTTAATTTAGAACGTACGAAAGCAGCTCCTTTACCAGGTTTAACGTGTTGGAATTCCATTACTTTCCAAATGTTTCCATCAACTTCGATAGTAACTCCAGTTTTAAAATCATTAACTGATATCATTATTGTATTTCTCCTTTAAATTGTACTAATATTATTATAAATAAAAATTTTTTTAAAATCAAGGTAAAAACGATTAATTTTAATGTAAAATACTATAAACATTGTATATTTCAAGCGTTTAGTTTACATAAAATATATTATGTAAACTAAACGTAGTTATTTTACTATTACAGCTTCTACCATGTATATTCTATTACCTTTTTTAATGAACTTATCTTCATATTCCGTATGAACATTATCTTCTTCATAGACGCTGTTTGTTAGGTCTAATGATAATCTATTGAATGTAAATCCATACTTTGCATAACTCATTAAACTATACTCAAACAAACCTTGATTATCTGTTTTTTGAATGATAGTCTTATCACCACTAAGAATATTCTCATAACGAGATAAAAATGTGTGGAATGTAAGTCGTCTTTTCTCATGTCTTGTTTTTGGCCATGGATCAGAGAAGTTTAGATAAAGTTGATCAACCTCACCTTCAGAAAAATACTCAAGTAAATCTTCAGCATTTCCAGAAATAAGTTTTAGATTTTCTCTGTGAGTTTCTTCTACTTTATCTAATAGAAACGTTAATACAGTAGGTTGAGCCTCCATTGCGATAAAGTTTATATTTGGATGTTTTTCTGCTAATGTATGAATAAACTTACCTTTTCCACTCCCTATTTCAAGATGAATTGGATTTTTATTTCCAAATATTTCTTTCCATTTCCCTTTATTATCCTTAGGTTGTAAAAATACAACGGGACTATTTTCTAAACGCTCTCTTGCGTCTGCTCTATTTCGAACTCTCATTCATGCACCTTTCTATTTTAATTCAATTGTTTCATTGAATAAATCTTTATTTTCTAATACTTTTTCTTTTGAACCTAGTACACAAGTATAGGCTCTAGACTTCATATTTTCAAATACAGTTGCTAATTTTTGTATATCTTCAACTGTGGTATTTTTAATTTCATTTACAAGTTCATCATAAATATTAAATGGTGAATTTGTTAAATATTTATTAAGTGAATATGTTGCTAACGCACTTGGTGACATCAATACATCTAATGTATTCAGTGTACCGATAATGTATTTATTTAAATCATTCTCATCAGCGACAAAGTTTCGGACATAGTTATCAATATTGTAATATATATCTAGAGTTTCAACTAAATTAGGATCACGATAAGACCATAAGTTAAAATCACCAAAGTTATTAAATATTGCTCCAGAACCGTAAGCACCATTTTTCACACGAACATTATTCCACAAATAATCTAAACTTAGGATATGTCTTAGTACTAGATGAGTTCCGGTATAATCTTTAATATTGTATCCAACACCCACATACTGCACAAGAGAATCAAAGTAAAATCCTTCAGAATAACCGTTTTCTTCTAATTTTATTTCAAATCCTTTTTGTCTATTTGTATCTTTTGGATATTTTTCTAAGAAGCTAGTAAAAACTTCTTTAAAATCATTATATTCTTCTTTATTTCCAACAAAGTTTGTTAATAATCTAGATTTATTGAAAATTAATTTAGCAACATTATAAAGATTTTCTTTTATACTTTCGTTGTCAGATTTATAATTATCTAGTAATTTATTGATGAATAAGTAGAAGTCATATTCACCATGGTATGATGCTAACTTACTTTGTGGATTATAGAATCCACTAATTCTACGTGCTACAAACGCATGTCCTGAATTCTTGAATTTGTTTTCTAGCATTAATTTAACTTCTAAAAGGACGTTGTATAATGCTTCTTTATCTTCAAAATCAACATTAAGTGTTGTTTCCTCTATTATATTAGCTAATTCTTTTGATTTTTCAACAAGATTTTTCGCGCTAATTATAAATTTAACTTCACATTCATCACTCTTATGTTTTCTAAAGACATCTATATAAGAACTAACTCCACCAAGATTTGCTCCTATTTCTTTAATAACTTCTGCCTCGGTTTTATTTTTTGTGTTAAAGTTAAATAATAAATATGATAAAATTGAAGCGTATTGAAGCTGTTCTAGCTCAAAATCGCTAATATCAAAAAGTAATTTAGTATAAGAAATTCCATTTGTTACTGCATTATAATGAGAGAATTTTAAATCTTTATATGTTTCAAATAATGTTTCTTCAAAAGGATTTTTTAATTCAACTTCTTTAGCATCAACACATTTAATTTTTTCAAGATCTTCTTTCTTATCTATACTATTTTGCCAGTTTTGTAAAGAGATATTATTTTCAACTATATCTTGTAGTTCATTTTCGGATAATGAAGCTTTGTATTCAACTAGATTTTTCTCTTTTTGCTCTTTTTCTAAAGTTGGAATTAACTGTAAAACAGCTTGTTTCTCATTATTAATTAGGAACTCTTTTGCAAGACTTTCATATTTTTTATCTTTACAATTTTCTTGTAAATCAGCTATAACTTTATCTAAATCAAATGAAGACAGTATGTCTTCTTCACTGTAAAGCCAAGTTCTTAATAATCTTATTGCGTAAGAAACACCTTTTGGTGCAGAAGTTTTGTTAATTTCTTCTTTAATTGAGAAATTTTTCTTATTGATTGAAGCTTGTACTTGCTCATAATCAAAACCTTTTTCAATGATTGATTTAAGAAGTTTTTTGTATTCAGTATCAAGTTTATCTAATTTATCATCTTTTACATATTTGAAGATGACTGAATAGACAGTTTCTTTTCTATCTTTTTGAACATAACTATAAACATCTTCACAAAAATCATTTTCTATGAAATATTTTCTAAATTCAGTATTACTACTTCCTAGAAGTATATCATCTATAATATCAATATTTTCGATTCTACTGAATTCATTACTATCACCAAGAATGTAATTATATGCAACATATGCCTTGTTACTAAGCTCTTCGTTAAAATAAGTTCGCTTAACAATTTCTTTTGAAAAATGATTTTGACGTGATAAGTTATAGTCACTATAATCTTTATAATCATAGTTATTTAAATAACTATCGATATGTTTCAAATATTGGTCTACATTTAGATTACCATATAAGAAGATATAACTGTTACTTGGGTGATAATTATAATTATACGTTTCTAAAAATTCTTCTTGTGTTATTGAAGGAATAGCCTCCGGTTTCCCTCCTGAAGAATATTTATATGGTGTATCACTGAATAAGTGTTCACTAACATATTGATCAAGGACTTCATCTACTGATGAGTATGCACCTTTCATTTCATTATAAACTACACCTTTGTATATAAGTTCATCCTCTTTATTTTCTAAATGGTAATGCCAACCTTCTTGTGCTAATATATTCTCATTATCTTTTAAATTTGGATTAAATACAGCATCTAAATAGATGTCCATTAATATTTCTAAATCTTTTTCATTTTTAGATGATACTGGATACATAGTTTTATCAGGAAATGTCATTGCATTTAAAAATGTATTAAAAGAACCTTTAAGTAGTTCTACAAAAGGTTCTTTTACTGGATATTTCGCTGAACCACATAAAACAGAATGTTCTAAAATATGAAAAATACCATTATCATTATAAGGGATAGTTTTAAAACTTATGCTAAAACTTTTATTTATGTCGTCATTTTCAAAGAAAACTAATCTAGCACGAGTTTTAGTATGCTCATAAAGATAAGCATTTGTATTAATATTTTTTAGATATTTCTTTTCTATAAGTTCAAATGTCATATTATTTAATTATTTCATAGTAGATTACATTTTTAGTAATGTAAGAACATCATAACCTTGTAGTTTGTCCATTCCATTTAGACCATCTAGTTCGATTAAGAATGCAATACCTACTACGATTCCTCCTAATTCTTCTACTAATTTAATAGTTGCTTCAATTGTTCCACCAGTAGCTAGTAAATCGTCAGTGATAAGAACACGTTGACCAGGTTTAATAGCATCTTTGTGCATTGTTAAAGTGTTACTACCATATTCTAAATCATATTGGTAAGAAATAACTTCACGAGGTAATTTATTAGGTTTTCTAACAGGAACGAATCCAATACCTAATGAATAAGATACAGGACATCCAATAATAAAACCACGTGCTTCTGGTCCAACTACAACATCAACTTGTTTTTCTTTTGCATAGTTAACGATTTGATCAGTAGCATATTTATATGCCTCACCATCTGCCATTAATGTAGTAATATCTTTAAAACTAATTCCTTCTTTTGGCCAATTTTCTACGATTGAAATGTATTTTTCTAAATTCATTTATTTTTATTTTCTCCTAAATGTTTTCTTAACTCAATTATTATACTATAAAATCCCAAAATAAGCAATTTTAAACACTATTAATACACTAAGAAACAGTAATTTATTAGATTACGTGCTACTTATAATATGAAAAATATACTTATAGTATTATATAATCTAGAACCCTGTATATTTTTAGCAATTTAAAATCATCAGTTAATAAAATCAATTATTATTTGTATTCAATGTTATGTGTTAAAATATATTATAAATACGATATAAGGAGATTCTAGTATGAAAATTACATTTACTGATTCAGCTGTGAATTATATTTATAAAAAATTTGAAAGTAAGGACACTAGTGCATATGATATTATTATTGACTATTTAGATGGAAATAGTCCATATTCAGATAACGTTAATGGGTGTCATTGTCAAGTATATGATAAATATAGAATTTTAATTGTTTCTAAGGAAGACAAAAATATTAAATGGGATAAATATGATAAAGAACTTTCTACAAACATAGGTACTGTTCATTATCCTTCTTACTATGAAGTTATGTTTGATAAAGACAATAAATTTGATTTTAGTGAAACTAATTTTACTTTATATTTAAAAAGCGAAGCGGGAATTATTACAGAACAAGTTCAATTAATAATTAAAAAATAAATTTAAGTAAATTTTAATAAGTTTTGCTAACATTATCATAAGTGTAATTAAAGAAAGGAGAATGTTTTGAAATCTTTTCTAAACAGTAGAAAATTAACAGTATTTCTATTTTTTGTATATTTATTTATACTTACATGGGTAATAGTAGCTAAAATGGATTGGAACTTACTACTCAGTAGTAATTTTTCTTGGATACATAATCCTCGTGTATTACTCTATCCTGGCGTATCTTGGAGAACAATCAATCTAGTACCATACAGATTTGGAAATTTTGACATTGTTGAAGTTTTACTTAATATAATTTTCTTTATACCTTTTAGCTTTTATATCAAAATGCTATATCCTAAATCATCTGGTTTAAGAGCTATAATTTTAGGGTTTATATTAAGCTTAATATATGAATCTACTCAATATATCTTGACTATTGGGTTCCCTGATATAACAGACTTGATAGATAATACTTTAGGAGCCTGCATAGGAGTAATAATTATCAATATTATTTCTATAATTTTAAAAGAAAAACTTAGATTGTATATGAATTTCATTTTAATACTTCTTTCAGGATATATTATTTATGAAATAATTAATGTAATATCTTAAATAACAAATAATAACGGATGTACTTTACGATTGTTAAGTACATCCGTTATTTATATCTTATGTAATTATTATTATTAAATTTTTAAATTATCTTTTTCTTCTGAAGCCTAATGCAGCTAATCCAATACCTAATATACCTACTAATAATGCTCCAACACTATTTTCAGTTAATCCTGTTTTAGGTAATATGTTATTGAATCTTTGTGAAATTGTATTGTTTCCAACATTAGTATTGTTATTTTGAGTAGATAATGTAGCATTTGTATTAGAATCTCGGTTATGTGATCCATTGTTATTTGTTCTTGAAACAATAGTATATGTACTGAAGTGATCTGTATAGAATGTTAATTTTCCATCTGAATATGTACTTGGGACTTTTTCTAATTTATTACCATTTACATAATAAACTTCTAATGTTTCATTGTCTTTAGCAAGAACAGCTACTGTAACTGCTCTAGTTTCTCCGTCTTTATTTATTACATTACCATTATCATCTGTGAAGAATAAATCTAAAGTTTTCACAACATTTAAATTCTCATCAAGATCCTTAACTAATTCTTTTACTTCGTTTACTTTTTGTTCATTAGAATTTTGAGCAACAAAGTGAATACCAGTAACATCTTTAGCCTTGAATTTTACAGTTACTTCTTCATCTCCAGGTAATTTAGCAACAAGTGTATCTTTTAGATTGCTAAGTTTAGCATCATGATTATCATCATTTGTAGGATTACTTGGTTGTTGAATTGCTGGTGTTTGAGTATTTTCCTCTGATTTAGGCTGTTCAGGTGTTACCTGAGGTTTTTCTTCTGGTTTAGGTTGTGCTGGAGTTACTTGAGGTTTTTCTTCAACCTTAGGTTGCTCGGCAGGTTTTTCCTCTTTTTTATCTTCTACTTTCGGTTCTTCTTTTTTAACATCAGCATCAACTGTTGTTATAAGTTCAACTAATTTATCATCGATATTAGTAGCATTTTTCTCGAATAGAGTTTTAGTAATTCTATATTTATCTCCTGCTTTCATATCATTATCAGTAATTTCTATTTTTTTATCATCTTCGTTAGAAACACTTGTTGAACTAAGTTCTTTAACTTCATTACCGCGGATACGTTCTACCTTAGTAACAATATACCAGTTACGTCCATAATCGTCACTCTTAAGTAGTTCTGCCATAGGTTTTGTTTGTTTACTTAGGAATTCTTTATATTTTTCTAAACCTTGTAAGATACCTTCTCCGCCATAAAATTCAGAACGACCTCTATACCAGTGTAGAAGATTAAGAATTGTTAATTTTTCATCTTTAGGTTGAATTGTAATCTTATTATCTTTTGCTACAACATTTAATTCAATAGCTTGTTTTTGTGGATAATAACCTTGTGTAACTTCAGGAGAAATTCCTAATAGTTTTGTATCAGAATCATTATACGGTAATGTTGCTGGTAAATTGTTATTAGCAATATCAAGAATGTGTAGACTACCATTTGCTTTAATTAAGTCTAACGGTATATTACTTATTTGGTTGTTAACCAGTCTTACAGTTGCTTTATTTTTAGCAAGTGTTTTCCATAATTCATCAGATAAGCTAGAGATATGGTTATTATTTAAAGCTAGAGTATTTAATTTTGTTAAATTAACTCCATTTTCTGGAAGTGATGTTAATTTGTTGTTAGCTGCATATAACTGTGTTAAAGAAGATAAATTAGCTATACTATCTGGAAGTTTAGTAAGTTCATTATCAGTTACAGATAAGAATGTTAATCCTGTATTGTTTTTAAATAAATCATTTGGAAGTGATACTATTTTATTGTTAGATAAACTTACAGTTTTTAGCTTCTTATTATTAGCAAAAACATTTGCTGGTAATGTTGATAACCATGATTGACTGAATTCAACTGAATCTAATTCAGGATTATTTGCAAACAAGTTTTCTGGGATATTACCTAAGTTATTAGAAGATAAGTTCACAGTTTTTAATTTTTTGTTATTAGCAAATAGATTTTCAGGAAGTTTAGTAACCCCGTTTCCTCCTAAGTTAATACGCTCAATATTAACTGCATTTTTGAATAAGTCTTCTGGTAATTCACCGAAGTTATTACTATCTGAAGAGAATGATTTAACTCCAGGACCCATGTGTTTTAGTAAATCTAAGTTGTAAATAGCACCTTTATCAACTTTTCCATCGATCTCTAATGATCCAATGTTGATATCACCAGTGAAGTTTTTTAATTCATCTTCTGTTACTTTGCCGTCTTTGTTAGTATCTATCCCATTGGCAATTAATTTTTTCTGAAGAAGATCATCGCTTTTTTTACGTTCTTCACTATTTTTTTCTACTAACTCAAATCCATTCCATCCTTTTTTGATCTCAGGTTTGAATTTTAGTTTAACAGTAGTATATTTGTCGAAGTTTCCTTTATCACTCTCTAGAGATCCCATATAAGAAACTATAACACCACCTAAGTGTACTTGGTCTAGATCTTCAACCGGAAGTGTAAATAACGCTCTGTCATATTGTCCCGCAGAGTTCTTCTCACCAAAGTTTTCTTTTACACCTGATTCCCATTTACCTTTATTTTGAATAGCAAAATCATATAATCCGTGAGCAAATAAAGTATTTAACATTGTTATACTCATTTTCCCATCTTTAACTACTAATTTTACATTTTTGTCAAAGAATCCTTCTAGCATAGAAGTACCTTGTCTTCCATCAGCGTATAAAGCGTTAAATCCTAAAGTATATTCACCATCTTCTAATTTATCAGTAAGAGAATAAGTTTTTTCTTCTTGTTTTTCAGGAGTTTTTTCTGGTGTTGGTTTTTCTTCAACTACCTTGTTTCCAGTTGTATAAGCTTTACTTTCGCTACCGTCATTTGCTTTAAATACAATTGTATTATCTCCATCGAAGTTCCAAGCTTTAAATGCTTTAAGACTTTCTCCACCATCATCGAAAGTAACGATTTGATCATTATAGTTTTTACTAAACAGTGATTTGTTGAAAGTTTTTCCATTGATAACAACTTCTTTAGTATTTTTAAGAACATCTTCTGCTTTAAATCCATCAGCTAAAGTAATGTTTAATTCATCAGCATATTTATTCTTCTCTACTTTAGAAACTAAATCTTTTTGAGCATATGATGCACTAGTAGCTGGTGTATCCTGTTTTGGTTCTGTGGGCTTCGCATCTTCTTTTTTATCAGTTGCCGTTGGGTATGAAATTATAGTTCCATCAACAAGTTTAACCTCTAGTTTATTGTCTGAGTCTTTTAACGCTTTTACTAAATCTTCGTTAAAAATTCTAATTCCAAGATATTTTGATGTTTCTACTTTATCTTTGAATACATCTTTATTCACAGTAGTTCCATTTAAAGTTACACTTGAAATTTCATCAACAAAATTATCATAAACAGAAGTATCAGATAATTCTAAAGTTAAGTGTTTTTCATCTTTCCAGTTTTTACCTTGATCTAATTTAGAAATTGTATATTTAGCATTTGAAGCAGGTTTATTAGAACTACTTTCACTATCTCTTGATGGTGTAGTCGTTTCATTACTTGGCTCTACATAACCAGCATCTTCATATGTTGTTTTAGAACCATCCTCAAATGTAAACTCAATTTTGTGTTTATCATGTTTTTTGTAATGTTCAGTAATAGCTTTATCTGCAGCAGTTACTTCTCCATTATATAATTTATAAAATTTACTATTTGTATTTTGTTTATCGAATCCGAAATCTTTTCCATCTACTGTAAGTTTAGTTACTTTTGACCAGTAGTTTTTATAAAGATCAGAACCTTCTAAGAAGAAGATTAGAGAATCGTTATCTATTTGTGGTTCTAAAATTTTTAGACCTTCGCTAATTAATTTTGGTTTAGCAGTTGGATCTACATACCCTTTATCTTCATATACAGCTTTTGATCCATCTTTAAAAATAAATTCTATTTTGTGTTTATCTTGTTTATTATAATGATTAGTTATTTCACTATTATTAACATAAATAACACTATCAAATAAAGAATAGTTTTTTGAAGAAGATGCTTCACTATTAAATCCGAAGTCTTTTCCATCTATTAATAATTTATCAATTTTATTCCAGTATCTCTTAAATAAAGTATCTGAAGTATCTTGACCCTCAACTGCAATCTCTAGTGATCCACTTGTTCCAATCTCTGGTTCGTAGACTTTAAAACCTGTGCTCTGTTGATCTTGTGCATAAACTACATTAGAATCAAGATTTAGTTTAGAATAATTGAAATCAACTGAACCTATACTTAAACAGATAGGTACTGCTAATCCAATTATTAATTTATTATTATATTTTTTGTTCATGACATTCCTCCATAAAAACAATGATAATCAATATCGATTAATTATAGCTACATTATACTACAACAGGTAATAAGATACAAGTAAAAACATCAAAATAAAAAAAAATTAGAGCATAATTTTATAAAATCAGTTCATAAAAAGCTGATTTCATAAGCTTATACTCTATAAAATAATGTCCATATTTTTGCCACAATGAAAAAATAATTAATATTAATTATTAGAATCTTTTAGTTATCAAATTATAGTGTATTTCGATATCCTCTGGTTCTGTAGCATAACCACGTAAATCATAATATTCTCCATCTTTTTCTAATACTGCAGTAGGATAAGATTCTATACCTAAGTTAAGTGTTCTTAGAAAATCTGGATGAAACGGATTTGTATTTTTAAAAGCAATTGTAAGTTTTAATGCCAAATCAGAACTATCGATTTCATATTTGTCGCATAGTTCTAAGTATGTTGTAATATCACTTAAACTTTTACCCTCAACAAAAAACTTACATTGCATATCATATGCATAATCTAATAACTTTGAATTTGGTATAAGTTCTTTTACTGTATTAAAAGCAATCGCAGGATGAAGTGAATTTAATACCATTTCACCTTCTTCAAGCACCTTCTTATATCCTTCTCCAAACTCAACATTATACATTTCTGAAATTTTTTTATTGCCTTCAGCTATATATGCGTACTCTCCTATTTTTTTACTGTTTTCTCCAATAAATAATCCGCCAGAGATAATATCAATTTCTATGTCCGTATGATTCTTATAGAACTCAGTAAATAATTTATCAAAACCATAGCACCAACCACAGTATGCGTCCCAAAAATATAATATTTTCATTTTTTTCTCCTTTTATTACATTAATTTTTATCAAAAGCTTTGTTAATATTCGTTATATTCTCTTTTAGTAAAATCTTCTCAACTTCGAATATACTTTCCATTCTAACAAAACTTGCTGATTGTTTTAAATCAACTTTTTTATAGTTTTCATTCAATTTAATGGTATTATTCTCAAAAGTTATAAGATTTAATTCTTTAAAAATTTGAATCATGATTTTCAAACTATCCACATTTGTTTTTAATGTTGTTAACAATTTATCTAATTGCTGTGCAATATTAATTTGTTTATTAGTCGTAGATAAAATTATATTAAAAAGTTTAATCAATCTATCTTTGTCAATTAAATAAACATCAGATAATATTTGCTTTTCTTCACAAATTAAATATATTTTCTTAGGATTTAACTTAATTAATTTTTTGATATATTCCTTACTAGTAGGAATGTCTAATAAGTAGATATCTTCAATATTATCTTCTAGTTGTTCAATATCTTTATATAAATAAAAATTGTTATCCCTGTCATCAATTTTTTTAGAAATCTTTATTGCTTTATTATCAATTTTTGAAATATCATAATTAATAAATCTTAAGTCTTCAAATAAGAATTCTTTAATATCTATATCTATTATATGAGCTTGTAATTTTGTACGACCGTTAAAGTTATTTTTATCAATTGTACATAATAGATCAATGATATCATTCTTCTCAACTTTTTCAAATGCACCACTATCTTTAAAAGTGATACATTCTAGATTACCTACTTCATCAGCTATTGTAAGTCTTAGATACTGTTTGTCTGATCCGAAATAAGATTTATTTAATACCATTGCATTTTCTAATAGTACGGTTGGTTTTTCAAAGCCCATTCCAAATGGTTTTAATATTTCTAGTGAATTAAGGAATTGATAACTTATTTCTTCTAAACTAGTAACAATATCAATTTTTTTAGTTGATTTTAATTCATTATTCTTTTTATATTCTTCATATTCACTATTAAGAAAATCTTGTATTTGATCTAGATTATTTTCATCAAATGAGAAACCAGCAGCAAGGGTGTGTCCACCAAATGCTAAAAATAAATCCGATATTTTATTCATAGCTGTGTAGATATTAAAATCAAAGATACTTCTGGCCGATCCTTTCAAAACTCCATCTTTATTATTCATAATAAACACAGGTCTTTGATATTTTTCTACAATATTAGATGCAACTATTCCCAGAACGCCTTCATGATAATTTCCAGATATCATAAGAACATTATTATCTTTTTTATTAGACTTCTCTATTTGACTAATAACATCTTTAACAATATCTTCCGTAACTTGTTTACGTTCAATATTATATTTTTCAATTTGTTCAGCCAATACTATTGCTGTCTCAGCATCTTCAGCCATTAGGAATGAAAGTCCTAATTTAGCACTATCCATTCTACCAATGGAATTTAATTTTGGACCTATATAAAAGCCAATTGTTTGTTCATCTACTTTAGTATCAATATTTGATAATTCAAGTAACATTTTTAATCCTATACGTGGATCTTCATTGATTAATTCCAATCCCTGTTTAACAAAAATCCTATTTTCATCAGTAATTGAAACCATATCAGCTATAGTTCCTATTGCAACTAAGTCTAAAAGAAAATCAGGGAAAATTTCAAGTAAAGCATGAGCTAGTTTAAATGCAACCCCAACTCCTGCTAGTTTTTTAAAAGGATATTCTCCTTCTGGATGTTCGGGATGTATGATAGCATATGCATTTGGAATGGTATCTTGTATTTTATGGTGATCTGTAATAATGACATCACAACCTAATTCATTAGCAAGATCTACTTCCTCGACACCTGCAATACCATTATCTACTGTAATAATTAAAGTAATTCCAGATTCAATAATTTTTGTAAAAGCTTCTTTATTAGGTCCATAACCTTCATCAAATCTATTTGGTATGTATGATGAGACATTTGCTCCTAAAGAAATTAGTGTTTCGACTAATAGTACTGTAGATGTAATACCATCGGCATCATAGTCACCATATACCAATATTTTTTCTTCATTCTCAATAGCTTCATTAATTCTATCAACAGCTTTTTGCATATCATACATTAAAAATGGATCATAACCTTCTTCGTATTCATCTGAAAAATATTTTTTCACTGAAGACATATCTGTAATAGACCTGGCATTTAATATTTTCGCAACGTTTTTTGATATATTATACGATTCTATCTCCTTTATAAAATTTTCGTCGTATGTTGGATATATCCAATTGTATTTGATTCCCATTTTTTCACCTCACTTCTTTTGATTTTTATTTGTTTATTCTTTTTTATCTTCTTCCAACTGTTCTTTAGTAAATAATAATTTTTCTGTTCTTTCGTATTTTTTTGATAAAGTTTTATATTTTTGATGCCAATATAGACTCGCAAGTATCATTCCTATAAAGAAACATACAAAGAATAGAATCGTTAATGGCAATTTAACCGTAAAGAAGATAAATGATACAGGTACAGAATTATAATTCATTATAAAGAAAGTAATTATTGATACAAAGGCTATGACTATCCCAAATACTTTATAAGGTAACTTATTATCCATTATTCCACCTCTCTAACCATATTAGCAAATTCTTCTTCGTTTATTACTCTAATTCCTAATTGCTCAGCTTTAGCTAGTTTTGAACCTGCTTTTTCTCCCGCAATTACTAAATCCGTTTTTGAAGTCACACTTCCTGTAACTTTTGCTCCATATTTTTCTAAATATTCTTTAGCTTCATTTCTAGTTAATTCTACTAGTTTACCAGTTAAAACTACAGTTTTTCCAGCGAAAATATTATCAGTATTAACTTCTTGAACTTCATACTGAGGATTCATTCCAACTTTAATTAAATCATTTATAAATTTTATGTTATTTTCATCAGATAAATAATCTAAAATAGATTCAGCAGTAATTTGACCAACATCATCTAGATTTACAAGTTCATCTAGTGTAGCATTCATTAAATTAGAAAGATTTAAATACTTTTCTGCCAATATTTTCCCTGCTTTTTTTCCTACATTAAGAATACCTAGTGCAAATATGACCTTGTCTAAAGTGCTTTGTTTAGAATTCTCAATTGCACTTAAAAGATTATCTACTGACTTCTCTCCCATTCTATCTAATGATATTAGTTTTTCTCTTTCTAAAGAAAATAAATCAATAGTATGAGCAATAATACCTTTCTCATAAAGTGTAGTAACAACTTTATCGCCTAAACCTTCTATATTTAAAGCATCTCTTGAGGCAAAGTGTATTATTCTTCTAATATTTTGATCGGGACAATCTGGATTTTTACATCTCGTAAATGGATCATTTTCTTTTGTGTAAGTTTGTTGTCCGCAAGATGGACATGTATTAGGCATTGTATATTTTGTTGAACCCTCAGTTCTTAGTTCTCTAACTACACGTACTACTTTTGGAATTATCTCGCCTGCTTTTTTTACAACGACTATATCACCTATATGAATATCGAGTTCCTCAATAATATCTTTATTGTGTAAAGAAGCTTTAGACACTGTAGAACCAGAAATTACTATAGGATCAAGAATAGCAACTGGAGTGATAATACCGGTTCTACCAACACTTAGTTCTACATCAAGCAATTTAGTGGCTAATTCCTCTTCAGGAAATTTGTATGCGGTAGCCCATCTTGGACTTTTTTGAGTATAGCCTACTTCTTCTTGTGTTGAGTATGAATTGACTTTTATAACTATTCCATCAATGTCATATGGTAGATTTTTCTTGTGCTCTGTCCAATAATTTATATAATCTATAACCTCATCGATACTTTTGCATAATTTGAAGTTAGGATTAACTGGCAGATTATACTCTTTAGCTGTATTTAGAGCATTCTCCTGTGATACAATGCTGTCATCTCCAACTATTGAATAAATAAAGGCTGATAATCTTCTTTTCGCAGTAATTTTTGAATCGAGTTGTCTTAATGAACCAGCCGCTGCATTCCTTGGATTAGCAAATAATACTTCATTATTACTCTCACGTTCAGAATTTAATAGTTCAAATGATTTTCTTGGTAGGTAAACTTCACCTCTCACTTCAAATGTTCTATTATCTTTTAGTACTTTTGGAATTGAGAAGATGGTTTTAATATTTTCAGTAACATCTTCACCAACGCTACCATCTCCACGTGTAGCAGCACTTACCAATCTTCCATTCTCATACTTAATTGAAATTGCTAAACCATCAATTTTTAATTCACATATATATTCAACACTGTGATCTGGTACTAATTTTGAAATTCTTGAATCAAAATCCCTTAAATCTTCAGTTGAGAATGTATTAGATAAACTTAACATTGGAACCTTATGTGTTATTTTTTCAAATTCATCTAATACCCTATCACCTACTCGTTGAGTAGGTGAGTTCTCTAATATATACTCCGGGTTTTTTTCTTCTAGTTTTTCTAATTGTTTATATAATGTATCATATTCTGTATCTGATATTTGTGGATTATCTTCAACATAATAATCATAAGAATATTTATTTAATAAAGAAACTAATTTCGAAATTTCTTCTTGAACTTGTTTCATAAAAAATTAATCCTTTCTAGTTAAGTTGGCATACTCGATTAGTAATGTTTTCACACCAACTTCACTAAATTCAACTTTAACACTATCGCTTGTAATATCTAATACTTTACCTTCTCCAAATTTCTTATGAATAACAGCATCACCAATTCCATAATTAGTACTTACAGCATTCTTAGGTTTATCTGATATTTTAATTTTTGGACTAAGTCTACTAATAAATTTATTTGCTTCTTCAACATTTGAGCTAGTAGACTCAAATGAAGTTCCAAAAGATGATTCAAAGTGCATAAGCTTATTAGGTACTTCATCTAAAAATCTAGAACGTTTATTCATCTTAATAGAACCAAATTGCATACGTCTATTAGCATATGACATAAATAGTTTTTCTTTAGCACGTGTAATTGCAACATATGCTAAACGTCTCTCTTCTTCCATCTTATTCTTCTCATCAGCACTACTTTCCGCATCACGAATTGAAGGGAATAGATTTTCTTCAAGTCCCATAATAAAGACTACTTTATATTCTAATCCTTTTGCGGCATGAACAGTAGATAACACAACAGAATCTTCTTCATTTTCATCATCAGCGTCAGATGTAAGTGACATTTCAGAAATAAAGTCAATAAGACTATCATTCATACTTGAGAATTGTTTAGCTGAAGACACTAATTCAGAAATATTCTCTATTCTACTTTCAGCATAAGCATCATTTGATTCTTTTAGCATATTTTCATATCCAGAATCTTTATAAATACCAATAATCAACTCATCAATTGAGTATTTATCAGTTTCTGAATATTTTTCTATTAGATTTGTTAATAAGTGGACATTAGTTGTAATTTTCTTAGATACCCCTACTGCCTCTATATTTTTCAAAGCATCAAATAACGATATACCATATTGTGTTGCATAGTTGTCAATTTTTTCCATTGAACTTGCTCCAATACCACGTTTAGGAACATTTATAATTCTTCTTAGACTAAATTCATCATCTCTATTAACTATAACATTAAGATAAGCTAGTAAATCACGCACCTCTTGACGTTGTATGAATTTTAGAGATCCAATAAGTTTATATGGTATACCAAAAGATAAACAAGAATTCTCCATTTGACGAGAAAGATAGTTTGCACGATATAAAATAGCAATATCCTTATACGATATACCTTCTTTTTTCAATTCTAGAATTTTTTTCGCGATATCATCTGTTTCATCTTTATCATTTGAAGCAGCGTAAACTGATATCTTACCTCCACCTTTGTTTTCAGACCATAGAGCCTTTTCTTTTCTATCAGTATTATTTTTAATTACCGCATTTGCTGCATCTAAAATAGTTGAATTAGAACGATAGTTTTGATCTAAGAAAATTAGCTCAACATCTTTATAATCTTTTTCAAAGTTAATAATATTATCACTACATGCACCACGCCAACTATAGATACTTTGATCATCATCCCCAACAACACATACGTTTTTATGGATTTCTGATAACATTTTAATTAATCTATATTGAATTACGTTAGTATCTTGATACTCATCGACATGAATATATTCAAATTTATTTTGATAAATAGCTAGTACTTCAGGGAATTTCTTAAATAGTATAATAGTTTTTAACATAAGGTCATCAAAATCAAGTACACTATTTTTCTTTAGATATCTTTGGTAATGAGCATATATTTCAGCTACGTTTTTCATATATCCAAAACGTGATTGTTCTCTCATAGCCTTTACAGTAGTCATACTATTTTTCGCATTTGAAATTATTTTTAGTATATTAGCTGGTTGATATGAGTCTTCTGAAAGATTAAGATTTTTAACAATTGTTTTTATAATACTTTTTTGTTCACTAGTATCCAAAATTGTAAAGTTTTTATTATATCCTAATAGTTCTATGTGTTGACGTAGAATTCTTACACACATTGAGTGGAAGGTATTTATCCAAATGTATTTAGAAGTTTCTCCTACTAATGCATAAATTCTTTCTTTCATTTCTTTAGCTGCTTTATTAGTGAATGTTATCGCTAGTATATTACTTTCTAATACATTTTTCTCAGCGATTAAGTATGCAATTCTATTAGTTAATACACGTGTTTTCCCACTACCAGCACCAGCTATAACCATTACTGCACCATCAGTTTTTAAAATAGCTTTTAGCTGATTGTCATTCATATTTTGTACAAAATTCACAGTTATTTCTCCTATTTTTTCTCTAATTATATTTTATCATACTTTCAAAATAAAAGGGAGTGACTCAAAAATCTTGATTTTTGGAAAATCGATTTTATTGAGTCAGTCCCTCTATTTTTATTTAGTTTGTATATAGATTATAAGAATATTGCTATAGCAGAGATAAATCCACTAGCTAATATAATAAAAATCATTAACCATAATACAATTTTAAATAATTTTTTATTCATATATATTATTCTACCTCACCTAATGTTTCAATCCCTAAGTCAAGTTCATCGATGTCATCATCTTCAGCATTTTCTACAACTGAGTCAGTTTTTTTCCCAGTTTTATTCATCATTTCTTCCCTAACAAGACCATAAATTTCATTGTAAAGTTCTTCATTTTCCTCGAAAACTTTTTTCACATTTTCACGACCTTGTCCTAAACGCTCTCCATTATAAGAGAACCATGATCCAGATTTATTAATAATATCTAAATCAACTGCAAAATCAAGAGTTTCTCCAATTTTAGAAATTCCTTCACCAAACATAATATCTACTTCTGCAATTTTAAATGGTGGAGCTACTTTATTTTTAACAATTTTAATTTTTGTTCTGTTACCTAAAATTTCACTATCAGCACCCTTAATTGCTTCACCTTTACGTACGTCAATACGAACTGTAGAATAGAATTTCAGTGCACGTCCACCAGTTGTTACTTCTGGGCTACCAAACATTACACCTACTTTTTCACGAAGTTGGTTAATAAATAACGCAATAGTATTAGCTTTATTAATTTGACCAGTTAATTTACGTAAAGCTTGTGACATAAGACGAGCTTGTAAACCAATATGGTTAGCCCCCATAACTCCATCGATTTCAGCTTTTGGTACTAATGCTGCAACTGAGTCGATAACGATAATATCAATAGCTCCTGATAAAATTAATTTTTCAGCAATATCAAGCGCTTGTTCTCCGCTATCAGGCTGAGATAGGAAAAATTTACCTGGTGTGAAATCAACACCTAGAGCTTTTGCATATTCGATATCAAGTGCATTTTCAGCATCTATAAATGCAGCAATACCACCTGTTTTTTGAACTTCTGCAATTGCATGTAAAGCTATTGTAGTTTTCCCAGATGATTCTGGACCATAAACTTCAACAATACGACCTTTTGGATACCCTCCAATTCCTAAAGCTGAGTCAATCGCTAATGAACCTGATGATACAGCTTCAACTTTAATCGGATTTTCAGATGAAATATCCATAATAGCACCTTTACCATATTCTTTTTCAATTACTTTTATGGCTTCATTAATAGCGGCTTGACGTGCTTTTAAATCGTCTTTTTCTATATGAGTGACTTGTTTATCTTTTGATTTTTTTGCCATTGTTTTTCCTTTCTGCTTATTCTCCAATTACTGTAGTTAAAGTTCCAATACCTTCAACAGTGATTTTAATTTCATCACCTGTTTGTAAGAATCTTGGTGGGTTTTGCGCTGCACCTACTCCTGCAGGTGTACCAGTAGCAATGATGTCACCAGCTTCTAGTGGAACAATTTTACTAATTTCCGCCAATACATCATCAACTCTAAATAACATTTCTGATGTCATAGCATTTTGTTTAATTTCTCCATTAATTTTTGTTACGATACTCATTGATTCCGGTGAACTAACTTCATCTTTAGTTACTAGATAAGGACCTACAACTGCAGATTTTTCTAATGATTTTCCTAGGAAAAATTGTCCATGTTTGTATTGTAAGTCTGTAGCTGTAATGTCATTCATGATTGTGTAACCAAAAATATAATCTAAAACTAATGGTCTTAGTATGTTTTTACCTGGTTTAGCTATTACTACAGCAAGTTCTCCTCCGAAGTCTAAGCTATCTGTAATATTTTTATGAGATGGAACTACTTCATTATTTCCAGCTAGAGCTGTTGTTGCTTTCGTAAAGATAAGAACATCCTTAGGAGTTTTAGCAAGCTCATCTCCAAGTTCATTAACATGAGCCTCATAATTGTGTCCAACACAAAGAATATTTTTTGGTGTTCTTGTAATAGGTGAACGCCAAATTATTTTATCAAATGGTACTTTATAACTTTCAGCTTTACCACTTTCTTCAACTAATTTTAGTACTTTTCTAATTTTTTCAATGAAAGAAACTCCATATACTTCAATTGCTTCTCTTAGAGTCGCAGGTATTTTATCAGTATTATCAAAATCTTCTAGTACTTTAATTAGATTCCATGCACTTTCTTCACGTTTTACTTTAACTCCATATAATTCATTATCGTTATAACTGAATGATAAAAATTTCATAGTTGCCTCCTCGACTGTTATAATTTCTTTAAGTTATTATACCATACTTTTAGTAATATTACTATAGAATAATTCAAAAAAATTAAGTTATCCGTATATTTATTTATATAAAATAAGGATAACTTAATAATTTATAAATTATTTTTCAAATTGTTTATTACATCTTTTGGAATACCTAATTTTAACAGTCTTTCTTCAGATGCTTCTTTAATTTCTTCAATTGAAGAAAATGTTTTAAGTAAGAGATTCTTTCTCACTTTTCCAATACCTTGAATATTGTCCAAACTAGAATTATACATATTTTTAGTTTTAATTGCTCTATGATAAGTAATAGCAAATCTATGTACTTCGTCTTGTATTTGTTTTAAAAACAGATATTCTGCTGAAGTTTTTGGAAATTCAATTATTTCGTAGTCATCAGTAATAATATACTCTGTTATATGTTTATCATTTTTTGCTAAACCAATAATTTTAATTTGTGTTAATCCAAGCGTTTCATGAACAATCTCTATCGCAGCATTAAGATGGTTTTTTCCACCATCGACAATTAATAATTCTGTATTAGTTTTCTTATCTTTATAGTTTCTATACAAAACTTCTTTCATCGTCTGAACATCATTTATTCCCATAGATTCATCGATTTTAAATTTTCTATAGTTATATGTATTTTTTTTACCATTTGTAAAATTTACTTTTACCGATACGGCATCTACCCCCATAATATTCGAGTTATCAAATGCATCAATACTATCTATTGATTTAATGCCTAGTTTCTCAGCTATGTTATTTAATGTTACTTGTAATTTACGTTCTTTTAATTCTTCAATTGCTAAATTATTATCTAAATAATATCTAGCATTTTCTTTTACTGTATCTAATATCTTCCTATGATTTCCTCTTTTTGGAATTATAATCTTACAATCAACTACAGTTGATAATAAATTATCATCAACTTCATCAATATAGATTTCTTTAGGTAATTTATTCATGGCATAGTATTGAATTAAATAAGAATATAAAATCTGATCTGGACTATCGTATAGATTAAAATATTCAACTTTACGTTCAATAATATTACCTAATCTAGATAAAAATATTTGAATACAGATATAATCATTATTAAAACTATACCCTATGTAGTCGCGATCTATATTATTGCTATCTGCAACAACTTGATTCTGTACTGAAACCTCAATAGATTTTATATAACTATGAATCTGACCTGCAGCTTCAAATTCAAGATTTTTAACATGGTCTTGCATTTTATTATTTAAGTCTTCTAAAATTTCTTTAGTATTACCTGTTAGAAATGATTTTATTTTATTAATCTGAGTTTTATATTCGTCAGGTGTAATCTTTTTAGCACATGGTCCTATACATTCACCTATTTGATAATACATACATGGACGTTTTTCTACAGGATTACACTTTCTAAGTGGGTATATTTTATCGAGAATCTTTTTTACTTCCATCGCAGATTTGATATCAACATACGGCCCAAAATAAATATTTTTATTACTCTTTTTATATTTTCTTGTCATTAATAACCGAGGATGTTCTTCCTTAGTAATCATCAAATAAGGGTAACTCTTATCATCTTTTAATCGAATATTAAAGTACGGTCTATATTTTTTTATTAAGTTGTTCTCAAGTAATAATGCTTCCTTCTCTGAGTTTACTATAATGTATTCAAGATCTTCAATTTTTGAAACTAAAGTTTGTGTTTTTTTATTGTGAGTCCCAGTAAAGTAACTTTTTACTCTATTCTTTAAATTTTTAGCCTTACCTACATAAATTATTTCTCCAATGTTATCTTTATATAGATAACAACCAGGATTATCTGGAAGTAATTCTAATTTTTTTTGTAATGTTAAATTCATTATTATCACCATTTAATTGTATATTAACTTTTTAAAAAAGGGAGTGACTCAAAAATCGTGATTTCATAGAAATCGATTTTGTCGAGTCACCCCCGCACAGTTTATTAGATATCTAAAAAGCTTACCCAAAGCGAATTTAGATATCAATAAACCACTGCGTCTATGAGTTCTCATGTAAACTATTTTTAAAATCTAGTACTTTCGAGTCAGCACCTTTCATTATCATTATTTAGCTATTATCTCTTCTGTCATTATTATTTATATTAGTTGAAGAGTTTGTATTTCTTGAAGATGAATTATTAGAGTTATTATCATTATTTGTTCTAGCATCAGTATCAGAATCTTCTTTTGAAGTTTTCTTCTCTTTTCCTTTAGAAATTATAATTTCAAGTGATTCCTCACTAGGGATTATACTAGACCCACTTCTTATACTTTGAGAAATTACTGTACCAGCTTCTTTATCTGAGTATTCTTCTTTATAAGAAACATTTTTAAATCCATAAGAAGCAATTACACTTTCAGCTCTACTACTATCTTCACCGACTAAATTAGGCATAGAAACTTTTTTCTTACCACTTGAAACTTGAATAATTAGTTCTTTCTCTTTCGGAACTATTTCTGTACCCGCTGGGATATTTTGAGAAACTACTTTACCTGTATCAAATCTGTCGCTTTCAACTTTTTCAACAGTAATATTCTTAAATCCTAGTTTCGATGCGTTTCTTTTTACATTATCTTCATTCATACCAACAAAGTTAGGCATATCAACAGTTTTCTTACCAGATGAAACACGTAAATCAACTTTTGATCCTTTTCTGACTTTTTTACCAGCCTTAGGATCACTATCAATAACTGTTTTTTCTTTTACATCATCACTAGCAACTTCAGTAATATCTCCAACTTCTAAGCCAGCTTTAACAATAGTAACTTTTGCTTCCTCTAAAGTCTTATTACGAACATCAGGTGCAGAGACACTATTAGCACCTATTAAATAGTTATATGTGAAAAATGCTCCAACAATAATTGCTACAATTGCTAGTATTGCTAAGAATATATGTTTAGCCTTAGAAGTTTGCTCCTTATCATTTTTCTTACTTACACTATTATAACTATTTTTGTACTGCTTATTCTGATATCCCCTATTGTTATTGTTATTTTGTCGTTGATTCTCTTCATAATCGTAATAATCATCTTCTTCATTATAATTATTATAATCTGAATAACCATGAGGATTATCAATAGGATTTCTATCAATATATTGAGTTTGATTATAGTTGTTATTTTGAGCTGGTTCTGTTGGTATTTTGAATCCTGTATATTTATTTTCATGTAATCGTTCTGGATTTAATACAGTACTTAAATCTTCAAATAACTCCTTCGAACTTATATATCGTTCATTAGGGTTTTTCATTGTAGCATGAAGTACTATATTTTTTACACTTTGAGGTACATTATCTCTATATTTATCGATATCAGGAAGCTCTTCTTGCAAATGTTTTAAAGCGATAGCAACTGCTGATTCACCTTTGAAAGGTATTTGACCTGTTATCATTTCAAAAATAAGAATACCAAGAGAATATATATCACTTTGAGCTGTAGCAACATTTCCGCGAGCTTGTTCTGGAGATAAATAATATACAGTCCCTAACATTTGATTTGTTTGAGTCAATGTAGTATCTCCATATGCTCTAGCAATACCAAAATCTGTAATCTTACATGTTAAATTCTCATTCATTAAAATATTCTGAGGTTTAATATCTCTATGAATAATACCATTCTGATGGGCATGACTTAGTCCCGCTGCAATTTGCTTCGCTATATGAACAATTGTTTCGATAGGAATACGTGGATTTTTTATCATGTAGTCTTTTAAAGTCATTCCTTCTACATACTCAAGTATTAGATAGTAAAATTCTCCTTCGTTCTCCACGTCATAAATAGATACTATATTAGGATGAGAAAGACTAGTTACTGCTTTAGCTTCTCTATTAAATCTTTTTACAGCATCTTCATCATTAGCATCAATTTTAAATGTTTTAATAGCTACTTGTCTATCTAAAATCGTATCATAACCTAACCAAACAGTGGCCATTCCACCTGTACCTAGATGATCTAAAATTTTATATCTATTACATATAATTTTATTTATCATGGTTTACACCCCCTAGATTTTTTATTATAGCTACAGATATATTATCTACTCCTCCGCGATTTACACACAATTCTATTAGTTTTTCTACAGATATTGATAATTCATTGTTTCTAACTATATCTTGAATTTCTTCGTTTTCTATCATGTTTGTTAAACCGTCAGAACATAGTAAAAAATAATCATAGTTGCTTAAATCATCAATAAACGTGTGTAAATTAATATTATCTCTTGTAGCTAATGCTTGAGTTAGTACATGGCGTTCTGGATGAGTTTTTGCTTCTTCTTGTGTTATAGCTCCGGCACTTATTAAGGCTCCAACAAATGAATCTTCTACAGTAACAACATTCATCTCATTATCTTTAGTCAAACCATACGCGCTACTATCACCAATATTATAAACAACAACTTGATTGTCAAATGTAGCTACTGTGACAATAGTAGTTCCCATTTTTTTATTCTTTTCTTGTGATTTATTAAATAATTCTAAGTTCAATTTTTCTATTTTATCACAAAGCCAATTTTTCATATTATTAAAATTGGCAAACGTTAAATCTTGCCATTCTTTTTCTAAAGTCGACACGATATAATTACTTGAATATGCTGCATTACTATGGCTCCCTACTCCATCACAAACAACTGCAAGGACTTCTCCTTGTTTATTCTTTGTAACACTAACTGCATCTTCATTTTTTTCTTTTCTTCCCTTATTACTATTATACGAATATACTAGTGGCATCTGGAATTCCTCCTTTTACCTCTTCCTTACGTTCTTTAGCACGAAGTTGTCCACAAGCTGCATCTATATCATCACCTTGTGTTCTTCTAATTGTCACATTAACTTTATTTTTCTTAAGCACTTTTTCAAATGCAAATATATCACTTTTACTTGTTCTAACGTAGTTACGTTCAGGAACATAGTTAATAGGAATTAAGTTAACATGACAGTTTAGACCTTTAATAATCTCCGATAATTTCTCTGCATGTTCTTTTTGGTCGTTTACTTTACCCATTAGACCATATTCAAAAGTAATACGACGATTAGTAGTTTCTTGATAATATTTTAAAGCTTCCATAAGCTTATCAATATTATAAGCTCTGTTTACTGGCATGATTTTACTTCTTAATTCATTAGTAGGTGCATGTAAAGAAACCGCGAAGTTAATTTGAACTTTTTCATTCGCAAAATCATATATTTTTGGAACTATTCCAGAAGTTGAAACAGTAATGTGTCTAGCTCCAATATTAAAACTTTCATCACTATTTACTATTCTGATGAAATCCATCATCTCATCGTAGTTTTCAAATGGTTCACCAATACCCATAATTACGATACTAGAGATACGTTCACCTTTTTTATCTAATTCTTGTTGAACTTTTAACACTTGAGAAACTATCTCACCCGCTTCTAAATTACGTTTTAAACCACCAAGTGTTGAAGCACAGAAAGTACAGCCGATACGACATCCTACTTGTGTTGTTACACAAAGAGAATTTCCGTATTTATTTTTCATAAGTACACTCTCAATTGTATATTTATCTTGTAGCTCAAATAAGAACTTCATAGTACCATCAGCTGATTCTTGTTTAATTATTGTTTTTAAAGTTGTAATTTCGAACTCTTCAGCAAGTTTTTCTTGTAATGATTTAGGTACATTTTTCATTTCTGAAAAGTCTGTAACCCTCTTTTTATATAACCAATCATAAATCTGCTTAGCTCTAAATTTCTTTTCACCAATACTAACAATATACTCTTCTAATTGATCTAATCTTATAGAATATATTGACATTTTATCGAAATCTTTTAACCATCTAGACTTTTTATAACCTTTAAAATCTGAAATTAACATTTTGCCTCCATTTTTTTAAGTTTTGCGATAAAAAAACCATCGCAACTATATTCATCTGGTAATATTTCTAATACACCATTTTCTCTCGATTTAACTATACTATTGTTTAAAGTTATATTCTCTAAACTAAAATCTTTGTTCTCTTTTAAAAACTTCTCGATATTTTTTATATTTTCTCTCTTATCTATTGTACAAGTAGAATACATAAGTGTTCCACCTTGTTTAACATAATTTTTGCTATTTTCTAAAATTTGATATTGAAGTTTCGCAATATCTTCAATATAAGCATTAGTAATTTTATATTTTATCTCGGGTTTGTTTTTAATAACCCCTATCCCTGAACATGGAACATCACATACAACTATATCAAAATTTTCAATAAATGAATCATTATTTACTGTTGCATCTTGTTCTTTAACTTGAATATTTGTTATATCAAGTTTTTCTTTGTTATCTTCGATTAACTTAAGCTTATGTATATATTTATCACATGAAATTAAAGTAGAATTAAAATATTTACTAGCTATATGTAGACTTTTTCCACCAGGAGCAGCACAAGTATCTAGTATTTTATATTCTTTATCTAGTGACAAACCAATTGATGATGCCACTAACGCACTTGCCTCATCTTGTATAATATAATATCCTTTAGTAAATAAGTTACTATCTAAGTTTAATTTATTTAAAATAAGACTATCTTCACAGATTTCACTCTCGCTAACCGCATCACCTAATTTTTCTATTAGCTCTTTCTTAGTGATTTTTAAAGGATTATATCTAATACTATTTTTACTCTTCTCATTAAAAGATAAAACAATTTTTTGAGCTTTTTCTACTCCGTATTGTTCTTTAAGTATATTGTATAATTCGTTAGGACAACTATTTTCTATACAGAATTGCTCGGCTTTATTTTTATACTTAAGATCTAAATTACTAGCATGTCGTTCAATATTTCTAAGAATACCATTTACGAATTTTCCTGTGATATTACCTGCAACTTTCTTACTTAGTTTAACAGCTTCATCAATAATTGCGAAATTTGGAGTTTTATCCATATACAGTAATTGATAAATACTCATTAATAGGATAACTTTAACCTTTGGCTTAACCCTACCTTTTGAATAGCTTTTAAGAATATGTTCAAGATATATTTTATTCTTTATAGTGCCGTACACTACTTCACTAATAAATCTTTTATCTTGTTCTTGAACCTTATGCTGATTAAAGTACTTATTTAACGTAATGTTGCTATAACCATCTTCTTGAATAATTGTATAAAGTACTTCATAAGCAATATGTCTAGCATTAATGCTACTCATTTTCTTCACCTAAAATTGTCCCTACATAATCTTTCTTATTAGATAAGAAATTAACTACAGGCATACGCTTTTTACCAGATACTTGAAGTTCATGTACTTTTAGAACTGTACCATTTCCACATAAAACATAGATATTTTTCTTATCTTGCTTAATTATAGTTCCTACTTTACTATAACTAGATTGTTCTTCTAACTCAACAACTTCACTAGACCAGATTTTTAACACATTACCATCTAAGTAAGTAAATGCACCTGGCGTAGGATCCAATGCGCGAACTTTATTAAACACTTTTCTTGCTGATGTATTCCAATCTATCTTCTCATCTTCTCTTAAGATATTTCTTGCAAATGTAGCTTGCTCGTCATCTTGTTTTTCAGGTGCAATGTCACCACTAAAAATTTTCGGTAAAGTTTCATTTAGTAAATCACGACCAGCTACTGAAAGTTTATCATGTAATGTTTCATAGTTATCACTATCTAAAATATCAACTTCTACTTTTGAAATCATATCTCCTGCATCTAGTTTTTTAACCATATACATAATAGTAATACCTGTTTTCTTATGGTCTTCTAATATCGAATATTGAATAGGTGCACCACCACGTAATTTAGGTAATAATGACCCGTGAACGTTTATACATTTATGTTCTGGGATTTCTAAGATTTTGTCTGGTACAAGCTGTCCATATGCAGCTGTAATAATTATATCAGGGTTTAAATCTTTTAATGTATTATATGTCTCTTCATCTGTTGATATTTTTTCAGGTTGTAATACCTTAATATTATTCTCTAATGCGACAACTTTTACTGGCGGTGGTGTTAACACCTTTTTTCTACCAACTTTTTTATCTGGTTGGGTAATTACTAAATCTACCCCATAATTTTCAATTAACATTTCTAAAACAGGAACAGCAAATTTTGGAGTCCCCATAAATACTATTTTTTTATTGTTCATTTATTTCTCCTAATAAAGAATTTAATCTTATTAATTATATCATATTTTCTTATATTCTTCTATTATTCATCGGTTTTTAGCGCTCTAGTTAATAATTATTATTATCAGATTCAAAATTTAATAAGAACCTCTTATTTTCTAATCCTGCAGCATAACCTGTTAAAGATCCATCAGTACCTATAACTCTATGACAAGGAATAAATATCAAAAATGGATTATGCCCAACTGCTCCACCTACAGCTTGAGATGACATACCATTAATCCCCTGTAATTCAGCAACTTTCTTAGAAAGATACTTATAAGTAACTACTTCGCCATATGGAATATCTTTAAGTAACGACCAGATGTTTTTTCTAAAATCAGTTCCTATCATTTTTATAGGTATATTTTCCAAACTGGGTTTTTCATTTTTAAAATAGCTATCTAACCACAACTTTCCCAAGTTAAACACTTCTAATTCTTCATCAAATGAATATTTATTAATCTCATCAGGAAAATACTTTTGACCCTCTAAATAACAACCACATAGATGCATACCATCAGAAATTAAATATAGAAGACCTATCTTACTCTTATATGTGCAATAATACATTTAAAACTCCTTTAATTTTTTATAAACTAGTAAAAAAATTTACTTTCACCTAACTATTGATTATCTTCTTAAATTTATTCGCTTATACGATATTTCTATTAATTAATTACCTTCCATATATCAAAACAACATATATTTTAATATATAACTTTTTATATTATAAAAAGACTAAGAACAAGCTTAGTCTAACCATATAATATTTCTAATTTTTGTTTTACGAGCATTTTGATATTTATTTTCATAGGTTTTATGTAATGTTGCAAGATAATAAATAGAATTCTTATTATTTTTCTTAAGACCTAGAACAATTACCTCATGTCCTTTATTTTTATAGATAATTAAATTTAGATACATTGTATTAGGGTCAATATCTTTTTCCACAATACATAATTCTACATCTTTTTTTTTTAAAATTTCATGAATAAATGGATAACTATCTATTCTAGGACGGATAATTCCAAAATTTTTGTGTTTCCTTATATGATTTAATGTTAAATATCCACTTTCAATAGATTTAATGGAATTAGTTGCTCTGCCTGATATAACTTTATGCAAATCTAACAAATGATGTAAGTCTGTTTTAGAAAAATAAACATGGATAAAATTCATTTCTTTATATGAAGTCTCTATACAACATATTTTATTACAAAAATTTTCTTCGTAATCTTTTAAAATTTCTAAAAGTTTCAACTTACAATCATTTCATTATCTTTAAAAATAAAAAAAGATGCCTTATTGAACATCTTTTATTGAACACGTACCCGAAGACATCTCGAGTAGAGATCGGTGAACAGACATAAACCCTCTGCCAGGGAACATAGTGTGTTCCTACTATGTCGTCGACTAGTTTAACCTATAGTATGGTTAATAACGAGACGAGAAGGAGAAATTTTCCATTCCTTTTAATCTCAATATCAATTTTAATATATACTTCATAATTTGTCAACTTTTCCTGCTGTATCATGTGTGATTCACTATCCCACTTCTACCTGTTTACTTGTAGTGTCAAAAAAAGAGAGTATGATTAAAAAATCATCTCTCAGTTTATTATTATTTATCTTCTTCCTTATAAATTTTAAATAATAAGAATACAACTCCTACACAAATAAAGCAATCCGCTAAGTTGAATATAGGAAAATCATATCCAAAAATTCTAAAATCTAAGAAATCGACAACTTCATGCCTAGTTATTCTATCAATAAAATTTCCAATTGCTCCTCCATAAATTAGAGAAAAAATAGCTTTATCAAAACTTGATAATATATTTCTTTGTTTAACTAAATAATATGTTAAAATAGCAATAAAAATTATCGTAATAACTATAAAAAATATACGGCTATCTTGTAAAATTCCCCATGCGGCTCCTCTATTTCTATGGGATGAAATACTAAAGAAATTAGCAATAACTTCCTTACTTTCTCCTAATGTAAAATGATTAACTATAAAATTTTTACTAAGTTGATCTAGCAATATTAGAAAACATGCCAGTATAAATATAATTAGCATAGTCCTTCTCCTCTTATTTTAATACTAATAATTTTTCTAATTCAGGGTCAATAGAACGCTCACCTCTTGCAGGGAGTTTATAACGACCTAAATGAATTAATTGATGATGTATTTTACCCCAACTTTCCATAGGAAAAACACTCATCAGATTTTTTTCGACTTGAAGCGGACTATCATTTATATCCGCAAGACCAAACATTTTTGCAACCCTTTCTACATGAGTATCAACTGCTATAGCAGGTATATTAAAACCAACAGAAAGAACAACATTCGCTGTCTTTCTACCTACACCGGGTAAAGTTTCTAATTCCTCTCTAGTTTGTGGAATTTTATAGTCATAAACATCTCTAAGCATATTAGCCATTCCAACAATATTTTTTGACTTAGCTTTATAAAGACCTAATGTACGAATATATTTTTCAATGTCTTCTACTTTAGCATCAGCATAGTCATCAATAGTTTTATAATTTTTGAATAATTCTACTGTAGCTCTATTAACATACTCATCTTTACATTGGGCAGACAACAGAACAGCAATAATCAATTCTAAATTATTAGAAAAATCTAATTCACATTCAACATTAGGAAATACTTTATCCAAATAATCCATTACTTTTTTTGCTTTAATCTTTTTTTGTCTATTTGTTAAACCAGTCATAACCTAAATTAGTTCCACTTTCTTTTTTTATTTCTTTACTAACTTTATTGTTTAAAATACCATTAACATAACTAATATTTTTCGAGATAGTTAATGCCTCGTCGATCTCAGTTTTTGTATATTTTCTTTCAAACCATGAAGACACTATATCCATCTCTTTTGAAGTTAATATTTTCCCTGTGACTTTCTCAACTAATCTTAAAAGTTCACGTAATGTATAGTAATCATCTTTATTATTTAACACTATAAAGTCTATCCTACTATCCGGTAAAAGTACTATTAATTCTTTCTTAATCAAAATATCTAAGAGAGAAAAAATCTGATCTTCAGAATAACTTAATTTTTCCTTGAAAACTTCCATTGAAAAAGGTATCTTCCCTTGCTTTGTCAAATAACTTATCTGAAGAAGAAACATTGCTTCCTCTCCAGATAAGTTATGAGAAGTATAATTCATTAAAAAATCAGCATCAACTAAAAGACCTTTTATATTGATATTGATCATATTAAACTCCTATGGTGTTAGTCTGTTTAATAAACGTGGGAATGGAACAGTTTCACGAACGTGTCCGTTACCTGTAATCCAAGCAACTGTTCTTTCCAATCCTAAACCAAATCCTGCATGTTCAACAGAACCATATTTACGTAAATCTAAATACCAACCATAAGCATCAAGATTTAAATCGTGTTTCTTAATATTGTCTAATAGTTTATCATAATCGTCTATACGTTGAGAACCACCAATAATTTCCCCGTATCCTTCAGGAGCAATTAAATCAGCACATAATACAACACCAGGTTCGTTCGGATCTTCAATCATATAGAATGGTTTAATATCTAATGGCCAGTGAGTAATAAACACAGGTTTATTATAACTATTAGCTATAAATGTTTCATGTGGTGATCCAAAATCATCTCCATATTCAATATCGTCAAATCCATTTTCTTTTAATAACTTGATTGCATCTTTATATTTAATACGAGGGAATTCTCCTCTAGCATTTTCCAATGCTTCAATATCACGACCTAAAACTTTAAGCTGTTCTTGACATTTTTCTAATACATCAGTTAATAAGTGATTAACAAAAGCTTCTTGTAAAGCTAAACTTTCATCATGATTACAGAATGCCATTTCAGCTTCAATCATCCAGAACTCGATTAAGTGACGACGAGTTTTAGATTTTTCAGCTCTAAATGTAGGACCAAATGAGAATACTTTACCAAATGCCATTGCAGTAGCTTCTAAGTATAATTGACCTGACTGAGAAAGGTAAGCTTCTTCGTCAAAGTATTTAGTGTTGAATAATTCTGTTGTTCCTTCTGGAGCTGATGAAGTTAAAATTGGTGGATCAGTTTTTAAGAAACCTTCTTTTTCAAAGAAATCATAAGTTGATTTAATGATTTGATTTCTAATTGTTAAAATAGCGTGTTGTTTTTTAGAACGAATCCAAATGTGACGGTTATCCGCTAAAAATTCTACTCCATGTTCTTTTGGAGTGATAGGATAATCGACTGCTTCAGAAATTACTTCAAAATCTTCAATCTCTAACTCAATTCCAGAAAGTTCTCTTTCATTTTCTTTAATTAACCCTGTTACTTTTAATGAAGTTTCTTGTGGTAAGTGACGTAATTGTTGATATCTTTCTTCACCTAAAGATTCTTTTAAAGCGATAGCTTGAATAAATCCAGCTCCATATCTTAATTGGAAAAATGCAATTTTACCACTGCTTCTCTTGTTAGCAATCCATGCACCAAGAGTTACTTTTTGACCTAGTTGTTCTTTTAAATTGTTAATGTTCAACTTACAGTCCCTCCTAATTTTAATTAATGTTTTGTTCAATTTTAAATTGTAATATATTATATATGAAAACTATTTATATTATAACATAAATTTACTATTTTTTTAATTATGTGTTTTTATTTTTCTCATCTAATGTTCTAAATCTCGAAAAACTATAATACTTTCAAATATATCTTTAAGATAGTAACGATACTCCAGAATATCCTTCGTCGCGTAACATCTGTATGATATTTTATTATTTTTTATAACTTCATTATATAATTCGTTAAAATTATCCTTTATTGAGAAATTGTAATATTTTATATAACTTCTTTTTTCTCTTTTATTAAAATATAAATCCTTATATTTATTACTTTCAAATACATATAATATTGAACCTGTAGCTTTTGAATTCAATAATTCCTCATCACCATTACTATAAATATAATGTGCTTTAGCTTTTAGATTTAAATATTTATGGTGTCTTGAATGAATTATATTAATTAATCCCTTCACTTTCTTATCGTCAACAACTGTTAATTTCAAACTATTTTCTTGATTAAGGACAACGAATTTATATGCATTTTTAGAATTTGTAAGTACATCTTTTAATTTTTTCATAAATTTGTAAGAAACTGGTAATATATCTTTATAAGATTTTATATCATTTAATATAGCCTCTACATCTTGAAGAATAAAACTCAAACTGTCATTATATAAGAATAAACTTTCTGATATATACATTTCATGTAAGAATTTTACAAGACCATCTATATTATTTCTTAACATTTTAATGTTTTTGTCTTTAAGATTTTTCGATACAGCAACATTTAACTCAATAATAACATTTTTATAGAAATAATCTTTTGTATTTTTTGAATCAAGTTCACGTCCTAAAATCTTTTTATTTTCAAAAATAAAAGTATGATTTTTTAAGTTGTTATTTTCCAATAAATATTCGATTGAATTATAATTTGTAACAATATTTTTACAACTATCGGCAACCCTATTCTTTTCATCAAAATAATAAGATTTAGAGCTTATTAAAATACCATTTCTTATATTATCAATATACAATTTCTCAAGATAAAGTAAATTTAATTCACAAAAGTCCCCAGAATTTGTTTCTAATATCCATACATATAATTTTATTAATAATTTATCTAAATTTAAATCTTCTTTTTTGGGGAATAGTTTAAATATATTTAATGGAATATAATTACTCTTTTCTTTTAAAATAACATAGTTCCTAATTTTAAAGTTGTCTATATATTTCTTTTCATTAATAGATGAAAACATTATAAATTTATCTTTAAAATTGTTATCATTGACTTCATATGATACTTTTTTAAAATCTACACCATCAAAATTAATGAAGTCTTCTTTTTTTATTTTCTTTCCTCTAATTATTCTTTTGCAATATCTAGCAAATTTAAGAGTATTGTAATCTATTTTTTCTAAAAGTACTTCAATCTTTTTAAAATTGTTTGAATTTATATTTGCTATTCTCTTAGAAATTTCTTTTAGTAATTCTACTGTTACTTGTACATCAATAGCGGCATTATGATATCCATCACCAGAGTATAGAGCAAGAGAATTAGATAAATCAGATAATCTATAACTTTCCTGAGTTGGCAAAAATAATCTAGCTAGTTCAACCGTATCTAAAGACATTTTAGCATGATATCTTATTCCTACATCATGAAACCTTTTCTTTAAAATTACATAATCAGATGGTAAGCCGTGACAAACAAGTATATCTTCTTTTATGAAATCATATAATTCTTTGGCAACATCTTCAAAATATAATTTTTCGCTTAACATATCATTATTAATACCAGTTAACTCAGTAACAAAAGGTGAGACTTGTTTTTTAGGTTTTATATAATAATTAATAGACTCTAACTCTTTAAAGTTTTGATCCAGTTTTGTTGCAGAAAACTGAATTATTTCTTTTTCCTCAGTTAATTCAATATCCACTACACAAAATAATTTATTCATATATTCCCTCACCTCTCTTTCATTATATCTATTTATTATCTCTTATTTTCATTAAAAAATCTAGTATGTCTTTTCTTGTATTATCTATTTTATATAATATAATATCTTCTTCTAGTTTCTTAATGATTTCTTTTATCCACGGTCCTGCAGGCTTATCTATTATACTAATGATTTCCATTGAAGTTATAGCTATATCATTAAAAGATTCAATTGGTAGTTTAATCTTTTTTATATCTTCCATATCACAATACTTAGAATAACTAGCTATAAAAGCAATATCTTCGATATCATAGTTATATAAAATTATTTCTAAAGGAACATTACTAATAAAGTCCTTGTTAATTTTTTCATATATTTTAACCTGTTTAATTTCTTTATTAGATAGTTTTAGTTCTTTTAACTTTTCAAAAGAAATATCATTAATATTAGATAGGATGTATAAACTTTGACAAAAAGTATAATTTGAAAAATCAATTATTTTAGAAACTTCATCTAGAAAAGGAATATAATTATTCAATTTACTATCTAATAATAATTCCAAACTACGTTTATTGCCTTTTCCAGTCAATAGTTTTCTAAATTCATTTACTATACGCTCAATTGAAACAAATTTTATAAGCTCCGCATTATTTTTTATAGCCTTTAAGGTATTTTCTTCAATTTCAAAGCCAAGTTTTGAGGAGAAACGGAATGCTCTTAACATTCTTAAGGCATCTTCAAAGAACCTTTCATTAGGATTATTAACAGTTTTTATTATTTTATTTCTTAAGTCTTTCTCTCCACAATGATAATCATACAATTTCCCCTTACTATCAAGAGCCATAGCATTTATTGTGAAATCTCGTCTATCTAAATCTTCCTTTAAATCACTAACAAACTCCACCTTTTCTGGAGTACGATGATCAATATAATCATCTTCAGTTCTAAAAGTTGTTACTTCAAAACTGTCACCATTTATCAATATTGTAACCGTTCCGTGTTGTATTCCTGTATCTATACTTTTTTTAAAGATTTGTTTAACTTCATCAGGTAAAGCATTAGTAGTAATATCTATATCAGAAAAATCATCATTAAGTAAGTAATCTCTAACACAACCACCCACTAAATATGCTTCATAACCTGCCTCATTGAATTTTTCCAGTATATTTATGGCACTGTTAAATTTCTTTTTAAAGTTATTTATTTCCATATTATCCTTTCAAAATAGTAAAGGACTGGAGAAACCCCAGCCCTTTTAATCTCTTATATTATTTAGATAAGTTATAAGTATCTCTAGCAATCATAACTTCTTCATCTGTTGGAATAACAAATGCTTTAACTTTAGAGTCTGCTGTAGAAATTTCTGCAACTTTTCCACGTACATTGTTTCTTTCTTTATCAACTTGTACACCTAGGAAAGTTAATCCTTCTAATACTTCTTCACGTACCCATGTAGCATTCTCACCAACACCAGCAGTAAATACGATAGCATCTACTCCGTTCATAGCTGCAGCATAAGCTCCAACATACTCTTTAATTCTGTTGATGTAAACATCGATTGCTTCAGCAGCATGTGGGTTAGTATTTCTTACAGATTCAACATCACGTAAATCAGAAGATAATCCTGAAACTCCTTTTAATCCTGATTCGAAGTTGAAAATACGCACGATTTCTTCAAGAGATAATCCAGTTTTTTGAGCGATGTAAGGGATAGTAGCTGGATCAATATCACCAGTTCTAGTACCCATTACTAATCCTGATAGTGGAGTGAATCCCATAGAAGTGTCAAATGATTTACCATTTTTAATAGCACAAATTGAAGCTCCGTTCCCGATGTGACAAGAAATAGTTTTTAGTTCTTTTGGATCTTTTCCTAAAACTTCAGCAACTTTTTCCCCAATGTATCTATGGCTAGTTCCGTGAGCACCATATTTACGAACTCCGTATTTCTCATAAAATTCTCTTGGTACAGCATACATGTAAGTTGATCTTGGCATACTTTGGTGGAATGCTGTATCGAATGTTAATACATTTGGAACTCCAGGTAATTCTTTTTGGAACGAACGAACACCTTTAATATTAGCTGGGTTGTGTAAAGGCGCTAAGTCTTCGATTGAATCTACTTTAGCTAACTCTTCATCATTAACTAATACAGAAGCATCATAGAATTCTCCACCATGAACAACACGGTGTCCAACTCCTTCGATTTCTTTAACATCTTTCACAATTCCTAATTTAGTTAATTTTTCAAGTAACATTTCGATTGCTACATCGTGATTTGGAATATCTAATGTTTCTTTATTTTTTTCGCCGTTGAATTCGATAGTGAATACACTATTTTCAATACCGATTCTTTCAACTAGTCCTTTTGTAATAACTTTTTCTTCAGGCATTTCAAATAATTGAAATTTTAAAGATGAACTTCCTGAGTTAATAGCTAGTATCTTTGTCATAAGTATATATCTCCTCTTACTCTATTTGCATTATATATAATATTATCTCATTAAATATAATTAATTACAAGAGTTATTTATTTTTTTTTATAAAAAAATTTACAAAAAAACTGATAACTAGAATACGCTATCTATATTTTAGTTATCAGTTTTATTAGTTTTTATAATTTTAAAATGAATATGAAAATATTTTGATTAAATTAATATTTAAGATATATATGTACTACTAACTATAGACCAACCACCATTATCATATTGTTCAAGTTCACCTCTTGCATTAACTCTATACTTCCCAACAACACTTCCATTACGTTTTAAATTAGCATAAGCTAAATGATCACTACCTAACCAAACATCATATGAAAAATCAGATGCAGAAGAATTACGAGCAAAATCTTTAATATACATAGCTCTCGCCCAGTTACCAACTTGTGTATCAGTCAATTCTTTTGTATTTACCGAACTATCTTCTCTAAGTACTATACTACTTGAATTAGACTTACTGTCTTTACTACTATTGTTATCTTTAGATTTTTCACTTAATCCTCTTACAGTATAAGAGCGTTTAAATTCACCTTTAAGCTCAAGTTTTTTAGCATCAGCAGAAGATTTGCTAAGACTTATTGTAACTTCAACCTTTTCTCCATTTTTTAAATTATTTGATTTACTATAAGTAATCGTAGGTTCTTGTAAAAATTGTGTTACACTTCCATCTGCATTTTCTACTGTTGGGACCTTCTTAATATCTGCTGCTGCAGTTCCATCCCCATCAGTTCCATACGGTTTAAATTCTATTTCATATTGATTAAGATCAACTACTGCCTTTTTATTTACTACATATTTATTATAAGCAAAATAACCAGAGATAGCTATAAGTCCAACGATTAGAAAACTAACTAAAAGTATTATGCCTGTTCTTTTCTTAGGTTCAGCATATTCTTCATATACTTGATTAAAATTATTATCATTTTGTTCGTAATATTCTTGGTTATTTGTAGCAAATTGATTGTTATCATTATAAACATTATAACTTTCTTGATATTGCTGAGTATTATAATTCATGTTTTGATCTTGATAATTTATATCGTAATCATTTGTTCCCTGATTAAAATAATCGTTATATCCCTGCATATCTTGATTTTGAAAGTTGTCATTAAAATTAGTATTTTGATTATATTGATCGTTATACATATTTTGATTTTGATAATTTTCATTATAAATTTGACTTTGGTCATAATTAGATTCATTATAATCCAAAAAGTCCTGGTTTTGATAATTATCATAATAATTTTGATCTTGATCTTTATAACCACTGTTAGATTCGTTATTATTATATCTTTGATTATTATTATTACCCATAACTAAACTCCTATACTTCATGATACGTTTTCTATATATAATTTATTTATTATATTTCACTTATAATATTACCATACATCTAATGATTTTTCTATATCAACCGTAATTAGACAGAAAATAAAAAGATTATAAAATTAACTTTCATCAAAATAATAATTCGGATTCAAGTATATCTTATAATCAATTTACTAATTACTCATTAAATAAATTTTCTAACTGTCTTGTTGCAGATTTAATTTCATAACCATGTTCACTAATTTTTTTATAAATATATTCATTATTTAATACACGCGAATTTCTAACAGAAAGAATCTTGTCTGCCCAAAGCCTCCATTCATCTTTTAATGATAAACTGTTATTATAATTTTCTAAGATGCCAGCATCTGGTAAGTGACTCGCTGTTACAACTGGTAATCCATTCGCCTGTGCTTCTACTAAAACGATTGGTAATCCTTCAAAATTAGATGGGAAGAAAAATACGTCTAATAGATTTAACATTTCTCCAACATTGCTTTTTAATCCAGTGAAAACCACCTTATCTTCAACATTATATTCTTTAGCAAGATTTGTTAAAAATGTTGTATCGCCTCGTCCAATGAACACTAATCTTGAATTCGGTTCTTTCTTCACTAATTCGGAAAATACTTTAACACAAAAACTTTGATTTTTTTGTTTTTCATACAAACGTGAGACTTGTCCAACTACAAGGCAATTTTCTGGAATACAATATTCTTCTCGCAATTTGTCACGAACTTCTTCGTTATATAAAAATTGTTCTACTTCTATTGCATTATTAATAACTAGTGCCTTTTTTCTTTCCTTGCCGTGATAAAAATGATTAGCCGCTTCTACTCCACACGCCCAAAAATCTGTTGCATATTTCCCAACAAAAAGCCTATTAACAGGATGAATAAAACGATAAAATTTATCAGCAGTTGCACAATGACCATGAACAATTCTCTTTTTAATACCATACTTTTTAGCAAGTTTTAAAAATTCAAGATGAGTCAATCCATTTTGATTAGACCACAAAATATCATATCGATGGGCATTATTTCTAAAGAACTTATCCCACTCTTTCAATGCTAGTTTTATATTTGGTCTTAACTTAGGTATTCTATGAACGATTATAGGATTTTTGCACAATTTTTTAAAATGATCACTAAATTCAACATTTTCTGGACCTTGAAGTAAAAATTCAAATTCAAATTCATCTGTATTTACATTATTGTAAAAATCTACAACAATCTTTTCTAATCCCCCAATATCGGGAACTAACCCACAAACTAATACTCTTTTCATTTATTTTCTCCTTAATCTCTTTAAAAACAATATTTTTCGCATCATACGTACAATTAATTTTCCTGCTTCATGATTTCTATATATATAAATATATATACTAAATAATCCAAGATATAAGATTATTTTCATCACTATAGAAATAATAAGCTCCTGCTTAGAAAATACAAAAACATCTAATAAGATAATACAGACAATACTTATCGTAAATACTGCAAAATGTTTAATCATGTTTTTGAAATATTCTTTTGCTGAAGATTTGATCCCATACTTAAACGCGCTATACGGCTCATACCATATACAAGTTACCACCGTTGAACAAATAGTACCTAATAAAATACCAGCTACACCTAAATCTAAGACAACAAGATAATAAAGCGAAAAAACTATATTTAATATAATTTCTGAAATAGTTTTATAATTTTGTTCATAACTTAGTCCATATACTGATATTAAAATAAGCGCAGGCCTTCTATAATTTGTTAAGAAAAAATTAACAACTATAAGAACTACAACTTCTATATTAAATAGGAAATCTTTACCCAACCAAATCGTTATAAATGGATTAATAAAGATTAAGAATCCCATACTAAAAAGATAAACCATACTAAAGACAATAAACTGAAATTTTTTTATAAAGTCTAGTTTAGATATAAGTGTAGTATCTTCAGAATGAATTAAATTACCTATTGAGGATATAACTGGATTAATTGTTGTACTTGCTAATAGAGATAAAAATCCAAGTACAAAAATATAATTCCCATATAGACCTATAGCAGTTAAACTAATATAAGCCCCCATTAGAAGGCTATCAGTTTGAAAAACAATAGTTTCTCCAATACGCCCTACAATATTACCTTTTATATTTTTAACAAATCTTTCCTTTTCTTCTTGAGTAATAGAAGTGACTTCTTCATTAAACAAATAATCATACATTCTATCAACAATGCTAGACATAATAAAATTACCAATTATATTCATGAATATGCCTACTAAAAGATATATAACAAAATTCTTAGTATAGATTAGGACTCCAATCTGTAGAAGAATACGAAGAACATAAAGACTAAAATCAATCGAAGTCATGATGTAATTACGTTGATCCACATACAACAATGTTCTTTTATACGAGAAAAAGTAACTCGAAGAAGAGTTAAAAACAAAAAGAAAGTAAATAATATATACTTCGCGATTTATCGGATAATCCTTAATTATATACGGTAAAAATAATGCTAAAATAGCTCCAATTATGAAAATACCAATCCCGATCATCCTATATAACTTTTTAAATAAAGTCATAAAAGCATTAATCTTAGCATGCTCTTCTCTAGCCAGTGGTCCATATAAAGCATAGGTCATAGCACCACCTATCCCCAATTCAGCTAAGGATAACATTGATACTAAGCTAGATAAATAATTATTTAAACCTAAATAAGTTACTCCAAGAATATTTAAAAATATTGTCCGGCTTACAAATCCAATAAGTGCTTGGAAAGGTTGGATTGCAAGCGCGATACTTGTATTTAAAGTTGCATAATCTGTTCTACTTTTTTTCATGTAATCCCTCTACTCATTTAGTTCATCATGATATAATTTATATAGATAAGTTTGAGGAATTAGCTCTTTTTCATTAATCTTATAAGTTGTTTTCATTATAGGAGTCGTTCTTAACACATTATCCCATTCTTGTTGATCAAAAATATCATTAGCATGATCTCTTAAAAACCATAAATTTTCAGCAGACTCTAGTGTAGGAATCTTATCTACTAATTCTCTAAAATATCTATTAACATTATACTCTGATAAAATAAAATAATCCATTATTAAATAATTTATAAAAATAGGATATTTCCTTACGTAGTACACATATAAATCTCGAATGTTTTTAAAATATGATTTTCCTTTTTTTCCAGCTAAAAAGAAACCAGACCATTTAAAATCACCAACAGTATATCCCATGCCACCTTCCTGTAATGGTGGATGATTTAAAGTAAAAAAATCACCTTCAAGCTCATCTATAGTAGTATAAGGTGATACAAAGAGTGTTGCATCCATCCATATTCCACCATATCTATATAATAAATAAAAACGAACAATATCTGAATAATGCGCAGCTGATAATTCTTTTTTCTTGTATTTTTCTGTTATGTCTATTGGAATATTTATAAACTCCGCAAGAGTTTCATCTGTTAATAAATAAAATTCACACTCATTTCTTTCGGCAAAAGCTTTTATCGTTTTAATAGACGCTTTAACTGTCTCAGGCATTTGTGCTTCTCCTTGTTGCCACATTGTCCAAACAATTTTAGGGAAATCCCTTTCAACCATATCATCCTTATCTGTAATATTATTAATATCAGCTTTTTTCCGTAAATTATTTACAAAATTTAAAATCATTTTTTTTCTAAAGTTAAAATATTTTTCTTCAGATTGTTGACCTAGATAATAAATTATAGTTAATTTAAAACCATAGTGTTTTAAAATTTTAATATATCTCTTTATTTTTTCTTTTAATAATTGTAGTTTCATATTTTCTACAATTTCCTTTCACATTCTTCCAAGGCTTTTTTTAGATAATCTCCTTGACGAATTTTTTCTCCAATTTTTTTACAGTTATCTATCAACTGTTGGTACTTTTCTTCATTCATAGATTCTAAAATGCCAGCAATTTCATACAATGAATCAATGATAATTCCACAATTATTTCTTATTACAAAATCAGCAAGAGCCGACTGCCTCCACACAATAATTGGAAAGTTAGACGCCAAGTATAAAGAGGCTTTATGAGGATTGTTAATTTTTAAATACTCCCCGTACATACCGCTACAAGTATCGCTACTATCACCATCCCAAACTAATCCAAAACCACCTTGCAAATGATTAGGAATATCCTCCGGCGAAAACGCCCCCTTATAGTGAACATTATTTGGGAGATTATCATGTTCAAAATTAATTCCATAAATTTCAAATTCAGGTTTTTTAGGTAAACTTCTAGCATATTTTGTTTTACGAATATCAAAATTTCCTGCCAATAAGATTTTATTTTTATCATAAATTTTATTCTCGTCAAGATCTGGAATTAAATAGTCAAATATCTCTAATGTTACAATTTTCTCTGAATTAATGCCCATTTTTACTAATTCAAATTTCATTTTATTATTATGTGCAATAATTCCATCTACTCTTTCTAAAACTGTTTTATTTTGTAAAAAATGTATGATAGAGTGCTTAAAATCAGAAAAAGTTCTAATTTTATTTTTTCTAAGTGATTCTATATCATGAATGAGCAAATATGCTTTAAAGTTTTTTTTCTTTAAAAACCCCATACGTATTTGTTTTTTTAGTGATTTCCACAATAATGGAAATTGAAGAATAATAATATCATCTTTGTTTAAAACATTGTTTTTTCTACTTTCTGATAAATAATATTCTTCAAAACCAACATCTACCATTATTGCTTCAGCATCCATTCTTGCTTTTGGTCCTGCATGATTTGCTTTAACATATGTTTCTTTTAAAAAATACTTCACTTTATTTTACCCCTTTCGATATTTTTTAACGACATATTTTTCCCAGCGCCATTGTAATCCTCCAAGAATACGTGAAATAGTAACGATGTGTTTAGGAAATAGTAAATAAGCATAAATTAATAAAGATTTTCTAGAGTTTTTTGCATATCTATTTAAATAAATGCTATATTTTTCTTTATAAGGATTACCTTCAAAAATTTTGTAGTCAATTACGTGCATTAAAACTAGATTGAATAAACGACGATATACGTAACTTAGAGCTTTTTTATCATCATTGTAAAGTTTCTCTACTTTGTCACAAATAGTAAATAAATCTAAATTCTTTGTATTGAATTCTCGATTCATTATACTCCCAGAGCGTACACGATAATAATAACCTATATAGTTAATTTTCACCATTTTATTTATATGTTTTAAAATTCCAATTCCACCATAAACATCTTCATAAAATAAACCTTCTAAAAATGGAAAACTGATAATTAATTGTCTTCGATATAGTTTTGCAACAGCATTCAAACGAACCATATTATTTTTACATAAAGAGACTAAAGCTTCTTTAGAATTCCCTTTAAAAATTATCTCTGCATCTTTTGGGGAAGGTAAATCTAATTCTTTTTTATCATTCGTATACCAACACTCTACAATATCAACTTCTTCAACACTCATTTGCTTCATCAATTGTTCCAACATGTCTTCTTTAAGAATATCATCACTATCAACAAATGAGATAAATTCTCCTTTAGATTCATTCATACCACGATTACGAGTAGCACTTAATCCTTTATTTGGTTGACAAAACAACTTGAAGCGATTATCTTTTTCACAATATTTCTCACAAATATCTTTAGATGAATCTGTTGAACCATCATTGACTAATATAACTTCTATATTTTTATAAGTTTGACATTGAATACTATCTAAACATTCTTCAAGATACTCTTCAACATTGTAAACAGGTACAATTACACTGATCATAGATAACCTCCTATTTAAAGTTTCCATTTTTTTCTAATATATAAATATTTTAAATATAAAGGATAAAATAAACTAAAAAAATATTTCGGTGAAAAACTATACCATCTCAATAGTTTACTAGAATTATAAATATCTGGTGATTTTTTAGCTATTTCAACATATTTATTAATTGCATCAATATACAACTGATAATACTGATGTTCAACTTTTATCTGATACTTTTTAAAATGACCAATACCGACTAAAAATAACATATTCCCTACATAAGGTAACCAATTATCTTCTCTAAAGTCCTCTAATAGTTTTTCTCCAACTTTAAAAATATCAAGATTCTTTTCTGAATATTTCTGATTCATCGTACTAGAAGTATGATATCGATAATAATAACCAATATAATCAATTTTTCGAATTTTATTAATATATTTTAAAGAGACTATTCCAGTATAAAAATCTTCATAAATCAAATTCTCTAAAAATGGAACTTTTTCTACTATTTCACGACGATACAATTTTGCTACAGGACTCCAACTTATCTTATAATTAAAGCATTGATATAACGCTTCATTCGACTCAAAGTCTTTAATTTTAATTTCTTTTTCTTCTTCATTTAAACATTCAAAATTCTCTGTTTTATTACACTCTACAATATCTATTCCATCAGAGATATAATTAATTAGTTTTTCTAACAAATCAATCTTTACAATATCATCACTATCGATAAAAACGATTAATTCTCCCCTAGACTCAGCAACTCCTATATTTCTTGCGATACTTTGTCCTTTATTTTCTTGATTTATTAAGTGAAAACGAGGATCTTGGCTACAATATCTCTCACAAATTTCTAGTGAATTATCTGTAGAGCCATCATTAACTAATATAACTTCAATATCGTTAAATGTTTGATTTTTAATACTATCTAAGCACTCTTCAAGATACTTTTCTACATTATAAACTGGTACAATTACACTGATCATCTTTGTTCATCACCTTCTTCCATTCGTTCAAAATTTTATCTTGATAGATAAAATTTCGATTACAATTCTTGATTTTATTGTTTTCTCAAAAGTATTCTAAAATTGCTCCATCTTTTATAAATAAACTTATAGAACGGATGAGTTATTGTTGTAAAATATCTCGGCGCTATTAAATATAGTCTTAGTAAACGATATTTACGAACAACTTCTTTAGATTGTTTTGCCAAAAAAGCACACTCTCGAATAAAATTCTCATACCGATTAACATAAGGACTCACCTTAGTAATACCATCTCTTTGATAATGACTAAGACCTAAATAAAACATAAAGTATCCAATATATGGTAGTAAGTATTCGTTATCCTGAAAAGATTCTATTAATTTTTCTCCTACAGAAAAAATATCTAAATTCTTCTTATTAAATGATGTCGTCATAACACTATTTGGATGAACACGATAATAATAACCATTTAAATCAACTACTATCATTTTTCGAATATTTTTTAATAAATTTATTCCAGTATAAACATCCTCGTAAATAACACCTTCTAAAAATGGGACTTTTTCAACAAGTTCTCTTCTATATAGTTTTGCAACTGGACAAAACTTAACTTCCTTAATGGCTATGCACTTTATAATCGCTTCAGTTGAATTACCTTCGAAAATAACTCGAATCGGTTTATTCTTCTTTAATTCTTCTATATTTTGAGTTAATTTACATTCTACTATATCCACATCCGCCTTCATATAGGAAAATAATACCTCTACTAAATCCTCTTTAACAACATCATCACTATCTACAAACATAATATATTGCCCTCTAGATTCTTTAAAGCCACGATTTCTTGCGACACTTTGTCCTTGATTTTCTTGATTGATTAATTTGAAACGACTATCTTGCAGGCAGAATCGTTCACAAATTTCTTTAGAGCCGTCAATGGATCCATCATTAACTAATATAACTTCAATATCGTTAAATGTTTGATTTTGAATATTCTCTAAACACTCTTCTAAATATTCTTCAACATTATAGACAGGCACGATTACACTAATCATCATAGTTTTTTCTTCTTTTATTGTATTAATCATCGACAGTAACCTCTTTAATACCATTCTTCAACTTCCACACAAAATGATAAACAGGGAAAATAATCGAGTTATAATATTTTGGACAAATATTATAGAGGCGAATCATACGTGATTTTCTTGATAATTCTCGATTTTTCTTCGTTATAGCTACATACTCTGCTAATTTTTGATTATAGACTTTTGCATATGGATTACCTTTTCGAATATAGTCTTGATAATGCATAGTTGTCACATGAACTAAATAGCTTCCGATATAAGGAAGGAGTTCTTCCCTATCAGAATACATCTCTATTAGTTTGTCACTTACTGTAAAGATATCTAAATTTTTAGGAGTAAAGGTTCGGTGCATGATACTAGCTTGACGTTGTCTATAATAATAACCTTTATAATCTATCTTAATGATTTTTCGAATATATTTTAACATTCCAATTCCACAATAAACATCTTCAAAGATTACCCCATCTATATAAGGAACAGCTTCAACAATTGATCTTCTATAAAGTTTTGTAACTGCATTAACATTTAAAACATGTTTAGGGAAAATTTTTACTGCTTCTTGAGAGTTTCCTTCGAATAAAATTGTTAGTTCTTTATAACTTTCAGCAAGAAATTCCTCTTTAGATACGGTAAATTGGCTTTCCACAATATCTACGTCTTCCCGCATATAGTGCAATAAGGTTTCTAAATAGTTCGGTAAAATAATGTCATCGCTATCCACAAATGCAATAAATTCTCCAGTTGAAGCTGCTACACCACTATTTCGTGCAGCGCTCAATCCTTGATTTTCTTGATTCAATAATTGGAAACGATTATCATCTTCACAGTATCTATCGCATATTACTTTTGATTTATCTGTTGAGCCATCATTAACTAATATAACTTCAATATCACTATACGTTTGATTTTGGATACTATCTAGACATTCTTCTAAATATTTTTCCACATTATAAACGGGAACTATCACACTAATCATATATTATATCCTTTCAAAACTAAATTTATCTAAAATAAACTATTTTTCTATTCCAATATTTTCTAAAAGTGTCTTAGTGAAATCCTTTTGGATTGAGTTTACTACTGAATTGACCTTATTTCTTTCAATATAGAACTCATCTTCGGACTTCATAAGACTAAGAAGAAACTTCAATAATTCATCAAAATTACTAATAGTTGGACCTACCATTAAACTCTTTACATCCTCGAAGACAAATCCTCTTTTTTCTTTATATTCTTCATAATCGTTTATGGTAAAAGCAACAGGTCTGTTCAATAAATAATAATCTAGAAATACAGAGGAATAATCTGTAATCAACGCACTGGTCGTTCCAAGAAACTTATACAAAGTACCGTAATTTTGACTAATAATGTCTTCTGACAACATATGTATATTTGAATAATTGTTTTTAAATTTAAAATGAGATTCTTCTAACGGATGCAATTTAATATAAAGATGATATTCGTATCCTGCCAGTAGATTATTCATTCTATTAAATTCTAAATCATCAAGCGAGAAAATAATTGCATCCTGACTATCATGATAATTCTTTGAATTACGATAAGTTGGCATCCAAATAATATTCTTATCTTTTTTTTCTTCAAATAACTCATCATTCCTAATATTCCCTACTAGCAACATTTGCTTATCCTTAGCATTAAATGCTGCTTTCATAATCGGAGTAAATAAATCAGAAGATGATACTAGTTTTGTAAAAAAATTATAATCAATATTTTCCAATCCAGCTTCAAGATTACCAATTTTTTTCAAAGGCATTCCATGCCATAAATTTACCACCATCTGTTTATTCGAAGGTTTAATTGGGTATTTCCCAAAAGAATAAAAGAAGTATTTCGAAGTTAAAAAATAGTATACTCCACGGTAAATAGAAATAAACTTCACCCCACTATCCTTCTGTAAATGATAAAAATTATTTGAAGCACATACTATTTCATATTTATCTTGGTAGCCATTATCAATTAAATATTGATACAATGTTCTAATATTATCTCTAAAGCCCCAGTTTGAATATATAACTATTCTATTTCTTTTTTTAGGAATTAATGTATTTAATTTAGAAGTAACATCACTTATTTTGAAAAATAATGTTTTTAAATTTTTATTCATATTACTTCTTCAAACCTTTCTGATAAATTTCTTTCAGATTAATTATATTTTCATTGATATCAAAAGCCTTTAATCGTTCATCAAACTCTCTTTTATTATTTACTACTTGCGCATTTTCAATATAATCTATCCATATATTTTTATCTAATGGCAAAGCAGTGCAAATATTATTAACAATCTGAGTTGTTGAATCAATAGTTTCATTCATTATAATATTAACACCTGAGCATTGTGCTTCAATCAAAACCATCGGAAATCCTTCGTAAAGAGATGGAAATGCGAAAATGTCAAAAGCTGAATAAAACTTATATGCATCATCTCTTTTCCCTGTAAAGATAACATTAGTCAATTCTTTACTATTCTCTTCCAGTAACACTCGATCAGGTCCCTCTCCAACAAACAAGAAGGTTACTTTAGGTAATTTTTTAGCAAGTTCAATCAAAAAGTTCTGATTCTTAAATCGATTTAATATACCTATCATTCCTACTACTTTTTGATTTCCCTTTATATGAAATTCCTCTCGAATCTCTTCTCTATATTTCAATGAAAATTTATATTTATTAATATCAATCGCATTTGAAACTATTTGAAAATTTTTATTACCAAAAATTTTAATTCCAGCTAATTCCCCGCATGATACACGATGAGTAGCATTTCTTAAGGCTAAAAAAACTAAAAGTCTATTGCGAACACTTTTTAGAATAGTATCCGAAAATTGACTACTATGATTATGATAAATACGTACCTTAACACCATGTTTTTTAGCATAATAATTATGAATGAAAGCAGTAATAGGGTTATGTACATGTAGAACATCAATTCTATTATTTTCATAGAACTCTCTACATTCTCTACCATAACGCATCATATTAGAGACTTTCAAAGAAGGGAATACTATTCTTTTAATTCCTTTTTCATCTAAGTATTTATTAAAAGGAAAGTGAGAATCACCATTAGATTCACCAACCATATATTCAAATTCTTCATCATCTGTTTCAATGTGATTTTTTATGAAACTCTGTACTCCACTAATAGTATTTCTAACTCCACCCGTCACATGTATAACACGATATTTCATTCTATCACCTACGATTCAAATCATCTTTTATTTTAGATGTAGATATTTCCTTTGTTCGCGGAAGATAAACGACCTCTACACCAAAATCTTTCAAATAGTCAAATTTACCTTTCCAGTCATCGCCAATTACAAAAACATCAACATTATATTTTTGTATATCAGAAATTTTTTGTTCCCAGTTTTCTTCTGGGATAACAAGGTCTACATATCTAACAGCGTCTAAAAGTGATTTTCTATTTTCATAATCAAAATAGCATTCTTTGTTTTTTTCTTTATCGTTAAATTCATCTGTAGATAATCCAACTATAAGATAATCTCCTAAAGATTTTGCTCGTTTTAATAGATTGATATGACCATAATGTAAAAGATCAAATGTTCCATAAGTAATTACTCTCTTCATTTTCTACTTTTAACCTCAACACTTTCTCTCATTTTCTTTTGATAAATAAGTTTTCTAATAGAATTAGGCATCACTCTTACAATATTACGTACAAAAATATTTCGACACAATTCAAATTTTGTTAAATAACCTCGTTTATAAAAATCTACCTGTAAGAAAAATTCCGTTTTAACATAAAGCAACCCACCTCTACGAAGATAACTCGAATCATCTGTTTGCATAACTACTAACGGCTCCTGAATATTCAAAAATTCTTTCGTTGGATTATCATGTATTAGTCTCATAGTTAAATCGTAATCTTCTAAATATCTAAACTCTCTATAGTTACCTACTTTTAGTATATAGTCTTTCCTCATCATACTTGATGGATTATTAAAGGGATTTCTAAACTTAGAGTATTCTCTAATTTCCGCAGTCATTTCAGGTACTATTTTTAGAGCAGTAAATTCCGTATTTTTTTCTAAAATATTAGTTCCCACCATAATTAAATTGGGATTTTGTACCGACCCCAAAAAGTTAGACCAAAAAATCTAACTTTTTGGAGGTCGGTATTTTTATGACTAAATATAATTTTGAATTTAAAAAGAAAG
>NZ_JAQMFS010000058.1 GCF_028308085.1 Gemella haemolysans
CAAACTTAAAGAAAACAAGAAAAAATCTAAGCAGCAAAATGCTGCCTAGATTTCATTTCCTATTTTTCTCCATGCCCCGAATTTGACAAAGAGCCTGAAAACCACGAAAGTTTAGGGGTAAACTTCGTGGTTTTTTACAGTTATATTATATTAGTCTAAATTTAGGGGATTAGAAACTCGTAGAACTAATATATTTAAAATGTTTACTGTAGCTTACTGGCACAAACATGAGGATTACTTATAATTGTAAAACTAAAAGTAGTTTGCTTCTACAGTTGACAAATTAACACTGTATATTTTTTGATATAATCAAAAAAGTGAGTTCTATTTTTAACCCTAAATATAAAGTAAAAATACTTTACATAATTATTATACTAAAAATAAACGTAAATTTAAAGTATTTGTGTAAATTTTATCAATGAAAATGTTTTTATTTTTTATTTTCATTATTTGAACTTTAATTTAAAGCGATTTAATGATAAAATTAACTAAATAAATATAACAGATTTATAAGGGGAGTTGATATTTTATGAAATTTTTAGTAGCAGTTAATGAATTTAAGGGTTCTTTATCTTCATATGAAATAGGAGAAATAATTTTAAATAAAATAAATAAATCTATTTATAATCATGAAGTGACTATGGAGGTAGTAGCTGATGGTGGTGATGGTTTTTTAGGTTTATTTAAAAATTTTGAAAGAAAACAATTTAGAACTTTAAATGCAGCTCTTGAAGAACACACGGTGAGCTATTTATTAAATAATATTACTAAGGAAGCTGTAATTGAAGTTGCTGAGGTTATCGGGTTAAAACAACTCTCTGAAGATCAAAAAGACCCATATAAGACATCTACTGTTGGGTTAGGTAAATTGATTTCTCATTTATTAGATGAGAGTATTGAAAGTTTTATTATTGGTTTAGGTGGTAGTGCAACTAATGATTGTGGTATTGGGATGCTTAGTGAATTAGGTATTAAGTTTACGAGTATGAGTGGTGAAATTTGTAGCCATGGAATATCTGATTTAAGCAAGATAGAGAATATAAATTTAGATAATAAGATTCAGAAACTTTCTAAGGCTAAATTTACAATTATTAGTGATGTTAATAGTCCTTTGTATGGTAAAGATGGCGCTACATATATTTATTCAAAACAAAAAGGATTAACGGAAGATGATTTTTCTATTGTAGATACTTATGTTGAAAAGTTTTCAGAAAAAGTCTCGGTTGTTGTAGGAAAAGACTATTCATCTTTTCCTGGTAGTGGAGCTGCAGGGGGATTAGGATATGCATTTTTATCTTTCCTAGATTCTACTATACAATCTGGCTCAAGTTTCATGATTAATTATTTAGATTTAGAGAAAATAATTCAAGGTATAGATATAGTAATTACTGGAGAAGGAAAACTAGATAAGCAAAGTTATATGGGAAAAGCACCAATAGAAATAGCTAGAATAGCGAAGAAAGCTAATAAAAAAGTTATTTTCTTAGCAGGTAGTATTCTTGATGAAGAACTGAAGGATTTAAGTAGTGAAGATAAAGGATTAGTAGATGCTTCATTTTCAATTCAAAGAGAATTTCTTTCGTTAGAAAAGGCTATGAATAAGAGTGTAGCTATAAATAACATTGAACAAACAATTGAGCAAATATTAACTATATTGGAGTTTAGGAATGGATAAAAAAAATAACATTTTAATGGGAATATTTTGCATAATAGTAGCAGGATTTGGTTTTTCTCTTATGTCTCTATTTATAAAATTGGCTGGAGATCTTCCATCTATGCAAAAAGGGTTTTTCAGAAATATTATTGCAGTTGGAATCTCGTCAATTCCCTTAATAAAGCATTGGAAGGTTATCAATCTGCCAAAAGATAATATTGAATGGAGTGTGTTAATTTCACGTAGCGTTTTTGGAACAATAGGATTGGTTTTTAATTTTTATGCAATAACTCATATAAGTTTAGCAGATTCAACTATAATACAAAAGTTATCACCGTTTGTAATTTTAATATTGTCGTTTATATTCTTTAAAGAAAAAATGACGGTATTTCAGTTAATATCTATAATTATTGCTTTTATAGGTGTAGGGTTTATCGTAAGACCTACAGGTGATGGTTTTATTAGTATGGGGGCATTGGCCGCCCTTCTAGGGGCCTTTTGTTCTGGGGTAGCTTACACTTGTGTTAGATATCTAGGAACACATAATGTTTCAGGTGAATTTATAATTTTTTTCTTCTCAACTTTATCTACCTTTATGTTGTTGCCATATCTTATTTTTGATTATAGAGATATGACGGTGTATCAATTCTCAATGTTGTTATTAGCTGGAGCATCAGCAACAATAGGACAATATGGTGTAACTTTTGCATATAAATACGCAGCGGCGAAAAATATATCTGTTTTTGATTATTCGCAAGTGCTATTTTCTGGAATTTTAGGTTTTATATTTTTCAACGAGTTACCAGACTTGCAAAGTTTGATAGGATATATTATAGTTATTTCTGTAGGAATAATTTTAGTGAAAAAAAGTAAATAAAGAGGTGTTATATGAAAAGAAAAAACACTAGAATAATAGTTCTTGCTGTTTTGTTAGTTTGTACTATATTGTTATATGGAAAAGTAGCAAATGCTCGTGATGGAATTCAAGGTGTTGTACAACCTTCACCATTTATAACAAGTCCTAATGGTGTTGAGGCTAATCTTCTTCAAAATGCTAATGGAAGTTTAATAGGTCAATTAATCTATTTACAAAGAGAACATTTGCCAGAAGCAGAACAAAAATTATTAGCAAATAATAAAGATGCTACTCAATACGTTCTTGGTTATTTAGCAGGTCAACAAGCTACACCTTTTGAACAGGGTCAAACAGTAGATATAGATAGAAAGTACCCTTATTACATACAATGGGATAAACGATGGGCATATGATAAACTGGGTGGAACTAATATCGCTATTGGGGGATGTGGTCCAACTTGTGTAGCTATGGCTTTAGGAGGAATATTAGATGATAAATCAATAACTCCAAAGAGTATTGCTGAAAAAGAAGACGCCAATGGCTACTTTACTGATGCAGGGACAAAATGGAGCTTTTTCGATTATATAGCTAAAGAATATGGAGTTAAGTCAACAGGTGTTCCATTAAGCAAAGAAGCTATTAATGCAAGTTTAGATAAAGGAAATCCTATTATTGCTTCTGTGCATCCTGGAAAATTCACAACAGTCGGTCATATAATATTAATCACAACAAAAGATGAGGATGGTAATTATATTATTAATGATCCGAATAGTTATACTAGAACTCTAAAAAAATGGTCATATGATGAATTAAAAACAGAGATTGTAGCTATGTGGGAATTTTCAAAATAGAAAAAAATTTTTAAGAACCTTCAATATTAAATATTGGAGGTTTTTTTATTGTATTTATTTTTTAAAAATAGTTTGATTATAATATGTGTTTTAATCGCTATTAATTGGCTATAGTTCTTTCTGTTCAACAAATTTAGCAAACTGATAATTTGATAATAATTATGAAAACCTTTATAATAAATATTATGAAAATAAAGATTATGGGTATTATTATACTTACTTATTAATCGTAAAATATAAAAGATGGAGGAAATAAAATGTCAGTTCTTGATATAAAAAATCTAGAAGTATCAATTAATGAAAAACAAATATTAAAAGGACTTAATTTAGAGATAAAATCTGGTGAAATTCATGCGGTAATGGGACCGAATGGAGCTGGTAAATCTACATTGGCTTCTGCAATTATGGGTCACCCAAAATATGAAGTTGATGGTGGAAGCATCTTATTAGATGGAGAAGAAGTATTAGAGATGGAAGTTGATGAAAGAGCTAGAGCTGGACTATTTTTAGCTATGCAATATCCATCAGAAGTACCAGGAGTACCAACTTCAGAGTTCATTAAATCAGCAATTAATGCTCAACGTGAAGATAGTATTCCTCTAATGCAATACATAAAAAAATTAGACAAAACAATGGAATTTCTGGACATGGATTTAAAAATGTCTCAACGTTATGTAAACGATGGATTCTCAGGTGGAGAAAAGAAACGTAATGAAATTTTACAAATGATGATGTTAGAACCAAAATTTGCTATTCTTGACGAGATTGACTCAGGTTTAGATATCGATGCATTAAAAGTAGTATCAAAAGGTGTTAACAAAATGCGTGGAGAAAACTTTGGTTGCTTAATAATCACTCACTATCAAAGATTATTAGATTACATTGAACCGGATTTCGTTCACGTTCTTATGGATGGAAAAATTGTAAAATCAGGTGGACCTGAATTAGCACTTCGTTTAGAAAAAGAAGGTTATGACTGGTTAAAAGAAGAGGTTTAATATGGAAAATAATAAATTAAAACTTAGTATTAAAACTTTACAAAGCATCTTTTCTAATACGAATGAACCAGAATGGTTTTTAAATACTAGAAAATTAGCTTTATATAAAAGTTATACACTACCTTTTCCAAAATTAGAGTCTATGGAATTAGAAAGATGGAACTTATTTAATGTTGATTTTTCAACTCTAAGATTAGAAAATGAAGGAAATATAGATATAACTAAATATGGAATTAATAATGATGACTTTGCTGTAGTGCAAAAAAATAATACTATTGTTCACATTAATATTCCTGAAAAATATGCAGATAAAGTAGTAATTAAAGATATTTTTTCAGCTATGAATGATGATCATATTAAAGACAGCTTTATGAGTGTTGTTGACTATGCTGAAAGTAAAGTAACAGCTGTTCATTACACATTATTAAATGCTGGATTATTTATTGATGTTAAAGATAATGTGGTAATAGAAGAACCACTTCAATATATTGTTATCTCAGATAGTGAACAAAGTTTATTTAACCATGTTACTATCCAAGTTGGTAAAAACGCCAAATTTAACTTCATTGAAAACTATGTAAATAATCAAAAAGAAGACAAAGCACCATTTAGCTTAGTATCTGAAGTTGTAGCTCATGAAGGGGCAAAAATTAACTACAGCTCTATTACAAACCAACCAGGACAAAAACGAGGAACTATTTTACGTCGTGGATTGACATACAGAGATTCATTAATTAACTGGAATGTTGCAGCGATGGATGAAGCGGATGTATATCATGATAACACAACGAATATTCTTGGTGATGGTTCTGAAGCTAACCTTAAGATTGTTACTTTAGGAGTTAAAGAACAAAAAACTTACTTCAACAGTGAAGTAGTTAACCAAGGCTTAAGTAGTAAAGGTGATATCCTTCAACACGGTGTATTATTAGATAGATCACATATCGTATTTAACGGTGTAGGATTTATCGTAAAAGGTGCGACAGGTTCTAATGCTTACCAAAGTTCAAGAATGCTGACACTTTCATCTGAAGCAAAAGCTGATGCAAACCCAATGTTATTAATAGATGAAAATGATGTTATGGCGGGTCACGGTGCTTCTTTAGGACGTATTGATGAAGAACAACTATACTACTTACAAAGTAGAGGATTAACAAGAAAAGAATCAAGTAGATTACTAGTTCATGGTTTCTTATCTCCAGTAATTTCAGAATTAACAGTAGATAAAATCAAAGAACTTGTAACGATTCTTATTGATGAGAAAATTAACAATAATGAGAGTGAGTAACAATGATAGATTTAAGTAAATATAGAGAAGATTTTCCTATATTAAAAAGAAAGATATCGAATAATGATTTGATATTTTTTGATAACGGGGCTACTACTCAAAAACCGAATCAAGTAATCGATGCTATATCAGATTACTACAGAAATTATAATTCTAATATTCATAGATCTGTTTACACATTAGGTGATGAATCTGAAAAAATTTATGAAGGTTCAAAGGAGCTTGTAAAAGAATTTATTAATGCTAGTAGCTATGAAGAAGTAATTTATACTAGTGGAACTACTGAAAGCTTAAATTTCGCAGCAAGAATATTAGAACAGGATGTTAGCGTTGGAGATGAAATCATCCTTACTTATATGGAACATCACGCTAATATTATTCCTTGGCAGCAACTAGCCAAACGTAAAAATCTAGTTTTAAAATATTTAGAACTAGATGAAGAAGGAAGAATCAGTATTGAACAATTGAAAGAGTTTATCACAGAAAAAACTAAAATTGTATCAATGTGTCATGCTTCTAATGTGTTAGGTAATATAAACCCAGTTTATGAAATTGGAGAGTTTTTAAAAGACAAGAATATTTATTTTGTAGTAGATGCAGCGCAATCCGTTCCTCATTTAAAGATTGATGTTCAAAAAATGGACTGTGACTTTTTAGCTTTTAGTGCACATAAGATGTGTGGACCTACTGGTATTGGAGTACTATATGGTAAAAAAAATCTACTAGAAAAATTTGACCCGGTAGAATTTGGTGGTGGAATGATAGGTATTGTTGAAGATACTTCAGCAACTTGGGCTATACTTCCTGATAAGTTTGAAGCGGGAACACCGCTCTTAGCCGAAGCGGCTGGACTAGCAGCAACTATTAAGTATTTAAATAGTATCGGATTAGAAAACATTGAGAAGTATACTAAAGAACTTACTAAATATCTATATACTGAACTTTCTAAAATTGATAATATAGAAATTTATGGTGTAAAAAATATTGAAGATAGAGTTTCACTAGTATCTTTTAACTTAATAGGTGTTCACCCTCATGATTTAACAAGTTTCTTAGATGAAAAAGGAATTTGCATAAGAGCTGGGCATCAATGTACACAACCATTATTAGGAAAATTAGGAACATATTCGGTAGCGAGAGCGAGTCTATATCTATATAACACAAAAGAAGAAATAGATTTCTTTATTCAAACTTTAAAAGAAACGAAGGAGTTTTTCGAAAATGAGTTTTAGTGATTTAAAAAGTTTATATAAACAAGTAATCTTAGACCATAGTAAACATCCCAGAAATAATGGTGTAATTGAAAATAGCTATAAATTAGAAATGTTAAACCCTTCATGTGGTGATAAAATAACAGTTAGTATGAAATTAGTAGATGATATTATCGAAGATATAAAATTCGTAGGGACTGGGTGTTCGATTTCTCTAGCTTCAGCTTCGATGTTAACTGAGGAATTAAAAGGTTTATCAGTAGAAAAAGCTAATGCCAAAATTAAAGACTTTTTAAATATGATTATGGGAAATGAATTTAATGAAGAAAACTTAGAAGATAGTATTTCATTACAAAATATTTCTCAACTTCCAGCTAGGGTTAAATGCGCTACGTTAGCATGGAAAATTACAGAAAAAATTTTAGAAGAAAATAAATAGAAGAAGGAGTGATTGCATTGAATAAAAATGAAGAAATGTTTACCGATTATCAGTATGGATTTTCAGATAAAGATGTATCTATATTCAAGACTGATAAAGGATTAACAAAAGAAATCGTTAAAACAATTTCTGAAAGAAAAGAAGAACCTAAATGGATGTTAGAATATCGTCTAAATGCATTAAAAGAGTTCTACAGAATGCCGATGCCTACATGGGGTGGAGACTTATCTGAAATAGATTTTGAGGACTTAACATACTATGTAAAACCATCAGAAAAAACAGAACGCTCATGGGACGAAGTACCAGAAGAAATTAAAAATACTTTTGAAAAACTTGGTATTCCAGAAGCGGAACAAAAATACCTTGCAGGAGTTTCTGCACAATATGAATCAGAAGTAGTTTATCACAATATGCATAAACAATTCGAAGAAAAAGGAATTATCTTTGAAGATACTGATACGGCATTAAAAAATCATGAAGAAATCTTTAAAGAATATTTCTCAAAAGCTGTTGATTTCAACGACAATAAGTTTGCAGCCTTAAACTCTGCGGTATGGTCAGGTGGATCATTCATCTACTGTCCAGAGAATGTATCAGTAGAAGCACCGCTTCAAGCATACTTCAGAATTAACAGTGAAAAAATGGGGCAGTTTGAGCGTACATTAATTATTATTGAGAAGAACTCTTCTCTACACTACGTAGAAGGTTGTACAGCTCCAACTTACTCAGCAAGTTCACTACATGCTGCGGTAGTGGAAATCTTTATTAAAGAGAATGCTCGTTTCAGATATACAACTATCCAAAACTGGTCAACAAACGTTTATAACTTAGTTACTAAGCGTGCAATCGTTGAGAAAAACGGTACTATGGAATGGGTAGATGGAAACTTAGGTTCTAAATTAACTATGAAATACCCAGCGTGTATTTTAGTTGGAGAAGGAGCAAGTGGAAGTACACTATCTATCGCTATGGCTAGTGAAGGACAAGTACTTGATGCAGGTTCTAAGATGATTCACTTAGCACCTAGAACATCATCTACTGTTGTTTCTAAATCAATGTCTCGTCGTGGTGGTAAAGTTAACTACCGTGGATGGATTCACTTTGGTAAAAACTCAGAAGGATCTCGTTCAAACATTGAATGTGATACATTAATCTTAGATGAATACTCAACATCTGATACTATTCCTTACAACATCGTTAAAAACTCTAATGTATCTTTAGAGCACGAAGCAAAAGTATCTAAAGTATCAGAAGAACAACTATTCTACTTAATGAGTAGAGGTCTTGATGAAGGACAAGCTACAGAAATGATAGTTATGGGATTCATCGAACCATTTACAAAAGAACTTCCTATGGAATATGCTGTAGAATTAAACAGACTAATTTCATTTGAGATGGAAGGATCGATAGGATAAATTAATAATAATAAAAACTCTAGAAATCTAGAAATAGATTTTTAGAGTTTTTTATTTAGAAGATTATAAATAAACTAAAAAATAATGGATGAGATTAAATTATTAAATAAATTATTATACAGTAATAGGGTATGTATATGTATTATTTTATTTAATAAACATGGGTTAGTGTTAGCTTCTTTTTATTTTGTATTTTATAAAATAATTATATTTTCTCCTATTAAATTTTTTTATTTTGTGCTATAATGTAATTAATAAAAGTAAAGTAATTTATTATCTGTTTTGATAAAAAGTTATATAATTACTACAAATTTTATGGATTATATTTTTAAGTAATAATGTATTTGAATAAATATTTCATCAGTACTAAATGTAAAAAAAAAAGAATGATGTATTAAGAAAATACCTTAAATATAACTACATATAAATACTTTAGAAAGGAGAGTAATGAAGACATAAATAAGTTTTATACTAATCAACAACATTTTTTTATTTAGAATTATAAAATTGACTTTATTTATATATTATGTTATAAATTCCGAACTACTAAGTTCTAAATAACCAAAAAAGTGTATGATTATTATTTTGTTTTTACTGAAGAATATAGAAAATGAAATATTATGATATTCTGAAAAATTGTTTTGAATTTATTTTAAGTATTGTATTATTAATAATTACTCTTCCAATCTGTCTTATAGTATGCTTTGCAATATATTTTGAATTAAGAGTTAACCCTATTTATACGCAAAAACGTGTTGGATTAAATGGTCATGTTTTCAAAATATATAAGCTACGTTCTATGTATATTGATGCAGAAAAGGATGGTCCAAAATGGGCAATCGAAAATGATAAGCGAATTACAAAAGTAGGACGTATTATTCGTAAACTTCGAATTGATGAATTACCTCAACTTGTTAATATTATAAAAGGAGATATGTCGATTATTGGTCCTAGGCCAGAAAGACCAGAATTGATAGAAGAATTTGTTAAATACATACCAGATTTTAATGATCGTCTTCTGGTGAAACCTGGTATTACTGGATGGGCACAGGTTAATGGTGGTTATTTCTTAACCCCGAAGGAAAAATTGGAGTATGATAAGTATTATATAAAAAATAGAGGAGTAAAATTGGATTTATTAATTATTATTAAAACAATACTTGTAATTTTAACTAGACATGGAGCGAGATAATTACGAATCTAATTGAATTTAAGGAGAAAAATATGCGAATATTAAATAATAATATTATAAGAATAGTTAATTTTATTAAAAAGAAATTACTGATTTTGTTGATATTCATACTAAGTGGAGTAGCTGCAGTAAGTGCGTATACGGTTTTTGTTATTACTCCTGTTTATAGTGTGTCGTCTACATTAATTATGAAAAGTTCTAGTGAGAAGAATGATGATTCTAATGCTTTAACGTCTATTAATTTATTACAGAGACAAGTTAAAACATATCTAGAAATATCAGAATTACCAAATATTAGAGAAGAAGTTAATAAATCACTTGATTTAACTGAAAATGAAATAAAGAATATTAAATCTATAAAACTTACAAATGATTCGGGTTCACAGTTGCTAACACTTACGATACGTTCAACGGACAGAGAATTAGCCGAACGCTATGCAAAACAATATATAATTGATTATAAATCATTTGCTGCTGATAAAATTGGAAGAGACGATTTATCTATTGTTACTGATGTAGTTGGAAGTAATAACCCTGTATATCCTAGCTTATGGAAAAATATGCTTATATCATTTATAATATTTACTTTTATTGGACTTAATATTATATTTATTCGTTTTATAATGAGTGATTCAATAGATTCACTAGACGATTTGGAAGAATTAGCAGGTGTTTCAGTATTAGGTATGATACCTACTGTAAAAGAAAAAGAAAGAAGGTGAAAATATGTATATAGAAGTTATTCATAATAGTAAGTCTATTGCATCAGAATCATATAGAACACTAAGAAGTAATATACAGTTTTCAAATTTCGGGAGAAATTTAAAAATAATTGTAATAACTAGCGCAAATCCTAATGAAGGGAAAAGTGAAGTTAGTTTAAACCTTACTGCATCTCTTGCTCAACAAGGTAAAAAAGTTATTCTAATAGATGCAGATATGAGAAAACCAACTCAACACAAATTGATAGATAAGAGAAATAAAACAGGATTAAGTAAATTGATACTAGGAGAAATAAGCGAGGATGCAGTATGTCATTTAAATGTAAATGATGTGGAATTTGATGTTTTAACTTCTGGACCAGTACCGCCTAATCCATCAGAAATGCTAGTAAGTTCTACTATGGAGGATATTTTAAATTCTTGTATCGATAATTATGATTACATAATAGTAGACACACCACCTTTATTAGCTGCTACAGACGCTCAGATAATGGCTAGGGTTGCGGATGCGACTTTACTAGTTGTTGATATGCAAATAAGCAAACGAAGACAAATTATAGAAGCAAAAAAAAGATTGAATAATGTTGGAGCTAGACTTTTAGGAGTTGTTGCAAATAAATTAGAAACACATGAGAATAGCTATTATCATTATAATTATAAATAAAATAGTTAAATCTATTATAAATAGATAATAGCTTAGAAAGGAGTAGGAATGTTACTATATATTTTTATTTTTGTATATCTTGTAGGATTATCTACAATATATACTTACTTTGAAGAGAAAAAAGATGAAATAAAATTGTTAACAATTCCTACTTTTATTTTATTCTTAGTAGTTGCTGGATTTAGAAATTCTAGTGTTGGAGGAGATCTTAATTTCTACGTATCTGTATTTAAAGATAATTCTTTACAAATACCAGAACTATTAAATATTTTTAATTCTAGATTTGAAATAGGTTACATTATTCTCAATAACTTATTAAGATCTATCTCTGAAAACTATACTATATTATTATTTTCTTTTTCGATAATAACTTTATATATTTGGTTTTATGTATTTTGGAATTATTCTAAAAATATTTATATTAGTTTATTAATATATTTTAGTTCTCTTGGGATGTTATTGTACTCTTTTTCTAATATTCGTCAAGGTTTAGCAATTTCAATAGGCTTACTAGGGTTTCATTATTTCGTTAAAGAAAAATACATAAAAGGAATACTGTGTATTTTAATTGCACCTTTGTTCCATATAACTGGAATTATTTGTATTTTATTTCTAGTATTGAGAAAGATTCATTTGAGTTTGAAAGTTTTTGTAGTTGTTCTTTTAGGATTAATATTAACATTTCCTTTATTAAAGAATTTTTCAGAATTTTTTGTTAATATATTTCCTCAATATATTTCATATTTAGAATCTTCTTGGTTTTTAGATAGTTATAAACTTGCGCCTATTGTGTTGTCTATAGTTTATCTTATATTATTTGTAATAGGCGAGATAATTTTAAAGAATAGTGAACTAACTGAATCAGAAGAATATATTAGAATGTTATTTTTCTGTTATTTAATATTTACAATCACAACAATGCAAACTAGCTTGTTAAGTAGATTTGCTCATTATTTTTCACCGTTTGCTTCCCTTTATGTTCCAATATTTTTACATAAGGTGACTGACAAACGAATCAAATGGATTATATTCTATTTCATAGTAATAGTTTATGCGTTATTTTTATTAGTAATAGTATATTATAAAGTAGAATGGTATAACGTTGTGCCATATAGATCTGTAATCATAGATTGGTTAATAGGAAAGGAGTTATAGAATGAATTATGGAGTTTTCAGTTTTAATGACAGTATATGAAAAAGAAAAACCTTATAATCTAAGGAAAAGTTTGTTAACTTCTTATCATCAGACTATTAAACCAACTGAAATCATTTTAGTTTGTGATGGAATATTAACTCAGGAGTTATATGATGAAATTGAACAAATAAAAAGTGAAATTCCAATTTTAAAGGTGTATCAACTGGACACTAATGTAGGTTCAGGTCCAGCATCTTGTTTTGGAGTGGAAAAGTGTAATACAAACCTAATTGCTAGAATGGATAGTGATGATTATTGTGTAGAAACGCGTTTTGAAAGACAAATTAAAGCCTTTGAACGAAATGATCTGACCCCAAAAAGTTAGACTTAGGATAGCGTAGTAGTTATAATGACTGCTACGCTATCTTTTTTATATTTATACAGTCATATGTTCT
>NZ_JAQMFS010000059.1 GCF_028308085.1 Gemella haemolysans
ATCGGACTATCAGCCTTTGCTGGTTATGAATACGGAAGACAACAAGCATATGAAACAACACCTCTAGTACAAAATACAGCACAAGCAAAGAAAATTAATTACTCAGATAAGGTTAGTTCAGTCGTGGTTAGTGAAATCACTGACGATGGATATGTGACACTTCACGGTGATCATAGTCACTATGAAAAAGGATTAGTCCCTTATAACGCTAAAATTCTTGATTCACTAGTTTATAAAAATAAAGATTATAAATTAAAAGATGAAGACATTCAATATGAACTTGCAGAAGGTTA
>NZ_JAQMFS010000060.1 GCF_028308085.1 Gemella haemolysans
ATCGGACTATCAGCCTTTGCTGGTTATGAATACGGAAGACAACAAGCATATGAAACAACACCTCTAGTACAAAATACAGCACAAGCAAAGAAAATCAATTACTCAGACAAAGTTAGTTCAGTCGTGGTTAGTGAAATCACTGACGATGGATATGTGACACTTCACGGTGATCATAGCCACTATGAAAAAGGATTAGTACCTTATAACGCTAAAATTCTTGATTCACTAGTTTATAAAAATAAAGATTATAAATTAAAAGATGAAGACATTCAATATGAACTTGCAGAAGGTTA
>NZ_JAQMFS010000061.1 GCF_028308085.1 Gemella haemolysans
ATGGAACAATATCATTTGCGGGAATCGAATATGACGAAAGTCAAGTAGGTACACATAAGTACAAAATATCAGAAGTTGCAGGAAACGAACCAGGTATTACATATGATAAAACTGTGTATGAAGTAGAAGTGAGTGTAACAAAAGATACACAAGCAAATAGACTAAATGCAACAGTATCAAAAACACCTGAAGAATTAAAATTCACAAACCAATACACTCCTGCAGAAAAAACAAGTGTAACA
>NZ_JAQMFS010000062.1 GCF_028308085.1 Gemella haemolysans
TCGTCCTGAGCCAGGATCAAACTCTCCAAATAAATTTGTTAGCTTGATTAGCTCATTAAAAAGTTTTATAGTTTCTTTTTAAAACTGTCCTTTTTGGAATTAACGTTGACTTAATTCGTTTAGTTTTCAATGTTCAAAATAATGGAGCGGGTGATGAGAATCGAACTCACAACATCAGTTTGGAAGACTGAGGTTTTACCACTAAACTACACCCGCATTATTTAATTTCTTTTTAAATGTTTGTTCAACACTTAAATTATTTTATCATTTTTAGAAGTTTTTGTCAAGAACTTTTTTTAATTTTTTAAAAAAGTTTTTTCGAGAACTTCTTGTCGTTTTAAGACTTATTAATAATATCATTTCTTTTATTTTTTGTCAAGAGTTTTTTTGAAAATTCTTAACATTTAATATTTTGAAATGTTTTATTGTTCGTCTTCTCTATCAGAAGACTTTTATTATTCTATCATCAGTTTTATATTATGTCAATAGAAAATAAAAAAAAAGTTTAGAAAATTTCATTTTTTCTCTTTCTAAACTTTTTCTTCTATAAGATATGTTTTTTTTTTATTTGGTAGTTTGTCTATGAACTATTCTATAAGGTAGATTCATTTCATTTTCTTTTACATTAAATTCTTCTAATTCTACCTCATCTATTTCTTCACCCTTACGTTTTGCTTTTTCAATATCAATTATTTTTGTTAGTACACGCATTGATACTGCACCGATATCAAAGATTGGTTGGAATACTGAAGAAATTTTCGGTCTTGTCATGTTTATTAGTTTTGTATTTTCTAATGAAAGGATTTGTAAATCACCTGGAATACTAACACCTAAATCTAGTGCTTGTTGCATTATAGCTAGTGCTACTTCATCAAACATAGTAATTACTACTTCCGAATCGATATTACTTAATGCTTTATACAGTTTATTGCTTTCTTTATATGTTCTATATCCATCAATTATGTTTTGTGGTTTGAACTCTACTTTTTCTGAAGCAAGGGCATCTTTGTATCCTTTTATCAGTCTTTGAGTTTTTTGGCTTTCATATTTATCTATTACTAATGAAATATTTTTAGATCCTTTTGCTAAAAATTCTTTCGTTACATCGTATGCTGCTTTTTCGTAATCAATATTTACTGCATAGAAATCAGAATCTGTTCCTAGGTTTCCTGCTAATACTACTGGTATTTGAATATCTTGTAAGTAATTTTTTGAACTGTCTGATAGTGAATGACCTAGGTAAATAATTCCATCTACTTGTTTACTTACAAATGAAGCGAAGATATTTTTTTCAATTTCTTTATCATCACATGAGTTTGCTAAAATAATGTTATATTTATACATATTAGCTACTGATTCAATACCACTAACTATTTCCGCTGAAGATAAGTCTGCTATATCTGGTAATACTATACCAATAGTTGTTGTTTTTTTACTAGCAAGTCCTCTGGCAACAGCGTTAGGTGTATATCTTAATTTTTTGATAACCTCTTGTACACGTAGTCTTGTATCTTCTTTTACGTTTGGATTATTATTAACAACCCTAGAAACTGTCGCCATCGATACTTTTGCTTCTTTTGCTACGTCATATATCGTTATTGTCATAGTTTTTCTCCTCTACTTTTTTACTTTAAATTTTTTTGATAACTTTAAAAACCTTTTCATCCGTATATATTGTACCAAATTTTTTTCTATAAGTCTAGTATTTGAAAATAATTTTTTCTATATTTTTTTATTTTCAAAAAACGTTTACTTCCCTTTAATATTAATATTCATTTTATTGAAATAATATAAAAAAGAAGAGTTAAATTCTCCTTAAAAATTTAAGATTAGAATTTAACTCTCCTATAATTTTCTTTAAATTATGCTTCTAAAGATGCGTATGCTTTTTCTAAAGTTTCTTTTAATACTTTAGCAGAGTGTTGCATTTTAGCTGTTTCTTCTTCAGTTAAGTCTAATTCTACTACTTCACGAACACCTTCGCGTCCAACGATAGCTGGAGTTCCGATATATAATCCGTCGATTCCGTAGTGTCCATCACAGTATCCACTTACTGCAAGCTCAACGTTTTCGTCACGTAAGATAGCTTTAACGATTGTGAATAATGCAAGTCCGATTGCGTAATAAGTAGCACGTTTACGGTTAATTACTTCGTATGCAGCACGCATAACTTTTTCTTCTACATCAGCGAAGTCTTCTTTAGTGTATTTAGAAGTTTCTAAGAATCTGTCGAATTGTTTTCCGTAAACATTTACGTTACTCCATGCAGCAAGTTGAGTGTCTCCGTGTTCCCCAATGATATATCCACGAACACTGCTTGGTGCTAATCCTAATTTGTCTCCTAAGATGTAACGGAATCTTGAAGAGTCAAGAGTTGTACCAGATCCAACGATTCTGTTTCTTGGGAATCCAGTGAATTTTTGTAAAGCGTTAGTTAATACGTCTACTGGGTTAGATGCAATAACGATAACTCCATCGAATCCAGAAGCAACGATTTGGTCTGACATATCTTTAACAACTTTAATGTTTTTGTCAACTAGGTCAAGACGAGTTTCACCTGGTTTTTGTGGAAGACCTCCAGCGATTACGATAACGTCTGCATCAGCACATTGTTCATATCCACCTGAAGTTACTTTAATAGGTGGTACTAAAGCTCCACCGTGGTTAAGGTCCATTGCTTCACCTTCAGCTTTTTCAGCGAAGAAGTCGATTAATCCAAGTTCTTCACAAAGTCCACTTGAATATAATTGATAAGCAAAGCTCATCCCTACCATTCCTGCTCCTATTAAAACAACTTTTCTATTTTTCGCTTTCATAAGAAAACCTCCATTAATATATATAGTTTTAGATATTTTTTAAGTAATTATTTTTACTATTTTATTTTTATGGGATAAAATACTATAACAACTCTTATTAAAGTACGCATATCTCATTTCCCTTAGAATTATATCACACTATTGGAAAAAAAGAAAGTGTTTTTATTGCCTTTATTTATGCTATCTTGTTATTAATCTAAACAAATTTTCATATATTTTTTGAAATTTTTATAGTGTTTTATCTTTTGAAAATAAAGCGTTTTCCTTTTGTTATCTTTGTTTATGCATATACTTTTAGTACAAGATAATTTTCTAATTTTATTATAATTAGTACATTTTTTAAGGTTAAATTTTTTAAAAAAATTTTATTTATTTTCTTTATTTTTCTACTTGTACTATTTATATTTATTTTTCTGTATTTATGTTTCTTTTAAGTGTATTAGTTATTTACTATTATTTCTTCCTACTGTAATATTACAGCTTTATGTTTTTCTTGTTAGTATTCTACATTTATCTATTCATTTTCATAGAAAAAGAGGCTCAAATTATTCTTGAACCTCTTTCTTAAGTTATTTTTCTATTATATTTCCTTTTGAACTACAGTGTACTAGTGTTACTAATAATACCGCAGCAGTTAAAATTAATACATATAATCCTTTATTCCAATCTGAAATATCTCTAATGTATCCTAGTAATGGTGGAAATACTGCAGCTAATAAATATCCTCCTGATTGAGCTAATCCTGAAATATCAGCCGCTTCTCTTTCATTTCTTGATTTAGCAGAGAATAGATACATTACGTAAGAGAATGATCCTCCCCCAGCTAAGGCGAAGATAATAATAAAGATTAACATTATTGCGAAATTTCCGTTCGTATATAGCATTCCTACTAATGATACTAAGTATCCTATAGTAATAACTACTGGAATAATTAGTTTATTATGTAGTTTATCCGCTAAAATCGGAACGATAAATGTTGATGGAAATTGCGCGAACTGGCTTATAGATAATAATAATCCTGCAGTTTCTGGTGTGAAACCTTTACTAATCATTATTTCTGAAAACCAAGAAACACTACAATAAAATAGTGCTGATTGCAGCCCCATACTTAGCATAATAGTCCACATTTTTGAATGTTTAAAGTATCCATGTACTTTCTCATGACTATCTTTCACTTCACTTACACTACTATTTTTCGACATTGCTGTGTATACAAAAATATTAATTACAGCTATAACTAACCAAATATTAACAGCAAGACCTGTTGAGAATTTTTCTCCACCGATATTTGTACTTAAGATTGGGTAGCTAATACCAGCTGCAACTGCAGCCCCTACATTCATAACCACTGCATAAAATCCTGTCATAAGACCTAGTTTTTCTGGATAATATTTTTTTACCAATCCCGGTAATAACACGTTACCTACCGTTATTCCTACTCCAATTATAAATGTCGTAAGAAAGAATACATATGTATTGATGTAGAATCTTAACGCTAATCCGATACTTATTGTTATAACAGCTAATAATAATGTTTTTTCTAATCCAGCTTTGTTTGAAAGTTTTGCTACCATAGGACTAAAAATTGCAAAAGCTATTAATGGGATTGTTGTAATAAATCCTGCCACTGTATTATTTATTTCTAATATAGATTTTAATGGCCCTAATATTGCCCCAACTGATGTTATAGGGGTTCTTAATATAAGACTTAAAAAGATAACACCGAGTATAATTAATATACTATTCGATTTTTTTGTCATTGTTCCTCCTTGTTAACATAGAAAAAGGAGTGATTTTACAATTAAGAGTTAGGGAGTAATTTAAAAGTCGATATTTCTAAGAAATCAATTTTATCGAATCTCCCCGCAAGGGAGTGACTCAAAAATCGCGATTTCATAGAAATCGATTTTGTCGAGTCACCCCCGCACAGTTTATTAGATATCTAAAGAGCTTTTACAAAGCTCTTTAGATATCAATAAACCACTGCGTCTATGTGTTCCCATATGAACTTTGTTAAATTTTAAGGCTTTTGGGTCAGCCCCATTCTGTTTATGAGCTCCCATATAAACTTTTTTAAAATTTAGCACTTTTGTGTCAGTACTTTTTCCTTATTATGTAAAATCTCCCCTACACAGTTTATTAGATACCCACCAAGTTGCTAAAAAACTCGTTGAATATCTAATAAATAACTACATTTTTATGTTTAAATTTAATTTTTATACTTTATTAGTAAGTTCTTACAGGTAAAATCAATTCGATAATTTCTCTGTGGTAGTCACTTGGCTGAATGATAAATGCTGTTAGTTCCCCAGAAAACTTAACGATAATTTCTTCAGCAGCAACAGCAGATACCGCATCTTTTAAATATTTACCAGATACAGAAATTTCAAATTTATCATCTTCTAATGTAGATGAAACTTTTAATTCTTCTACAGCACTTCCTAAATCTTTAGATTGAGAAGAAACTTCTAATAGATTATCAGTAACTACTAATTTAATAATATCATCTTTATCTTCTCTACTCATTAATGCAACCCTATCTACAGCATTAAAGAATTCTCTACTGTTTGCTACAAATGTACATTCAAAAACAGTAGGAATAAGTTTATTAGTATTAGGATAGTTTCCGCTAATTAATAATACTGTATAAACTACATTTTGGTAATAAAGAACTATTCTGTTATTTTCATAGAAGATTTCTACTTGATCTTTTCCATTTTCTATCATTCTTTGGAAATAAGTTAAAGCTTTTCTAGGAATAATTAAATTAAACTCTTTATTACTATCTTCATCATTAAGTGTAACTTGTCTTCTACTTAGACGATATGAGTCAGTAGCTGTAGCTGTTAAAATTTTGTTACTTAATGAGAAGTTTACCCCTTCTAAAATAGGTCTTTGATCATTAGGAGCTGTACAGAATACTGTTTCTTTAATAATATCATTAAAAACATTAGCTTCTAATTTAAGACTATTTTCTTTAGAAATAACTGGGAATTCTGGATAATCATTTGCATCATATCCTTTTACGTTAAATTCACTTTTTCCTGATTTAACTAATATATTATTTTCTATTGTTTCTATTTCTATTAAATCAGTAGGTGCTTTTCTAATAATTTCTATAAAATTACGAGATGGTAAAACTACTTGACCTTCTTCTTCAATAGTTATAATTTCTTTATCATCTTCATAACTATTTATTGAATATTCAACAGATACTAAAGAATCACTTGCTTTTAATATAAGTTGATCTTTTTCTAATTCTATTTTAATACCTTTTAAAATTTCAAAAAGAGAATTAGGTGCTATTACTCTTGATACGTGATTTAAGCCATCAAGAAAATTTGATTTAGTTATAGTAAATTTCATTTTTTCTCCTTATATATAATATATATTTAATAAAATAATAATAATAAGGCCTGTAAAAACTGTGGAAAACTAAAGATAGCTCAAAAATATTGAATTTTCACTTGTTAATAACTTGTTAAAAAAGTTTTGAATATCTATAGTAGAATTTAACAGGCTTTTAAATTTTTCCTAAACGTTCTTTTATTACTTCTATATCTTCAAAAATTTCAGGATTTTCATCTTTGCTAAGTTTTGCAATTTTATTAAATGAATAAAGAATAGAAGTATGATCTTTATTGAAGCAATCTCCTATTGAAGGGAATGATAAAGTTGTAAGTTCCCTACATAGATAAATAGCTATATTTCTAACCTGAACGACTTCCTTTTTACGAGAAGATGAAAGAATATCATCAACCTTGATTTTATAGAAATCAGCACACACATTAATAATGTTCTCAGGTGAGATATTTTTTCTAGGTGAAGTTTTAGCACTTTTTAATATTTCCTCGGCAATACTAAGTGAAGGTTGTTCATGTTTAGATGTTGCCGTAAATTTAATACGCTTAAGAACTCCTTCAAGCTCTCTTATATTAGAAGATACGTTACTAGAAATATAAGTAAGCGTTTCTTCATCTAGTTTAATATCGAACTGTTCGCATTTAAATTTAATAATCGCCATACGAGTTTCGAAGTCAGGTGGTGTAATATCTGCAGTTATCCCCTGACTGAATCTAGTAACCAATCTATCTTCCAAATCATTAAGTTGAGATGGAGAGCGATCACTTATAAGAACGATTTGTTTTTGATTCATTTGTAGTTCATTAAATGTATGGAAAAATGCGTTTTGTGTTTCTGTTTTACCTGATAAAAATTGAATATCATCGATTAAAAGAGCATCTACATCACGGTATTTTCTTCTAAAGTCTTCATCCGCATTAGTATAATTGTTCTTGTCTTTCATTGGTTTAATAGAAGCAAGAAACTCATTTAAGAATTTTTCAGAAGATATACACTCTATTTTAAAATCAGGGAAATTAGCTTCCATTTCATTACCAATAGCATGAAGTAAGTGAGTTTTCCCTAGTCCAACACCTCCGTATATAAATAGAGGGTTGTATATTCCACCAGGAGAAACAGCTACGTTCCAAGCTATATTATGAGTAAAAGCATTCCCTTCCCCTACTACAAAGTTTTCAAATGTATAGTTTTTATTCAGCGTAGGGTTTTTTTTGCTCGCTATAATATTTTTATTAGGTTCAGGTTTTTTATAATCTTCTAGAGGGAAAGTTTGTTTTTGATAAAAATGTTGAGCTCCAGAAGGTTTGTCACCTTGAAGGAAATTCTGTCTAATTAAGTTTTCTGCTGCTGGTTTTTCATCATCAACATGAGGCGTAATTAGAGGAAGATCGTTATCAAGGGAAGTATATTCTATATTGAAATCAAATCCAGTATTTTTCTTTAGTATTTCTTTTAATTTTTGATCATAAGCACTTTGAATAAATTGAGAAATAAGGGCTTCTTTACTAGTAATAACAATAGATTTCTTCATAAAATCGACGTTATCGATAGAAGCACTAGAAAACCAGGTATCAAATACATGAGGATCTACAGTGCTTTTTAGTTCACGAAGAATTATTTCCCATAAGAAATTAGAATTACTCAATGAAATACCTCCTTAAAAAAATATATAAATAATTATAGCATAAACTGTTAATAAAATAAAACGATAGTTATTAACAAGTTGTTAACAGAAGTTTTTAACTATGTTAATAAAAAACTAAGAAAAAGCTGTGAATATGTTAAATTTAAATAAAAATAATTAAATATTAAAGAGTTTCTTATAAGTTATTAACAAAGATTAAAGCTGATAGAAATATAAATTAAGAGTTTTTCACACACAATTCACACCTGTGAATAACTTTTTCTTGTTAATTTGTTAATAACTTTTAAAATCTGTTAAAAACTCGTGAAATATATAATTTGTTTATTTCAGAAATATAAGTTTTTAACAAAAAATTGTGAATAACTATTAATAAACTGTGAATAAGTATAACAGGCATATACTTAAATATTTTTTTATAGTTTTTAAGGATTTATTAACAATTATATTAATTTTATGTGTTTTATTGTGAATCTATATTAATATACTAAAAGAAATATTACTCATAAATAGAGATAAAATGACTGCCATTTAGAATATTTTTCTTTAAGAAAATATTTTTTTTGAAAAAATGAGGTTTTTGCTTGATAAATTATTTTAGATATGTTAAACTAATTCAGTTATTACATCTATCTAAGTTAAAGAAAAGAAAACTCGAGGAGGACAAAATGAAACGTACGTATCAACCAAATAAAAGAAAACATTCAAAAGTACACGGATTTAGAGCTAGAATGAGCACTAAAAACGGAAGAAATGTATTAGCAAGACGTAGAGCTAAAGGAAGAAAAGTTCTTTCAGCTTAATGTTTGCACTGAGGGTATCACGAAAGTGGTACCCTTTTTTTATTAGTCAGTCCTAAAAAATATGAAAGATAGTTGTAAAAAAGTAAATAAACTGTTAAAATATTAGTGTTAAGAAAGGTTTTAAAATGAAAAAAGAATATAGAGTAAAAAGAAGTCAAGATTTCGATAATATAATAAGAAAAAAACAATCTTTTGCGAATAGACAGTTTGTTATTTATTATCAAAAAAATAATTTAGACCATATGCGTTTAGGAATTTCTGTTAGTAAAAAATTAGGAAAGGCCTTCGAACGTAATAAAATAAAAAGATATATACGAGAAACTTTTAAAACAAGAAAAGAATATGTAAAAAACTATGATATAATAGTAATTGCAAGACCTGGTGCTAAAGAAATGCCGTTTTTAGAATTTGGTAGCAGCATCGATCATGTTTTAAAAAGATCAAAACTTATGAAAGTGAAGAGGAGTTAAGAATGGAAAAAGAATATTATTATATTGGAGCTACTGTAGATGAGGCTATTAAAAAGGGATTAAAAGACCTAGCCTTATCAGAAGATGCAGTGAAAATTGAAGTAATCGAAGGTGGTAGCACAGGTATCTTCGGATTATTCAAAAAAGAAGCAAAGGTAAAATTAATTCCATTAGATGAAGAATATAATAAAGAAGAAGCTGTTGTTAAAGTTATTGAAGTAGAGAAAAAAGAAGAACAAGTTGTAAAAGTTGAAAAAACTACAGAAGAAATTAAAGAAGTTAAAGTTGAAGAAATAACTGAACAAGAAGCTCATGATGAAAAAATAGAAATAGTTGAAGAAGAGACTGTTGTTGAAACTGAAGCAACAGAAACAGCTGAAGAGACAGTTAAAAAAGCTAAAAGAGAAGATTATATCGTAAAAAATCAAGACCGTATCGTAAGCTACTTACAAAATATCGTTATTGCGATGGGATATCCGGATGCTACTGTTGATTTTAGAGAAGATGGGAATCGTCATTTCACTTTAAATATTAAAACAGAAGAAAACACTAGTCTAATTATCGGAAAACGTGGTGTAACTTTAAATAGTTTGCAGTTTTTAGTTAATAACTTTGCTAAAAAATTCAGCTCACATTACTTCAGAATTGAAGTTGACTGTGATGACTACAGAGAAAACCGTAAAAAAACATTAGAAGACCTAGCATTAAACTTAGCTAAGAAATCTAAAAAAATCGGGAAACCAGTTGAATTAGAACCTATGACAAGCATCGAAAGAAAAATTATTCACAATGCTCTAACAGGTATTAAAAACGTTGAAACAGAATCACGTGGTGAAGAGCCACATAGATATTTAGTTATTACAGCTAAATAGGAGGTCTAATGAAGACAGTATTAATAGTTGATGATAGTTCTTATTATAGAAGCCGTGGAGCAGAAGTTGTTAGTCGTGCAGGATATGAATATTATTTTGCAGAAAATGGCGAACAAGCTGTGCGCATGTATAGAAGAATAAAACCAGATTTTGTAACAATGGATATTTGTATGCCGATAATGGATGGATTAGAAGCAACTAAAGAAATTTGTACGAAATTTCCTGGTGCTAAGGTGCTTATCTGCAGTAGTGTTGGACACGTACCTGTGTATAAAAGACAAGCCTTTGCAAACGGTGCTTGTGGAGTACTACCGAAAGAATATGATTTAGATGACTTAGAATTTGCTATTTCAGAAATTGAACTTATGAACGAAGGAAATTAATATTTTATTAACAACTTTTCAATAAAATAATAAAGAATGAGTAGTTTGGAGATTTATCCAGGCTACTTATTTTTTGATAGTGACTTAAAAACTGTGATTACGGAAAAATCTATTTTGTTAAGCTAACTTCATTAAGGTTATTAGATATCTAAAAAGTTGTTTAAAGTGAATCTAGATATCAATAAACCACAGAATCAATAAGTTCTATTAAAATTTAGAACTCTTAGATTAAATCCTTAATCAGTTATGTAAAAATTGAGTCTAAAATGTAACTCGGTCTTATATAGAGAAAAATTCAAAGGAATAGTGTATAATAAATGAGATATGAATTTTTTTATTAATATAAAAATTTAAAAGGAGTTTGAACAATGAGTGAAACAATTTGCGCTATATCGACAGCTCTAGGAGAAGGAGCTATAGGTATTGTTAGACTTAGTGGTGACGAAGCATTTAGCATTGCTGAAAAAATAGTTAGACTACCAAAAGGAAAAACTGTAGAGAGTCTAGCTAGTCACACTATAAATTATGGAAATGTAGTTGATCCAGCTACTAATGAAAAAATCGAAGAAATTATGCTTGTGAAAATGGTAGGTCCTCGTACATATACTACAGAAGACGTTATAGAAATCAACTGTCACGGTGGTATTGTAACGATTCAAAAAGTACTTGCACTTTGCTTAGAACATGGAGCTAGAATGGCTGAGCCAGGTGAATTTACAAAACGTGCCTTCTTAAATGGTCGTATCGATTTAACACAAGCAGAAGCTGTAATCGACTTTATTAAGAGTAAAACAGATGAGGCTAGTCAAATAGCTAACAACCAAATGCAAGGGCGTTTATCAACGCTTATTAAACGTCTACGAGCTGAAATTTTAGATATACTAACAGTTGTTGAGGTAAATATCGACTACCCTGAATACGATGACTTAGAAATAGAAACGACAAAAACTATTCTTGAAAAATCAACAAGTATTAGAAATAGTTTAGAAAGTCTATTAGAAACATCAAAACAAGGGAAAATAATTAAAGAAGGAATAAATACAGCTATTATTGGGCGACCTAATGTTGGTAAGAGTTCACTGTTAAATAACCTGCTGCAAGAAAATAAAGCTATCGTAACTGATATCGCAGGAACAACTCGTGACGTACTAGAAGAGTACGTGAATATTAAAGGAGTACCTATTAAATTAATCGATACAGCTGGTATTCGTGAAACAGACGATATCGTAGAACAAATAGGTGTTAAACGAAGTAAGGAAGCTTTAGAAAAAGCAGATTTAGTATTATTCTTATTAAATAGTAGTGAAGAACTAACAGAAGATGATAAAGAGTTATTAAAACTAACAGAAGGGAAAACAACTATTGTAATATTAAATAAATTAGATTTAGAGACAAAAATCGATATTGCAGAAGTTGAAAAATTAGCGTACAACCACCCTATTATTAAAACATCTATGACAACATATAAGGGAATAGATGAACTAGAGAAAAATATCAGAGACTTATTCTTCGGTGGAGCTGCTCGTCCAAAAGATGCGACATATTTATCAAATACACGTCAAATCAACCTTATCCAACGTGCTTTAGCTAGTTTAAATGATGCTATAGGTGCTGCTGAATTAGGATTAGAAGTAGACATGGTGTTAATAGATTATACAAATACATTCAATCTATTAGGAGAAGTTATCGGGGAAAACTCTGGTGATGAGTTGATAAATGAATTATTCAGCAGATTCTGTCTAGGAAAATAAAATGTTTCACATGAAACATGAAACAAAAAGGAGAACGAAATGAAATGTATAAGTTTTAACGTCAATGGTCTTAGAGCGATCGTTGGTAAAAATTTTGAAGAAGATTTTAAACAACTAGATGCGGATTTCTTTTGTTTACAAGAAACGAAGATGCAAGCAGGCCAATTAGATTTACAATTCGATGGATATTATAGTTATTTCAACTATGCTGAGCGTAAAGGATACTCAGGAACTGCGATATATACTAAACACGAGCCAATAAATGTAACATATGGAATAGGAATAGAAGAACACGATACAGAAGGTCGTATAATTACACTAGAATATGATAAATTCTTCTTTATCACTGTATATACGCCGAACTCAGGTAGTGAACTTAAGAGATTAGAATACCGTATGAGTTGGGAAGAAGACTTTAAAAATTATTTATTAGAATTAAATAAAACTAAAGGTGTAGTTGTTTGTGGAGATTTAAATGTTGCTCACACAGAAATAGATTTAAAAAATCCAAAATCAAACACGAAAAATGCAGGATTCACCCCAGAAGAAAGAGAAAAATTCACGAAGTTATTAGATGCAGGATTTATCGATACATTTAGATATTATAATCTTGATTTAACAGGTGCATACTCTTGGTGGAGTTATCGCTTTAATGCACGTAAAAACAATGCAGGATGGAGAATTGATTATTTCTTGGTAAGTCGTGACTTAGAAGAATACTTAGAAAGTGCTGCAATCCATCACGAAATATTTGGTAGTGATCACTGTCCTGTTGAGCTTGTATTAAAAGACAATTTGTTGTAAAATATAATATGCGTTATGGATAAACCATGACGTATATTTTTAATTATTAGGCTTTAAAGTTAAGAATGATGCTGAAATAGATATTGACCAAAAAGTCCTAAATTTTAAAAAGTGTATATTATAATTCATATATGCAATGGCTTATTGATATCTAAATTCGTTTTATAAAAGCTTTTTGATAGCTTATAAACCACTGCGGGAAGTGACTCGACAAAATCTTGTTTCTTAAGAAATCACGATTTTTGAGTCACTCCCATATTAAATAAAAATGAACGGAGGCGACTTAATAAGAATAAATTATAATTTTAAGTTACATCCCTTATTAATTTTTAGAAAAGAGGTAATTTATGGGACCAAAATTCTATATAGAAGACGTATATGATTGCGATTCACAATATACTATTGATTATATAAAATTCGATGAATTAGGGAAAATAGATATTGTGAGAGAAACATACGGACGAAATTATTTAGTAGAAAGAGATATACAGTTACCAATTTTTGAAACAGAAGAAGAATATATTGATTATTTAGCGGAAAAAGATATAATAGACCCATATTTTTCAGATATTCTTCATAAATTAGTAGGGCATACACCTGAAAATGTAATAATAGATGAAGTATCTTTAAATAATGCGTTATTCATAGGTGATCCTAGAGGTGCTGATAGACCTGGTGGATTTAAAGATGCCTTCGAGCTACTTATGGAAGCGACAATGATATGGGAATTCTCCGCTATAGATGCTATGGAAAAAACTATGCAGGTAATAAGGACTCTCCTACGCGATAAAGAGCATAGATACCAAGAAAAACTAATTAGAATAACATAGGTGAAAATATGTTAAGAAAAACAAAAAAAGATGAATTAGAATTTGTAATGATGATAATAGAAGAAGGTAGAGAGTTTTTAAAAGAACAAGGTGTAAATCAGTGGCAACATGGTTCCCCTAGTCGAGATATGATTATTAATGATATCAATGAAGGGATATCATATATATACGAAAAATCAGGTAAGCTAGTTGCTACAGCTATGCTTACTACTTTCGATGAAGATTATGAAAACTACCCTACTTTTTGGTCGGAAAATTCTAGTTATTTAGCTATTCATCGATTAGCTACAGCAAAACAATTTTGAAATCAAGGGATTATGCGTGAATTTATGGAGGCTATCCATTTTTTTGCTAAATCTCAAAATATAAAATTTTTGAGAATAGATACGCATTTTGACAACAAAATAATGAAAAAATTTTTAAGTAACCTCGGATTCGAAAAAAGAGGTATAATAAAATTATCTATAAAAATATTTTAGATGATAAAGAAAGAATAGCGTATGAGTTAAAAATAGAATAATATAAATGTTTCACGTAAAACAAAAGGAGTGATAGGTTTGAAATTTTATTCTTATGAATATTTATTGAATAAAATAGATCAGAGTAATACTATAACATATGTAACAGGAGGATTCTTACTATTAATAATAATAGTATCACTATTTAAGTATTATAAAAATAGACAAGATAGCAAGTATAGAGAATTAGCTATCATAATGATATTAGGTATCTTTTTATTAATCGGGATACAAGTAAGTGATTATCAAAGTAATAGTATATCAGCTAATCAGTATAAAAGCTCTATTGAATTTATTGAGGGAGTTTCAGAAAAATTAAATATTGACAAAAAACATATCTATATAAATAGTGAAGCCTCTATAGAAAATTCATTTTTAAAAATAGATGATAACTACTATAGAGTAATAAGTAACGGAAAAAAGGGTGATTATTTACTAGAGAAAATAGAATTGGTAGAACCAATTGTTGAAAAAGTGGAGGTGAAAAGATAATGCAACTTTCATATATAGATATAGCAATAAAACTAGCTTTAGGTTTATTATCGCTTGTAATAGTAATTAATATATCAGGAAAAGGAAATTTAGCACCAACTTCAGCGAGTGATCAAGTTCAAAACTATGTACTCGGGGGAATATTAGGAGGGGTAATATATAGTCCATCAATTTCTATTTTACAATACTTCAATATATTATTAATATGGATAATTTTGGTATTAGGTCTGAAGTGGTTAAAAACAAATAACTCATACTTAAAAAAAATGCTAGACGGAGAACCTACAACAATAATAAAAAAAGGAAAAATAGATGTAGAAGCAACAAGAAAAGCTGGTTTAACAGCACAAGACATAGCTTTTAAATTAAGAACACAAGGTGTTTATAGTATTCAAAAAGTAAAAAGAGCGGTTTTAGAACAAAATGGACAACTAATTATAATACAACAAGGTGAGGAAAATCCTAAATATCCGGTAATTACTGATGGAACGATCCAACATGGTACATTAGAATCGATGGATAAAACAGAAGAATGGTTAAAAGAAACTTTATTGGAATTAGGATATGAAGACACATCTAAAATATTCTTAGCAGAGTATGACAAAGGACAATTACATATAATTGAATACTAATATAATTTGTTTTTTAAATGAAATTAAAAATTTTAACAAGACAATAACAAATTAATTAAATAAGAAAATAATAATATCGATTAATATAACAAAAAGTAAAAGCAGGAAATTGAAAAAATCAATTTTCTGCTTTTAAAAAACTATTTTTCAGCATTAATAAAATCGAAAGAAGAATCTTCTTGGAATTTTTTAACGACATAAGAGCAAGTTGCGATAATTTTTTTATTTTGTTCTTGCATATCTTTAACAAGAGCGTCTAATAACTTCCCAGCTACCCCTTGACCTCGAAGAGATGAATCAACAAAAGTATGATCTGCAACAACTACATTAGGATTGCTAGTATTAGAATAAGTAATTTCAGCAATAACCCTACCATTTTCATCATATTTAACGAAACCATTATTTGTTTTAGTAAATTCCATATAAACCTCCTAGAAAAATCATATAATAATATGAGTGTTATTACTGTTATTATATCATAAAAAAAGAGGAAAAGATGTGTAAATGAATCAATGGAGAGGCAGAGAATGTAAAAAAAAGGAGAAGAGGTTTATGAAGAAGGGATAAAATGTATGTATTTTACAAGAAACTCATTAAATAGTATTTTAGAGAAAAGGATGTGTTATTTATGATTAAAGAAGTAAAAGGAAATACAAAATTGGAACACTATGGAGATTCTTTTATAGCAAGAATACCCGATAATATTATAGATTTGTTGGTTTTAGAAAATAATCAGAAGTTCTTAATTTCTATACAAGGAGAATCAATAGTGTTAGCTCCAGAAGTAAAACAACTAAATACATTCTCTAATTGGGAGGATAATTGGGAGGATAATGGTATTCGTCACAAGGAACTGGACTGGGGAGAAATTAAAGGAAATGAAGGAAAGTATTAAAGTAGGAATAATATATTTAACTATTCGGTTAAAACAACGTTTCTCTACTCTTTTCTCCTTTTTTTTATTACTCGCACAGTTATTATTTCACTTTATTCTATTCTATATTCCCCTACTTTTCTTCGTTTTATATTGTTATTTTGATATTTTTTTATTTTTGATTTTTCCACCCTTTTTTCTTTATTTTTTTAGTAGACTTTTTCCTGTTTTTAAAATTCCACGCAAAAAAATAAGAAGTGATAATTTCTTAAATTGAAATAAATAGTTTCACTAGATTTTTATTTTTTGAATAATAAATAAATTAAAATATTTCTATAAGATTTTTTGTTTAACATTTTATAGAAGGAAAATAAAACGTTTTAATTTTTTTAAAAAAGTTATTGACAAATATACAAAACGGGTGTACAATTAGTTTAATTTAATACATAAACGTTGAAAAGATAAGTAAATTAATATGTAGCTACAACAGAGAGTTATTGGATGGTGTGAAATAACAAGGTGATGATTAATTGAAAATGGTCTTAGAGTTTTGTTTATCTAATAGGTAAGCACGTAGGTTGTACGATATAGGACACAGTATAAACATGTACTGAATAAGGTACTAATCGCAAGATTAGTATAAACTAGAGTGGTAACGCGAAATAAGATGATCGCCTCTATTACATATGTAAATATGTAGTAGGGGTGTTTTTTTATTATCTAACACACAGAACTTATCAAAACGTAGAAAAGAGGAACCAATGACAAGAAAATTTAGTTTTGAAACATTACAATTACACGCAGGACAAACAGTTGGAGACACAAAAGCAAGAGCTGTACCAATTTATCAAACAACATCTTTTGTATTTGATGATACTCAAGATGCTGCAGATTCATTTGCATTAAGAAAAGCTGGGAATATTTATACTCGTATTACAAACCCTACTACGGCTGTTTTCGAAGAAAGAATTAACGCTTTAGAAGGCGGTGTTGGAGCATTAGCTGTTGCTTCAGGAATGGCTGCAATTACATATGTATTCTTAACATTAGCTCACGCTGGAGATCACATCGTATCTTCTAAAAATGTGTACGGAGGAACTTACAATCTGTTAAAACTTACATTACCTCGTTATGGAGTAGATGCAACTTTTGTAGATCCAGATAACTTTGAAGAAATTGAACAAGCTATTACAGATAAAACTAAAGCACTATTTGTAGAAACTTTAGGAAATCCATTAGCAAACGTAGCTGATTTAGAAAAATGGGCTGAAATTGCTCATAAACACAAAATTCCATTAGTAGTTGATAACACATTTGCTAGTCCATATTTAATCAATGCATTTAGTCACGGTGTAGATATTATCGTTCATTCTGCGACTAAATTCATCGGAGGACACGGTACATCAATCGGTGGAGTTATCGTAGACAGTGGTAAATTTGATTGGGAAGGTAGTGGAAAATTTCCTCAATTAGTAGATGAAGATCCAAGTTACCACAACTTAAGTTACACAAGAGATGTTGGTGCTGCAGCATTTATTACGAATGTAAGAACACAATTATTGCGTGATACAGGAGCAGCATTATCACCATTCAATGCATTCTTATTATTACAAGGATTAGAAACATTATCTCTAAGAGTAGAACGCCATGTAGAAAATACTAAAAAAGTAATAGACTTCTTAGAAAAACACCCTAAAGTAGAATCGATCAACTATCCTGGATTAGAAGGAAATAAATACTATGAATTAGCTAAGAAATACTTACCAAAAGGTAGTGGGTCAATCTTCTCATTCGATGTAGTTGGTGGAGAAGAAGCTGCGCGTAAAGTAATTGATAGTTTAGAAATATTCTCTAACTTAGCGAATGTAGCAGATGCGAAAAGTTTAGCAATCCACCCTGCTTCAACTACACACGGTCAATTAAGTCCAGAAGAATTACAATACACAGGAATTACTCCTGCGCAAATCAGACTATCAATCGGTCTAGAAAATGCAGATGACTTAATCGAAGACTTACGTTTAGCATTAGAAAATATCTAAGAGAAAAGTTTCACGAGAAACAATAATTTAAAATAATTAATATTTTATTAAAATTTGTGGATTAAGACAGATTACTAAACACCCTTGACAGCCATTTATTTTAATACTATATATTTAAAATAACATCTTAATCCACAATTTTCTCTTTTTGAGTAGAGGTTGTTTGGGAGCACGAAATAGAAGCGAGGCAGCGTGGAAATTTCATTTAAACTCCTTCCTAGACAATCTCTGCTTTTTATTTTTCAAGAAATATAGAGAAAGATATATTTTTTAATAGAATATATCTTAAGAAGGTTGTTTGTGATATAATTTTAGTAATAATAGTAACTAAGGGGTGAAAACATGTATAAAGTAATGATAGTAGAAGATGATGAAATAATTTCAAATTCAATAGCTGGATATCTACAAAAATGGCAATACGCTACGCATGAAGTTGTAGATTTTCAAAATGTAGTTAAGGAATTTGTGGAACAATCACCGGATTTAGTATTAATGGATATTAATCTCCCCTACTTTGATGGTTATTATTTCTGTGAGGAGATTAGGAAGTTGTCGAAAGTGCCGATAATTTTTATTTCATCTGCGAATGATGATATGAATATTGTTATGGCTATGAATATCGGTGCAGATGATTTTATAGAAAAACCATTTAAGTTAGTCGTCCTAAAGGCAAAAATAGAAGCTCTACTCCGCCGTGTTTATAATTTTAGTGGATCTTCGAATCTTGTAGTCTATAAGGATGTAATTTTTGATATGAGCCGTGATGAGGTGAAATATCAAGATAATCTCGTTGAACTAACAAAAAATGAAAGTAAAATTCTTACAGTATTATTAGAAAATAGAGAAAAAATAGTAACAAGAGAAGAAATAATTACCGCCTTATGGCAAAATGATAACTTTATAGATGAAAATACTTTGTCGGTGAATATAAACAGACTACGTTCTAAGTTAAAAAGTATAGGAATAGATGAATTTATTACTACTAAAAAAGGTAAAGGATATATAGTCTAATGGAAATATTAAAAAGTTATTTAAAGAAAAACACAAAAGTTTATATTTTATTCGTAGTTTTTATTGCTATATTTTTCATTATGTTTTATTTATATAATTTGCCACTAGAAGCTCTGATATATACGGGAAGTTTTTGTTTTTTAGCAGCTCTTGTAGCTAGCTTTTCAGATTTTGTTAATTATAGAGAAAGTTATAAAAAATTAATATTCCTAGAGAAAAATATTCTAAACGATCTTGAAGATTTACCGAAGAGTTTGGATATTAGGATTGATTATTATCATAAAATTATAGAGAAATTATATGAAGAGTTAGAAAAACTAACTCAGGAGAATCGACAAAAAAATACAGACATGGTTGATTACTATAGTATGTGGGTTCATCAGATAAAAACGCCGATTGCTGCGATGAATTTTCTATTAGACAATGAAGAAATAGATCGAAAAATCTTACAGCAAGAATTGTTTAAAATAGAACGTTATGTTGAGATGGTTCTGACGTATATAAGATTAGATAGCATATCATCAGATTACGTTATAACTAAGATTAATCTCGATGAAGTGGTGAAAGATAGTGTAAAAAAATATGCGACTATCTTCATTAATAAAAAGATAAAATTAAATTATGTTTCACATGAAACAATGGTAATTAGTGATAAAAAATGGTTGAGCTTCGCCTTCGAACAAATACTAGGTAATAGTGTGAAGTACTCTAGCGCCGGTGGAGAAATTATAATAGAAACTTGTGAAAATAAACTGGTTATAGAAGATAACGGTATGGGTATTAAAGAAGAAGATCTACCTCGAATTTTCGAAAAAGGTTTTACAGGTTTTAATGGAAGATACGAAAAAAAATCAAGTGGTCTAGGTTTGTACTTATGTAAAAAAACTCTAGATAAACTAGGGCATCATATTGAAATTTCTTCAAAAGTAGGAGAAGGAACTAGGATAGAAATCACATTCCCGAAAGAAGATACTTTAAGGGATTAAATATAAATAAGTTAATAAGAAATCCTCTTGAGAGTTAGATTATGAATTTAACTTTTAAGGGGATTTTCTAATTTCACAAGTGAGACTAGATATAAATTGATAAACTCCTAAAGTAAGTTAGTTATAAACCCGACAGAAGCTACTTGATATATGTGAGTGACTTAAAAATCGTGAGTTAGAAGAAACACGATTTTGTCGAGTTGCTTTCTGCAGTGGTTTATTAGATATCTAAAAAGCCACTTGATATATATATTATAATATAAATAAAATTATTTTCTAAATAATAAATTAAATTATCTGAAAATTATCTTGTTTAAGTTAATTTTATTTGATAGAATATTAGTAAGGTATAAGGAGGGAAAAGATGAAGCAGTATTTAAAGAAAAGATATTTAGAAAATAGTTTGTTGCTTTTACTAATTATTTTTGGAGGAGCATGTAAGGTTGTCGCTGCGTATTTTATAGGGGATGGATTTAACGAATTAATTAAGTCGAATACCGATGGCTTTTTCTATAATATAGCCTATGCAGGTATAGTGTTTTTATTATATTTAGTTTCTCTTTATATAAAAATTCCATATGAAAACTATGTAGTACAAAAAATGATAACCGACATTCGATATGATGTCGTTGATGCAATTTCTAAAAATAACTATGCTAATTTTAATAAGAAAAATAGCGGAGATTACATATCATGGCTTAGTAATGATTTGATGATTGTCGAGGAAAAAGGATTTGGTAATTTTTATCAAAGTATTACAGCGATAATAGAGACGCTTTTAGCTATAGTCGGACTGCTTGCATTCCACTGGTCGATTATCGTTTTCTCTATAGTAATGAGTGTTCTTACATTAGTTTTACCAGCTCTTGCTCAAAAATCTATTCAGAATAAAGCTCAGAGATACTCAGGCTCGTTAGAAAACTTAATAAGTAAAAATACAAATTACTTACAGGGATTCGATAGTTTATTATCTTTCAATAAACTAGGAATTCTGAAAAAAATCGTAGTAAACTCTTCTAATGAAGTATTAAAAGAATCTGTGTCTCTAAGAAAAAGTGTCGGATTAGCCGGAGTTCTAGGTGGTTTAGGAAATTTAGTAGGGCAAGTTGGTGTAGTATTACTAACAGGAATACTGGCTCTAAAAAATATTGTAGGCTTTGGTTCTATTTTAACCGTAGAGTCACTAACATCTACGATTTTTAATTCAGTAGGAAATATTATGAATATTACGGTAGAGTTAAATATCGTAGTGCCGATCTTTGAGAAATTCGAGAAATTCAAAGAGGAGGCTAAGGTAATTAATGACCAAGATACTAGCAAAAAATCATTAAATGAAGAAATTGAAACTATAGTATTAGAGGATGTTTCTTATAAATATGAAGAGAAAAGTGTATTAAAAAACATCACGTATGCATTTAATAAATATGGTAAATACGCTATTGTCGGAGAAAGTGGTAGTGGAAAATCTACATTGTTAAAATTATTGACTGGAAGAATAGAAAATTACGAAGGTGCAATTAAATTTAACGGAGAAGAACTAGATGTTCTTAATAAGCATAGCCTGTATGATAAGATGCTATATATTCCGCAAGAACCGTATATTTTCACAGAAAGTCTAAGATTTAATATAACGCTAGGTGATGATTATGCTGATGAAAAAGTTAAAGATGTGTTGGAAAGTGTAGGACTAGGAGAGTTTCTGACAAGTCTTGAGGACGGCTTAGATACTGAACTTGTAGAAGGTGGTAAGAATTTATCAGGTGGTCAAAAACAAAGAATAGCCTTAGCTCGTGGAATTATTAGGGAGAAAAAAGTAGTGTTGTTAGATGAGATAACTTCTAATTTAGATAAGGATAATGCAGAGAAAATAGAAGAACTTCTATTAACTAACCCAGAATTAACGGTAATTCTAATAACGCACAGACTAGATAGCAACTCAGAACAAAGATTCACAGATGTATTACGATTATAATTTCCCAGGAAATAAAGTAGAACCACTCCTTTGAAATCAAATAAAAAGTAATAAATATCCCAATCTTACAAAAGTGTAAGGTTGGGAGCTTTTTTGTAAGGAAAATCGATAGAATCTGTAAGAAAAGTAAGGTAGAATATAAATATAAACAACGAGGAAGTTGTAGAAAAGTTCGAACTAGGAAGATAAGATAAAAAGAATTCAGGAGTGATAAAAATGTTATTAGAAGTCAACAATGTAAGAAAAGTTTATACGACAAGATTAAGTACTCAAAGTACAGAAGCATTAAAAAATGTAAATTTCGCAGTAGATAATGGTGAATATGTAGCGATTATGGGTGAGAGTGGAAGCGGTAAGACTACTTTACTAAATATTATCGCAACATTCGATAAGGCAACATCAGGAAATGTGAATTTAAACAATTTAGATTTAAGCAAGTTGAAAGATAAAGACTTAGCGAATTTCCGACGTGACAATCTAGGATTTGTCTTCCAAGATTTCAATCTACTTGATAATTTTTCTATAAAAGATAATATCTTATTACCGTTAGTACTGGCTAATAAAAAATATAAAGATATGGAAAAAAGATTAGAGAAAGTAACTAAACCTTTAGGAATTGATAAATTAATCAACAAGTTTCCATATGAAGTATCTGGTGGTCAACGTCAAAGGGTAGCGGTAGCTCGTGCGATTATTACGAACCCGGCTCTGATTTTGGCGGATGAACCGACAGGAGCGCTAGATTCAAAATCAACAGATCAACTGTTAGAAGTTTTTGAAAAACTTAATAATGCAGGACAAACAATAATTATGGTTACGCACTCTGTGAAAACAGCAGCTCGTGCTAAACGTGTATTATTTATTAAAGACGGGGTAGTCTTCCATGAACTTAGAAAAGGAAATGCGACTACGAGTGAGATGTTCCAAAAAATTAATGATACGTTAACTTTAATGCAGGCAGGTGAGTAAGATGAGCTTCTTTTATAGCAAATTTGCTTTAAACAACCTTGTAAAAAACAAAAGATTTATAGTACCTTATGTGTTATCAACAATTTTTACAATAATGTCGTTTTACATACTTTCATCTCTAGCTTTTGGGGATAATTTAAACAAACTTCCTAATGGAATTGATGCGACAAAACAGGTATTAAGTTTGGGAATAATTGTAATAGCGATTTTTTCTACAATATTCTTATTTTACACTTATAGTTTTTTAGTAAAACGTAGGGTAAAAGAATTTGGATTGTATTCTGTTTTAGGTATGACGAAAAAACAAATAGCGAAAATTCTAGTGTTAGAAACAATATTTATCGCTGTAACTACAATAGTGTTAGGAATTGGATTAGGAATAATTTTTGATAAACTTATGCTGTTAGTACTATTAAAATTATTCTCAGCAACGGTTACTTTCGGCTTTAGTATTACGCCGATAGCTGTAGTATTCTCAGTATTATTATTCGGAGGAATATTCTTCTTATTATTACTTTATACTGTTATAAAAATTGCTAGACTTAGAATTGTAGCCTTATTAAAAGATGAGAATAAAGGTGAAAAAGAACCGAAATCTAGATGGATTCTAGCGATAATCGGGTTAGCATTAATCGGTTATGGATATTACACAGCACAAACGGTACAAAATCCTGTAAAAGCATTATTAGTATTCTTTTATGCTGTAGTTGCGGTAATTATAGGTACGTATCTAGTATTTATGGCAGTTAGTATCACAGTACTAAAAATTATGAAAAATAATAAAAACTTCTACTATAAACCTAAAAACTTCATCAGCGTTTCTGGTTTATTATACAGAATGAAGAGAAACGCAGTAGGATTAGCGAATATCTGTATATTATCTACTATGGTTCTTGTAACTATGGGATCAACATCGGCATTATATGCAGGTATGGAAAAATCTTATAATGAAAGATTCCCAAGACAATTAATGGTCGCAGGCTATAATTCTACTAATGAAAAACTAAAAGAAATCGAAAATAATGCAAAATTATCAGCTAAAGAAGCGGGAACTGAAGTACAAGATCTAGTATCATATAATTCATTACCTATGGTAGGAAGATTAGTTGAAGATAAATTTAATTTTGAATCAAATGTAGGTGTAGACTTAAGTAATGTTAAAATGATAGTTGTTTTACAATTAAAAGATTATAATAAGTTCGCTAATAAAAATAAAACATTAGAAAGTAATGAAATTTTATTACATATCGACAAAAAAGGAAACTACAATCATAATAGTATTTCTCTAAATGGTAGTGATTATAAAATTAAAGAAAAATTATCTGAGTTTCCGGGAACAATAGGTTCGGATACCGCAAATATTATGGATACATATTATGCTGTTGTTAAAGATGAGAAAGAAATAACTAAATTAGCTACAAAACTAACAGAGTTAAGTAGTAAAGAGTTAGAAAAAAGAGGGATTAGTATACAAACAGGTACTCCTACACTTCAAAACTACGTTGCCTTCAATATCAAAGATACAACTAAAGAAGCTAAGGTAATCGAAAGCTTTAAAAAACTAGAAAAACAAAGTGGTATAGAAATAGAAGGTAAAGAAGAAAATAAACTTACATTCAGAGGAGTATTCGCATCATTCCTATTCATCGGGGTGTTCATAAGCTTTATCTTCGTAATAAGCCAAGTGGTAATCATGTACTACAAACAAATCTCAGAAGGATATGAAGATAAAGGAAACTTTGAAATCATGAGAAAAGTAGGTATTACAGATAAACAGATTAAACAATCAATAAGATCACAAGTACTGTTAATCTTCTTCTCACCGCTAATTATAGCGACATTACACACTATAGTAGCATATCCATTTATCGAGAAAATTTTAAGATTATTCTTAATAACAGATAATAGCATATTCTTACAAGCACTTGCTGTGACAATCGTAGTCTTCGCAATCTTCTATCTAATAGTTTATGCAATAACATCAAAAATTTACTATAGAATTATAAAAGAATAGACGAAAAAAACTCCAGAGGAAAAATCTGGAGTTTTTTGTTTTAAGACATATCACCAAAATAAGAGAATTATTGTTGAGGTTCTTTACTATTTTTCTCTTTTAGATATGAAAGATAAGATAATGTTAAAGATCTCATAGTTTCATTATTTTCTAATGAGAATATACTAATAGCTTTGTTACAAGAGTTAATAGCATCTTCAATAAGTTTTTGCTCTTCAAATAATCGTGCTTGTAAATAATAATTATCTCCTAGAAGATAAAAAGATTTATTTTCTAGAGCTTTAGTAATAGCGATAGAGTTCCAATACGTTGCATCGTTAAATTTAGTTAAGATTCCATAGATACGCGCAATAGAATAATAGAATGGTTGTTCAGAACTTGTATTTTGAATAATTTTTATATATGGTAAAACTTTTTTATACCAAAGAAGAGCATCTTCAAATAATTCTTTTTCTGAATAAAAATTCCCCAAAGTATTACATATATCACAATATAAAATACAACCAACTTCTACTTTTGCTATCAATGTCTTTAGATTTTTAATCGCAAGCTCCAGCTGATTATTTATATGATATGTTGTGATAGCTTGAAACCATTCAAAATATAAAATATTTTCTGAATCAAGAGTGTTTTTATCAATGGAAGATAAAACAAAATCTAGTGTCTTATAATCTCGTTTATAAAGTAATTCCATAAGTTCATTAACTTTGAAGTTAGAAGGTTGATATTCTTTAGTATCGATATCAAATAATGCTTCTATTTCACTAGTTGGAATATTTAATTTTTTTATGATTTTGAAAAATATATCTATAGAAGGAGTGACTTCTCCTTTTTCTAACCTACTGATAATAGTTTGAGTACAAATACCTTCAGCTAATTTTTTTTGAGACATATTTAGTGATTTTCGTTTGGTTTTTATTAAGTCAGCTAATTTAAGTTTCAAAGTTTATCCGCTCCTAAGAATTAATCAAATATTACTATAATAATACTATAAATCTACTTGTAAATCAATAAACTAGAAATATATAAGTATAATTAAAACACAATAGTGTTAAAAATATATAAATATAGTGTTGACTATCTTTGTTATCTCTGATAAAATTTATATAATAAATATACTTTTAGAGTCAGAATGAAAAAAAGGCTTTAAACTATAGTATTAGGGGTGAAGATCATGCTTAAGTTATTATTTAAACAAAAATATAGCATACTAGTATTTATTATTACAGTATTATGCGCAGCAACACAGGTTGCGACGTCTTATGGATTTAGTTTGATTATCCAAGCGACGGTAGATAAAAATTTAAGATTTATGGTGTCGGCGACTATTGCAGTTATGTTGATATATGTTGTTTTAAATACGTTGGGTTATTTTAGAGCGATATACGTTGAAAAATTGATTCAAAATTTTTCTACAAGGCTTAGAAAAACAGCAATTGCGGATTTCAAGAAAAAGTTAGTCTATAACGAAAAACATAATAATGGAGCAGAATGTATAGCTTTAAATACTACTGATATCCAGCAGTTTGAGCAATATGCGGCTAATTGTTTATTTGCGATTTACAGTATATCTTTAGTTGTTATCTCAACAATTGTATTACTTAAGGTGAATATTACGTTATTTATTATCTCACTTGCATTGTCTTTATTAATGATGGTTCTACCTAAGTATTTCAACAAGGCGATAAAAACAACGACAAAAGACATTTCAAAAGCTACAGAAGATTTCAATAAGGATTTAGAGAATGCGCTGGCTAGTTCAGAAATGCTAAACAACTTTTCTGCGTTGAATTTATTAGATAGAATTGTAAATGTAGGTTCAAAAAATATAAAAAATGCTAAAGTTAATAGAAAAAAATCTATTATGACTTTACAAGGATTGAATGTGACATTAAATGCAGGTAACCAAATCGCATTGATTTTCATAGCGGGATATTTCGCATATAAAGGGTATATTGAATTTGCGATGATATTTGCGATATCAGGTTATACAGGGGAATTCTTTGGAGGATTGACAAAAGTAATCGAACTATATCCGAATTTCGCTTCTGCAAATGAGTTACTGAATAAGTACCCAGAACTTAAAGAAGAGAAAAGTTTACCGAGAGTAGAAAAATTAGATAAGGCGATTGTAGTTTCTAATGTTAAATATAACTATCCAGATAAAACGGTAGAATTTCCTAATTTAACTTTTGAGAAAAACAAGAAGTATTTAATAAAAGGAAAAAGTGGTAGTGGAAAATCAACATTGATAAATATTTTAAATGGTGATTTGAAGAACTATGAAGGAAGTGTAGAATGGGATAATAGAGAATTAAAACAATTTGATATTAAATCGGCAATTTCTACGATGAATCAAAAAGTGCAATTGTTAAATTTATCGATCAAGGATAATATTATTTTAAACAAAGAATATAACGACAAGTTGTTTAGAGAAGTTCTGGAAAATTGTAAGTTAGTTGATGTTATTGATAATTTAGAAGAAAAAGAAAATACAATACTAGACAATAAAAACTTAGCTTTATCAGGTGGACAGCTGCAGAGATTAGGATTAGCGAGAAGTTTATATCATAAAAAAGATGTATTCATAATTGATGAAGGTACAGCTAATTTAGATAGTAAGTTGGCAGATGATATTGAGGAAATAATATTAAAAGATAAAGAATCTACAGTCATTATGATAACTCATAGAAATAGTGAAAAAATCGAAAACTTAGCAGATAAAGTAATAATATTAGGTAGCTAGAAGAAAAAGAGGGTAAGATTTTAAAAAATCTTAAACCTTCTTTTTTGTTGTGTAGACATGGACTTTCGTTCTTACAAAATAAAAATGTAAGAATAAAAATAGGACAGTACCTTTCTCTTGAATTAATGTGTATTAGTGTGTATAATAAAGGTAAGGAGGACAATACAATGCCAATGACATCTAAAGAGATGATTAAGCTTTTAGAAGCGAATGGCTTCATTTATGTAAAAAGTGGTGATGGTTCGCATAGAAAGTTTAGGAATCCCAAGACTGGTAGGGTAACACAAGTTCCGTTTCATAATCGTGCTTTAGGAAAAGGTCTAGAACATAGGATTTTGAAACAGGAGGGATTGAAATAGTTCCCGCTCCTTATTTTAATAATAGGAGGTATTATTATGAATGTAGTCTATCCTGCTGTATTTTATAAAAATATAGAGAATGACGGATATACAGTGGTTTTTCCTGATTTAGATTTTGGTGCTACTGAAGGAGAAAATTTAAAAGATGCATTTTTTATGGCTAGTGATTATTTAGGTGCTTGGTTGTATGAGTATTATATTGATGGAAAAGAGTTTCCGATAGCAAGAGATATAAAAGATTTAGAAATTGAAGAGGATGAGTTCTCAATAAAAGAGGCTAGTTTTGTAAGTTTAGTTGGTGTTGATATGCTAGAATATTCAAGAAAATCAGAAGTAAAAACAGTAAGAAGAAATGTATCGATACCAAGTTATTTAAATGAGTTAGCAAAAAGAAATAATATAAACGTAAGCCAATTATTACAAGAAGCGTTAAAAGAAGAATTTAGTATGTAAATATAAAGACAGCAATTCAGAAAAATAATAAAGCCGAGTTGTTGTCTTTTTATAATGGACACACAACGATAAAAGCGTCAAGAAAGTGTTCGCTCAAGAAAAACAATTTAAGAAAAGATTTTCAGCGTTTGTCCTCTTATAAAGAACAACAAGGTGAAAATTATAAATATCAAGGAATGAACCTAAAACCTCGTTTCCCGAACATTCTTTGTATTTTTGAACATTTTCGTAACAATAAACTTAAAAGCTATCTTTTAATTTAGCTATATAGTATAATAGTAATTGATAATAAATATCAATAAAGGTAGCTAGAGCCTTTTTCATAAAAAGAGTGAATGTAGGATTTTTATAAAAAATAACCTAAATCCGATATTATGTTTTTACTCATTTTATGTAAATGAATCTAAATTTGAAATTAAATAAGGAGATATTATGAAGATAGATGGTAGAGCGATGGCTCTCTTTAATATCAAAAAAGAAGTATATCTCGTAGCGATTCTTAAACTTGTTGCCTTTTGGTGCTCGCTATTTTTTATCTACAATTTCGTAGATTTTCTATTTTATTCACTGGGTGAAGAGAGTAGAAGCGGTGCTGTATTAGGATTTATTCTAAAAACGGTAGTAGGTTTAGTAGTTTATTACGCAGCTACAACAGGGGATAATTACTTCAGTCACAAAATTTCTAAACAGGTTAGAAATACATTAAGGAAAGAGATTTACAACAAAGTAGAAAAACTTTCACTAAATTACACAGAAGCGGTAAATACTGGTAGTCTTCTTGTGATGAATTCTTCATCGATTGTAAATATTGAGTTTTATTTCAATAAGTTTGTACCGCAGATGTTTGCGACATTATTTATAGTACTTAGCTCGTTTGTGATTTATGGGAAGATTCACATCTTACTATTTATAGCGATGTTATTATTATATCCGCTTATTCCTGTGTCTATTATGATTATTATTAAGAAATCGAAAAAAGCTAATAAAAAGAATTTCAGCGATTTCTTAAGTTTATCAGAGGTATTCTATGATAGATTATCAGGTTTCACAACGGCAAAAATTTATGGTAAAGAAGATAACGTAGCGAGTGATGTTGATACTCGTAGTGCAAAATATAGAAAATCAACGATGGCGTTACTTCGTCACCAACTTAATTCTATTAATGTGATGGACGCTATTACTTATATTTCTATTTTTGTTTTATCGATTATTGCTATTTTTGCGGTGAAAGATCAGAAACTTATTGTTTTTGTAATCGTAGCTTCTTTAGAATGCTTCAAACCGTTGCGCGCTTTAGGTGGCTTATTCCATATTTCGATGAAAGGGAATGTTGAGTTAGATAATATCTATAAACTTCTTGATCATCCGGAACAAGAAAAAGATGAAACTATTGAGGTGGAAGCAGGGAAAAATATTGTTCTGAACAACGTTAGCTTCTCTTATGGAGAGGAGACGACTTTAGAAAATATTAATATGATATTTAAGCCTGGTACGAAAACAGCATTAGTAGGAGAAAGTGGAAGTGGTAAGTCTACTATTATCAAACTAATCTTAGGTTTAAATTCTAACTATAGCGGAAGTATAAAATATGACAACTTCAATATCGATAGTATTCCTACTAGAGAGATGGCTAAAATTACGACACTTATTACTAATGATAGTTATTTAGTTAAAGGTACTGTAAGAGAGCATTTAAGTGTTCGTAAAAATATAACTGAAGAAGAAATGTACAATGCATTAGAAAAAGTTAATCTTAGAGATTTCGTAGAAGAACACGGAGGTCTAGATTATGAGCTTGCGATAGGTGCTGCGAACCTTTCTGGAGGTCAAAAACAAAGATTACTTGCAGCAAAAGCAATACTAAAAGATTCTTACTTGTATATACTTGACGAAGCTGTATCGAATATTGATGATTACAGTAAAGAAATCGTGCTTAATGCCTTCGATTCAATAAAAGAAGGAAAAATTATTATAGTTATTTCTCACGATTTAGAGACGATAACAAATTCAGATAATATCTATGTTCTAAAAGATAAGAAAATTATCGAAGAAGGAACACATGATGAACTGATTGTAGAAAATTCTCTGTATAGAAAATTATTCACAGATCAACAACAACTGAAATCAAAATTTTTAGCTAAGGAGGTAGAGTAATGACATCATTAAGAGAATTAAAACAACTTTTAGCTATTGCTCAAGAGTTTAAACGTCCATTACTTAGAGCGACTCTATTCGGGAGTTTAGGGCACTTAACGCTTGTCGTATTTACCTACTTCATTTCGTTATTCTTTTTAACGAAAATAACAACAATAGCTGCGATTTTATTTATCGTGATTTTTGCTTTAGCTGTACTAAAAGGGTTATTTAGTTATACTGAGCAACTTTTAAATCACTATGTAGCATTCAAAGTATTACATGTCTTACGTGTTAAAGTTTTAGAAAAATTCAAACGTATATCTGTCGATAGTTTTACAAAAAACACTTCAGGTGATTATATGACGATGATTACTACTGATATTGAATTATTAGAAGTTTTCTACGCGCACACGATAACACCGTTTATGATTTATATCGTACAAAGTTTAGTGGTTAGTATCTTCTTACTATTCTTTAGCGTGAAACTAGCATTAGTAGCTTTAATAGTCTATATCGTAATCGGACTTGTGTATCCGTTAAGTTTTAGAAATGTGGGGCAAGATGTTGGTGAAAATTATCGTCGTAAACTAACTCAAGTAAACAACAATTCATCAGAAGAAGCTTACGGAATTTTTGAAACATTACAATATGGAAAAATTGATGAAGCAAAACGTAATATCGATTTGGAAACTGAAGAACTGACAAGAAGTTCATATCTTAAAAACAAATTCTTAGTAGATTTAAATACTCTAAATGTTGTAACTTACAATATCGGGGTGTTGGCATTTATCTACGTGGCATCTTCACTTGATAGTCAGTTCGTAACTGTTTCATTAGTTGCGATGTTTATCGTATCGTTTATTCCTATTTTATACATGGGGAATCTTGCTTCAACATTAAGTCAGACGATGGCTAGTGGAAAGAGATTTTTAGAGCTTATGAATACGCCGGAAGAAGCGGAAAATAGTGGAGTAGTTGTTGATTTTAATGAACTTAAAGTTGATAATTTAACATATCGATACGCTGATAATACTGTAGTGGATAATCTAAGCTTCGAAGTGAAAAAAGGCGAAATTATCGGATTAAGTGGACCTAGTGGATGCGGTAAATCTACAATAGCGAAACTTATTATGAAATTCATCTCAGATGAAAATATGGAAGGTAATATTACTATTGATGGCGTTGAGCTTAGAGACATAGATAATCGTTACTTTAGAGAAAATAGCTCGATAATTTTACAAGATAGTTACTTATTCAATGCAAAAATTAAAGATAACATCACATTCTTCGAGAAAGATTTAGATAAAGAAGAGTTGGATGCATCATTAAGAAAAACTAATCTAAGAACTTTTGTAGACAATTTAAAACGTCGCGAAAATGAAATCGTTGGAGAGAGAAGTTCGAACATAAGTTCAGGGCAAAAACAACGTTTATCAGTAGCACGTTCATTCTACAATGATAGTAAACTTCTGATTCTTGACGAAGCAACAGCAAATATCGATATTTTCAGTGAAATCGAAGTGCTAAAAGCTTTAGAAGAAAGTAAAAAAGACAAGATAACAATAATAATTTCACACAATAAATCAACATTGTCAATATGTGATAAGATAATTAGATTAGGTGAATAGAAAAAAAGAGGGAGTGACTCAAAAATCGTGATTTCGGAGAAATCGCGATTTTTTTAGAGTCACCCCCGCACAGTTTATTAGATATCTAAAAAGCTTTTAAAAAGCGAATTTAGATATCAATAAACCACTGCGTCTATGAGTTCTCATATGAACTTTGTTAAGTTTTAGGGGCTTTTGGGTAAGCTCCTCTTTTTTCTACTTTGTTAAATTTTTATAAATTTGTTGTTTAATAAATTGTAAATCATGTTTCTCGGTAGGGCATGGAGTGTCCTCAAAAAGAATAAATCTTTGAGCTGAGTAGGTCATGATAGGTCCTGCGAATGAACGAATGATTTCTGCTGGCGATAAGTTCTCGTTAACTTCAGGATTATTTTCTTTATGTTTTTGTAATATATCTCTAAAGTTTATTTCTGCAAAGACTACTTTTAACGAATCGATAAGTTGTGCTTTTAAATTCTCGTTTGTTAATATCTCTGAGAATACTATTTTTACAGTATTCTTATTTTCTTTTAGGAAAACCATACGATCTTCAACAACATAACTTATTAAATTTTCAAGTGAATTAGTATTTTGAATTCTTTTTAGAAAATTTAAAAATAATTTAGGGATAACAGGGACTATTATTGAATATAATAAATCTTCTTTAGTTTTAAAGTATTTGAATACTGTTGCTTGACTAACGCCTGCTTCTTTAGCGATTTGCAGCGTAGATGTCCCATGATATCCTTGTTTTGCGAACAAATTAATCGCAGCTGCTATTGTTTTTTTCTTACCAGGTGGGGAGGTTTCGTCATGAGATATGCTAAAGTAAGATTGTAAGATATTTTCAGTCATAAGAGTCTCCTATTGTTTTTTAAACTTTTCTATATCGTTTTAAGCCTAGAATATTAAGTATTATTAGAAGGATGCAAAGTGCAAGTAGAACAATGATATCATTTTTAATCGCAAGAAGATTTTTACCTTCTAAAATTATTTTGCTTAATCCGTCACTAGCATACGTAACAGGTAGGATTTTACTAATATAGACAGCGATTTTTCCCATACTCTCAACAGATACTATTCCTGAAAAGAACATTTGTGGAATAACTATTACTGGAACGAACTGCATAATTTGAAATTCTGATTTTGCAATTGTAGAGATTAGTAAACCTAATGTTAAGGCAACCATTGCTAGTAATACATTAACTATTATAACATAAAACGGATTTCCAGCAACTTCAATATTTAATAAATATATAGATGATAGAGTGACGATAATAGTTTGAATTACAGCTAAGGAGCTATATGATAGTACATAGCCTAATACAACTTCACTTCTTTTTATCGGAGTTGCTAAGAGTCTATCTAGAGTTCCGCTAGTACGCTCTTTTAGTAGAGCCATTCCAGAGATTAGAAATACGAAGAAGAATAGGATATAGCCGATTAAAGTAGGTGCAACTTTATTGAAAAATGTTGAATCTGCATTACCATAGTTATAATATTCTTTAACTTCAGGTTCTTGTTTATTTGCACCTAATTTAGGGTTTACTTTTTTTACAACTTCTATCAATTTTTTTACTTCTGATACTTTTATAGAACTCTTTAAAACTTGTTGAGCTTGTGCAGTTTTTGTAGAGTCTATATTAGCGTGAATCACCGTGTAGATATTGTTATCGTAAGAAATTACAGTATCTATCTCGTTATTTTTTAATTTCTCTTCAGCAGCTTCTTTTGATTGATATTCTTCTAGATGAACGTTGTCAATATCTTTCATTACAGAAACTACACTTTGAGGAGTGTTTACAGAAGCAACAGTAATTTCAGAATTTGTGTTTGCTGAAAAGACTATGCTGATCAACCACATTATAAATATCGGTGCAACGAACATCATTGCTAAAGTTCTTTTATCTCTAAAAAATTCCTTAAATACTCTATTTGAAACAGTTAAAATTCTCATGTTATTTTTCCTCCACTTTTAAGAATACTTCTTCGATAGTAGTAACATTATTTTTTTCTTTTAGATTTTTTGGTGTGTCGAAGTCTATAATATCTCCACGAAGAAGAAGTCCGACTTTATCTGTAAGTTCTGCTTCGTCCATTACATGAGTCGTTACTAGAATGCCAACACCGTTAGCCTTCTGCTTAAATAATTCCTTCCAAATGCTACGACGAAGGCTAGGATCTATACCGACTGTAGGTTCATCGAGTATAAGTAATTCAGGGCTACCGATTAGCGCAATAGCGAGTGAAAGTCTGCGTTTCATCCCACCTGAATAATTCGATACTAATTTTTTTAAGTGCTCGGTTAAGTCGACTATTTTTGCTACATAAGCTATTTCTTCTTTTAGTTGTTTTGAAGGAACACCTTTCATTTTTCCAAAAAATTCTAGATTTTCATAGCCGGTAAGCATTTCATAAAGAGCATCGCTTTGTGCCATATATCCAATATTAGAAAGAATTTCTCTTTTTGGCATTTTGCTATCAAAAATAAGGGCATCACCTTTATCTGCTTTTTCCATACCGAGCATTGTTTTTATTAATGTTGATTTTCCCGATCCAGAAGGGCCGATAAGACCTACAATTTCACCTTTTTCTAGGTTGAAATCAATGTCATCAAGGACTTTTTGATCCCCGAAGCTTTTTGATAATGAAGTAATTTGTACTAGTTTTTTCATAAGAATTATCTTCCTTTCCGAAGTGAGTAAACACTCACTCTGTGATTAAAAAAAATATAGATAAGATTATTTGGGAGATATTACTTCACCTGATGTTTTAGGACTGCGATTATTAAAGCATAGTTCAAGGTAGGTGTTAAGAAATATCCCATTGTAAATAGATTTCAAATCTCTAGTGAGTAAACACTCACTTTGTAGTTAATATTATAGTAAGTAACTACTCACTTGTCAAGAAGGAAATTTGAAAAATTTGAAAAAGGGGGATGGGAAACAATTAGATAAATATTTCGCTGTTAATATTACTTTTGAGATATTTTCTTAGTAATATAAACTTAGTTTAAAGTCACCTGAGTACAATAGTTAATATATATCACATAAGTGTGATATAATATTTATAAAGTCAGAATAATAAAATATCAACAATAAAGTCAGGAGGAATTTATTATGATAGATGGATTAAATAAAATATGGAATAAATTTCTTAATTTTTTAGAAGATAAAAAAATTTATAAATCATATGAAGGAGCTATAGTCTCTGGAGTATGTAGTGGTTTAAGTGAAAGATTTGGAATAAGTGCTAGTTTTTTACGAGTGCTATTCTTATTAGCGAGTATCTTCTCATTCGGTAGTCCGATATTGATATATATACTGTTATCGATAATAATGCCGGTAAAACCGATGAAAGAAAACTACAGAAAATCAAGCTACATCGATGGACGTGCTTGGGAAAAGTAATATAAAGAAAAGTTCTAATTGATCTGGTGTCAATTAGAACTTTTTGTTTATTTCACTGCATCGATAAATCTAGCTGCTATTTCTTTTGGACGGGTAATAGCTCCACCTACTACTACGCTGGATGCGCCTGCATCATAAGCTGCTTTAGCTTGATTAGGGTAGTGGATGCGTCCTTCAGCTATGATTGGAACAGAAATAGTTTCAGATAATTTTTTGATAAGATCTAAATCTACTTCATTTGGTCTATCTTTTGTATTTTCTGTGTAACCACTTAAGGTAGTTCCTACAAAATCAACACCTATTTTTTCTGCATTTACACCTTCTTCGAAAGTAGCGATATCAGCCATTAAAATAATATCAGGATATTTAGCTTTGATTTCTGCAACAAAATCATTAATTGTTGTTCCATCGAAACGAGGGCGTAAAGTACAGTCTAAGGCAATGATTTCACAACCTGTTTCTACAAGGGCGTCTACTTCTTTCATAGTTGCTGTGATGAATTGAGACATACCTTCATAACTTTGTTTGATAATTCCGATAACAGGTAAGTCTACTGTTTCTTTAATTTGAACTATATCTGTAACACCTTGTGCACGAATACCAACGGCTCCAGCTTCTTTAGCAGCTAGTGCCATAAGTTTCATGATGCCACCTTCTTCAACATATAGTGGTTCTCCAGGTAATGCTTGGCAAGAAACGATAATGCCACCTTTTATTTGGTTTAAGATTCTTTCTTTTTTATCCATAGTTAACTCCAATCAGAGCTTAATCTTTAATGGTTAAGCTGTAGTATTTATAATTTATATATATTTTTACATATTCAAAAATTTTGCCGTCACCGAAGTAAGTGTACCTATCGAATTCAAAACATGGTTCACCATCTTTTGCGATAAACTTGGCAATTTCTTCAGGAGTATCAACTATAACATTCATAATTTTTTTAGATTTTTCTTGGTGAATATCTATACGATATTTTTTTCTAATCATAGTAGCAAGCTCTTTGAAACTATCTATATCATTAATATTAACGTCAGGTAAATATTTAATTGGAATATAGTTAGTTTGGTGAGCCCATGCGATATTACCGATATATTTTATACGAGCTACTTTTAGAAGTTTTTGATTTTTTAATTTTAATTTAGAACAAAGTTCTTTATCTTGAATAATCTCAGCTTCGATAACTTCAGAGTGCTCAGATACTGATTCTTTAAAGTGTTTGTGGAAGTTGTTATTTTCTGTAACTAGAACTTTTTTGTTAACTAATGTTTTATTAACAAAACTTCCTTTACCTTGAATTCTGAAAATATAACCTGCAGACTCTAATTCATTTAGTACACGCACGGCAGTAGTACTACTAACATTATATATTTCTTTTATCTCTTTTTCTGTATAGAGTTGTTCACCTTCTTTAAAAATACCAGTCTGTATTTTTAAAATGATGTCATTTATAATCTTTTCGTATTTTTTCAAGTTGACTCCTCCTTGATTAATTAATATAAAAATAGACTTATTAAAATTTAATGTGTTAACTTAAACTTATATTATCACTTATCCTGAACTTTGTAAAGAAAAATTTTAATAATATTAGAAAAAATTTAAACGGTTGCATAAGTTGGAGTATTAGAATTAGAGAGATATTGATGAAAAAACAAGCCCCTCCTTACTTTTTAGGTAAAGAGGGGATAAGTTTTAATAACCTATTATATTTTTTTTAGGATATTGTCAAATAGAATTTTTAATTTAGTTTTATCGCTGTATACAGTGCCGTCCATATAGAGGTTGTATATATTATCATCTGTTCCAACATTGATTATAGCTTCGTAATTCTTCATTAATGCCAAGACACGAATTACCTCTCTTTGGGTGCGTCCATTTCCTTCTCTAAACGGATGAAAGTAATTAAGGTTATCTAAAATATTAGCTAGTTCACTAGAAATTTCTTCTTTGCTATGAGCATTTCTATGATAATTTGAAATTAGATAATTAATATAGTTCTCAGCTGTGGGAAAAGATTGAATAGGGATAAAGGGTTTATTATTTTTAGAAATGTTAACTTTTCTATATTGTCCAGCCCACCAATATATGTCTGAGAATAAAAATTTATGTATTTTATAAATATCAGATATAGAATGAACTAAGATAGGTTGAAGGTATAATTCTAGTATTTTGTTAGCCACTAGAGAGTATTCTTTCTTTTTTAACGATTCTAATGATTTTTCATTAAATTTGTTTATAAGGATATTAGTGTCTGGATAGGTATAGATATTATCATAATCTATATATGTATATTCTTCGTATTTATTTCTACTCATGTTTTTTTGAAATTGAAGTAAGTTTATTCTTTAATTCGAGAACATCGTTGGATGACGGTGTCCATCCTTCAATGATGTTTGTACTAAGGGCATACCAGACGCTTTTAAAATCTTTAATATTATCAAATTTGATTCCCATGATAGTTAATTCATTTTCGTTTAGGTCTAAATTCATAATCATGTCTCCTTAATAATGTTTCTCACTTTTATTATATATTATTAGCTATTGGAATACAATAAAAATAAAGCCCCTCCTTACTTTTTAGGTAAAGAGGGGATAAGTTTTAATATTTTATTTTTCTACAAATGGGCTGATAGCTCCGTATAGAGCTGCATCATTTCCTAATTCAGCTGCTAGGAATTTAGTTTGGTTATTTTCGATTGGGTGTAGTTCACGTACTTTAGCTTCAAGTTTGTTTAATAAGTAATCACCTTGAGCAGATACGGCACCACCGATTACGATGTATTTTGGATCTAAGATACATAGTAAGTTAACAATACCACGAGCAAGTTCAAATAACCATTCGTCTAGCACTTTTAATGCGCTAGTATCTTCGCGTTTACAAAGATCGAAGAATTCGATAACGCTTAGGCCTTCGTACATCTCAGCTTTAATTTTTCTATCTAATGCGATAGTAGAAGCACGTTGTTCGTATGTAGTTTTAGTATCGAAATCATAAACAGATTGTCCGATTTCCCCTACACCGAAGTTAGACCCGAAAGGAAGGCTGTTTAAGTAGTAAGCACCACCGATTCCAGTTCCTAAAGCCATACAGAATACTTCATCTAGCCCTTTAGCTCCACCAAGCCATTGTTCACCAAGTAAAGCACAGTTAACGTCGTTGTCAGCATATACTGGAATACCTAGTCTATCTCCAAAGTCACGTTTGAAGTTAGTTCCAAGGTAGTTTTTAATAGTTGGAGCGGCACGGATTACTTCCATGTGTACATTATCGATAACTCCTGCTGCAGAAATTCCTGCTGCAGAGAAGTTGTAAGTTTCACGGATTTTGCTTGCTATTCTGAACATCTCATCAGTAATTTTTACAGTTACGTTGTCAGGTGTTTTGCAAGTTTCGTAGTGAATGATTTTGTAGTTGTCATCAAACACAGCAAATTTTATACTTGTCCCACCAATATCAATTCCTAAATACATATTATACCTACTTTCTAAATAAAGACATATCAATCTTTGATTTTTGTTAATTTTTTTAAATTTCTTTACAACGATATATTACCATAAAAACGGTTTTTTGAAAATAAGTTATTGAAAAAAATATAAGGCATCTGCTATATAAAGTAGTCTACTTGGTGTATAATTAAATCGTAGTTATATAATATAAGGAGAAGAAAATGGATAAAATTATATTTTTAGAGCCTGTATTTTGTGAAAGAATATGGGGAGGACGCAATTTAGAAAGTTTTAATTTTTCTATTCCACAAGGAAATATTGGAGAAGCATGGGTGATTGCAGCTCATGATAATGGAAGTTCAAAAATAATAAATGGACAGCTAGCAGGATTGACACTAAAAGAGGCTTACGAGAAAAAGCCTACGTTATTTACAGAAAAAATTTATGATAAGTTTCCATTATTGATTAAGATCTTAGATGCTAGTGATAATTTGTCGGTTCAAGTGCATCCTGAAGATGACTATGCGCGAGTAAATGAGAATGGAGAGCTAGGTAAGACTGAATGTTGGTATGTGTTAGATGCTAAAGAAGGTGCGAAATTAGTATATGGACATACTGCTAAAACAAAAGAAGAGTTTGATAGTAAGATAGATACGGAACAATGGAATGAATTATTTATTGAGGAAAGTGTAAAAGCAGGGGATTTCTTCTATATTCCAGCGGGGACTCTTCATGCGATTGGAGAAGGAATTTTAATTTATGAAGTGCAACAGAACTCTGATACAACATATAGAGTTTACGATTATGATCGTGTTGATAAAGAGGGAAATGCTCGTGAACTGCATATAGAAAAAACAAAAGATGTAACCAAAGTTCCTTTCGAAAAAGCTACGACAAATCCTAAAGAAGAGAAATTAGAAGGAGCTACTATAACATATTTAGCAGATGAGAAGTATTTTTCTGTTTATAAGATAGATGTTAAAGGTCAGGTTACTCTAGAAAAAACTACTACGGGGAATTTATTCACAGTTCTTGAAGGTAAAGGTAGAGTAGTAATTGATGGAACTAGCTATGATGTAAAAATAGGAGATAGCTTTATTCTAACAACAGCTTGTTCTTCATATACATTAGAAGGAAATATGTTCCTAATCGGAAGCTATGATAGATAGAATGTTCTAAAGAATATGAATCTTAAATTAAAGTGACTGATCCAAAAGTCCTAAAAAAAATTATATAAGAGCGCATAGACGCAGGAATTTACTGATATTTAAAGAAAGTTTTAATATCTAATAAACTTAGCGGGAGTGACTCGATAAATCGATTTCTTTGAAATTATGATTTTTGAGTAGCTCCTTTTTTGTATTTAAAAGTTTAATGTATTAAATAGATGGTGGAAGACTAGACAAATACTAGATAAATAATGTATAAAACAACTCAACAGTAACAATGATTGAATTATATTGTATACAGCCTAAAGGTTAATAGGTAAAAGGGTTTCAAAAAATATTATAATTTTAATTTTTTCTATTGACAAACGATAGAAAACGTTTTACAATATAAGTGTGTTAAAATTTAATGTGTTAAATAAATGCAAAAATTAAAATAATAAAAACAAATAACGGAGGTTATAACAATGAAAGATTTAAAAGGACTTTATTCAGCTTTACTTATTCCATTTGACGAAAATGGTGAGGTTAAAGAAGAGGGGCTAAGACAAGTTATCGAACATAACATCAATGTAAGTAAAATTGATGGTCTATATGTTAACGGAAGTAGTGGGGAGAACTTCTTATTAAACACTGCTCAAAAGAAACAAATTTTTAAATTTGTAAAAGAAGTAGTTGGTGACAGAGTTAAACTTATAGCTCAAGTTGGATCTTTAGATTTAAATGAAGCGGTAGAATTAGCTAAATATGCTACAGAATTAGGATATGACTCATTATCAGCAGTTACTCCATTCTACTACCCTCTATCATTCAACGAAATTAAACACTACTATAAAACAATCATCGATGCAACAGATAACAGCATGATTCTTTACTACATTCCATTCTTAACAGGGGTTAAAATTAGTTTAGATCAATTTGCTGAATTACTAGAAGATGAAAAAGTTATCGGTGTTAAATACACTGCAGCAGACTTCTATCAATTAGAAAGATTCAGAAAACGTTTCCCTAACAAACTTATTTGGTCTGGATTTGATGAAATGTTAGTTCAAGCTGCTATTACTGGAGTAGATGGAGCTATTGGTTCTACATACAATGTTAACGGACAAAGAAGCCAAGAAATCTTCAGACTTGCTAAAGAAGGTAAAGTTGCAGAAGCTTATGAACTTCAACATGAAGCAAACGACGTAATTGAAAAAGTTCTTGAATTAGGATTATACCAAACACTTAAAGAAATTCTTAAAGTTAAAGGAATCGATGCAGGAACTTGTAAAAAACCTATGAAATCATTTGATCCAGCTAAATTAGCTGAAGTTGAAAAATTAGTTAAAGATTATAACCTATAATTTTTAAAAAAATAAGGGGTATATTAGGGATAAGGGACTGACTTGAAAAATCGATTTCTCTGAAATTACGATTTTTTGGGTCGCTCCCAAAATAAGAAGTAAATAAAAATTAGGAGGAGAGTACCATGGACAAAATAGGATTTGGTACACTGAATAGTATAGTTTTAGCAGTTTATCTAATAGCTATGCTAGGTATAGGGGTATATTTCACTAAAAAAGCAGGTGAAAGCACGGACGAATTCTTTAAAGCTGGTGGTAATATTCCATCTTGGGCAGTAGGATTCTCAATTTATGCAACAACATTATCAGCCATTACATTTATGGCGACACCGGAAAAAGCATTTAACGGTGACTGGACATATGCAGCAGGGAATTTTTCAATTATCGCGATTATTCCGATATTAATTCACTACTATGTTCCATTCTTTAGAAAATTAAATGTAACGACAGCCTATGAATATTTAGAAGAACGTTTTAATCCTAGTGTGCGTGTAGTAGGAAGTGTGTTATTCTCACTATTCCATATTGGACGTGTAGCTATCGTTATTTACTTACCAACAGTTGCTATTACATCAGTATCGACACTTAACCCATTCTTAGTGTGTGCGGTTATCGGATTACTTTGTGTAGTTTACTCATTCTTAGGAGGGGTAGAAGGAGTTATCTGGACAGACGTTATCCAAGGTATCATTTTACTTGGAGGAGCTGTTTTAGTAATCATCTTAGGAGCATACCACGTAGGTGGATTTGGACAAATTACTCAAGATGCTTTAGCAAATGGTAAAATTGTAACTGCTGAGAAATTTAATTGGTCATTAACTGCATCTACTATTCCAATCATCTTCATTGGATCAGTATTTAACAGTTTACAACAATATACAGCTTCTCAAGACGTAGTTCAACGTTATAGTACTACTGAATCAGTTAAAGAAACTAATAAATCACTTTGGACTAATGGATTATTAGCATTCATCTCTATTCCAATTTTCTATGGAATGGGAACAGTTCTTTACAGCTTCTACAAAGGTAGCCACGCTGTAACTAAATTACCAGACTTCATGAACGCTGAAGTAGTAGGTAAAGCAGCTAACACAACAGCTTTAGTACCTTACTTCATCTTAACAGCATTACCAGCTGGTATCGCTGGATTAGTTATCGCAGCTATCTTAGCAGCTGCTCAATCAACTATCGCATCAAGTTTAAACTCAATTTCTGCTTGTATCACAGTTGATATTAAACAACGTTTCTTCGGACTAAGTAAAGATGCTAAACAAGACGTTCTATTAGCTCGTGTTATCATTATTGTAGCAGGTGTACTTGGAACAATTGCAGCATTATACTTTGTTAACACTAACCAAAAAGAAACTTGGGATTTATTCCTTAAATATATCGGACTTCTAGGAGTGCCTTTAGCTGGTACATTCGCACTTGGTATCTTTACTAAACGTGCAAACGGAGCAGGAGCACTATTAGGATTATTAGTAGCAGGTGTTGTATGTTGGTATATCCAAGACTATACAACTTATGCTAAACAAAGTCCATTTATCTTCTCAGGATTCTCATTCTTAAGTGCATTAGTATTCGGATATATCTGTAGTTTCTTCTTTAAATCTACAAAAAATATCACTGGACTTACTATTCATACTAAAGATCAAGAATACGTAAAAGAAGCAAAATAATAAGTAAAGACCTTAAATATAATATAACAAACTTACGAAGAACAATCCTCGATATAAAAGTCGAGGATTATTCTTTTTATGATGGTTTATTGGAATCTTGAGATAGTGAGTTAGGATATTGTTTTTCTAAACTTTATTGAGGTATAATTGTATTGAAATATAGGGCCAGGAAGGTGAGAGAATGAAATTAGAGAGAGAACGAGAATTAAATTATAAGGTTAGTATTTTAAAAGATTATGCAGAGATGCAATTATTGTCGATTGAATTTGATGCCATAGATAATTCAAAAATTCATACCGAACTTGTTATGAAAAAAGCTAATAATAAAGGGATAATATTAGAAATTCCAGATTATGAGGAAGTGCCGAGTAGCGAGGTAAATCTTATGAAATATTGTGTTTTAGGTTATAGTTGTGGCTCGCTTCATGTGAGGGGAGATAGAGGAAGAAGTGAAAATAAGCAATCAGCTTCAATATATTTCCCATTTTTAAATAATAATAGTGAGGATGATTTATATTATAATTATGCTTATCAAGATGGGATAGATTTAGTGAATGTTTTTAAGAGGGAGTTTCCGGATTTGCAAGTGACGATTGTTGCTAAAGGTCAGGGGGCTGCTATCGGTATTGTCACAGCTGCCGTTGGTAAAAAAGTCCAAAATTTATTTATTTCTAATGTGCAAAATACAGATTTCAAATTTATTTTTGATAATAATCTTGATGTAGGAGTTTATGATGGTATTCGAGAATATAATCGTAATTATCCTGAAAAAGAGGACTACTTATTAGAGATGTTAGAAAAAATTGATGTGTTAAATTATGCAGAGGATGTTGAAGCGGAGATTTATTTTGGTTATTCGAGTTTAGATGATGAGCGAAATATTGTTATTCATAAAAAGTTAGCTAGTTTATTTAAACGAAAGAAAGTTACAGTTTTTGAGTATGAAGATTTAAATATTCATGAGAAACTAATTGAAGGGTGGATGATAAACTAGGATATGAATTAATAATGGATCTACATATAAAATAAAATCCGAATCTAATAGTTACACAATCGCAAGGGTTAGGCTTGAGATAGTTTGTAACGTAATAGATTCGGATATTTATATTATTTAAGTTTTTCTATTTCTTTAGTTAGTGATTCTTCAGTAACGCCCCCAGCAATTCTAGTTTCAAATGTACCATCACTATTGATTAAAATGTGAGTAGGGAATGAACGAATTGCGTAGTTTATGATGAAGCGGTCGTTAACATCGAAAAGAACAGGATAAGTTGCACCAAGTTCTTTTGCTTTTTTAAGAATTACATCTTTACTTTTATCCTGAGGACTTTGGTTTTTAAATTCTGCATCATTAGGAGAAGTCATTGATAGAAAGACGATATCTTTATTATCTTTATATTTTTGATAAACTTTTTCTAATTCTGGGATTTCTCTCATACAAGGTCCACACCAGCTTGCCCACATGTTAATATAGACTTTTTTACCTTTAAAATCACTAAGTTTTACAGTTTTTCCATCTTTATCCATTGCTGTAAAATCAAAAGCTTGAGTAGCTTTAGTTTCACTAGATGAAGATGTAGAAGTTTGTTTATTTGTCTCTTCTTTCTTTTCAGAAGAGCTTGAGCATGCACTTAAAATAAGAGCACTACTAAGAAGAGTTGCGCTAAGTATTGTCAATTTTTTCATATTAATTTCCTCCAATTCAAATTACAAGTTTAAGAAAAGTATCTAGTTAAAGTGATAAATGATCCACTTAGAATTAGAATACCTATTAAAATAAGGATAATTCCTGAGATAACTTGTGTGTATTTTAGAATGTTTGTATGTTTTTTGAATAGTTCTAATAATTTTGAAGCGAAGAATGCTACAAGGATGAATGGTAAGATAAATCCTAAGCAATAAGCAAGAATTAGAAGAACACTCATTATTCCAGTGTGACTAGATGCATATAAGAAAACACTAGCTAAGATTGGTCCAATACATGGAGTCCAAGAAAAGCTAAAGGTGAATCCCATTAGAAAAGCAAGAATAGGAGTAGTTTTATTTCCTTTTCTCTTAACTTTATTTTTTATTGAAAATTCTTGTTTTAAAAATCCTATTTTGAAGACACCTAGTTGTAATAGTCCCATAAAAATAATTAAGACACCACTAATAATTTGTAAAGTTTTAATGTTTTCGTTTAAGAAAATACTGATAAAACTAGTTGCAAAAGCTAGGATGAAGAAAGTTGAACAAATACCAAGAACGAATGATAGTGTATTTGTAATAGTGTTACGTTTATTAAAGACTAGTTCTCCGTGTTCATTCATTTCTTTTTTTCCGGCAAGAATACCGATATAGATTGGCAATATAGGTATTACGCAAGGAGAAAGAAAAGATAAAAGTCCTTCTAAAAAGACAAGGCCCATCTTTAAGCCCGAACTAGCTGTATTAAAATCTGTCATATAACCTCCCTAAAAATAAAATTTAAAATTACAGATTTACTATATTATAAAAACGTTTCAAATGCAATTAAATTGCTTCATAAAAGAATTAATATTACGATAATAATATAATGTAACAGAGAGTTATCGTTATTGTTACAAAACTGTTACAAGTATTGAAAAAACGATACATTCAACATATAATGGTATTACGTCGAAGTTATAAAGCAATCGAAGTGATTCGAAAGAAAATCTAGACGTTAGAAATTAGACATAAACATTAGAAAATAGAAATTTAAATAGAACTTAGTAGAAAATGAGTCGCTTGACTCGAACTTAATTTTAAGGAGATTAGAATAGATGAGTAAATTACAAAAATTAGTAGCCGCTACGGCAATCGTATCAACAGTAGGTGTTGGTTTATCACAAATCGCTGATGCAGATACATATACAGTAAAAAAAGGTGATACTCTTTGGGATATCGCAATCAACAACGGAACAACTGTTGATCAACTTATGCAAGATAACAACTTAACAAGTTCATTAATTTTCCCTGGGGATAAATTAACTTACAACACAACAGTAGCTCAAGTAGCTCAAGCTAAAGAAGAAGGTTACTACACAGTAGTATTAGGAGATACTTTAGGAAAAATCTCTAATAGATTTGGTGTTTCAGTAGATCAACTTGTTAAATTAAACAACATTGACAATCCTAACTTAATTTATGTTGGAACAGTATTAAAAGTAAGTGAAAACGCAGCAGCTAAAGCTGAAGTAACAGTAGCTAAAGCTGAAAACACTGTGGCTAAAGCAACTGTAGTAGAAAACACTACAGAAAAAACAGTAGCTAAAGTAGACCCAGTTCAAACTGTACCTGCTAAACCAGCAGTAACAGCAGTAGCTACACCAAAAGCAGAAGTTAAAAAAGAAACTCCAGCAGCAGCGCCAAAAACAGAAGTTAAAAAAGAAACTCCAGCAGCAGCGCCAAAAGCAGAGGTTAAAAAAGAAACTCCAGCAGCGGCACCAAAAGCAGAAGTTAAAAAAGAAACTCCAGCAGCAGCGCCAAAAGCAGAAGTTAAGAAAGAAACTCCAGCAGCAGCGCCAAAAGCAGAAGTTAAGAAAGAAACAACAGTAGCAACAGCAGCACCAAGTGTAGCAGCAAAACCAGCAGCACCAGCAGCAGCGGCAACTACTCAAGCGGCTTCTTCAAACAAAGGAGCAGCAATTTACCAAGCAGCATTAGCTCAATTAGGTAGATATCAAGACTGTACAATGCTAGTAACAAACGCTCTTAAAGCAGTAGGAATTAACTTCCACGACTGGCCAATAGGATACATGAGTTTAGGGACTGTAGTTCCAGCATCACAAGCTCAACCTGGAGATTTAATCTATTATGCAAATGGTGGATTAGGAATGGCTCACATCGCAGTTTATGCTGGTAACGGTCAAGCAGTTCACGGTGGATGGTTAGGTAATCAAACGGTACTTAACTCTGCAAACGTAGCTGGTGGAGCAGTATACATCCGCGTTAAATAATTAGAAAATATAATGAAAAGTGATTGGAATTTTCCAGTCGCTTTTTTATTTTATACAGTCTGATTATTCAAATATATGCATTAAGAAATCGGACCGATGGATAGTATCAGTCCGATTAAATTATTCAAATCTGTAAGTAAGAAATAAATTTAAAAATAATTATTCAAAAGTTCCCCAGGTACTAGTTCTTTTAGATCCATCATGAGTTCCTGTAGCTAAGTAATGACGCTCTTTTGAGTAGGATATGTAGCTAATCCAAACAAAACCTTCTTTTATTACATAGCTATCATAGTATACTCGTTCTCCCTTATAATATGTATTAACAATTTTCCCTAGTTTACTTGGTTTAACCCTAACATTTATTGAAGGAACTTCTACGGTGAAATAACCATTTTCAGGGATTCTAGTCCATTCTTCACTAGAATCGTAGCTAGGTCTTATGAATCCAACTAGATAAGTATCATCACGGCTCATGATACGAGCGATACCTCCACGTTCTGGAGTACCATCAACATTTTGTTCTACAGAGGTAATAGTACTACCATTTACCTCAATGACTATTCCTACATGTCCATATTTATCCCAATCTCCCCAATGCCAGATTGCTATGTCTCCAGGAGCTATTTCTGCATCCCCTTTATAATATCTTTTCCAACTAGGAGGTATAGTGTTAGTTAGATAATCTATAGCGTTGCCGTATATTTGAAAGTTTGCAAAGTTTTTTACGTAGGCCATAGTAAGATCGACGCATTGTGCTCCGTACATGCCATCCATGTCAATCCATTTATATACATTATCTTTAGCCCAATTTACCATTGTTTGTTGACTTGTCATAATATTTACTCCCCTTGTTTGTGTTATTTGTTATTAATATCTAGATTTAATTTTGTTTCGATAATACGAGTAAGTTCATTTAAATTTTTTCCTATGTTTTGTAGAGTGTTGTCTAATTTTAATAAAAAGAATACCGCAACAAATATAGGAAAGCCTACAGTATTAATGAAATTTAATATATCCATAAAAAAAGGTGCGGAATTAACCGCACCTCCCTCCCTTCTATTATTGAAGTTCGCTTGCTTCACGTGTAACGTAAGTAGCTTTTTTAAAACCTGTTAGAGTATGTTTGTCGTTGTTAAATACTTTTGTATCAACAATTTTTTGAGCAACAGCCTCAACAGTAGCTTTACTTAAATTTTCTTTTGGATGTGATAAAGCGATGTGATAAGTTTTTTTATTTTCTGTATTGAAATAAATATTTAATTTTTTCTCCATAATGTGTTTTTCCTCCTAAATTATAGTGCTTCTTTTGTGTTGGTAGTAATAGTATCAATATTTTTATCGATAAGTTTTTTTAATTCTTCCCCAACCTCTTTTAAAATGTTGTCCTCAGTGTTTGGAGCAACCTCAAAGTTATAACTTTTAATAACTTGTTTTTGGTTTTTCTCTTCACCATAGTTTAAATGTAAAACTTTTTTTAATATACTCATTTTGAAATCTCCTTTGTTGTTTGTTATTTGTCTTTGGCCTCTGACATTATACTTACCGAAATAACTAGCTATAAATTGTCAAAAAATAATTTTATTTTCTAAATATTAGTTTTAGTTTAAGTTTTAAGTACAATTTAATTTGAATAGAGTATAATAAAAAAGTAGTGGAAATATACTAGAAATAGTATTATAATATATTAGTAACGAAGGAGGGGAATATAATGAAAGATAATAGATTGTTGAAAGTATTATGGGGTATAGTATTAGCTATATTCTTATGTAGTGCGCTGTTCATAGGGATAAGTTATTTCACTGGTGGAGATAGTTCGAGTAAGAAAAAGGATAATGATACTACAGATGTATCTTCATCGAAAACTAAAGATAAAGAGGATTCTAAATCTAAGTCAAAAGAGAAAAGTGATGAGGAGAAATACAGAGAAAATAAAGATTCTAATGATGGTAATAGTTCATCTTCTTCAAGTACTCCTAAATCAGAAAGCAACAAGTCAAGTGACAATAACGGATCTGTAAGTAATAGACCAACTAACAACAGCAATACTGCTTCAAATAGTAATAATACTACTAAGAAAGAAGAAGTAAACACTGATAATAAAGAGAATAATAGTAGTTCAACTTCTAGTAATACATCATCACAAGGAACATATGGTAGTTCAGCTGATGCTAAAAAATATGCTAATGATGAAATAGCTAGATTAGCAAAAGAAAATAAAAAACACTATAGTTATACTGTAGACAGAAATAACAAAGGTGAATTTGTTGTAAATATTAAAGAAGGTTAGAATTTAAAAGCACAGTCTTTAGGAATATATTAAAGACTGTGCTTTTATTATGCGTAAAAAAGAGAGAATAAATATCTGTTTATTTTAGCAAAATATTATAATAAGTGGTATAATATAGGGTAAGTATAAAAGAGGATATGGAAATTATGAAAAAAAATAAGATTATGATATATAGCATTTTATCATGTATTATTGCAATTATTATTTTTTTAACAATCAGTTATTTTGGTAAGGAGGAACCTGTTCAGAAAAAGGATTCATCACAAAGTGAAAATAAACAAGAACAGGTGGAACAGACAAAAGATAATAAATATAATGAAGGTAATAACCAATCTACAGAGGTGAAAAAAGAAGAAAACTCTAAATCGAAAGATGCTGAATCTAATAATAATGATAATAAAACCATAAAAAATAGAGAAAAAAATATAGTAAGAAACAGTGGTAATGAATCTCAAAGAAACACCAAGATCCAAGATTATAACGGGAAAAAACTTTCAGATTCAGAAGGTGTTGGAACTACGGGTAAAGTCTTTAAATCTCAAAAAGAAGCCTTAGATTTTGGGAAACAAGAGGTTAATAAACTAACAGAAGGAGATAAAAAACCTAGACAGTTTTCTATAAGTAAGGTTACTGCAAAAGATGGAAGTTTGGTAGGTTGGACTGTAGATATATTTGAAGATAATAGTGTTGAGAAAATAGTGTCTAGTCCAACAGAGGACACTGAGAAAAACAAAGATAAAGAATAGTGAAAAAGCGAGGGAATTACTTAGTATTTTAAAGTATTAAGTGAAAAACTCGCTATCTTTATATTTACACAAAGATAGTAAAAAGTGAGGTGAAAAAATGAAAATTGGAATAGTTGCAGAATTTAATCCATTGCATAGTGGACATAGATATTTAATAGAATGTGCAAGAAAAATAGCTGATGAAAATAATGGAGAAGTCATTTGTGTGATGAGTGAATTTTTCACTCAAAGGGGAGAAGTTGCGATAGTAGACGGATATACTCGTGCTAAGGAGGCTGTGAGAAGTGGTTGTGATATGGTTATTGCACTACCTTATCTAGGCAGTGTTGCATATGGTGACGACTTTGCAAAAAAGAGTATAGAGATATTGTCTGGTGCTGGGATAACTCATTTAATCTTTGGTACTGAAAATGAAGATGTAAGTATGTTTGAAGAAATTTACACAAAACAGCAAAATAAAAATAGAGAAGAATATAAAAAATTATTAAAAACTGGCCTTAATCATGCTAAAATCAATAGTGTATTATTTGGATTGGAAAATAATAATCCGAATTTTAGTTTAGCGTATAGTTATTATAAAGCTATTAGAGAAGCGGATTTAGATATTAAACTGATTCCTGTAAAAAGAGAAGGTCAAGGGTTAAATAGTGGTGATGTTTCTGAACAAGTGCATCTTAGTGCGACGGCTATAAGGAATAATATAAATGATGAAAAGATAGAAAAATATCTTTCAAAAGAAATGTTTGCTGATTTGAGAAAAGAAAATATGGCAGCTGAAGCAGAGTTATTTCCGTATTTAAAATACAAAATTTTAACCCTAGGTAAAGTGGGAATAGAGAAGATTTATGATGTTAGTGAAGGATTAGAAAATAGAATTTATGAAGCTTCGCTTAAGGTAGAGAATTATAGTGATTTAGTAAATTTAATAGCTACAAAAAGGTATAGCAATAAAAAAATTCAGAGGGCTTTACTTCATATTCTAACAAATACTACAAAAGAAGATTATAAAAAGTATTTTTCTACTAATAATTTTAGAGTGCTAGCTGTGAAAAAGAATAAAGCAGCGATTATTAGAGAAATTAATAGAGAGGGTAAAATTATTCTTCACCCACTTCTGAATAGTAAAAATAGTATGAATTTTGAACATGATATTAAAGTAGCTAGAATATATGAATTGCTGTTCAGTAAGAAAGATATTTTTAGAGAAAATATACAAATAATAGATTGATTTTTAAAGGGATGGCTTGACAAAATTAATTTTGTTAAGTCATCCCTTTTTTGTTATGGATAATTAAAGTTTAATCTATGTAAATTCCAAAAAATTAACATTAGTTTACATATAAACTTTAACTAAAATTAATGTGATTATATTATAATATTTTATATTGAATTAATAATGATTATTTTAGAAAAACTATAATTGAGAAATATTTTTTGAATTATATGATTTATATAAACAAGTATGTAAGAAGTAAAGAAAAGGTTGAATTTCCTAGAAAAAAGTTACAAAAATAAGAAATGAAGAAGTTATAGTAAATGTGGTTTTATGATTCTTTTAAGATGGTTTTTATAAAGAATATAAAGTAATAATGTTAAGGATAATTTTGTTTTTCTTACAACGGGAAATATATTTTATAATTTAATATATATTATACTATTTATGAGTGGTTATAGTTTGAAAAAATTTTTGGAAATTGATAAGATATTAGTTATAGAATAATTATTATAAAATAGGATAGTAGTGCGTACTGGGCTATGCTTTATTATTCTTTTAAATAAAGGGAAAAGTCAGTTAAGTCGAAGCAGAAAAAATTTTAAGGAGGGATGCATCGGTGATAGGAAAAAACAACCAATATTTAAAGAAAACAAAAGAAGGAACAAAAGTAGAAACTTACTCGATTAAAAAATTTAAAGTAGGTACTGCATCAGTAGTGATAGGTGCAAGTATCTTTTTTGGTGCTGGAGCAGTGGCACAAGCCGGTGAAGAAGTTTCAAAAAACACAACAGCAGATAATTCAAAAAATGAGGATGCGACATTAGGTGGCGCTGTCTCTGAAAAAGTAGTTGCTAAACCAGTTGTAAAAGAAGCTACAAAAGAGGAAGTAGCGGCAGGTGTAGCGGCAAAATTAGGAGTAAAGGAAACTGAAAAAGAAGCCGAGAAAGAGCCTGCAAAAGCATTAGATAAAATACAATTATCAAGCTTTATTAGTGAAATTGAAGGAAAGATTTCAAGTGGAGCGTATGCAAATAAGACAGAAGAGAGCGTAGCTAATTTAATAGTTGACTTAAATTCGGCAAAAGCAACTTTAGAAAGTGCAACAACACAAGACGAATTAACTAAAGCATATCAAAAATTAGTGGTTTCTGTTAACTCAAAATTGAGAAACAAACCAGTCGAGAAAAAAGAAACTCCAGCGGTTAAGTCTATAACTTCGAATGAAACTGTAGGGAAAAAAGTAGAAGATACAGAGAAAAAAGTAGAGACTAACTCAATTGAAAATACAGGTTCTAAAGACCCACGTACTGGAAAAGAGATAGCGAAGAATACTGCATTCCGTGCGGCTATTAATCAAGATCCAAAGGTAGATTTCACATTCTCGATTCCTTCAAAAAAAGAAATATATATATATAACGAAGAAAATTTTCGTTTAGAAATACCAGTGTATTCTGAAACAGGAAAGATTCGTTATGCAACGATAAAACAAGGGTCTAGAAATAAATTTGCTAATGTTCCTGATACTACTGATCAGCTAGATATACAGTTTGGATTTACTGCTACAGTAATAAACCGTGATGAAATAGCTGGAGTTACCTCAGACGCTAGCAAGGAGAATCCTGCGAAAATCGTCATTACAGGTCGTCCAAATGATGTACTAAAAAATATGCCACAGTATACAAAACAAGAAAACCAAACATTAAATGTTGGTACTCGTTATATACAAGTAGTAGATGATCAAGGTAGAGAAAATCTTAAAAAAGGTACGGATATAACGGATCCAGGGTATTTCTACTTAGTGTTAAAATCACAAGCAAAAAAATATGCATTAAGATCTCAACCTACAGATGAAAAGATTTCTGTAAGTAGTTTAACAAATCCAACAGCAGAAGATTTAAAGAAAATCAAAGATAGCATTCAATTAGAATATTCACAAAACAATGAAGATGCAAGGCTTGCTGATAAGCGTGGAACATTGGTAGAACATCCTGAGGATGTTATCCAATCGGTTAGTATAGTTGGGAATAATATCGTTGTTACATTTACAGACGGTTCTACGAAGACAAAACCAGTAGGAGAGATAGTTAGAAAAAATACTCCTCCGACTGTTAATCTGCCATATTCAAACGAAGCGAATAGAAATATTTATATATATTCTGGAGAAGAAACAGATCTAACATTCACTGCAACAGATGAATCTAAGATTAAAGACTTAAAACTTCGTGGTCCTGGTGATATAAACTACAATAATGCAACTAGTTTTGGTTTAGCGGTAGGGAATATCGTTGATAGTACAGTCACTAGTGGGGAAGGTTCTGTTTCTGAAAATAAGAAAACTGCTACGATTAAAATGACTGGAACTACTAGCTTAAGAGATGGTCAAAAATGGACAAGTATTATCGTTGCAAAAGACGACAACAACGGAGAAAGTGCACCTTTCAACGGAAGAATTAATGCAACTACTAATCCAGCTGAACGTCAAAAAATAGAGGGATATGTTGAATTTGTAGTAAAAAACCAAACAAAAAAATATGATATTAAAGCACCAGAAGGTAAGGTAAATGTAGTAGACCCTACGAATGTAACTGCAGAAGAATTTGAAAAAATTAAAGAAAAAGTAAAAATCGAATACTCTCAAACTAATGATGATGCAAATCTTACAAGTAAGAGAGGGCAGGCTGTAGAAAATCAGGCAACAAGAATTTCTACGATTACAAAAGATGCTAGTGGAAATCTTGTTGTGACATATAAAGATGGTTCAACTGACACAAAACCTTTATCAGAATATGTAAGTTTAAATAAACAACCTGCAATTGATGCAATTAATACAGCTGCAGACAATAAAATTGCGGAAATTAATTCAAATGCAAACGCAACTGCAGAAGAAAAAGTGGCTGCAATCGAAAAAGTTAATGCCGATAAGATGAAAGCTTTAACAGCAATTAACGATAACTCGGTAACGACAAAATCAGCATTAGACAATGCGAAAACCTCAGGAACAATAGCGATTGGCAATGATAATCCTGTAGCAATGAAGAAAGATACAGCAAAAGTAGCTATTGACACAGCTTTAAGAGAGAAAGAAGCGGCAATTGATGCGAATAATGATTTAACGACAGAAGAGAAGAATGCAGCAAAAGCAGATGCACAGGCAAAATCCACTGCAGCGAAAACAGCAATCGACAATGCAACAACAAACGCAGCTGTAGACTCAGCTAAAACGGCGGGAACAACGAGTGTAAGTTCAGTAACACCAACAGCGACGGCAAAACCAGCGGCTAAAAAGGCAATCGACGAAGCCCTTAAAGCGAAAGAAGCTCAACTTGATGCTCGTGCGGACTTAACAGCTGAAGAGAAAAAAGCAGCGAAAGCAGATGCACAAGCAAGAGCAACTGCAGCAAAAGCAGCAATCGACAATGCGACAACAAATGCAACTGTAGACAGTGCTAAAACATCAGGTGTTGTTGATGTGGAGAGTGTCAATCCACAAGCAAGTCAAAAGAAAAATGATGCAAAAAATGCAGTTGATGAAGCGTTAAAAGCAAAAGAAGCAGCAATCGATGCACGTGCAGACTTAACAGATGAAGAAAAAACTGCGGCGAAAGCTGATGCAAAAGACAAAGCCGATGCAGCGAAGCAAGCAATTGATAAAGCAACAACAAACGATGCAGTAACTCAAGCTAAAAATAACGGAGCAACATCAGTCGATTCAGTAAATCCAACAGCACAAGCTAAGCCAGCAGCGAAGAAAGCAATAGATGATGCATTAAAAGCTAAAAATGACGCGATAGACGCACGTACAGACTTAACAGACGAAGAAAAAACTGCAGCGAAAGCTGACGCGAAAGCCAAAGCTGATGCAGCGAAAACAGCAATCGATAATGTAACAACAAATGATGCAGTAACTCAAGCTAAAAATGATGGAGCTACATCAGTGGATTCGGTAAATCCAACAGCGCAAGCTAAGCCAGCAGCGAAGCAAGCAATAGAAGACGCACTTAAGGCTAAGAACGATACAATCGACGCAAACAACGACTTAACAGCGGAAGAGAAAGCAAAAGCTAAGGAAGATGCGAGAGCGAAAGCAGATGCAGCGAAAACAGCAATCGACAATGCGACAACAAACGAAGCGGTAGAACAAGCTAAAGCTGATGGAGCAACATCAGTAAACAATGTAAATCCAACAGCGCAAGCTAAACCAGCAGCGAAGCAAGCAATAGAATATGCGCTTAAAGCTAAAAACGACGCAATTGACGCCCGTACAGACTTAACAGATGAAGAGAAAACTGCAGCGAAAGCTGATGCGAAAGCAAAAGCAGATGCAGCAAAACAAGCGATAGATAACGTGACAACAAATGATGCAGTAACTCAAGCTAAAAATGACGGAG
>NZ_JAQMFS010000006.1 GCF_028308085.1 Gemella haemolysans
GTAAAAAAGCAGAAAATTAACACTACCGATCCGGATAGTGGATATTATCACAGAGACCATAAAGAAGAAGGTTTTATGTATTTAGACCATAGAACTGTCGATGGGAAAAACAATATAATTATAGATTGCCATATAACTCCAGGTAATACTCATGATAGCGGTCCGTATATAGATAGACTAAATCAGATAGAAAAAACCTTTGGATTAATACCAGGTAAAGTTGCGTTAGATAGCGGATATTATTCTCTAGACATACTAAAACAGTTAGATAAAAAAAATATATTTTCAGTAATAGGATATAGAAGATTCTC
>NZ_JAQMFS010000063.1 GCF_028308085.1 Gemella haemolysans
AAAAGCGGAAGAGCCAGCAGCGCCGGCACCAAAAGCAGAAGAGCCAACGACTCCAGCACCAAAAGCAGAGGAACCAGTGGCACCAGCACCAAAAGCAGAGGAACCAGTGGCACCAGCACCAAAAGCAGAGGAACCAGTGGCACCAGCACCAAAAGCAGAGGAGCCAGCAGCGCCGGCACCAAAAGCAGAAGAACCAGCGGCACCAGCAGCAAAAGCGGAAGAGCCAGCAGCGCCGGCACC
>NZ_JAQMFS010000064.1 GCF_028308085.1 Gemella haemolysans
ATAACATCCACATGTTTAAACTAAATATATATGTGTCCAGAATTTTGGGTACACATCATTTCTTCGAAATCACGATTTTCAAGTCACTCCCTATTGAATTACATCGTTTACAATTTAATACTTATTCTTTAGGATATCATTTTTAATTAAACTTTTCACATGATATAATATTAGTAAATTACTATGAAAGGCGCAGCTTATGGAGAATAATTTACTTTGTTTTAAACGCACTTCAAACCTTACTGCTCTATCACTTCCAAAAAACTATAGAGAGGGCTTTTATACTAAACAAGGTGTTTGGACAAAACTGATAATAGTTAAAGGAAAAATGAAATTAAGCTTTCTAGATATAGAGAACAGCGTAATTAAACAGTGTTCTTTAAATAAAAAGAGTGAAATTAGTCTCATTGAACCAGAAAGCACATTTAGAATTCATCCTAATTCTACTGACCTACAGTTTCACCTAGAGTTTTACTGTACAGCTGAGAATTACTTTTTTAACAAGTACAACCTAAGTCCGGCTCATCCGGAAGTTGTAGCTGCAATGAAATATATAAAACCTTGCAAAACATTAGACTTAGGTGCAGGTCAAGGAAAAAATTCATTATACCTTTCTTCATTAAATTTTAAAATTACTGCTGTTGATATTGATGCGAAATTCTTACAAGATCTTGCTGACATATCAATTAAAGAAAAACTAAATCTTAATGTTTTTAAACATGATATTGTCGAAGCAAATATAAAAGATACATATGATTTTATCTTCGCTACTGATGTATTCATGTATTTGAATCCAACAAGAATACATAGTATTATCGCTAATATCAAAAAACAAACTAATGATGGTGGATACAATCTAATCGCGAGTGCATTAAACAAAGCAGGTCATAGATGCCCTCCTTTCCCCTTTACTTTTATTGAAGGTGAGTTAAAAAACTATTATAATGATTGGAAGATAATTAAGTATAATGAGAATCTTTCCGCTTCACCTTATCCATACGCTGTAATTCTTGCTCAAAAAATATCAGAATAAAATTTATCCCCACAAGAATATTCAAATTTTCTTGTGGGGCTCTTTTTCTATTCAATATTTTCTCTAATATCTTTCTGCTTCCTTCAAAGCTTAAACATTAGATACTTTCAATTTAAATTGTTTTCTTACATACAAGGCTAATAACACACCAATTAATGTTATACCAGCATTAAACAATACTATATTTACAGGCCCATTCGCTGGACTTACTTTTGTTATATATCCAGCTATTTCTAAAATCACATAGTTAGCTAAACTTGATGCTATCATAACTATTGAAGTGATTTTCCCTTTATTAGTTGGGAATAATTCATTTGCCGTTGATACAGCTAGTTGTAATACTCCACCAGCTCCCGCATAACCAATAACAAATCCAGCAATCAGAGTAATAGATGGTGTTCTTACCAAGTATGTTATAACTAACATCACAAATGATATTGTTGGATATAAAACAAGAACATCTACTGGCTTAAATTTTTTCAAAACTACTAATGCAGTAAATAATATTGCACAAATAGTTCCAGCTGCATACATTGTCTGAATCATTCTAGGATTAGCAAGTCCATACATTTTTCCTAGTTCTTGGTTTGCATTTAACCATAATTGGAATGTTGCTGTACATGTTAAACCAATAGTAATCAATGCAATTGCTGTTGCGTCGAATTTCATTTTTGTTTCTTCTACTTTACTACTTCCCACATCAGAATTCAACTTAGGGAATTTTAAGAAAATAATTAATATACCATCAATAGCAATTAATAATCCCGCTAAATAGAATAAAGTTGTATAAGGTAGGTTCATTCCAGATACTATCCCTATGCAAAACGGTAATACAAGTTGTCCAATTGAAATTGAAAACTTAGTAAACATGTTTGCAATCGCACCTTTATCTTTAAATATTTCTAAACATGATGGAGTTACACATGTATCAAGAAATGAGTTCGCAATACCTCCCATGATAGCAAATACATATGCTACTTCCATAGATTTAGATAATGCTACACCACCAAAGTATAAAACATAAAAGGCAATACCTATTAATCCAGAAACTTTTCTTCCAAATTTATCAGAAATTGGCCCCGAAAACGGTAGTGATATTAATCGCCCTAAACCTAAAGCAGCACTTACTCTAATTACTAATCCAAGATTACTTTCACCCCATGCAGCGACTAAATCACCTTTATACTGAGCCAAAATAGAAACCCCAATACCATGAATAAAATAAGTAAAATATAACGCTAAAGCCGTTAATATAAATGGGTTTTTCGCTTTATTTTCCATTTTTCTTTTCTCCTAATCTAATTTTACTATTTCTAATATTTTTCTAAGTTCAGATACAGGAACTTGTCCTGGTGCAGACGCTTCTTTTGCTGAACCAAATGTTGCAGCAGAACCAAAAGCTTCACCTGCTATTCTACTTATCATACCTAAAGATCCCATTGACATAGTTATTAATGGTTTATTTACTTTTTTCGAAGCTAAGCGTGTTGCTTCTAGTAAAGTTAATACATCTTTACTTTCATTAGGCATGACCGCTATTTTACATATATCAGCACCTTTTTCTTCCATAGAAACTAAACGCTGTACAATTTCTTCGCAAGCGGGAGTTGCATCGAAATCATGATTACACATTACAATTTTTATATCTTTTTCATGAGCAGCTTCTATCAATTTATTTACATCAACTGAATTCATAAATAATTCAACATCTAATAAATCAACTTCCCCATGATTAATCAAGTTGTGATAAATTTCAAAATACTTTGAATCCTCTAACTCTAATACTCCACCTTCCTTTTTTGTTCTAAATGTAACTAAAAGTGGACGTGCAATTGCATCACGAACTTTTTTAGAAATATTTGCTACTTTTTCATTAACCTTTACTTCATTGAAGAAATCGATTCTCCACTCAACTAAATCACAGTCTAAATTTTTAATATCTTCAGCTGCTTCTAAAATTTCTTTTTCTGTTTTTCCTACTATCGGAACTATTATTTTTGGTCTTCCTTTTCCAAAAACAACATTACCTACTGATAATTTTGGCATATGAAATCTCTCCTTCTTTTTTAAAAAAGAGCAACTTAAAAATCTTAATTCATATAAATTTATTTTTAAGCCACTCTTACATACTATAATTAGTACTAAATAGACTTATATAGTCTTAACTAAATGCTATAAAACCTATACTTTTTTAGTATTAATATACAAAACTTTATATTTTATTATTTTTCATTAAATAAAATACTTTTAACGTGATCTATTGGCATATCTTCACCAGTAAATAATTTAAACGCCTCTGCTCCTTGATGAATCATCATACCAATACCATTAATTGCTTTTTTAGCACCATGCTCTTTTGCAAATTTTAATAGCTCTGTTTCTCTTGGAGAGTATACAACATCAAATACTACTAAATCTGGTCGTATCACTTCTGGATCATTAATTAATTTTTCTTTTTCCAGTGGTTTCATTCCTACCCCTGTGGCATCAATATAAATGCTACTTTCTGCAATAGATTTTTTAAAATCATCTTGATTCACAAGGTCTGTGATAGTCGCTTTACAATCTGTATTTTCATTAATTTTTCTAACAGTTTCTTCCCCATTAGCATACTTATCATCTTTAACATTAAATATACGGATTTCTTTTGCACCATCTAATGCAGCTTGAATAGCGATAGCTGTTCCAGCTCCACCGCAACCAGTTAATGTAATAATTTGATCTTTAATATCAACGCCTTCATCAGCTAGAGCACGAACTGCTCCAGTTCCATCGGTAACATGTCCTACTAAATGTCCTTTCCCGTCTTTATTTACCACCGTATTAACAGCCCCTACTAGTTTTGCCGCAGGAGATAATTCATCTAGTAGCGGTATGATAGCTTGTTTATTTGGCATAGAAACGTTAGACCCTCTAATTCCTAGAGCTCTAATACCTTGAACTGCATCAGCTAATTCTTCGTTACCTACTTCAAAAGCTAAATATGCATAATCAAGTCCTAATTTTTTAAAGCTTTCGTTGTGCATTGTAGGTGACATACTATGTCTGATTGGAGTAGCAATTAAGCTAATTAGTAATGTGTGTCCTGTTAAACGTTCTGTAATTTCTGTCATTCTCTTTTACCTCTTTTTTTAAAATTTTTATTTTGATTTTCTAGGTTTTAATACTCTGTTATAGCGATACGTTACCAATATTAAAAGTATTGCTCCTAAAACTCCTAGAACCATATTATATGCAAAAACTGATTTTATTGATTTTTCAGCTATTAATCCAGTTAAATATGGTGTCACCATCAACGATATAGAAGTTGATAATGAATATAATCCTGTGAATTTTCCTTTATTGGCTGGGAAGAAATCTAATAATAAAGAAACCCCTAATTGCCAAATTCCACCTGCTGCAAAAAATCCTATAATTAAACTAACAATAGTTATTGATATTGTTGATGTATTAACTAACATATTTATCTGAGCTATTGCTATCATAACGCAACAAAATGCAATATAAGCCGGTACATTAAGACCTTTTTTCACCATATATGATGTAACAAATACCGATATTATTGAACAAATACTGTAAATTGTTACAAATGTTAGACTTTGAGTTTTCCCTATATGAATAGTCTGTTGCGCAAATGTAGGTATCCAAATAATAAATATATTAAATATAGATGCTGAAATAAATGAGAAAGCAAATAAGGCTATTCCTTCTACCCCTAATTTAGATTTTAGTGTTGGCGTCGATTCTTTAACTTCATTCCTTTTTTCTATATACATAGGAGGAAACTTCATCTTAGAAATCATAATGAAGTTAAATACTATAAATATAGTAATAATTATAAATGGCCATCCAAAATACAAATTTCTAAGCAATACAAATTGTGTCATTAAAGGTAGTATAAACTGTCCTCCAGATATTCCTGCTTTTACAAATACATTAAATGAACTGCTTTCTTCTTTATATGCATCAGATATCGCCGGATAAGTAGATGTATCTAAAAACGCATTACCTACCCCTGCAACCATAGTTAACCCAAATGCTGCAATATAACTTGGAACTAATAATAGTCCTATATAAAAAATCAAATAACAAGTTAGTCCAATGTATACACCTAATTTTCTACCATATTTATCTGAGAAATACCCCGCATAATTTATACTTATAATCCTACCTACTCCAAGTGCACTTATTACCAAAGCCACTTTACTCGCTTCTACTCCCCAAAATTCTTCGAAAGTCGACATATTTTGAGAAATTATTATTTGATCCATTCCTTGGAAAACATAGTTTATTAATAGTAATATAATTAACGGAAGATAATTTTTATTTGTATCTTTCATCTTATTTTGTCTCCATAATTTATTTTTAAAGTAGAGACTGATTTATCTTTAGAATAACTCCCTCTCTAGTTTCAATTTAATTAATTATTTTTTAGAGATTCTTTCTAAATATGAAGCATGCTCTTTAATCGCAAATGCTTTTCTTCCACCTGGTTTTGGAGTTTGATCTCCCATCATAATTCCAAACCCACCTTCTACACGTAACTCATGACCATTTGTATAGTTTGAACGATCACTTGCTAAGTATAATACAGCATTAGCTATATCTAGTGTATTACCTATACGTTTATTTGCAGTTAAAGCTTTTCTACCTTGCTCTACTTGTGGATCTGCATAAAACGCTTCAGATAAAGGTGTTTTAACAAAGCATGGTTGGATACAGTTACTACGTACTCCAAATTCTCCCCATTCAGCAGCCAGTTGTCTTGATAACATATTTACACCAGCTTTACTTGGGCTATATGCCGCAGAGTAAGTTTCTGGAAATACTGAAGCAATAGTTGATATATGTACCATATTTCCATATTTTTGTTCAATCATTAATCGTCCGAAACGTTGTGATACTAAGAAGTATCCTGTTAAGTTAACATCAATTGTTTGACGCCATTCATCTAACGGAAGATCTTCTAATGGACAAGCACGTAACATAGCTGCCGTATTAACTAAGATATCAGCACGTCCAAATTTTTCTTTAACAGCTTCTACCGCAGCATCTACTGTATCTTCTTTTGTAGTATTCACAGCAAGACTAAGTGTTTCTACCCCATAAGTATCTTCTAAATATTTAGCATATTCATCCGCCTTATCTTTAAATAAGTCTAATAAAACGATTTTTGAATTTTGTTTTGCAAACTCTTCACAGATAGTTTTACCCATTCCCCCTACTGCGCCTGTAACTACTACTACTTTTCCTTCTAATCCTAACCATTTATCCATTGTTTTATTCTCCTTTTTTTATATTTGTTTCTATTTTATTTATTATTAGGAAGTTTTTCCGACCATGCTTCTTTTAATACTTTTACTGTATTATCAAAATTATGTTTCGCAGCTTCTTCAACACCTTTTGATAATATTTCGTCAGAAATCACTTCTACACCTATTACTTTTGGATTTATACCTGACTCTTTAATCATTTTTACAAATCCAGCAGTATCTTTAACTCCAGTTCCTGGAGCAAGTCTGTCATGCATACTTTCATCACGTAATACAGATTTAGCATAAGGGCGATCATATGCATCATTTATTTGTATAGAGATAACTGATTCTGCTTCTTCTTTTGTTAAAATTCTATATTCTTGGTCTGCTCTAACCCAGTGCCATGAATCTAGAATTATCGCTGCATTTTCAACATTTGCTTGTTTAACAACTGCATATGCTTTATCAAAATCTGGAATTCCGCTATATGGCATTGGTTCTACTCCTATAATATATGGGGATGATCTCTGACATAATTCTTTTAATTTTTGAGCTGTATGTTCTATAGAATAATTTTCCATAAGTCCTACATTAATGTGTTTTACCCCAAATAATTTACACATGTGAAAACACATTTGCTCTTTGTATTTTTGTTCATAAGAACGTTTATCTTCAGCCCATTGAACAATGTACTCGACTTCAGTTACTTTTATATCATATTTTTCTAAGATATTTAAAATATCATCATCATGCAAACCTTCAACTAAAGCATCTACATACGTTTCAGCACGTAATCCTATACCTTCAAATCCTGCTTCTTTAGCCGCTTTTACACGATCTTCAAATTTACATTCATCCCCTAATGTCCATGAACTTACTGTTATTGGTGATTCTTTACTCATTTCATTACCCTCCAAGTATGAATAATTATTTATATATATAATTAGTGAATTTTTTTTGAATTAATGATAAAATATATTTATTAATTAATTAAAGGAGATTTTATATATGAATATATCTCAACTAGAAGCCTTTGTAATCTTAGCCGAAAATGAACATATGACTAAAACTGCAAAGCAACTAAAAACTTCTCAACCTAATCTTAGCTATACTATATCTGAGTTAGAAAAGGAATTAGGTGTTCCACTTTTCAAGAAAACCGGTCGAAATATCAAATTAACTAAATACGGAAAAATATTTTACGAACATGCATCTAGTGCTTTAATTCGATTAAATCAAGCTTCCTCTCTTATTCAAGAAGAATTAAATCCATATTCTGGAAAAATTAATTTTGGTTTTGTCTATACTGCAGGTTCCGAAATCGCTCCTTTATTAACGAGACTTTTCTTGGAACAAGCAGATAATAAAGATATTAAATTTTCTTTTTCTCTAGGAAACTCATTTCAACTTTTAAATAATCTTAATGATGAAACAATTGATATCGCTATTACTTCATTCGTTGAAAATGTTGATAATATCCAATTTGAAAAATTAATAGAACAAAATATTTATCTTGTTGTACCTCTAGATCATCCTCTTGCTAAAAAGGATGGAGTTTTCCTGAAAGAAACAAAGGACTATCCTTATGTTTACTTTGATGAAAATAGTGGACTTCGCCCTTATTTAGACAACCTTACTAAAAGTTTAAAATTTAAACCTAATATAACTATTGAAGCAAATGAAGACCATACATTACTTGGATTTGTATCTGAAAACCATGGTATTACTATCATGCCTAAAATTAAAGGTATCAGTTCATACCCTGTAAAAGTGTTAGAAATACTTGATAAGCATGAACCACGTTGGCTTTATATTGCTACTCGTAAAGATGGTTTCATTACTCCTGGGGCATTACGATTTAAAGAATTCTGTTTAAACCATTTTAATAAATAATTTTATCTTAGAAGCTGAGCAAAAGCCCCGCTTCTATATTTTTTTATTTTACGTATTTTTTTTCAATTGATTCAGCTGCTAATTTCCCTGAAGTCAAGGCCCATGCATTATTCGCTCCCGATGGTGAGTCTGTTCCCATAACTCCCCCTACTACTTCACCTGCAGCGTATAATCCATTTATTACGTTTCCTTTTTTATTCACAACCTCTAGAGTGTCATTAACAACTAATCCACCCATTGTTGTTGCAAATCGAGGTTTTTGTTCTACTAAATAATATGGTCCTTCGCCTACTTCTTTTTTCAAGAATCTAGCTTCACGATGGAAATCTTTATCCTCTCCATCTCTTACAAAACTATTATATTTAGCTACAGTTTCTTTCAGACTCATTTCAGGCATACTTGCTAATTCTGCTAATTTCTCTAAAGATTCCGCATGATAGAAGTGTGGTGTTCTTTCACCGTTACTTTCTAACCACCTGTCGATATCTTGACTAGAAATACCACCTTCTGCAACTTCTCTTCTGAAGATTTCAAAATGTTCTTGATCTAGTAAGATATATAGTGTTTGATCTTGTTCTTTCATTAGCACATCTAAGATATCATGGTTACTTGCTCGTTCGTTAACAACACGTTTACCAGATTTATTTACTAGCAATCCATTTTCTCTTAGAACTGCAATATTACCTCCAATTGTAGATTTTGCATAACCATTAGATACTTCTATACCATTTGGATAAATTTTTCCATATTCCATCATACGAGTTGCCGCATCTACACCTTCTTTAGTAGCCATCATCAATCCTTCACCATTTGATGACTTAGTTCCGTAGAACAATACTTTTCCTAATTCTTTACTAAGGAGTTGTTTATTATTACCGTATCCACCAGTAGTTAGAATTACAGATTTCGCATGAATAATATGCTTCCTTCCAGTTTCTTCTCTAGCTATTAACCCTACAACATTACCTTCTTCATCTTGTAGTAGCTCTTTTGCCTTAGTTTGTAACAATAACTTCACATTACTATTAGCAACTTTTTCCCTTGCTGCTCCAGCAAATCCATGACCTCCATGATTATATGCAAGCTCACGATCTTTTCGATATTCAGCAAGAACATGCAATCCACCTTCAAGATCATACTCAACTCCAACATAATCTGTTAACCAATCTGTTGTTGGTCCAACATTATGAGCTAATAGATTTAATAGTTCTGGAATATTTTTATTATTTCCATTTTTCATAAAGTCTTCAAACATAAGTTCTGGTGTATCATCTGTTACACCTAATTGTTTTTGTAATTTAGAACCAATTACTACTTGGTTACCTCCACTAATAGAAATTGCTCCACCTATAAATGCTTGTTTTTCTATTAGAGTAACTTTTAATCCTAGTTCATCAGCTCGTAACGCTGCAGCAATTCCTGCAGCTCCTCCACCAATTACAACAACATCTGTTTCTTCTTCTACAACATCTTTAACCCATTTAATCGCAGGTTTTGGTCTAACTAATAGTACTTCCGGATCTGCTCCTGCTAATTTAACAGCTTCAGCTACCCCGTTAACCAATCCCTTACTTGAACTTGAAGCACCTGAAATTGCATCAACATTAAGAGTTTGTCCTTCAATGATTTGCTTAGGTAGTCTAGTAAATACTTGTTCTGATAATCCTTCTGACTCTCCACTATTATCAACTTCAATTTTTTCAATTCTTTCACGTGAAAAAGTTACTTGCATTGGTAGGCTACTATTATGTCCTTTGGCCTGTACTTCATATGTACCTTCTTTAAATTCCAATTTCGTATTTAATAATTTTTTGATTTTTTCATGTTTTTGTTTTTCTACTTCTGCATCTGAAACCATATAAGATATGAAATCCCAAAGTGGCATAGGTAATACTAATTCTTCCCTAAGGTGTTTATCTACAAAATCAGGTATAACTTTCCCATTTGTAACTGCTTCTACCCATTTAGGTTCAATTAAATATCCTTTCCCAACAGCAAGAATATCATAACCTAGTTTAAATGCCTCTTCTGCATCTGCTTTTTGTAGGATACTTCCTACACCGACAACTGGAATCTCAGCAAGTTTTAAACTACGTCTTGCTAAATACTGTGTAATAAGCTCCTCAGGGTTATCAGTATCAACAATTGAACTACGAGTATAAACTCCCATCGAAAAGTGAACATAGTCTAATCCTTCTTCTGCCAATTTGTTTAATAAAAACATAGTATCTTCAAATCTAATTCCAGGTATTTCTAATTCTTCTGGAGAAAATCTATATCCAATTGCAAACTGTTTAACATTTTCTTCAACAACAACCTGTTTAATAGCTCTTAGTACTTCAAGTGGAAATTTAGCTCTATTATCACGACTTCCTCCCCATTTATCTTCACGACGATTAGAATGTGGTGAGAAAAATTGTTGCACTATGAAAGTATTAGCACCATGGATTTCTACTCCATCAAACCCTGCTTTTATCGCTCTTCTTGCTCCATCAGCAAACAATTTAATCATATTTTCTATTTGTTCTTCAGTCATTTCACGTGGAGTTGGTGCATTCGGTCTTAGTGCAGCAACAGGACTTGGGGCAATTGGTTCTGCCCCACCATTATATGCTGGCCAAGCCATTCTTCCTGCATGATAAAGCTGAATAAATGCTTTCGAACCTTTTTCTTTTATTGCATTGGCTAATTTAGTTAACCCTATAATTTTATCATCTTTATCAATACCTAGCGCTCCAGGAAATCCTTTACCGTTAACTTCAACAAACGCACTTTCTACTACAACTGCACCAGCATCCCCAGATCTATGACTATAATATTCAATCATATCCTCGGTAACCCCACCGTCATAAAATGCAGATTGAATAGTCATTGGTGATACAAATACTCTGTTTTTTAAAGTAACTCCTGAACTAAGCTTCATCTCATCTAACAATTTTTTCACTTCAGTTCCTCCTAACTTTTAAATCAATCAGTTATTTTTATTAATTTATATCAATTGATAAATATATTATATAACTATCTGTTATAGTTGTAAAGAGGTATTTAATATATTTTTAACTAACAAAAGCGAATAAACACTGTATTATTCTGTAATAATACAAAATTACAATAGAAAAACAACCTTAATTCATAGCAAATTACTTATTTATATCAATCAACACATTACTGTACTAAAAAAAGAGTTAGATAATTTTCTAACTCTTTTTTCTATTTAATATTTTCTCTAATATCTTTTTGATACCATACGACATCATACCAACGATTAAATTTATAACCTACTTTTTCGAAATGAGCTACCTTTCTAAACCCTCTCTTCTCATGAAACGATACACTACCTTCATCCGGATATGCTATACATGAAGTCAATCTGCATATTCCTCTATCGTAAAGTTGTTTTTCAAGTTCATTATACAACTTCTCTCCAACACCTTTTCCACGTACTTTTTCATCTAAATAAATCGTAATTTCAGCAGTCCATTTATATGCATCTTTCGGATAAAACTCACTAGCATATGCGTATCCTAATAAATCATCTCCTTCTTCCGCTACTAAAAATGGGTAACTTTGAATTGATTTTGAGATTTTTTCTTCGAATTCGTGTACACTTGGTACAGTGTAATCAAAAGTAATAGCCGTATGTTCTACATATGGTCTATAAATATTTACTAAATTTTCGGCATCTTGTAATTCAACCGTTCTAACGTTTAACATTATCTATCTCCTTGAATACTCCCTTTTACAAAGTCAATAATCGCTTTAGTTGCCTCTTCTTGTTGAGCTCCTCTAAACCCATGACCTGCTCCTGGAATTTCTTTTAACCTAGCATCTTTAAAAGTTTCTATAGCACGTCTCGAATAACTTATCGGTGCTACATTATCACTTGTTCCATGAACAATAAGAACTTTTCCATCGTAGTTCTTCATATCATTATAAACATCATAGTCTAATGATTTTTCAAAATAAGCTTTCCCTACTTCTGTTCCTCTATGATTATAAACTTCTGGAATATCTGATACTGATTTGAATAATTCTCGTGCATCATCAAATAATACAAACGCTGGGAATATCAATATTAATCCTTTGATTTCATTTTTAAGTTTAGCACCTTCAATAGTCGACACGACTCCACCTTGACTTTGACCTAATAAGAAAATGTTATTTTTATCTACAAAGTTTTGATTTTTTAATGTGTTTACTACTACGTCGAGATCATCAACCTCTGTAAATACAGACATTTTTAAAGTGTCATTTCCACTTCGGCTATTTTTGTTTCCACCCGTAAAATCAAATGAGTAAACTACATATCCTTCTTTGGCTAAACTCTGAGCATAATAATCTTCTCGTTCAGCATTTCCTCCAAAACCGTGAGAAGCAATTATTGTTGGTAGCTTTTGTTCCTTATAATTTTTTGGTGCTGTTATGTATCCGTATATTTTCTTTCCTTGACCTTCGGCATATAGTTCTTCTTTAACTATATTACTCGTATCAATATTTGAAGTATTTACTGATGAGTTTTCTACAAGACTATTTCCTCTTTCTTGAGGTGTATCTTTATGTGAAAATTGCGATTTTACTCCTAAAGCTACTGCTGCTATAGCAATTAATGCTGCTATTCCTATTACTATTTTTTTAGAATTCATTTATCCTTCTTTCTTGTATCTAATTTAATGTTAGTACATATCTTATTTTACCCTATTAAAGATTATCTTTCTTGATTTTATCTAATAAAGCCGTACATCCTTTAGTTACATCACTAAATGTTGTTTTGAAATCTCCTGTATACCACGGATCATCAATAATTCTATCTTCTCCTGCGTATTCTAATAATTTTTTTACCTCACCAGTTTTTCTTCCTGCGATAAATTTCTTAATGTTTTCTATATTGCTATCATCCATCCCTACGATATAGTCTGCTTGTAAATCGCTATCATTAAGGATACGAGAATACATTCCCTCTACTCCAATTCCAACTTTAGCAAGTTCTTTTCTAGTTCCACTATGAACGGGATTACCGTGTTCCCAACTACTAGTTGCTGCTGAATCAATTTGAATTTTTTCGCTTAATCCTTCTTTTTCTACCATATCTCTAAATATTGCTTCTGCCATAGGTGAACGACAAATATTCCCTAAACATACAAATAATACTTTTACCATTTTTTCATTACCTCATTAATATTTATTTTCTATTTTATTATAACATAAAGAATTAAAATCAACATAATAAAGACAAGGGGCTGACCTAAAAGACCTAAATTTTAACAACGTGTATATAAGAACTCATAGACGCAGTGGTTTATTGATATCTAAAATCCGCTTTAGAAAAGCTTTTTAGATATCTAATAAACTGTGCGGGGGTGACTCGACAAAATCTTGTTTCTTCGAAATCACGATTTTTGAGTCACTCCCATTGTTTTATTTTTATATTTTACATGATATAATTAACTTAAAATTATCCATTAGTAAGGAGATTAAAATGACAGAAAACTTAGTATGTTACAAAAGATTACCAAATTGGACTGCTCAAACTCTACCTGAACCATTTAGACATAAACACAATACTAGAAAAGATGTTTGGGCAAAATTAACTATTCTTAAAGGAAAGCTACAGTTTACAGAATTAACTGAAGAAAATGAGATTGTGAAGGAGCATATATTTACACCTGAGAGTAGTATTCCGTTCGTGGAACCACAAGCATGGCACCGTGTTGCACCTTTATCTGATGATTTAGAATGTTTCTTAGAGTTTTATTGCGAGCCAAAAAATTATTTCGCTAACAAATACAATATTAATCCTGCTCATTCTGAAGTGGTAGAGGCCATAGAAACGATCAAACCTTGTAAAACTTTAGACCTTGGATCTGGTCAAGGACGTAACTCTCTATTCCTTTCTAAACTTGGTTTCGAAGTCACTGCGGTAGATAATAATATTCCTGCTTTAGAATTTTTAATGGAGACTTCTAGAATTGAAAATCTAGATATTAAAATCGGTAGTTACGATATAAATACAGCAGCTCTTAGAAATACTTATGATTTCATACTATCAACTGTTGTTTTAATGTTTATCGAAGAACAATCTATTCCTAGTGTAATAAAAAATATGCAAGAACAGACTAACATAGGTGGCTATAATTTAATTGTTGCTGCTATGTCAACCGAAGATGCTCCTTGTCCTCTTCCTTTCCCATTTACTTTTAAAGAAAATGAGCTTAAAGAATATTACAAAGACTGGGAATTTATAAAATATAATGAAGATTTTGGACAACTTCACAAAACAGATGCTAATGGGAATAGATTTAGGTTACGTTTTGCTACTATGTTAGCCAAGAAAATAAAATAATTTCCTTTGTGCAAGCTAGTTTTTTGACACCGTTATCAACGGATGTTATAATTTTAGTTAATCATTAAAACATTTGGGGTGCATTTAAGCTGAGATTATACCCATGGAACCTGACGTTGTTAGTACAATCGTAGGAAAATGTTTATTTAACCATGTTTATTTTTAAGTATATGAAATTTAAAAGTACCTCTTGTTGTTTTAATGAATAAAATAACAGGAGGTTTTTCTTATGAAAAAATGGTCTACAAAGGACATTATTATTTTAGCCTTAATAGGTTTCTTATTTGGGGGGATATTCCTTGCTGCAGGGTGGATTTATGCTGCATTAGAGGCTGCACTTACTCCGCTAGGTTATCAACCTTTCGCAAATGAGATTCTATTCGGGCTTTGGGTTATGGCTGCACCTGTCGCTGCTGTATTGGTTAAAAAACCAGGGAGTGCAACTTTAGGTGAAGTTCTAGGGGCCTTAGCTGAAATGCTATATGGTTCATTTTTTGGAGCTGGGGTTATTATCTCAGGTATAGTACAAGGATTAGGATCAGAGTTCGGATTTTTTGTTACTAAATATAAACGTTACGATTATAAATCTCTATTCTTATCTGCAATAGGTATTACAATTTTTAGCTTTGTCTTTGAATATTTCAAACTTGGCTATGAAGCCTATTCTATCGGACTGATTTTAGCATTATTAGTTGTTCGTTTTATCTCAGTAATAATTTTTGGCGTTATCTGCGTAAAACTTATTTTAAATATCGTTAATAAAGTTCAAAAAAGCGGTAATGAGTAATGAACATTATAGAAATCGTTGATTTTTCTCTAAAAATTAAAGACAAGGTCTTATTTGATAATGTTAATCTAAATATAAAAGAGCACAGTTGGCTAGTTTTAACAGGAAATATTGGTAGTGGCAAGTCTACCCTACTTCGAACAATTTGTAAATTAAATAAGGAAAAATACGACGGACTCATAACTTACAAAGAAAAAAATATAGTTGATATACCTATGCAAGAACATGTTAGAAACATAGGGTATGTGATGCAACATGCAATTAATCAATTTGTTATGCCTACTTTAGAAGAAGAGATAATCTTTGCTTTAGAAAATCTCTGTTTAGAAGCACAAGTTATTAATGAAAAACTAGAGTATGCTTTATCAATCACTAAGACAAAAGAACTCGCAAATAAACATATTCATACATTATCTGGAGGAGAACGTCAACGTGCTGCATTTGCTGTAGCTTTAGCGATGGGGAGTGAAATATTAATATTAGATGAACCTTTTGCAAATGTTGATAAGAAAACGCGTAGCTCTCTATTAACCTTACTTAAAGACTTAAACAATCAAGGTGTGACAATAATAGTTTGTGATCACGAATATCAACTATATTTGAACTATGCAGATACTTTCTATTATCTTTCTAATGGGAGTTTGGAATTAATAGAAAATCCAAGCATAAAAAATACAACTATAAATCTAGCTAAAAATATACAAACAGAAGAATTGCTGAAACTTGAAGACGTCATTATTACTCAAGGCAACAAAAAATTATTAAACACAACAAACTTTAAAATACATAAGGGAATTACCACACTAACAGGAGATAATGGAACAGGAAAAACAACACTACTACATGCTATTTCCCAATTAAAAAAATATAAGGGAAATATTTATTTTAAAGATAGCAAAGTGAAAAAATCAAGAAAGTTATATAGAAAAATAAGTACCTGCTTACAGGATGCCTTTCAGCAATTCATTAGTTTAATGCCACGAGAAGAAATATCTATGCAAAAAGATATTTGGAATCACGCTAACATGTGGCAAGAAAGACTTTTAAAAGAATTTGATTTAGAAAAAGAACTCGATAAAAGTTTATATTATTACAGCGGTGGCCAAAGAAAACTTATTCAACTTATGTGTTTATTAAGTCAAAAAACTGATCTGTTGCTGTTAGATGAACCTTTTACTCATCTAGATGAAAGGGCCTGTTCATTCATCATGGATTGGATAGAAGAGAATAAGAAGCTTGTAGGTCAATCATTTATTATTGTTAGCCATAGATTAGAACCGCTAAATAACAGAAGTGATTACCATATTGAAATCTCAAATAATACTTTGCATTGTATAACGGAGGATAATTATGGAAAAGAAAATAATTAGTCCTACTCTTACTCTAATAATAATGTTATTAACTATTTGGATTTCGTTTAGTAAATTACTAGCTCTAAATATTACTATAATATGCACAACAATAGTTTTATTAGTTTCGTCAAAATATTGGAATAAGTTACTAATTTTTCTATTCCTACCTCTTCTACCTGCAATAGGTTCTGCCTGGGCTATTATTGTTCAAACTTCTAATTATAAATACGCTCTTTTAATTTTTACTAGAACATATGGTTTTGCAGGATTAGGTTTAATTTTAGCAACATACATCTCTCTAGTGGAACTATTAAAATATCTTGAACAACATGGACTTTCATCTAATGTAGTCTATGGTCTCCTAGTAGTTATTCAAGCATTGCCAAGAATACAATACGAAACCCAAATGATTACAAAATCAAGTCGACTTAGGGGTATCTTCTTACCTTTTTGGTCACCTTACTACTATGCTAAAGCTATATTTATAGCTTTAACTTGGCAACCTCAAATATCTGAAGCGATGACAGTACATGCCTATGAAGACTTTAAAAAACGAACTCACTATAATAAATATATAATCGATAAAAACAAAAGTATATTTATTATATTGATTTTCTCTATACTATTGTCTCTATTATTACTACTAAATAAATAGAAAGAAGCCATCATGAAAATCACTCCATGATGGCTTTTATATGTCTAAAGAATAAAAAAACTGGCGGGAATGTGTGGGAATCGAACCCACCCAAGAGGCTCTTAACCCCTCATACTAGTTTTGAAGACTAGAGAGCACACCAGAACTCATCCACTCCCAAGTATGTTTATATTATACAATAAATATTGTAAAAATGCAAGATGATATGTTAACGTATACAGAATACTATTCTATTTATGAAATCACAAGTGTTCTCATATGCCATAGTTATACCACTTACAACTGGTTTTTTACCACTTACCTAAAAGCTATTAATTTTTACGTTGAAATAATATATAATATACCTATAAACATTTAGAAAGGAGACAATATGAAAATTAACATAGAATTAGATTCAGCGCTTAAAGACATCGAACTTGTTATTAAGACACCTGACTTAAATAATGATGTAATATTAATTAAAGAACTAGTTGAAAAAGCTTTATTAAATTCTCAAAAAATAATTTTCTATAAAGGTGACTCAGAATATTTCATCCCACTTGAATCAATATTATTTTTTGAAACTTCTGATAATAAGGTATATGCTCATACTACAGATGAATTCTTCGAAGTGAAGTTTAAATTGTATGAATTAGAGAAGATGATTCCATTTTATTATTGTCGAATTTCTAAGAGCTCTATAATAAATACAAAAGTAATTTATTCGCTAGAAAAATCTTTTTCTGGCTCTAGTACCGCTTCTTTTTATGATTCTAAGAAGCAAGTCCACATATCAAGACATTACTATAAAATATTAAAAGACAAATTAAAAGAAATGAGGTAAAGAAAATGAGAAGAAGTTTTATTGGATTATTTTTTATAATACTAGCTATAACTACTCTACTTGATGGATTCAGTATTTTTCCAAACGGATCAATCTTCTTAGCTATATGTACTGTAGTTCTTGGATTTTTTGCAATTCGAGGTTTAATGGATTTTGACTCTTTTGGAACAATATTCCCACTAGCATTATTATTTTATGTTTATAACAAAAATTATCACTTTGCAAACATATCAGGATGGAAAATATTCTTAGTTGCTATTTTTCTTAGCATAGGTATTTCTATGATTTTACCTAGAAGATATAAATATAAAGAATTCAGAAAGATTTACAGAAAAAAAAGCTATCAAAAAATACATAATGGACACGATTATTCTGATGTAACATTTGGTGAAAATACACAGTATATAGATATAACTAAATCTGATTCTTTCACTACTTCTACTAAATTCGGAAGTACAAGTATCTATTTTGAAAAACTAGATACCTATCCAATAAAAAACTTTGAACTAAATGTATCTGTTTCTTTTGGAGATTTAAAAATATATATCCCAAAAGAATGGGCTGTTGAAAATAATACAAATAGTTTCTTAGCTAAAGTTCCAACAGATTCTAACAGTGTTGCAAATGATGTTAAAATTATACTAAACGGTTCTGTTAATTTTGGAGAAGTTCATATTATCCAAATATAAAAAATAAACTCTCAAGATTGAAAACATCCTGAGAGTTTATTTTTTTATTCATTTGCAGATTTCTTTTGTTGTTCTCTTTTTTCTACTAATTTAGATAAGTAGATAGAACCAACCGTTAATAAAATTACTAATAATGATGCTATTAAAAACTCTTTACTAAAGACATTTGTACTTGTAGCTCCGAAGTTTAAAAACACTACTGTTCCTGGAATTATTCCAAGTACACTCGCTATCATATATTTTGTTAAACTTATATTTGTTAAACCATATCCATAATTTATCATATTATATGGCACTAAAGGAATAAGTCTCAAAATTACTAGACTCATCATCAACTTTTCATCACTAACATTAAAGATTCTATCATGTTGCTTCGGTGTCATTTTTTTCTTAAGGTAGTTTTTCACCCATTCGCGTCCAAAACGACGAGAAATTACAAACATAATATAACAATTTAATGAAGCTCCAACGAAAGTTAGTAAACTACCCTCAACAAAACCAAACGCTACTCCTCCAGCAACAGCAAGAATCGGTACCGGGAAGAAAAATACCGGTAAGAACATAAACATTAACACATAAATAATAGGTGCTAAAACACCAAAACTTTGAATAAACTCAGTCATTACTCTCCTCCTATTTAAAGTATACTGATACTTTTTCTAAAAATTCTAATTCAATATATGAAGCTATTTTTTTAAATGTAGTCTCATCCATCAGCATCTTATCATTTTCACTATACTGTCTAAACGCCATACTACACCATGTCACACCTCTAAGACAATTAAATATTAGATATCTTTCAAATCTTTCTCGATCAAAAGTACGATATTTATTATACTCTTCTAGGAATTCATCAATTTCTTCTTTCTCTAAAATAATATCAGTCTTCCAAAATGTTGTCGTCGGCGCTAGGAAGTGAGCTAAATCTTGTTCACACTCCCCTATTAATGCCTTCTCCCAATCAATAACATAACTGTCTTCTTTTCTTTCTCCAATCAGGAAGTTTCCTGAATTTAGTTCGGTATTTATAATACATGGATTGGCTATACTATATTTTTCAGGTATAAGAGTTAAACATTTATCTAAGAAAGATTTGATGTAGTCGCTAACCTTGTCATCAGCTTTATCCCAAGCTAAATACTCACCTGCCATTTGTTTACATTCATCAAACATAAGTTGGAATGGATTGGCTGCATTGATTAAGTTATTGTCTCCATATGGTGTATTGTGAACCTTACTTAATAAATAAGCTGCAATATACATATCTGTTTTGTAATTAAGTGGTTTTCCTTTTAAAAATTCCATCGTTAAATATTTATATGGCAGTAAACTTGTTTCTGTCACTAGTTCATAAGGTTTTGGTGTAACTCCACTATCTTTCAACAATTGTAGAGTCTCATATTCATACTCTATTTGATTTTCAAGATTCATCTGGCTCTTCATATTTATTCTAAGAACTTTTTTCAAATCTCTATCATCAAAGGTAAAGTTAATATTATATTCTCCTGCACCTAGTAACTTAATATTCTTATAACCTGTTTCCGCAAGTAGAAGGTCTTCTTTTGTATCGATATCAAGCCCACTTTCACCTAGATAATAACTTAATCCTTGTTCTTTACAAACAACAAGCAGATTCTCTAAAACACTGTTATCTCCGTAACTAGGAAGATCAAATACTTCTTTAATGGCATTCTTCATACCTATTAAAAAGTACCCCCCGTCAATACTAGGGTTTATAACAATATCAAAATTATCTAATTTCTCAAAAGCAGTATTAATCATATCTTTTTTTAAATTATAGATATCAGAACCTAATAAAATCACCTTGTCACTAGTTTTTAATTCTTGTTCAATAGCATTATACATCTTGTCACCAAGTGTTTTTCCTTCTTGATAAGAAAATTCTCTATTTTCTAGAATATCCTTCATCGTATTATCGTCACTAATTTGACCATCGTGATAAACTACTACTTCTTCTCCACTTTCTCTTAAAATACTATAATTTAACTTCATTAATTTTTTTTGAATTTCTATAGCATTTTCTGGAGAAACAAAGTCATACAACCTTGTTTTTGTTGTACCCACCTTCGGTACTCTTGTAAAAAATATTATTTTGTTTTTCATTTCTGAAACTTTTCCTTTAATTTAATCTCTAAAATTATTCTAAATTTACGATCGATATTATATATAAAAAAGGGTGACTCAATAACAATATTTCTAATTGAAATTTCAATTTTGAGTCACCCTGTACTTTAAATATTAATGATTATGCCCCGAATAATCATCTTTCTTATCTGAAGAGTGATTGTGTCCTTCATGACCTTCCTTATGCTCTGCACCTTTTACTGCGTCGCTTGGATCTTTACAGCAATCTGCAATTTCAAATTTATAACTGTGCTCTTTAGTTCCATCAATTGCATTAAATACATTTTTGTATCCTAAATCAATAAGTTTTTGAGCTACTACTGAAGAACTATTACCTGTAGAACTATACACATATATTGGTAATTCTTTGTTTTCTGGTAAAATTGATTTTAAATCATCCAATTTTTTAACATCGATATTTTTAGCACCTGCTGCGTGACCTTTTTCAAAATCAGCTTTATCTCTTACATCTAAAAATACACTGTTTGCAGCTGTATCTAATAATGCATCTTGGAATTTCCCGCTACTTAATAATGAATATTTTACAAGATCATAATTATAATCTTTTAAATTTTGAGCTCCAGAAACATCTTTAAACCCTTGTTTCGTTAATTTTTCTACAGCATCTTTTGTTTTATCAGATTTATCACTATAAACAACTACTTTCTTCTCTCTCCATGTACGAATTTCTTCGATACTTTTATCTATTTTTGACAATGGAATGTTAATTGCATGTTTAAGGTGTCCTTCTTTATAAGAAGCCTCATCTCTTACATCAATGACTAGATAGTTTTCTTTTTCCTTATCGTCTTTTTGAATTTTATTTAACTCTTCACCTTTCAATTCTTTTGCAGATGAAGTAGTTGAACATCCTACTAAGGCTAATGATAACACCGCTGACATACTCACAGCTAAAAACTTATTATATTTCATTTATCTTCTTCCTCTCCTTATTTAATAAAAGACAAGGTAGTACCTTAAATTTTTGTGTATTTATGTAGAACCTCGTCTTCTATTAGTATAACTTAAAAATAGTTTTTTTCCTAATAAATAATTTTATTTTTTACTCTTTTTTTACAATATTTTCTTAGAATTTGTATTCGTGTTCTTTTGTACCATCCCATGCATTATATACATTTGTATAACCAAGTTCTACAGCTTTTTGTGCTGCTTTTGAAGAACGGTTACCGCTATAGCAGTATGTATAAACTGGTGCATTTTTGTCTGCTGGTAATAATGCTGCTAGGTCTTTATCAATGTTTTTAACATCAATATTTTTCGCTCCAGCTACGTGCCCTTTTTCATAATCTTTTGCTTCACGAACATCGATAAATGTTCCTTCTTTTTTGTCAATTGCTGCTTGGAAGTCACTTGCTAATAATGTTGTAAATTTAACTATTTCATAGTCTTTATAGTCTTTAACACCTTGTGCATTAGAAACTTTTTTGAATCCTGCTTTAACAAGTTTATCAGCAGCTTCTTTACTTTTCTTACCAGTATTACAAACTGTTACTACTTCTTTATCTTTCCATGCACTTAAGTGTTCTGCATGTTTTTCAATATCAGCTAATGGAATATTAATAGCATGTTTTACATGCCCCTCTTTATATTCATTAGCATCTCGTACATCGATAACAAGATATTTTTCTTTTTCTTTGTCATCTTTTTCTATTTTATTTAATTCTTCCCCTTTTAGTTCTTTTACAGCAACTGTCCCATTGCTACTGCTTGAGCTACTATTCGAAGCTGAAGAACAACCTGCTAAAGATAAAGATAATACGGCTGCCATACTGACCACTAATAATTTATTGTATTTCATAATTTTAACTCCTTTGTTATTGCTTTCATACATAGTATAACAAATCAAATTCATTCAATCAACATCACAAATTAGAAAAACAAAGAAATATTTTACTTTTTTATCAAAGTTTTAACTTTACATAAAAACAAAATAAAGCCTATAAATAAAACTATTTATAAACTTTATTTAATACCTTATTTTTTTTATACTTTCGTTATATTCGAAAAAATAATAATATTTTTATAACTTGTCTAATTCTGTAAAAAATTGTTTTATATCCTTAACTTTATATCCAGTATAAGCCTTTAACTCATCATCAAAATGCCATTTTTTTTCAACTAAACATGTTTTCATCCCTAATTTCTTAGCTGGTTTTATATCATGATATAATGAATCTCCTATCATCATCGTTTCCTCAAGTAATAATCCTTCAGATTCAAGAACATTTAAAAAAGCTCCTTCTTTCGGTTTACTTATATGAGTTTCTCCTGAAATATATAATTTAAAAACTCCTTCTAAGCCTAATTTTTTCAGTTTTAATCTTTGTTCCTGCGACTTCCCATTCGTTAAGATAATCATATTATATTTTTCTTTTAATTTATCTATCCACATATTCACCTCTTCATCAGGTTCTATCAATGCTAAGATAAATTCAAATTGCTTGTCATAATAAAACTTACAATCTTCATCACTTAGTTTCACACCAAGTTTTGACAAAGTTAATTTTAAGCGTTTATTTCTAAGCTCTATCAATCTTAATTTCCCTTGAACTACTTCTTCTGCTAATTTATTATTGATACTCTTATATAATTTAAAAAACTCATCATAGCTAATCAACTTATCATATTCTAAATATTCAAATACTAGTCTATTAGATTTTTTCCATATATTACTAAAATCATATAAAGTATTATCTAAATCAAAAATTAAATTTTTTATCTTAGTCATCAATTTCACCTCCATTCTTAATGATGAATATAATCTATATTGTACATTTGAAAAAGCTAAATTCCAAGTAAAATCACTTGGAATTTAGCTTTTATTTATCTTCTTCTAAATATCTTACTACAGGTCTTGCTTCATAAACTATAGTTCCATCTGGAACACTATGTTTTACTACTGCATTCGCTCCAATTTTAGAATTTTTTCCTATTGTTATATTTCCTAAAACCTTTGCCCCTGCTCCTATCATAACATTATCTCCAATAGTAGGATGCCTCTTTATGGGATCTAATGTAGTTCCACCTAGAGTAGTTCCATGATACATAGTCACATTATCTCCAACTATTGCAGTTTCTCCTATTACTACTCCCATTCCATGATCGATAAATAATCCTTTACCAATTTTTGCTCCAGGATGTATTTCAATTCCAGTCAATCTTCTCGCCCTTTTTGACAAAAGACGGGCCATTGTATGCCATCCTTTTTTATATAATTTATGTGAAAAGTAGTGATAATTTAGAGCTTTTATGTGAGGATATGTAAGATAAATCATTAGTTTCGACTCCGCTGCAGGATCGTCTTTTAAAACTCGATTTAAATTGTAATTTAAATTCTCAAAATAACCCATTACACTTCTACATGTGTAACATCTTCGAAATCAAGGACAGATAAATATTTATCAACCCCATCAGGTAAGATAGTTACAATGTTTTTACCAGGGTATTTTTCAGCTGCTTTCTTAGCACCAACTATTGCTGCTCCTGATGAAATACCAATACCTATTCCAGTAGAACGTAAGAAGTTTTTAGTTTCTTCTATTGCTTCCTCACTTGTTACTGTAAATATATCATCCATATATTCTTTTTTGAAGTTTTCTGGAATAAATCCTGTTCCAATTCCTTGGATTTTGTGTGGTCCTCCATGTCCTTCACTAATAGCTGGTGATTCTGCTGGTTCCACAGCAATTGATAATACTTCTGGTTTATTTTCTTTTAAATATTTAGCAACACCTGTAAATGTTCCTCCAGTTCCAACTCCAGCAACAAAGATATCAATATTAGGTACTTGTTCTAATATTTCTCGTCCTGTTGTTTTGTGGTGATACCCTGGGTTAGCAGGATTATCGAATTGACTTAGAGAAATAGCATTGCTATATTTTTCACGAATTTCTGCAGCTTTTTCGATTGAACCTTTAATTCCTAATTCTTTTGGTGTTAAAATTAATTGTGCTCCATATGCTTTAATAATATTACGTCTTTCAATACTCATGCTTTCTGGCATAATTATCACAGCTTTTAATCCTAAAACAGAAGCTAAAATAGCTACAGCTATACCTGTATTACCACTAGTTGGCTCAACAAGGATAGTATCTTTATTAACCGCACCTTGAGAAATAGCTTCTTCTAACATACCAAGCACAGCTCTATCTTTAACGCTTCCTCCTAGATTATATTTTTCTAGTTTCACAAAAATATTTGTGTTATCTAATTGATATACGGGTGTATTACCCACGAATTTTAATGAAGTTGAAATCATAAAATTCCTCCTCTTCTGACTTTATAATAAATAACTTTTGTTATTTGAATAAAATTATAACATAAGTTCTTAATGAAAATAAAGTAATTAATCTGACTTTTTTATCGTTTTCATTTCTATTTTATTATTTAATTTTTAAAAAATATAATAATACTAATATTAAATATCTATAGAATTCAAATTTATAATGTATTTAATCTAATAACTATTTATATAAATTACTACAATATCTCTAAAATATATAACTGAAAATAATAAAATAAAAAACATAACAAGTAAAAATAATTACTCATTATGTTTAATTATATTGCTCATATCATCTGGTAAATTTGTACATACATTTACTTTTTCTCCAGAAATTGGATGGATAAACGCTAAATTACTGCAATGGAGTGCTTGCCTACTTATTAAGCTAACATCTCCACCATACAACTCATCACCCAAAAGTGGATACCCTAAGTATTTCATGTGCACTCTTATTTGATGAGTTCTTCCTGTATACAGTTTTAGTTTAACAATACTAACGTTATTTTTGAGACTATGTTTTTCTAACCAATATTCAGTCTTGGCATACTCTCCATCTTCTCCTACCTCACGTTCTATAATACTAGAGCTTACTCGACGTATAGGTGCCTCAATTATTCCATGTTGTTCTATTTTTCCATTTATTAACGCAGTATAATACTTATCTATCTCCATATTACTAAATAATGCGTGAATATGTCTATGTTTAGCTATTAATACTAAACCTGATGTATTTTTATCAAGACGCGTTACTATATGAGGAATTGAATTAATATTTTTCTCTCTAAAATAGTAATTTACTCTCTCTAACAATGATTCATCTTCAACATTTCTAGATGGTATTGAAGGCAGATTAATTTCTTTGTTCACAATTAAAAAATAAGCATCTTCATACACAATTTCGATAGTTTTATCTATAAATCTAACAAAGTCACTATAATTTTCACTCGGAAGAGTAATTTCTACAATATCGCCTTCTTTTAAGATATATCTGACATTTTCTTCCTTGCTATTTACTTTTATACTACCATCATTATCAAACTTTATTCTAGTAAGAGTTTTTCTAGAAATATTGTTTTCTAGAAGAAATTCCCTTAACACTTGCTCATTTTTAACTACATACTTCAAAATAATATTAGTCATTTTTAATAAATGATCTCTTCACTCGTTGCCAAAAACTGTCATCATTATAACGAATAAAAGAAACTTTCTTATCCTTTGCTAAAGTAATTTTTATTTTTGAAACACTGTCATAATTAAAGTGCATATGATCCACTGTAATACGATGATTTTCCTTATCTATCGGTTTTATCATAAGTTCGTCATCTTGAGATAGTATTAGAGGATTTCCTAACGTTCTATAAACAAGATTATTTAATGCTGCAATTTCAGTCACTTGATACAACGGTAACTGTGGGTGAATTACCGCTCCTCCTAGGCTTTTGTTATATGCAGTTGAACCGGTAGGCGTACTAATGCATAGTCCATCGCCTCTAAAACTTTCAAAATGGACACCATTAATATATACCTTAGCCGAATACGTGCTTCCAGTATGATTATTAACTGTAATTTCATTTAAAGAATAATAATCTGAAACTAAATCTCCATTTGAACAATATGCTTTTACTCTTAATAAAGGATATTCTTCAATTTTCGGTTTTAAAGCTAACATATCAAAAAAGATTCTTTCGTAATTTTGAACTGAGTAGTCTGTATAAAATCCTAAGTGCCCTGTATGAATAGATAAGAATTTGATATTATCTAAATTATCCATATACTTATTAAATGTTCGCAGTACGGTCCCGTCTCCACCAACCGCAAAAACATAGTCAGGATTCTCTTTATCTTCTTTCATATCACTAGATAAAAGAAACTCTTTTAACTTCAAACCAATCTTTTCTGATATTTCGTCATGTCTGACCTCTACACTAAATTTACCTTCTAACATTTTGATCTTCACCCATTATTTTTTCATAGTTTTCTAACCATACATCTGCAAAATCTGGTGCAAGCGCTCCGTGATTTTTATCAATCCATTCTTGAAGTTTGTTTACATTATATTTTAATATTTTATCTATTTTTTCACCATACTGATAACGTGCTTTATTTTGATTATATTCGTCTTCATCTAGTAAGAAATATTTTCCATCTGGATATTTTTTTATATCTAAATCATAGTCAATATATTTTACTCCATCTACGTCATATGCAAATGGACTACTTAAATTCGAATAATAGTGAACTCCATCTTCTCTAAACATACAAATTATATTAAACCAACATTCATTATGGAAATAAACTAGTGCTATCTCTTTTGTAACCCATGTTCTTCCATCACTCTCTGTCACAAGAGTTCTGTTGTTTGCTAAAATCAGAACTTGTTCATCCGCTTCCAGTACAACATTCTTGTGCCAAATTCTATGAATAGATCCATCATGTTTATACGCTATAATTTTTACTACATCACCTTTTTTAGGCTTTTCTCCTCTGTACATAGTTCCTCCTTTCATACTCATTTTTAATGTCTTTTTAATTATAACATATTTAATATATTTCATTCTACTGTAATAACTATTTTTTTATAAATTTCTAAAACTAATGAATCTCTGTTTTTTTAATAACAAAAAAGCAACTTCAAAATTCTTTTTAAAATCAATTTTGAAATTGCTTTTTGTATTTATATTTTATTCGTAATCTATTACCCCTAGAGCAATTTTAGCATATCGTGACATTTTATCTTTTGTCCATGCTGGTTCCCAAACTATATTTACATCTACTTTTTCTATCTCATCAACACCAAGCATTGCTGTCTCAACTTGCTCGATGATAATAGGAGCTAGAGGACATCCCATAGATGTCAATGTCATGTCCACTATAGCGTGCTTATTATCATCACTCATCTTAACATCATATACTAGTCCTAGGTTCATTATATCGATACCAAGCTCAGGGTCTATTACATTTTCTAATGCTTCTATTACTCTATCTTTTAATGTTTCCATTTATTCTACCTCTTTCTTATTCTTAAAAATCATATTCTACTTCTTTTCCGTATTCTTCTTTTAATATTTTTCCTAATTCAGTAATTTCTGCTGTTGCATCTTTATAATATGAACACATTTTTATTACTTCATTTGATTCAAATTCTCTATGAATTTCCGCTGTATAGTACTGGATATTATTTTTCGAATCATTTATATCACTAAAAGTAATCTTCAAAAATCCTGATAATAATTCGAAATTAAACACCCCTCCATAAAATACCAATGCGTCTTTATATATTAAAACTCTTAAATTTTTATTTATATATTTTGCATCTCGCACTAAAATATCTACATCATATTCTGTCTCTGGATATTCAATGAATAATTCTTCATATTCCGCTTTAGATTTTCTAATACCTTTTATTATAGATCTAATTAACAATAATGTAGCCAAAACAATAGCAGCAGGAAATCCATAAATACCTAGGTAATATATAGTTCCAGGTACTTTTATATAGACATTTGAAATAAAAGGTTTTTCTTGTAATTTACTTTTATAATTAGCTTCTGTCTTATCTAATCCAAGGTCTTTAATTACCTCTAGGATTCTAACTTTAATCAAAGTACTATGGTCTGCAGCAGTATTGAATTTATCTAACAATTCAGAAGAAATATTAGTTTTTCCTTTGCTTCCTTTTTCTTCTATTACATCGATAATAGAATAAAGATTTTTATCTTTCAGATTTATAATCTTGCCTTCTGGAACATCACTACTTTGGATTAATTTCTTAATATCTTTTTGTGTAGCCTTTAATATTACAAAACCATTTTCGTGTTGAACCATATAAAATTTTTCATCGTCAGCTAATTTTTCATCTACTATATCAAGTTTTTCGATTGCTTCTAATTTAATATAAGTAATTCCGGAATAATTCCCCGTGAATTGATCACCTTCATTATATAACGTTTCAGCAGACTTTGTATAGCTATTATATGAAGCTCTAGTAGCGATCAAACTAACAAAAATCAAGTTTATAGCAATGAATATTTTTAACCTTGTTCCTCTTAAATAACTCTTCTTCATAACTTCACTTCCTTTTTTATTTAAACTTTTCTTTACACACTAAAATATCTATAACACGTTCTATCTATAAATATTCAATAATAAATTTTTCATATTAATCTCTAGATTTTCTAATATCTTTAATTATAGAAGTTATCAAAAATAATGTACCTAGAATAAAAATCGTAGTAAATACATAAGTACCCATGTAATATAAATAACCAGGTACTATTAGATAAACATTAGAAACAAAAGGTTTTTCTTTTAATTTTTTATAGTAAGATTCTGTTTTATTTGAGCCCTCTTCTTTTAATACATCTGAAACTCTTCCCTTAATCAAAGAACTATGTTTTGCTGCATCATTGAATTTATCTAATAATTCAAAAGAAATATGAACTCTGTCTCTCTTTCTTCCTTTTTCGCTTTTTACATCAACACGAGAATAAATATTTTTATCTTTTAGATTTATTATTTCTCCCTCTGGTACATCACTAATGTGAATTAATTTCTTAATATCATCTTGTGCAGCTTTTAATATTACAAAACCATTTTCGTGTTGAACCATATAAAATTTTTCGTCTTCGTCTAGTTCTTTATCTACTATATCTAGTTCCTCAAGAGCTTCCAATTTAACATATGTAATCCCTATACTTTCACCTTCAAATTGATCACCTTTTTCATATGACCTTTCAGGAGATTGTATGGTGTCATTATATGTTGATCCAACAGCTATAATACTAACAAAAATAAACATTATAGCAAAAACTAATTTTAACCTTATACCTTTTGGTCTCCTTTTCTTCATAACTTTCCTTTTCGTCCTTAATTATTTAGATTTTCTATAATTATACTTTTTGTTTTCATTATAAATTTTGAAATACCCTCTATTCGCTATTTTTCAGGTATTCTCTTAACGTTTTAATATTTTAATATTTTTTATCAAAAATTATATCTTACTGTTTTCCCGAAAGTTTCTTTTAATGTTTTTCCTAGTTCGTCAATATCTTCTCTTAAATTTTTATAGTTCGAACAGACTTTTACTTTTTCGTCTGTTTCAAAATTATTATGGAAATATGCTATATAGCTTATACCTCTACCTTTTCGAATTTCCCTATCAAAAGTTACCTTTGAAAAACCTGATAATAATTGGAAATTAAACCCTCTACCATATATTATTAATGCATCTTTGTATATTAGAACCTTTAGTTTTTTGTTTATATATTTTGCTTCTCGTACTAAAATATCTAAATCTCGTTCTGTCTCCGGATATTCAATGAATAATTCTTCGTACTCAGCTTTATTTTTTCTAATATTTTTTATTACAGATTTAATTAAGAAAAACGGAATAAGAAGAAATACTACTTCCATTGCATAAGCTCCAATATCAGATCCTTTAACAGGTACTGCTAAATAATAGTTGGAAAGAAATGGTTTTTCTTGTAATTTACTTGATTGATTATCTGACACACTCTCTCTAAATATTAAACTGTGCTCAGCAGCATTTTCAAATTTTTCTTTTAATTCTGGAGAGATATTTAATTTTTCCCACTTACTTTCTCTTTCAAATATAGCATTAACACGAGAGTAAATATTTTTATCCTTTAAATCTATTAATTTTTCATTTGGTATATCATTACTTTGTATTAATTTCTTAACATCTTCCTTAGAAGCTTTTAACATTACAAAACCATGTTCATGCTGGAGCATATAGAATTTTTGATTATCTTTTAAGCTATCATCTTTAATATCTAACTCTTCAAGGGCTTCTACCTTAATAAAAGTATAACCACTAGATTTTTGGAATTGTTTTCCCTCTTTATACTGCACTTCTGCTGATTTTGTTCTATCATCATAAAGGCTTTGGATCCCCCCGATACTCATCAGAACGAACAATATTGCAAAGAATAATGTTAGCCATGTTCCTCTTAAATAACTCTTCCTCATAACTTCCTTCATGTCCTTAATTATTTAGATTTTTTATTAAAAATTATACCTTACTGTTTTTCCAAAGGTTTGTTTTAATATTTTTCCTAATTCATCAATATCTTCTCTTGAATTTTTATAGTTCGAACAGACTTTTACTTTTTCGTCTGTTTCAAAATTATTGTGGAAGTGTGCTATATAGCTTACAACTCTACCTTTTCGAATTTCTCTACCAAAAGTTACCTTTGAAAAACCTGATAACAATTGGAAATTGAACCCTTTGCCGTATAATATTAATGCATCTTTGTATATTAGGACTTTTAATCTTTTGTTTATATATTTTGCTTCTCGTACTAAAATATCTAAATCTCGTTCTGTTTCCGGATATTTAATGAATAATTCTTCATATTCAGCTTTATTTTTTCTAATATCTTTTATTACAGATTTAACTGAGAAAAATGTAATAAGAAGAATTACTACTTCCACTGCATAAGTTAAAAAATAATATCCTTTACCAGGCACTGTTAAATAAAACTGTGAAGTAAATGGCTTTTCTCGTAATTTACTTGAAGAACCATCTACACTTTTCTTTATTACAATTTCATTAACTATATCTGAAACTCTTGCTCTAATTAGTGAACTATGCTCTGCAGCATTTTTAAATTTTTCTTTTAATTCTGGAGAGATATTCTTCCTCCCCTTACTTCCTCTTTCAAAGATGGCATCAACAGGAGAATAAACATCTTTATCCTTTAAATCTATTAATTTTTCATTTGGTATATCATTACTTTGTATTAATTTCTTAACATCATCCTTAGAAGCTTTTAACATTACAAATCCATGTTCATGCTGGACCATATAGAATTTTTGATTATCTTTTAAGCTATCATCTTTAATATCTAACTCTTCAAGTGCTTCTACCTTAATAAAAGTATAACCACTAGATTTTTGGAATTGTTTTCCTTCTTTATACTGAACTTCTGCTGATTTCGTTCTATCGTCATAAAGGTTTTGGATCCCCCCGATACTCATCAGAACGAACAATATTGCAAAGAATAGTTTTAACCATGTTCCTCTTAAATAACTCTTCCTCATAACTTTCCTTCACGTCCTTAATTATTTGGATTTTCTATAATTACAGCTCCCTGTTCTGTTCCTTTAATGCATAGTTTGCACATATTTAAAAATAACCCATGCTCTACTACTCCAACTATACTTTCTAGTTTTTCTTTTACAGCTTTAATATCAAATCCGTAACCTAAGTGTAAATCTACAATGTAATTATTGTTGTCTGTTATAAGAGTTGCTCCATCCTTTAATCTTAACACTGGTTTTAAGCCCGCTTCTTCCATTTTTCTTATAGTATGACTATATCCAAATGGTAATATTTCTACAGGTAAGTTGAAATTTCCAAGTTTTTCTACATCTTTACTTTCGTCATAGATCCAGATTACTTCACGAGCAATATCAGCAACTATTTTTTCTCTAAATAATGCTGCTCCCCCGCCTTTTATCGCATTAAAATCCTTATCGATTTCATCTACTCCATCAACAGCAAGATCAATATGATCAATCTCTTCTAGTTCTTTGATTGAAAGACCCAAACTTTTAGCTAGTTCAACCGTTTGAATTGACGTTGATACCATTTCAACATTCAATCCTTCTTTTACTCTGTCAGCTAGTGCATGAACAAAATAGAATACAGTCGACCCTGTCCCTAAACCAACTATCATACCATCTTTTACATATTCTACAGCTTTTTTACCAACGACTTCTTTTAAATTCATTTCGGTTCCCCTCTTTATGTATATGTTACTTTCAAATTATTTATATTCTACTAATAGATATTTCTTCTTACCACGTCTAAGTACTGTAAATCCATCTTCTAGTCTATCTTTAGCTTCTACAACATATTCTAAGTCTGTAACTTTATCTCCATTCACATAAACAGCACCATTGTTTACATCTTCACGAGCTTGACGTTTTGATTGAACTAGATTGCTTTCAACTAAGAAGTCTACGATATTGTATTCTTTTTTTTCTAATTCAGATTTTGGCATTCCTTTAACAGCTGCTTTTAATTCGTCATGAGTTAATTCTTTAATGTTTCCTGAGAATAATGCTTTTGTAATATTTAATGCACTTTCTAATGCTTTTTCACCGTGAACAATTTTCACCATTTCTTCAGCTAATGCTTTTTGAGCAAGACGTAGGTGTGGTTCTTTTTCTGAACTTTCTCTTAATGCTTCAATTTGGTCTTTTTCTAAGAATGTGAATTTTTTAAGAGCTGGTACTACTTCTGTATCCGCAGTGTTAAACCAGAATTGGTAAAATTCATAAGGTGTTGTTTGTTCTGGATCTAACCATACTGCTCCACCAGTAGATTTACCAAATTTAGTTCCGTCAGATTTAAGCATTAATGGGATAGTGAATCCATACGCCTCAACATCTCCACGAAGTTTTCTCATTATTTCTAGACCAGTAGTAATGTTACCCCATTGGTCAGAACCACCAATTTGTAATTTTACATTGTGGTGTTCATTTAAGTAAGCATAGTCAATCCCTTGTAGTATAGTATAACTGAATTCTGTAAATGATAATCCATTATCTAAACGGCTTGAAATTGAATCTTTCGCTAATAGGTAATTAATGTTTACTAATTTTCCGTAATCACGTAAAAATTCAATCATAGATAGTTTACCTAACCAGTCAAGGTTATTTACGAATTCGATATTGTCATCTCCACGGAAAATATTACGAAGTTGCGCTTCAAGACGACGAGCGTTATCTTCGATTACTTCAAGGCTTTGTAATTGACGTTCTTCGCTTCTTCCTGATGGGTCTCCGATAATACCAGTTCCTCCACCTACTAAAATAACAGGTTTATGTCCATGTTGTTGAAATCTTTTTAATGTTAAAAATGGAAGTAAGTGACCAATGTGTAATGAGTTTCCTGTTGGATCTGTACCACAGTAAATTGATACACTTTCTTTTTCTAATAATTCTTTTATTCCTTCTTCATCTGTTTGTTGATAAACTAAATCTCTATATTTTAAATCTTCTAATAATTTACTCATTAAAATGCCTCCATATCAATTTTTATACACTTACTTCAATTATAACATATTTTTATTTTTTGTTTTATCTTTTTCTTTTAATTTGAATATAAAATATATTATTCACTAGCATATGATTTAGTCTTTCATATAAAAATATGGTATAATATAGCTAATAGTATGCAATCTAAGGAGATTACAATGAAATTTAAGAAGATATTAACTTCTATGACTCAAGCCCTTCTTCTTTCACTTGGACTGTTAATCAGTCTAAGTATGGGACTTGCTATTGGGTATGTAGGTGGCCTTGTAAAAGATCAACCTGTTTTAACTCAAAAAGAAATGAAGGAACAAATAAATAACATTAGTAAGAACAGTGAAGTATACTTTGGTAGCGGAGAAAAACTTGGTACAATAAACTCCGAATTAATTAGAAAAACTGTTTCTTACGAAAATCTAGGAGACAATGTCAAAAATGCAATAATTGCGAGCGAAGACTCTAACTTCTACTCTAATAGCGGAATTAATATTTTTGCTATACTAAGGGCTACACATAGTGAAGCTACGGGAGCTAGAACATCTGGAGGAAGTACAATTACTCAGCAATTAGTAAAAAATCAGCTTCTTGACAATTCTAGATCTTACGAAAGAAAAGCGAAAGAAATATTACTAGCACTACGTGTAGATAGTCACTTCTCAAAAAATGAAATTCTTGAGAATTATCTAAATGTTGCTCCATTCGGAAAAAATAGTTTAGGTCAAAATATCAGCGGTATAGAAACTGCTGCTCAAGGTGTTTTCGGTGTTCATTCTAAAGATTTAAATGTGGCACAAGCAGCATATTTAATTGGATTTGTTCAATCACCATATAAATACACACCTTTTGATGCAGCTGGTAATGTTCGCCCAGATGAAGAACTTCAAGCTGGATTAGATAGACAAAAATATGTACTTGAAAGAATGGTTGCGAATGATTTCATCACAAAAGAGCAAATGGAAGAAGCTAAGAAATTTGATATTAAAGGTGCATTTACTAAACAAAAATATTCTGAATATACTGACTATCCATATATTCGTGATGAGGTTACTAGTTCAGTTGCTGAAATTCTAGCTGAACAAACAGCAGCAAGAAATAATAGACAAGAAGACTTCAAGACTAACTCGGATTACAGAAATGAGCTAATCGAAAAAAGTCGAATTAAATTTATTACTGGAGGATATAAAGTAAAAACAACACTTGATAAAAAACTTTATGATACTCTTCAAGAAACAAAAAAACAATTTGCTTCTTATCCTACATATTCTCAAGGGGGAGTTGTTTATCCTTTAGAAATTGGTGCCTCAGTAATAGAAAATAACAGTGGTAAGCTTTTAGCTTTTATCGGTGGTATGGATTATAACAAACAACAACTTAACCATGCTACAAGAACAAGACGTTCTCCAGGTTCAACGATAAAACCATTATTAGTTTATGGACCTGCAATAGATAAAGGTTATATTACACCTAATTCTACTCTTTTAGATAAACGTTTCAATTATAATGGTTGGCATCCTGAAAACTATGATGATTCGCAACATGGTTATCTTCCAGCAAGACAAGCATTAGGAGGATCTCTTAACTTAGCAACAATAAGATTGTATTCTGCCTTCCAAAAAGAAGAACCTGTAAAGAATTACTTAGAGAAAATGGGCATCGGTGGCCTTACAGCTAGTGATAAAGAAAATCTAGCTACATCTATTGGTGGTATGACGTATGGTTTTTCTGTAACAGAAAACACTAGTGCATTTTCTACTTTTGGAAATAAGGGTGAACATAAAAAAGCTCATATCATAGAAGAAATTGAAAATAATGATGGTGAAGTTATTTATAAAGCAGATTTTTCACCTGTTAAAATCTATGAAGAATCAACAAGTTACTTAATGGTTGATATGCTTGGAGATGTTATTAATAAGAGCTATGGTATATCTAGAGATATGCCAAGCAAACTAAAATTTAGCTCGAAAAATCTATTTGTTAAAACAGGGACATCTGAATACTATAAAGACCTTTGGGTTGTTGGTGGTACTACTAAGGTAACTGTTGGACTATGGAATGGTTATGATAGTCCCGCAAAAGTACCAAGCTATGACTACGCTCAAAGAAGTTGGATTGCTGTCATGAATGCTATATACACATTAGATAAAAATATTATTTCCCCTGATACAGCATTCACCCGACCTAGCTCAGTTACTGAGTCTAGCATTAATCCTTATAACAATGCTAAAGGGGGCACAAAAGATCTCATACCTACTGGCTTTAAAGAATTATCTAAAGAAAAAACATTAGCTAAATTAGGTTCTAATATAGATAAAGGTGTTTCATTTGGAGATCCGGCAAAAGTAGTAGTCAAGAAACAAGAAGCTAAAAAAGAGGACAAAAAAGAAGATAAAGAGAAGAAGGAAGACAAAGATAAAAAAGAAACAAATAATAGTTCAGATCCTGTCACTCCTACAACTCCATCTTCTCCACCCCCTATCTTGAAACCAGTTGCACCTGGTGACAATTCAGATTAAACTAAAAAGTCAACATGAATGACATTTTCATGTTGACTTTTATTATTTCACTTTTTCTAGTACATCGTAGAAAGATGGTAAATCATGTGCTTCAGCTATTTCTGACCAATTTCCTACATCGTCTAAACCTTTAGCATGAGTTAGCGTATAAATTGCCTTAGTTAATGTGTAAAATTCTTGCAATGGTTTTAATAAGTTCTTAAGATTTGATTTACTCGCATCTCCCATTACTTTTTCATAGAGTGTTGTCGCTTTTTTACTATCATTACAATTTATTACATCATCTGATATGATTCCTGAGTGTGCTAAATACAATAAGTAATTATAAATTGCCTTAAACGTTCTGTATGAATCTATAATTCCTACTTCACTAGAAGTTTTTACTCCCTTTTTATAAGAGAAATTACTAATTTGTTGTTGAATTGGTATTTTTATCTTTTCTACAATCAATCCTATAAATTCATCCGTCACCTGTTTTTGATTTTCTACTACATCATCTGGTGTAATATTTTTTTCAATTAACCTATTATAAAAATCGCAGAAAATTTTATCTAATTCATACGTATCCTCTTCTGTTAAATACTCTTCAGGCGCAACAAAGTTCTTTATTATCTCAGGAAACTCTATAGTTTTTCCTACATGAAATGTTCCCACCGTCATATTTAACGATTGTATGAAATCATTTTTCCTCACAAAATTATATATATGATGAGAATTTTTTGCATAATAATTAGAAGTAAAATTCTGTAGTTTGTTAGTCTCTTCTAAATCTTTTTCTAAAAAATACTCTTCCAGTTTTTTATTAAATTTTTTATCGTATTTTCTTAGTTGTTTTAACTGAGGTAAAGCTGTATTAAATGTGTAAACTCGTTGATATGTCTGTTTTAGCAGTTCCACAGTAATTGCTATATGCCCCCCAAGAGAGTGACCAGCAGCAACTTTATAACAAGAGTCAAAGTTTACAATCTTTCTTTTTAAAAACTTAGTAAATTTACATGCAGAATCTATTTGGCTAGTATTTTCCCCCGAAACGATTCCTGTATAATTATAAAACCAATCGCTAATATCTTCACTCTCACTTCCTCTATAAATAACAAGAAGCTCATTAAGCTCTGGAATGTATATCGCAGTAGCTTGGAATCCATTTTTGGTAATCTTTGGAACTGATAGCCCACTATTATATACTTCAATATCCTTAAAAACTTCTCCAGTAACATCTTTTATAATTCTTTTTATTTTATATTCTGCTGTACTCTGTTTCTTATTTCCTTTAATTAAATACTCATACTCTGTTAATTTAGCTACAAGTAATGGATTATGGAAAAATCTTAACATAGTCAAATCACCTCTTTTATATAAAAATAATTATAACATATTTTATAGAGAATATAAAAATTCTATATCTTCTCAAGTTATGAGAAAATATAGAATTCTATTTTTATTATACGTTAAATCTAAATAACATAATGTCGCCGTCTTTTACTTCGTACTCTTTACCTTCTAGACGTACACGACCTGCTTCTTTAGCTTTTGACATACTTCCGTATTCAACTAAGTCATCATAACTTACAGTTTCAGCACGGATAAATCCACGTTCAAAGTCTGAGTGGATAATTCCAGCACATTCAGGAGCTAACATACCTTTTTTGAATGTCCATGCACGTACTTCTTGTACACCTGCTGTGAAGTATGTTGCTAATCCTAATAGGCTGTAACTAGCTTTGATTAGTTTGTCTAATCCACTTTCATCAATTCCTAGTTCTTCTAAGAACATTGCTTTTTCTTCATCTTCTAATGAAGCCATTTCTTCTTCGATTTTCGCACAAACTACGATTACTTGGCTACCTTCGCTTGCAGCAAATTCACGAACACTTGCAACGTGTTTATTAGCATCAACGTCTAGTAAATCATCTTCACTTACGTTAGCAACATAAAGCATAGGTTTCATTGTTAATAAATGTAATCCTTTTGCGATTTTTTGCTCTTCTTTATCTAATTCTAAAAGTCTAGCTGGTTTTTCTTCTTTAAGAATATCACGTACTTTAGAAAGCACTGCAAATTCTGCAACAGCATCTTTATCTTTTTGTTTAGCTTGTTTTTCAACACGTCCGATACGTTTTTCAACACTTTCTAAGTCTGCTAAGATTAACTCTAAGTTAATAACTTCGATATCGTATAATGGATCTACACCACCTGCAACGTGTGTAATATTTTCATCTTCAAAACATCTAACAACTTGACAAATTGCATCTACTTCACGGATGTGACTTAAGAATTTATTTCCTAGTCCTTCACCTTTAGAGGCACCTTTTACGATACCAGCGATATCAGTAAACTCGAATGATGTTGGTACTGTTTTTTTAGGTTCTACTAATTCTGTTAATTTATTTAATCTGTGGTCTGGTACTTCAACAATCCCTATGTTTGGATCAATTGTTGCGAAAGGATAGTTCGCAGCTAATGCCCCTGCTTTTGTAATTGCGTTAAAAAGTGTACTCTTTCCTACGTTTGGTAATCCTACTATTCCGGCTGTTAATGCCATAGTATCAATCACTCCTTTTCTTCATTAATTTCTTATATTACTTAGGCCTTGCCTACTCAACTTAACTATTATAACATAAAACACAAAACTTATCATTTAATATTATGCTATTTAAAAATATTTTTGTTAATAAGCACTAATTTCATCTATTAGTATACTAAAAGATACTAACTATTATAAAAGTACGTACTTTACAAAATATATTGTGGTATGTAAAATATATTACAAGATATAAATTTCTGTGAAAAAAATTAAAAGGATGGTAATTAACTATGAAAAAATACAATTCGAATATTAAACTTGGAACTGCAACACTTAATGTTGTAAACTTTGACAGACAACTTAAATTCTACACAGAAGCTATGGGGATGACTATAATTTCTAAAAAAGAAACTGAAGCTACTTTAGGTACTTCTGATAACACTCCGCTTCTTCACTTAAAAAAAGTTGATGGTCCACTAGTTCGTTCTTATGGACTATATCACATAGCTTATCTAGTTCCAAATGAACAAAGTCTAGCTAATATACTACGTCACTTTATAGATTCAAACATTCCTTTAGATGGTGGATCTGACCACGGTTATAGTAATGCTTTATATTTAAGTGATATTGAAGGTAATGGCATAGAAGTATATTATGACAAAGATGAAAGTACTTGGGATAGAAAAGAAGACGGTAAAATCATAGGAGTAACTGAACCTATAGATGCTAATCATCTACTTAATATTTCTGAAACTGTAGTACCTTATACTTTACCAGTGGGTACTATTATTGGTCATGTTCATCTAAGTGTTCAAAACTCTAAAGTTTCTTCTAACTTCTATCAAGAAGTACTAGGATTTAGTGATAAATTCACTGTGGCTAGTGCAAGTTGGATTGCTTATGGTGATTATCATCATCACCTTGCTGTTAACCACTGGGGTGGTCCTAACCTAAGTCTTAGACAAAAAGGTACACCAGGTTTAGATCATTTTGAAATTATATTTATAGATGATATTACTTACAACAAAGTTGTGGAAAATATAAAAAATAACAACGCTAAAATCATCTCTGAATATGACGGAAAAATCATCATTAATGATCCTAATGGAATTGAAATTCATTTAATAAAAGAAGTATAATATTTAAAAATCTTTACGTGGGTGACTCATCAAAATCAATTTCTTTGAAATCACACTTTTCGAGTCACTCACTTTTAGTTTTTATTCGCCTATTTCCCTAGCTTTATGATATAATAAGAATATTATTTTAGTAGAAGGAGGAACTATGCAAGATTTTATAGCACAATTTGGTAGCTTTGCACCTATAGTTTTTTTTATACTAGCATCTATATTACCAATATTTTTATTCCCACCAGGAATATTTTCTGCGATTGGTGGTTATTTATTTGGTTTTACTCATGGTTTTATCCTTTCGATAATTGCATCAATAATCTATACTAGCGTGATGTTTATCATTTCAAGATATTTTGCCAGTGATTATGTAGAAAAATACTTAGCAAAAAAACTATCGAAAAAACAATATGATACAATTTTCGGTATAAGTGAAAATAAACTAACAATGTTTCTAATAATCTATAGATTAATCCCAGTTCTTCCAAACAGTGTTATCTGTTACTCATATGGTTTAACTAGAATATCTTTTAAAAAATATTTTATCGGTAACATTATAGGCCTGATTCCTGGAAAAATGATTTGGTTACACTTCGGTACAACTCTTAACAACATTGGAAGTATAGAATTTTTATACGGTATAATTATTGTTTTATCTTTTGTCTTTATCAGTTCTAAAGTAGCAAAGCAATTTAATAAATAATATTAATAAAAAGCTAATGATTCTATTTAAAGATTCACTAGCTTGTTTATATGGGTCTATAATAATTCCCCCCTGAAAAGGGGTAGTTTTATCTTAATTTTTAACTTTTTCTTTTTTTATTATACTTGTTAATGTTAAAGTTACACCAACTATTACTACATAAATCAATTCTTTAGTAGCTAGATTCCAAGCACCTTGACCAAAGTATAAAATATTTTTTACTCCGTCAAATAACATACGCATTGGTAACCATGGTAACACCCAATCTGTATAGAAACTACTTAGCATTTCAGGTTCTAATGATAGCAATGGCATTGCAAAGAATAATAGTAAAGCAGACAGTGGAGCTCCTGCTAGTCCTATTAAGCTAATTGTACCAAAGATTATCGTCATAAATGTGAATGTTGCAATACTTAAAAATGTTGCAATACCTGAATAATTATCTACTGTCACTCCTAAAATCCTTTCTGAGAAATACGGAGCCAGTAAGCCTAGTGTTATAGAAACTAAACCTAATATACATAGTTGAACTATTTTTTGTACTGCTTTATCTTTAATTGAGTTCTCTTCTTTACGACTATACATAAATAATATAATACTTCCTGCTAAAGAAGTTATCCAAATTGGTAAAAAATATACTGATGGAGCAGTTGAGAAATCACCAGTAGTATTAATATTCTCTACGTTAACTCTAACTGGATTCATTAAGTTTCCAATTACTTTTGCTGGTAAAGGCTTATTTGATGCTTCAGCTTGTTTTATTATTTGTGTGCTAACCATCTTCCCACTATTATTCACAACCTGTGTAAGAATTTGTGAGACTTGAGCTGAAAGTTGGCTATTCATACCTTGGTTAACAAGTACTGTGAATTCAGGGGTTTGTGGATTAGAAGACACTAATGTAGCTAAAGATTTTGTGTAATTTTCTGGAATAACAATTGCACCATAGTATTCTTTATTATTCATTTTTTCTATAGCTTCATCTTTACTACCTACTTCTATCCATTTTACACTAACATTATCATTTAAAGTTGATCTTTCTTTAAGTTTTTCTATCATCGTAGCAGTTGTTTCATTTTTATCTTGATTTACTATTGCGAGAGGTAAATCTGTAATTTTTGGATTTACTGTTGGTATTTGAGTACTCATAATTATACTCAATACTACTACGGCAACAGAAAGAAGTATTCCTGTTATTTTTCCATATTTTTTCATTTTCTTTTCCTCTATTTCGATTATAGATATTTTTATTCTTTTTATTCTAAATTCTTTCTTTATATTTTTTGCAACACCTTGTTGCTCTTTTGATGGTTTTATTATATAATTTTTATGAATAAAAAACGAGAGTCAAATTACTACAAATTGTTGCATTTTAGACAAATTATTATAATTTGTTTCTTATTTAATATAAAAAAGAGGATATTTCTATGGTATATAAAAAAAAAATAACAAAAACTCAAAAAAAATTCGAAGAATCATTACTTAAATTAATGGAAACAAAAAAATTCGAAGCGATTACTGTTAATGATATTACGGAACTTGCAAATGTTAATCGTTCAACATTTTATAGGCATTATTTTGACAAATATGAATTGTTAGAAAAAATTGAAGATAATATTTTAAATGATGTTCTTACTTATCAATCTAATATCATAAATAAACTCAATAAAAATGAGATTACTAAAGACTTTAAACTTACAGACTATGTTAGTACTGATACAAACCTTTTTATTGTATACGAAGGACGTTTAAATGAAATAAAAATATTGCTGGGTCACAACGGAAGTAACAGCTTTAGAAAAAAAATTCGTCTTACTATGCTTGATATTTTCAAACAAACATCTAATCTTGCAAATTTAAATGCTAGCAATCAAGAAATAGAATTGTTATTTCAATTTTTAGTTGGAAGTTTTATGTCTATATTAGATTACTGGACAGATAATCAGGAGTTAACACCTACTGAACTTTTCTTATTTTACAGTTCTTTGTATTCTAATGGAGTAGTCAATTTTCTAAAGGACAAAATGATATAACAAAAAAGACAACAAAACATGTGTTTGTTGTCTTTCATTGATATTAAGAATGTTTTTCTAATATTTTTTTAATTTTTTTGTTAAACTCACGTCTTGGCATCATAATGTTATTATCACACTTTAGGCATTTTATCTTTATATCTGCTCCCATACGTGTAATTTGCCATCTATTCGTTCCACAAGGGTGTTGTTTTTTCATTTCAACTATATCATTTAATTCGTATTCCACAATCCAACCTCCTATTTTTCTTCATTCGATGTTAATGAAGATTCAAACTCTCTATAAAAATCACGTCTTAACATTGTTTCCACATCTTGTTTTTTCCCAACTTTTGCTTTTCCAATAACATGAATTGTAACAACGTTGTCAGCAATTTTTTCTATATAATCGATATGGAATTTATCGTTCTTATATAATAAATCATGATATTCTTTTTTATTATTAGCATTATTAACTACTTTGTTTACTCGGTCTTCTATTTCTTCAATAGATTTATCAATTTTTATCGGTAACTCTACTAAAGCTAAGTTGTACATTAATGAGTAATTTACAACTTGATTAATAGTTCCATTCGGAATAAAGTAAACTTCACCATTTTTAGAACGGATCTTAGTAGAACGTAAACCAAGTGACATTACATAACCACCTGCAATAAAAGCTGCTTGGTTGTATATTTTCACATTATCTCCTACATCAAATTGTCCTTCAAGAATAATGAAAAATCCAGATATAATATCTTTAACTAAGCTCTGTGCACCAAAACCAATAGCTACCGATGCTATACCTGCACTGGCAACAATACTTGTAGTATTAACTCCTAGGATTGACAATACTTGGAAAAATGCAATAAAGTATACTGTATAACGAACTGCACTTCTTACAAGTTTATGTAAAGTTTCTGATCGTTTCTCATTAAACTTTATATTAAACTTCTTATTGGCATTATCTCCAGTTGTCATTATATAATCAATAATTCTATTAAATATACGTACTAAAATTGATGCAATAATAAAAATTACGATTATAAGTAATATTTTTTCTAAAACTGTGATTAGTAAGTCAGTGTTGCTTACTGATGTTTTTATCTTTTCAATAAAATTCATAATTACTCATCCTTGAATAATGAAATAATACGTTCAAATTCATCATTATCTTTGAACTCAATTTCTATCTTACCTTTTTTATTACGACTTTGTTTAATCGTTACAGAAGTTCCTAGCAGTTTTTTAAGATTGTTTTCTTGTTCTTCTATAAATATATCCTTAGCTCTTGGTTTCTTAATCTCTTTAGGTTTTAATAACTTCGCTACATATTCTTCTAGCTCACGAACTGACATTTTTCTATCAATTACTAAAGCACAAACTTCTTCCATAGCTTTTTTTGTTTTTAATGAAAGTAAAGTTCTTGCGTGAGCTGCACTTATTAGCCCTTGTTCAAGCTTATTTTTTATTTCTGTAGGTAATTTTAATAGTCGTAAGCTATTGGCGATATACGGTCTACTTTTACCAAGTTTCTTAGCCAATTCTTCTTGGGTTAATGACATTTTATCCATCAGATTTTTATAACTTTCTGATTCTTCTAGCGCTGATAAATCTTCACGTTGCAAGTTCTCTAGAACCGCAAAAATCATCATTTCTTCATCTGTCATTTCTTTAATAATAGCTGGAATTTCTTTCTTACCTAGCAGTTCAAAAGCTCTATAACGGCGCTCCCCTGCTATAATATAATAACCTTTTACAGCTTTTTTTACAATAATAGGTTGTAATAATCCATTTTTTTCAATTGATTCTTTTAATTCATTTAACTTCTCTTCATTAAAATAAGTACGTGGTTGATATGGATTTTTCTTAATCTCTTCTAATGAGATTTCTACTATTTTATCGCTATCAGTAGTTAACTCTACATTTTCAGTAGCGAAAATTGCATCAAGACCACGACCTAATCCCTTACCTAGTTTCTTAGCCACGCTCAATCACCTCTTTAGCTAATGATAAATATTGTTTTGCACCATTAGAATTTTTAGCATATTCAATAATTGGTTCACCAAAACTTGGTGCTTCACTTAAACGTACAGTTCTTGAAATAACTGTGTTAAATGCTTTATCTTTAAAGTGTTCTCTAACTTGCTCTGCTACCTGATTAGATATATTTGTTCTACTATCAGTCATAGTAAGTAATACACCGAAAATATCTAATTTAGAGTTCAAGTGCTTTCTAACTATATTAAATGTATTCATAAGCTGGCTAAGCCCTTCTAAGGCATAATATTCAGTTTGTACAGGAATTATTACCCCATTAGCTGCAGTTAAAGAATTTAACGTAATTAGACCTAAAGACGGTGGACAATCGATTACCACATAGTCATATTTTTCTTTAATTTCCGAAATTGCATTTTTCATACGTTGTTCACGACTAATCGCTGAAACTAGTTCAACTTCTGCACCTGCTAATGCTATGCTAGATGGAACTATATCTAAGTTCTCATAAGCTGTTTTTAAAATAACATCATTAATATTAACTTCATCAACAAGTATGTTATAAATTGATTGTTCTATCGCTGCTTTATCTACACCTACACCGCTCGTAGCATTAGCCTGTGGATCAGTATCTATTAATAATACTTTTTTCTTTAAATGTGCTAGAGACGCAGCTAAATTTATTGAAGTAGTTGTTTTACCAACTCCACCTTTTTGATTACATATCGCTAAAATTTTCATCTTTTACCTCTTTATTTACGTATCTTGGTATGGTAACTTTAATAACCACACTATCCATATTTTCTTCTTCTTCTTTGTTAAGACTAATATTATACTTTTCTTCTAATTTTGCTATTTCTTTTGTAAGTTTTGCTATAACTTTCTGACCATCATAATTAACGGCAGTATTAAAAACTTTAATATCTTTTTTAATCTTTAAATAAGTATCAATTTTTTCTTCTGTTTGAGAAACATTTAGATTTTGTGATAAAATCTGAATTAATAATTTCTCTTGAGCAGAAGCATCTAATTTAACCATAGCTCTACCATGTCGCTCAGTAATTTTTTTAGTATTAATAGCATCAATAACTTTATCACTTAATTTTAATAATCGTAACTTATTAGCAACAGTAGCCTGTGTTTTCCCTAATGATTTCGCAAGCTCATCTTGAGTAAGCTTATTGATGCTTAATAACTCTTGATATGCATGCGCCTCTTCTATAGGTGTCAATTCTTCCCTTTGAATATTTTCAATTAGCGCAAGAGTCGCCATCTGTTCATCTGTAAGTTCTTTTACAATAGCTTTAGTTGTAGGATACTGTAGGTACTTAATAGCCCTTAATCTTCTCTCCCCAGCTATAAGCTCATAAAACCCATTCCCTATATCACGAACAGTAATAGATTGAAGTAATCCATTTTGTTTTATAGACTCTGCTAATTCTTTTATTTTTTCTTCTGTAAATTCTCTTCTAGGCTGATATTTATTAGGAACAATCTTTTCAACTAATATTTCTCTAAGGACATCATCATCTGAAATACCGACTTTCTCAGCTCTTTGTGTTAAATCATACAGTTTACTAAATGGTTTTACACTTTCACTCATATTTTACCTCCTATGGCACTTCTATACAATAATACAATAACATAATTACTATCTTTTGTCAAAAGTATTTCCCAAAAAATATAACACTATAACCTGTATATTTTAGGTATTTCAAAGAATATTTCCTGAGAATATATGAAATTTAGTTATTTTTTTGATAAAAAAAAAGTGTAATCATAAATGATTACACTTTGAACAGGGACGGCAGGAATCGAACCCACACCAAAGGTTTTGGAGACCTTTGTTCTACCGTTAAACTACGTCCCTAAGAATGGTGGGAAGAAGTGGATTCGAACCACTGAACCCTAAGGAGCGGATTTACAGTCCGCCGCGTTTAGCCTCTTCGCTATCTTCCCAAAATATAAAAAAAATGCCGGCCAGAGGACTTGAACCCCCGACCTACTGATTACAAGTCAGTTGCTCTACCAACTGAGCTAGGCCGGCAACATGGTGCCTCGAGACAGAGTCGAACTGCCGACACATGGAGCTTCAATCCATTGCTCTACCAACTGAGCTATCGAGGCATTATTAAATTTTTACATAAAAAAATGGCGGTCCCGACGGGAATCGAACCCGCGATCTCCTGCGTGACAGGCAGGCGTGATAACCGCTACACCACGGGACCTAATTATTAAAAAATTGCGGGAGATGGATTTGAACCATCGACCTTTGGGTTATGAGCCCAACGAGCTGCCAGACTGCTCCATCCCGCGATAATAAAAATGGAGGAGGAAAGGGGATTCGAACCCCTGCGAGCTTTTACACTCCTGTCGGTTTTCAAGACCGATCCCTTCAGCCGGACTTGGGTATTCCTCCTTGATAAATGGTGGACTCTGCAGGACTCGAACCTGCGACCGATCGGTTATGAGCCGATAGCTCTAACCAACTGAGCTAAGAGTCCGTGTTCCTAGAGAATTCACTAACTATTATTGGTGGCGGCAGAGGGGATCGAACCCCCGACCTTACGGGTATGAACCGTACGCTCTAGCCAGCTGAGCTACGCCGCCAATAAAGGCTAAATTCATTATTTAAAATGGTGGAGCCTAGCGGGATCGAACCGCTGACCTCCTGCGTGCAAAGCAGGCGCTCTCCCAGCTGAGCTAAGGCCCCATATTAATAATGTTTAAATATTCTTTTAAATGGTCGGGAAGACAGGATTCGAACCTGCGACCCCTTGGTCCCAAACCAAGTGCTCTACCAAGCTGAGCTACTTCCCGTATATTTAAATGGCGCGCCCAAGAGGAGTCGAACCCCTAACCTTTTGATCCGTAGTCAAACGCTCTATCCAATTGAGCTATGGGCGCTAATATAATGGTGCCGAGGACCGGAATCGAACCGGTACGGTATTGCTACCGCAGGATTTTAAGTCCTGTGCGTCTGCCAGTTCCGCCACCCCGGCACTATATTAACTATTGGAGCGAAAGACGGGATTTGAACCCGCGACCCTCACCTTGGCAAGGTGATGTTCTACCCCTGAACTACTTTCGCGAATATCTAGAAATGGTGCGGGTGAAGGGAGTCGAACCCCCACGCCGTGAGGCGCTAGATCCTAAGTCTAGTGCGTCTGCCAATTCCGCCACACCCGCAAAAGAATGGTGAGCCATGAAGGACTCGAACCTTCGACCCTTTGATTAAAAGTCAAATGCTCTACCAACTGAGCTAATGGCTCTAAATAAATGGTGCCGGCCAGAGGACTTGAACCCCCGACCTACTGATTACAAGTCAGTTGCTCTACCAACTGAGCTAGGCCGGCATAAATGGTGGAGGTTAACGGGATCGAACCGCTGACCCCTTGCTTGTAAGGCAAGTGCTCTCCCAGCTGAGCTAAACCTCCGAATCAAAAGCCTGGCAACGTTCTAGTCTCACAGGGCGTAAGCCCAACTACATTCGACGCTAAAGAGCTTAACTTCTGTGTTCGGTATGGGTACAGGT
>NZ_JAQMFS010000065.1 GCF_028308085.1 Gemella haemolysans
ACAAAAGGAATTGCTATCCCAGAAGGTGGAAAAGTTACGAATGTAGAAAACATTCCAGATTTAACAACACCAGGTAAGAAAACTCCAGTTAAAGTAACAGTAGAATTGCCAAATGGAAAAGTAATAACAGTGGAAGTACCAGTAAATGTAACACCGGTGAAACCAATAGAGACACCAGTTACAACAACACCATTTACACCAGAAGACTATACAAAAGGAATTGCTAT
>NZ_JAQMFS010000066.1 GCF_028308085.1 Gemella haemolysans
GCTTTGTTTGCTACGTAGTTGATTGGTGTATCTTCACCTGGGTTTGTAGGGATATTTGGTACTTCATATCCTTCTTCTGGATTGTTTGGATTTACCGGTTTAAGTGGGTTTCCATCTTTATCCTTAGGTATGAATCCTGGTACGTATGGTACTTTTGGTTTTTCAGTTCCTGGTTTTGTTGGATCTTTTGGATCATTTGGATATTTGATCGGATTTGTTGGTTGTCCTGGGATGTTTGGAATCCATGAACCTAATGGTTTATACACATATGTTACTGTTGAACCATCTTTTCCAATCTTACCTTTAGCTTCACCTTCTACTCGTACTAATACGTATCCTTTGATTACTTTTCCAGTTGTTGTGTACTCATCTCCTACTTTTCCTTCTGTTGTTTCTGAAGGAGCTAAGTCTTTTCCATTTTCATCTACGTATTTAACTACTAAGTTTGCTTTGTTTGCTACGTAGTTGATTGGTGTATCTTCACCTGGGTTTGCAGGGATATTTGGTACTTCGTATCCTTCTTCTGGATTGTTTGGATTTACCGGTTTAAGTGGGTTTCCACCTTTATCCTTCGGTGTGAATCCTGGTACGTATGGTACTTTTGGTTTTTCAGTTCCTGGTTTTGTTGGATCTTGTGGATCATTTGGATATTTGATCGGATTTGTTGGTTGTCCTGGGATGTTTGGAATCCATAAACCTAATGGTTTATACACATATGTTACTGTTGAACCATCTTTTCCAATCTTACCTTTAGCTTCACCTTCTACTCGTACTAACACGTATCCTTTGATTACTTTTCCAGTTGTTGTGTACTCATCTCCT
>NZ_JAQMFS010000067.1 GCF_028308085.1 Gemella haemolysans
TTTCTTAAGTCTATATATCTCTATCCTATTTTCATCTGTTAATTTCATAATAAATAGCCCTCCAAAATTTGTCCAAATTTTGGGGGCTATTACCTAATTGATACAATCAAGGGGTATTTTTTAATTTAAAAACTATAAATGAAAATTGGTTGGGATTTACCTTGAATTAAATGGTTTTAAAGATATGGAGGTTATGTAATTGAAAGTTATTGATGAATGTTGCTGTGAATGTATCACACAAAATTTAAATAGAACAAAGGAGAGTTGCCCTGTCTGTAATAATGAAGGAGTAACAGTTAGTAGGATAACCGTTGAACACTTGGTGACAGATGATTATCGTAATGCCGTTGATGGAGATCAATATAAGATATGCATGAATGAGGACTGCGACGTTATTTACTATAACATAGATAAAGAAATAAAATTCTTAAAAGACCAAGTTAGGGTTCCTATCTGGTTTAAGAAAGATGCAGATCCTAAGTATGCTTGTTATTGCAGCAAAGTCACAGAAGATCAGGTAATTGAAGAAGTTGTAAAGCATGGTGCGAAAACCGTTAAAGAAGTAAATGCCATAACTGGAGCAATGAAAAATTCGCTTTGTAAGGGAAACAATCCTTTGGGGGTATGTTGTCATAAGATTATTCAGGAAGCCATTGATAAGGGATTAATCATGAAATGATTTGAGTTGATATGTTCTCACGAACAGACAAAACCGTTGATATCTTCCCACAAACGAGAGCCAATGTTGGATATGTTTCCGACTACGAGTGTGGATATGTTCCCCTTAACCATAGGGGTTGAAGCAGTTGTTTTAATGACAAGAGAGTAGACCGAAGCCGTTAATTACGAATGCTTTATGTGATAGCTGTCGTAGAGGAGTAGTAATACAGTAACAGAGAACCGCTGAGTGCGTGGTATTGCTACAGCGAACAAGAGGATGAAAATCCTGGTTTTAAGCTATTTTACAAGCATTTTGTATTTGTAGATAAAGGCAATTTTGACGTTAAAAAAGTCCTAAAAAGGCACATAGATGTAAATGTATTTGTAGATGTCGTTTGCGTATCGAAAAAATGAATACAACAATAAATATTTATCTTAAGTGGGAGTGACTCAAAAATCGTGATTTCAGAGAAATCGATTTTTTTAGAGTCACCCCCGCACAGTTTATTAGATATCTAAAAAGCTTTTATAAAGCGAATTTAGATATCAATAAACCACTGCACCTATGAGTTTTCATATGAACTTTGTTAAATTTTAGGACTTTTGGATCAGCCCCTTTTTTTTATTGGCTGTATAATAAATCCGGGGCATGGAAAAAACCATGCTCCAGATTTTAATTAAGGGCTTTAGCCAGTTGAGGAGGCGAAGTCTCCGAAACAAAAAACCACCCGCTATGCGGGTGCGAGACAAAAGTTAAACAATTGAAAAATCATCCT
>NZ_JAQMFS010000068.1 GCF_028308085.1 Gemella haemolysans
AGACGCAGTGGTTTATTGATATCTAAATTCGCTTTATAAAAGCTTTTTAGATATCTAATAAACTGTGCGGGGGTGACTCGACAAAATCGATTTCTCCGAAATCACGATTTTTGAGTCACTCCCTTTTTTATTAAAGACAAAACAAGGAATGGCATGTAATTAAGCGATTCCTTGTTTCTTTTAAATTAATAATTTTTTAAATATTGATCAATTTCCCAATCGGTAACTTGAGTTCTAAATGAATCCCATTCGATTGATTTTGCTTCTATAAAGTTATAGAAAATGTGATCACCAAGAGCTTCTTTCATAATAGAAGATGAAGATAATTCTTTTAGGGCTGTGTATAATGTTGATGGCAATTCATCGATCCCATTAGCAATTCTTTCTTCAGGAGTCATAACATAAATATTACTTCTAACTTCTTCTGACGGAATAAGTTTATTTTCAATTCCATCTAAGCCAGCCGCTAAAATAGTAGACATAGCTAAGTATGGATTTGCTGCTGGATCTACTGATCTAACTTCAACACGTGTAGATTTACCACGGGCTGCTGGAATACGTACTAGAGGAGAACGGTTAGATGTTGACCATGCAACATAACAAGGTGCTTCGTATCCTGGTACTAGACGTTTGTATGAATTTACAGTAGGGTTACAAACAGCTGTGAAACTACGAGCATGTTTAAGAATCCCTGCAATAAAGTGCGAAGCAACTTCACTTAAACCATTTTCGCTAGTTTCATCGTAAAAACTATTTTCCCCTTTACTAAATAATGAAACATTACAGTGCATACCAGACCCATTAATACCAAAGATAGGTTTTGGCATGAATGTAGCATGTAGTCCATGTTTACGAGCGATAGTTTTAACGATTAATTTGAAAGTTTGAATATTATCACAAGCTGAAATTACATCGTCATACTTGAAGTCAATTTCATGTTGACCAGGTGCAACTTCGTGGTGACTTGCTTCAATGTCAAATCCAAGGCGTTCTAATTCAAGTACGATGTCACGACGAACATTTTCTCCTAAATCAACTGGAGCAAGGTCGAAATATCCACCATTATCATTTAATTCTAAACTAGGTTCCCCATTCTCTTTTAGTCTGAATAAGAAGAATTCTGGTTCTGGCCCAAGATTTAAAGTGTCAAAACCAAGTTTTTTCATTCTTTCAAGAGTTCGTTTTAAATTACCACGTGGGTCTCCGGCAAATGGTTTACCATTAACTGTGTATACATCACAGATAAAACGAGCAACTTTTCCATATTCACTATCCCATGAAAATACTAAGAATGTATTTAAGTCAGGATATAAGTACATATCACTTTCTTCGATACGAACGAAACCTTCAATTGATGAACCGTCAAACATCATTTTATTATCTAATACTTTTTCAATTTGACTAACTGGTACTTCTACGTTTTTTATAGTTCCAGTAATATCAGTAAATTGTAATCGAATGTATTTAACATTTTCTTCTTCAATTCTTTTAATAATTTCTTCTCTAGTAATAGTTTTAGCCATGTCTTCTCCTTAAAACTCTGTAAAAAATTTGTTAAAAAATCTAACATTAAAATTTATTTTTTTTATTGTTATAAAATCTTGATAAGTCACCTCGTCCAATTGAGCGTTCCCTAGGTAATCCGTTAGGACCAGCAAATATGTCGTTATGGATAATTTGTCTGATTTGTGTAGTTTTAGCAGATACATCTTTCTCATTTATAATTTCATCTATTGCCTTTAAACTAAACCCCTTTGTAAGTAGATCTTTTATAGTTAATAGTTTATCAATATCATTAAATGAAAAAAGCCTAGTGTTTCCCTCGGTACGTTTAGGAGTGAATAGTTTTTTTTCTTCATAATATCTTATCTGTCTAGCAGTAAGTTGCGTAATCTTAGTTACTACACTTATAGAAAAAACAGGAAGATTTTTTTGTAATTCTTTAAACCCCATAAAAGCACCTCTCAAATTAGATTTTGTGAAATAAATATTTTATATCTATATAGTATAATAACAAAATAAAATTTAAAAATAAAGTATATGTTAAATAATCTTACATTAAAAGTTTATGTTAACATTGAGAAGTATTATTGTGGAGTTTTTTTAAATATATATATAAAGTGTGTTTAAAATTTTTAGAAATCGTGATAAAATAAAGCTATATAAAAAAGAAAGGATGATAGTGTGGCGATATTTTTATCTGTTATAGTTTTTATTATCTCGTTTGTTCTACTTTTAGGTTCGTACATAATGTTAGTAGCAAATAGAAAAATAAAAAAAAGACGTATGGATAAGGTATTGAAGTTGGTAGCAGCATATAGTTTAGTTAGTGCTTTAGTATTTTGCTATCAATATTTATACTTATAATAATTTTAATTACAATTAAATATTAAGTTTGGATGTGAAAATTTTGAAAAAAGATTCCTTGTTTAAAGGGACTGCTATACTTAGCATAAGTTTAATCTTGACGAAAGTTTTGGGAGCTGTATATCTAATTCCGTTCTATCAAATTATTGGTGGAGAAGAACAGATGGCTTTGTTCAATTATGGATATAGTTATTATGCTACTATATTGGAGATTTCTGCAGCGGGGGTTCCCTTAGCAATAGCAAAGTTAGTTGCAAAGTATAATGCTTTAGGTGCTTATAGTATAAGTAGAAAAATCTATAGGTTAGGTTCTTGGATTCTTGTAGTAATGGGAATAATTGGTTTTTGTATTTTATTTTTTGGTTCTGGATTTATTTCGGAACAGATATTAATTAGTAATCAACAAAAATTCACACCACAAGAAGGAGCTTTGGTACTAAAAAGTTTGAGTTTTGGAATACCACTTGTATTAATTTCAGCAGGTATTCGAGGACTTTTCCAAGGCCATGAGATTATGTTACCATCAGCATTAAGTCAATTCGTGGAACAAGTAGCTCGTATTGCTTTTATGTTAGGTGCAACATATTTTATTATGAGAGTTTTAGGTTATGGAGTCGTTGAAGGGAATGTTAGTGCAACTTTTGCTGCAGCAGTAGGAGCTGTGTTTTCTTTAATTACGCTATCCTTTTTTTATACTAAATATAGAAGAAGTTTAGATTTTAATTCTCCAGAAGATAGTAATTCTATAGAGGTTACTACTGGAGAATTAGTAAAAGAATTTCTATCAGTTTCAATTCCGTTTATATTTATTGTTGGATTATTCCCGATTTTAAATATAATAGATCAACATAATTTTATTCATGGTATGACAAAAATAGGAAAAGCTGATATTGTTGATGGAAGATTCTCTGCATTGCAACTTGTTAATAAGGTAGTAATGATAGCTGTGGCTATTGCTCCAGCATTTTCAAGTACATTTTTACCTTCTATTACGCGATTATTTGCACAAGGTGATAAAGTGAGTGTGAGTTCTCAGATTAATAAAGTAATATTGGCTCTTATGATGATGGTATTACCAGCATTGGTTGGGATGTATGTTCTTGCCGATCCACTTTATTCTACTTTTTATAGTAGGAGTCTTATAAATGCAGATTTACTTAGATTTTATTTACCACTTGCGATTTTGTATTCTCTTTATAGTTTAACGAGTATCATAATGCAAGCAATAAATAAACAATTGATAAATCTTATAACTATAGTGATTGGGTTGGCGGTCAAATATATGACGATTACTCCATTTGTAGTTAATTATGAGACAAACGGTGTAATTTTATCTTCAATAACAACTTATGTAGTTATGATTATAATTAACTTAGTAATTATAAATAGTATTGTTAAACTTAAAGTTTTAGAATTTTTATCAAAATTAATTATTCTTTTAAGTAGTTGTTTCATTATGTTTATTGCAGTCGCTGCGGTTTATGATTCGATTGTCTCTAATTTTGTTATTGAGTCAAAAATCTCTAGTATGATATTAATTATTATATGTGCTGTTATAGGCGCTGCAGTCTACTTCTTTAGTATTACTAGAATGAAATTTGATAAGTATTTGTTTGGAAGAACAATAACCTTATTATCATTAAGAAATATGAGGAGAAGAGGATAGTGAGACTAGATAAATTTATAAGTACAACGACGACACTAAGTAGAGCAGAAGCAAAAAAAATTATAAAAAATGGAATATTAATTAATAATATTCTAGTAAAATCCCCTGATTATAAGGTTGATGAGATATGTGATCAGGTTATAGTGAATGGAGAACGGTTAGTTTATCAAAAATATATTTATATAATGATGAATAAACCTAAAAATGTTGTATCAGCTACAGAAGATGCGGTTGAAAAAACAGTAGTTGATATTTTAGAAGAAAAAGATCGTATGCATAAAGTTTTTCCTGTTGGTAGACTAGATAAGGATACTGAAGGATTAATGTTACTGACAAATGACGGTGAGCTTGCTCATAAATTAATTTCCCCCAAAAAAGATGTAGAAAAAAAATACTATGTTGAAGTTTCTGGGAAATTAAAAGATGAGTATATCAAAATTGTCGAGAATGGACTTATTATAGACGGAGGATATAAGTGTAAAAGTGCTCGCTTAGAAATACTCGAATCTATTGAGGAAAAAAGTAGAGCAAATATATTTATAACTGAAGGGAAGTTTCATCAAGTAAAAAGAATGATGAAAGCTTTAGGAACTACAGTAACATACTTAAAGAGATTGTCTATAGGATCATTAAAATTAGATGAAAATTTAAAATTAGGTGAATATAGATATTTAACAGAAAAGGAACTAAAAAATTTAAATAAATAATGGAGGGATATATTATGAATATCAATTTTAAACAAGAAGTTCAAAATCATAAGGAGGATCTATTAAAAGATTTATTCGATTTATTAAGTGTTCGTTCAATTTTAGGAACTGATGTAACTGAGGAAACTCCTTTTGGTAGCGGTCCAAGAGAAGCATTAGATTTAATTCTATCATTTGGAGAACGTGATGGTTATAAAACTAAATTAGTAGAAAACAAAGCTGGTCACATTGAAGTTGGTGAAGGTGAAGAGTTATTCGGTATCCTTGGTCACGTTGATGTAGTGCCAGTAGTTGAAGCTGATTGGATTAGTTACCCGTTTAAACCAGAAGTTAGAGATGGAAAAATTTATGCTCGTGGATCTTTAGATGATAAAGGACCTACAATGGCTGCTTACTACGCTGTAAAACTTTTAGATAAACTGGGTGTAAAATGGAATAAACGTGTTCGTTTAATTATCGGTAGTGATGAAGAAACAGGATTTAGATGTGTTGAATCATACTTTAAACATGAAGAACAACCTGCTTTAGGATTTACACCAGATGCTATGTTCCCGTTAGTTTATGCTGAAAAAGCACGTGTTACTTTTGACCATAAATTAATCTTCAAAGATGAAGAAGGAACTTACGATTACAAACTTGTTAAATTTAATGGTGGACAGGTTCTTAATATGGTTATCGCAAGTGCAGAAGCTGAATTAGAAGGTGATGCTGGCGATATTAAAGAAAAATTTGAAAAATTCTTATCTAATGAAAAACTAGAAGGAGAAGTTGAAGTTGGTAATACAATTAAGCTTGCTCTAAAAGGTAAAGCTGCCCACGGATCAACACCACAATTTGGTATTAACGGTGCTACAAAATTAGCAGAATTTTTAAGCACATTAGGATTAGATGTTAATGGTAAAAATTTCGTTAATTATATAGTAGAAAAATTAGCTAATGATCCATTCGGTGAAAAATTAGGGATAAATTATTCTGATGATGAAATGGGTGCATCAACATACAACTATGGTATTTTAAAATATGATTTAGCAGAAAAAGTTGGGATAGTATCAACTGACTGCCGCCATCCTAAGAAATTTAATCTAGTTGAAAAACTGGAAACAATAAAAGTTGATAATGTAAATATTGAAGTAACTAGTACAAAAGAAGCTCACTACGTACCAAAAGATGATGAGTTAGTAACTACTCTAATGGATGTTTATAGAAAATATACAGGAGATACTGAAAATGATGCATTTGTACTTGGTGGTGGAACATATGCTAGATGCCTGAAAAAAGGTGTAGCATTTGGACTTCTTTTCCCAGGTAAACAAGATACAATGCACCAAGCTAATGAATTCTTAGAAATTGAAGATTTATTATTAGCAACTGCGATTTATGCAGAAGGAATTTACAAACTTTGCTGCGAATAAAAATTATATAAAAATATTTATTTGATATAATAATTTTAGAGCACAAGGTAACATAAAAAGTCAATCTCAAAGATATTCTTATATATTTTTAATTTTAAAATTAGAATATCTTTGAGATTTTTAATTTTAATTAAAAATAGCATCTTGAAAAAAATGATTAAAGAATGTAAAATATATAGTGCATTATAGTTTTTAAAATTAGAAAAAGAGATTGAAGAAAGGAGCAGTAAGAAAAATGTCTAAAGAATATTATCAAATGGGCTGGACTTTAGATGATACATATCAAGAAGATTATTTTTGTTCGAGAGATAATCAGAGATATTTTATTAAAAAAAATACTACTCCAATGATTGCAACTCTTTCAGCAGAAGGAATAGTACCTAGATTAAGATGGACTAAGCGTATAAGTAATGGGGATGTATTAATTGCTCAAGATTTTGAAAATGGTAGAACATTAAATACAGAAGACATGACTGATAAACGTATTCCTGAAATTTTAAAAAAAGTTCATGGATCTGAAAAATTAAAGAAAATAATGAAGGCTCAGGGATATACAGAGGAAACAGCTGCGAGTTCCTTATACAATTTGAAATCAATTATTGCCGACGAGCTTCGTAAAAATAGTAATATAGTAAATGCACTTAATTATTTAGAGAATTCTATTCCGGTTGATGAAGTTGAGTATACGCCGTGTCATACAGATTTACATAAAGATAACTGGTTGTTATCTGATCAAGGGAAACTGTTTTTAGTTGATTGGGAACACTCAATATTATGTGATCCGGCAATCGATATTTCATTTGTACTGTATAGATATATTCCTCAAAGCGAGTGGAATGAATGGTTAGCGATATATGGTCAAGAACCTACTTTAAAATATAGAAATAGATTGAAGTGGTATATAACGTTACAATCAGTTATTATGATAGTTTGGTATCATGAGAAAAAACAATTATCTGAAATGAACTCATGGTTAATCTTTTTAGATAGAATATTTAACGATTTTATTTAAAGCATTAAATAGGAAAAACCTAATTAATGCTTTTATTTTTTTTATAAACGGTGTAAAATATAAAGAGTAACATAATATGTGTTAAAATGAATCAAAATTATGATTTATATAGCTTATGCAATATTAATTGATATTAATTAATATTTTTAGATGAAAATTATTTTAATTTGATGATTTTACTGTTATGTTAATAGAAACTTATGGAGTAATAGCATGACTATAAAGGATTATAAATTATACCTGATAGATTTAGATGGTACTATATATAATGGAGAAAAAAAAATCAGGTATGCTAAAGAGTTTGTTGAATATTTAAACGAAAAGAATATAGACTATTTATTTTTAACAAATAATTCGACGAAAGAACCAAAAGATGTCGCTGAGCATCTTAAGAAATTTGATATATACACTTCAGAAGAACATGTTTTTACTTCAAGTGACGCTACTAAAATTTATCTTGAATCTAAAGGATATAAAAACTTATATGTAATAGGAGAAGCTGGGGTAAAGAATACACTAAGTTCATTTTGCCAAAAGGATACTGAAGAAGATGTTGAAGCAATAGTAGTAGGTCTAGATAGAGAACTTACATATGAAAAATTAGCTATTGCTACTAAAGCTATTTTAAATGGAGCAGAACTTATTGGTACTAATCCAGATACATTATTACCTACTGCACAGGGTTTCGTGCCAAGTAATGGGGGGCAAGTCAAATATTTGGAATATGCAACTTCTACGCAGGCTACAATTATAGGTAAACCTAGTAATATTATTATGGAATCTGCCATTAAATTATTCAATTATAGAAAAGATGAAATAGTAATGGTAGGTGATAATTATGATACAGACATTATGTCAGGTATAAATAGTGGAATAGATACAATTCATGTTCAAACAGGTGTGACAAGCTTCGAAGAATTGAAAGACAAAGAAAAAAAACCAACGTATTCAATAGAAAACTTATATCAATTGATTAAATAGTGAGGAGAATATAAATGATTATAAAAACTGAAGAACAATTACAGAAAATGAAAGAAATAGGTTTCATTTGTGCAACAATCAGAGATGAAATGGTAAAAAAAGCAGTTCCAGGTGTTTCAACAAAAGAACTAGATAATATTGCTAAAGAATTATTTGAAAAATATGGAGCGAAATCAGCTCCAATAACTGAGTATGACTTCCCAGGGTATACATGTATTTCATTAAATTATCAAGCTGCACATGGTATCCCATCTAGTACTAAAATTTTAAAAGATGGAGATCTTCTTAATATTGATGTATCGGGGTGTAAAGATGGTTACTATGCTGATACTGGTATTTCTTTTGTTGTTGGTAAAGTTGATGATCCGATGAAAGAAAAAGTATGTGAAGTTGCTAAAGAAGCATTTTACGGAGGTATCAAACATGCTGTTGCAGGAAGAAAAATTAATCAAATTGGAAAAAATGTTCATAAAAAAATTAAAGAACATAAATTAGAAGTAATTGAAAATTTAACTGGTCATGGAATTGGAACTTCATTGCACCAAGAGCCACAACATGTCTTCAACTATTTTGATCCATGGGATAACATTATCCTAAAAGATGGTATGTGTTTAGCTGTAGAACCATTCGTATCTACAAAAGCAAAAACTGTAGGAAATTCAGAGAGAGACGAATGGGAATTAGTCGCAAATGACGGTTCATATATCGCTCAATATGAACATACAATTGTAGTTCGTGAAAATCAAGAACCGTTAATCTTAACAAAAATAGATTAATTTTCATTGAAAAAAGTTGACAAGTTAATAAAAATGTTTTAAGATACTACTTATTAAAAAAATATGGAGAGAAGAAAATGGCAGAAAATTTAGTAATAGTCGAATCTCCTTCAAAGGCAAAAACTATTGAAAAATATCTAGGGAAAAAATACAGAGTAATATCTTCAAAAGGTCATGTAAGAGACTTACCTAAAAGTAGAATGGGAGTAGAAGTACTAGATAATGGGAGTGTAGATGTTGATTATATTTCTATAAGAGGAAAAGGTGATGTAATCAAGTCTCTAAAAAAAGAGGCTAAAGGAAAAAAAGTTTTCCTAGCATCCGACCCTGATAGAGAAGGAGAGGCAATAGCATGGCATATTGCTCACATATTAGGTTTAGATAATGATTCTGATAATAGAATAGTATTTAATGAAATAACAAAAGATGCGGTAAAAGATGCAATTAAACATCCAAGAAAAATTAATACGGATTTAGTTCAATCACAACAGGCAAGAAGAATTCTTGATCGTCTTGTAGGGTATAATATTTCACCTGTTTTATGGAAAAAAGTTAAACCAAAACTATCGGCTGGTCGAGTGCAAAATGCCGCATTAAAACTAATTGTTGATAGGGAAGAGGAGATACAAAAATTTGTACCTCAAGAATATTGGTCAATGCCTATAGACTTTATAAAAAATAGAAAAGTTTTAACAGCTAATTTCTATTCGTATAAAGGTGAAAAAATTAAACTTGAGAGCAAAAAAGATGTAGACAAAATAAGAAAAGCTATAATAGGTGATACATTCAAAGTAATAGATGTAGCGAAAACTAAGAAAAATAGAAATGCACCAAATGTGTATATTACTTCTACTATGCAACAAGATGCTTCAAGAAAGATTAACTTCAAAACCCGTAAAACAATGAGTGTAGCTCAAGAGCTATACGAAGGAATAAATCTTAAAAAATTAGGTGGTGTTACAGGTTTAATCACGTATATGAGAACAGATTCTACGAGGGTTTCTGATGAAGCGGTAAAAATGGCAAGTGATTTTATATTGAATAATTATGGTAAAGAATATTTAGCCACATCAGTAAAATCAAGAAAAGCTAGTAAGAATGTTCAAGATGCCCATGAGGGTATTAGACCAACGAATGTTAATTTTACACCAGATTCAATTAAGGAATATCTATCAAATGATCAATACAAGTTATATAAATTGATTTGGGAAAGATTCCTTGCGAGTCGCATGAGTGCTGCAGTTTATGAAACTAGTACAACTACTTTTGAAAACAATGAAGTTGTGTATCGTGGTGCACATTCTAATCTATTATTTAATGGATTTTTAGCTGTATTAAAAGAAAAAGAAAAAGTTAAATTAGCACCAGAATTTGAAGTTGGAGAAGATGCTAAGGTTAAAGAAATAAAAGAAGAGCAACACTTCACACAGCCACCAGCAAGATATTCTGAAGCAAAATTAATTGCTGAACTTGAAGAATTAGGTGTAGGTCGTCCATCAACTTATGCAACAATAGTGGATACTCTACAAAAAAGATATTATGCTAAGTTGCAAAATAAGGTGTTTACTCCAACAGAATTAGGAACATTAGTAAGTAAAATTACTGAACAGTATTTCCCTGATATTATTAATACAAAATTCACTGCAAATCTTGAAAGTCAGCTAGATGATATTGCAGAAGGTAAAGTTGGATGGGAAAAAACAATTTATAATTTCTACAGTGGTTTTAGAAAAGATGTAGAAAAAGCAGAATCAGAAATGGAAAAAGTTGAGATTAAACAAGAATTTACTGGAGAATCTTGTCCAGAATGTTCCTCTCCACTAGTATTTAAACTAGGAAAATTTGGTAAATTTATAGCTTGCTCTAATTTTCCTGATTGTAGATATACAAATACAATTCAGAAAAAAGTAGGAGTAAAATGTCCAAAATGTAAGAAACATGATATATTAGAAAAGAAATCTAAAAAAGGTAAACTTTTCTATGGATGTGAAGGATTTCCAACTTGTGATTTTGTATCATGGGATAAGCCGATAAATAGAAATTGTCCTAAGTGTGATAATATTCTATTTGAAGGTAAAAAAGGTGTTCATTGTGATCACTGTGATTATAAAGAAGAAATTAAAAAATAGAAATAATAAAAAAGATTTGATAATTTATTTAATTGTCAAATCTTTTTAATTTTTAATTATTGATAGCTAATAATTTATTAGTATAAAAAAACGTATTTAAATATAGTGAATTAACTGAGAAAACGATTCACTTAAATTATTTGAAAGTTTAATTATCAGAAAATTTAAAACATTTATCCAACAAAAAAAGAAATATTTTTTAAAAATCTATTGACAAATGTTAATAAATATATTATTGTATATAACATACTTTAAAAAACAAAAATTATTTGGAGGAGATGACATGTTGAAATTTTTAAAGAAAAATCCATATGTATCAATCGGACTTATGTTATTTGCACTGTTCTTTGGTGCTGGTAATTTAATTTTCCCAGCATTCCTAGGACAAAACGCTGGAACTAATTTATCTACAGCGATGATAGGATTTATTATTATGGGAGTGGGATTACCACTTTTAGGAGTTATAGTAATGGGGTACTCAGGAGCTGAGGACTTATTAGATTTATCTAGTAGAGCAGGTAAAGGATTCGGTATTGCTTTTACGACTTTATTATATTTAACAATCGGACCTTTCTTTGCAATTCCTAGAACAGGAACTACAACTTATGAATTAGGATTATCAAGCTTTGTAGCACCTGAAAATACTACAATTGCTCAGGTTATTTTCTTAGCTTTATTCATGGGATTAACATTATGGTTAGCTATTAGCCCAAACAAACTAGTAGATAGAATTGGAACAGTAATTACTCCGGTTTTACTACTTTCAATGGTTGTGTTAATTATTGCATCATTAGTTAAACCTATGGGTGTAGCTCAAGAACCTACAAAAACATATGCTACTACTTCATTAGCATTTACGAATGGTTTAATGGAAGGATACAATACTATGGATGCATTGGCGTCATTAGTATTTGGTATTATCGTTATTAACTCTGTAAAACTATATGGAGCTAAAACTAAGAAAGAAGTATTTAACAATACAGCTAAATCAGCAATTATTGCAGCGGTATTACTGGCTTTAGTTTATGTATTCATTTCAAATATTGGAGCTACATCTGTTTCAGTATTAGGATTACAAAAAACAGGTGCAGGAGTATTAACTGGGGCAACAACTTTTTACTTCGGTAATGTTGGTAAATTACTATTATTCGTTATTGTATTTTTAGCTTGTTTAACAACAAGTGTAGGATTAGTAACAGCTTGTTCTTCATATTTCGTAAGATTATATGATAAAGTTAGCTATAAAACTTATGCTATTGCACTTACTTTATTTTCATTTGCAGTAGGTAACTATGGATTAGCTGCAATCATTCAAGGTGCAGTACCAGTATTAGTATTATTATACCCATTAACAATGGTATTAATCCTATTAGGATTCTTAAATAATTTCTTTGGTGGAAAGAGAGTTGTTTATGTAACTACAGTGTTATTTACAGGATTATTTAGTTTATATTCAACTGTAATTTCAACATTTAAATTAGCAGTACCAGCTGTTGATAATTTATTAGCAAAAGTTAAATTCTTACCAGTACCTGCAGATTTTGCATGGTTAGACTTTGCTTTAATTGGTTTTGTATTAGGTATCGTTTTAACTTTTTTTGTAAAAGAAAAAAGATAATTTTTTAAAAAGATGATAGGAGTTTAATCTTCTATCATCTTTTTAAATTTTTTGACTATTGTTTTGACAATAAGATAAAGCAATGGTATTATATTAAGATGTAGTCTTATATTTTTAAGAAAAAAAAGATCTAGAAGAAGAGTAATAAAATTTTGTTATTTTTATATAGGAGAAGCAATGGTTTTAGAATTTAGAGAATATAAAAAGAAAATAAAAAAAGATACCATCTTAGAATTAGATTTACAGGTGGATACAGGTGAAATTTTAACTATTATTAATAATAAATCGGAGAATTTAGAACTTCTAAAAGATTCTTTTAGAAAAAGAACGAAGTATAAAGGTGAGATTCTTTTCGATGATGAAGATGTTAGTAAGCAAAAACTTTTATTTACTAAAGATTTCGGATTTTATAACGATTTAACATTATTAAAAAATTTAAAAGTAGCATTAGAATTATTCAATGTGAAATATTCTATTGATGATTTAGCTAATGATTTAGAATTTTTAGGTCTTAAACCAAGTTCTAAGTATAAGGACATATCACCAAATGAAATTAGTAAGTTTCATATATTGTTTTCAATATTAGTAGACCAAAATGTTCTTATTATTGATAATACTGACAAAGATTTAACTCCAGAAGATATGGAAGCTATTAGTGATTTTGTTTTGGATAAATCAAATAATGCCAATGTAATTATTTTAGATACTATGTTAAATAGATATAACAGTATTGCAGATAAGGTTCTAGTTATTACTGATGGGATTAAATCATATTTCGGAAATCTTGAAGATTTATTAATCTTAAAACAACTTACTGCCATTAATATTTCTGACAATGAAAAACTAGATGATATACTATCTGGATATCAGTATACTATATATCATGATAATGAAATAGTAGTAAGAGAAGAGGTTCTTGAAGAAGTAGTTTATAGTTTATTAAAAAATAGTATTGAAGTATATCAAATTCGTAACTTAGGTGAGAAAATTAAATTATATGAGGGCGAGGATGATCTATAATGTTTTTTAAGATTGAATTTGGTAAGTTATTTAGAAGGAAATTTAATTATCTATTCGCATTAATTTTAATTTTATTAAATTTAGGTGTAGTTTTCAAATTAGATTCTTTATCATTATTTTATGATAAGTCTTTAGTGGATATTATTTTTAATATTGTATTAAAAATAGATTTGGTGCTAATATTATTTATTATGGGATTGAATTACATCTTTTCGTACAGAGAAGATTATATTTCAAAGGTAAATGTTTTTTTTGAGATTCATAAAAAGAAAAGTGTCCGAGATTTTTCTTCAATTTTAGCTAATTTAATTTACTTTTTAGTTTATTATGTAATAATAGTATCAAGTTTATTAGCTTTATTATTTGTTCGTAAGAATAGTTTATTTAGTGAAATAAAATCGATTATGATGAATGTAAATACTGCAGGAGCGTTCGCAACAATGTTAATATTATTGTTATTATTTGCAAATATTATATTCTTATTATCGTTAACATTATTCAATAATACTAATTTGGCTATTTCTGTTTCTCTTTTATACTTTTTAGGTGGAGAGGTAATTGCTAAGATGATCAAAACAAGGCTTAACTTTGCAAGTGAAAGAATAGATAATAGTGTGCTTACTATTTTTACTAAATCATTTAATAATTTGAATCAGCATATTACATTTAACCTTACTACTTTTTTACCTGTAGTGTTAAATTTTGTTGGGTTAGTAATAGTTATTTATATAGTAAGATTAATAAAAAAAATATTCGGATAGAAGGAGATTTTAATGGATACACAGATATTAATTCAGTATGTAATAGTGTTGCTTAGTTTGATACTATTAGAAGGATTATTGTCAGCAGATAATGCAATTGTACTAGCTGTTATGGTTAGACATCTTCCTCCGAAGGATCAAAAACATGCTTTAATGTATGGTCTTGCAGGAGCATTAATTTTTAGAATAATTGCAATTTTCCTAATTACAATTTTAGCACAGTATTGGGAAATACAGGTACTAGGTGGACTATATCTTATATATATGGCTGGTACGCATATCAAGGAATTTTTTGATAAACAGAAACAAAAAAATTCTGAAGAGGAAGTAAAAGCGCCGAAAAAACAAAGTGGTTTTTGGGCAACAGTTATAAAAGTAGAACTAACAGATATAGCTTTTGCTATTGATTCAATTTTAGCAGCTGTGGCAATTGCGATTACATTACCGCATATCTCAGAGGCATCAATCGGAGGAATTAACCTTGGACAATTCTCTGTTATGGTAATCGGTGGTTTTGTAGGTGTTGTAATAATGCGTTATGCTGCTAATATCTTTATCAAAGTATTGGAAACTAAGCCTGGTTTAGAAATTGCAGCTTTCTTAATAGTTGGCTGGGTAGGTATTAAACTATTTGTTATAGCAGCAGCTCATGAAAAACTAGGATTAATACCACACGATTTTCCTCATTCAACACTTTGGACTGTGATTTTCTGGGTTGTATTACTTGGATTATTAGTTTGGGGAATTTTAGTATCAAAAAGATTTGAAAATAAATAATATATATAAAGAAGAGATGATATAGTTATTATCTCTTCTTTTTCTGTTAACTTGGACTTCTAGTTTTCATATACACATAGAAAGATATATGATATAATTTTAAAATATATATTATATTAGATTTAGGAGGAGAAAAATGGCATTCGATGGTTTTTTTGTAAGAAAGATGGTAAAAGAGTTAGAAGAAAGTATATTACAAGGACGAATAAATAAAGTAAATAATCTATCAACAGATGAGTTCGTCTTTTCAATAAGAAAAGGGAAAAATTTGAAATTATTTCTATCGGCAAATCCAAGTGCATCTAGAATACAATTAACTAATAATAGTTATGAAAATCCTTCAACACCCTCAAATTTTTGTTCTGTACTTAGAAAATACTTAACAGGTGGGATAATACAAGAAATAAAGCAAGTAAATAATGATCGTATTTTGATTTTTAAAATTAAAAATTTTGATGACCTTGGATATGAGAAATACTATTATTTAATAACAGAACTAATGGGGAAACATTCTAATATTATTTTAACTAATGAAGATAATATTATACTTGAATCATTGAAAAATAGTTATAGTCTTGAATATAAACGATCTACAATTTCAAACATGGCTTATACTTTACCTCCTACTAAAGAGAAATTTGATCCATTCGACTATGACAAATATAAAAATTTAGAATTTGAGAATAAAGATAAGAAGTTTTTAATGAAAAATTTCTATGGTGTTTCTGCTTTATTAAATAATTATTTCGAAAGACATTCTGAGTTGAATTTGAAAAATGCTTTTCTAAACTTCTGTGAGGAATTTGATAACTATAATAAGCCTATTTTGATTGAAGAAAATGGTAAAAAGGATTTTTACTTCTTTGACGTTAAAGAATATAGTAAAGAGTTTGATTCGTTATCACAACTCCTTGATTACTACTATATGGACATAGCCAGAGAATCAATTAATAAGAATACTGACAGAAAACTATTTAATTTTATTAATACAAAAATAAATAGACTAAATAAAAAGGTAAGTATACTAGAAAGCGAGCTTATTCAAGCTGAAAATAGGGATGATTACAAATTAAAAGGTCAGCTATTGATTTCTAATATTTATTTATTTAAAAGAGATATACCAGAAACAGTAACGTTGCAGAATTTTTATAGTGAAGATTTATCTGAAATTGAGATAGAATTAGATCCGAGTTTAACTATTGAAAAAAATTCGGAGAAGTATTTTAATCTTTATAAAAAGAATAAGAGAACTATTGAGAATCTAATTGAACAAATAGAGATAGCTAAAGAAGATTTAGGGTATTTTGAGACGATAAAATTCCAACTTGAAAATGCGGATAAAACAGATATAGCAGAGATTAAAGAAGAATTGATTGCTAATGGGATTTTAAAAGAAAAGATAAAAATTAATAAGAAAAAGAACAAGAGTAATTATTTTATTATTCATCATAATGAGACAGCAATTTATGTTGGAAAGAATAATCTTCAAAATGATACTATTACAAATAAATTAGCAAGACGTGACTATTTATGGTTTCATGCAAAAGATATTCCAGGTAGTCATGTTGTAATTTTTGATAATAATCCAAGTGAAGATACAATAGAAGTTGCATCAATGTTAGCAGCATACTATTCGAAGTTTAAAAACGAAGAATATGTTAATGTAGATAGAACATTAATAAAAAACGTGAAAAAAATATCTGGTGCTAAACCTGGATTAGTGACGTATACAGGACAAAAAACTGTTAAGCAAAAGATAGATAAAGATCTAATTGGACAACTTTTAACAAATGATAAAAATTAAATATTAAACATCAAAGGAAGGTGAACACATGAATGATAAATTGGATGCAAAAACAGCTATAAAAGATACATTACCAACCGTGTTTGGATATATAGGTATAGGGTTGGCATTTGGAATTATAGCTAGTTCAGTGGGGATTAATCCTTTCTTTGTTGGAGCAATGTCATTATTTATTTATGCAGGAGGAGCTCAATTTATTACAGTGAGTATGCTCTCAAGTGGTGCTCCTATACTTTCAATCATACTAGCAACATTTCTAATTAATTCGAGGATGATATTAATGAGTATGGCAATAGCTCCATTTTTTAAACGTTATAGTGTGTTTAAGAATATAGTAATTGGCACTTTTTTAACCGATGAGAGTTTTGCTTTAGGAATGAATAAGCAAAACTATACAGGTGGAAATCTTACTTATGAATGGTTTAATACAGCAAATTTAATATCTTATTTTACATGGTTTACTTCATCAGTAGCAGGGGCATTATTAGGGGAAATAGTTAAGGATCCCAAATCTCTTGGTTTAGATTTTGCTTTAGTAGCAATGTTTATAGGATTGTTGTACCTGCAAGTATTATCAGATTTTACTATTAAGAAAAAGGTTCAGTTTATTGTTATTACCGTTGTGTTATTTTTAGTATATTTTGGAATGATTTTTATTCCTAGTAATGTATTGATAATAGTAGTTACTTTAATAGGGTGTGCGATAGGAGTGGTTTTAAAAAATGTTATCAACTAGTTATATTCTCTTAACAATATTGGGATGTACAATTGTAACATGGTTATCTAGAGTACTTCCATTTGTATTATTGAAAAAGTTTGATTTACCTAAAGCGGTAATAGAGTATCTTAGCTTTGTGCCGATTGTTATAATGTCAGCGTTATGGTTTGATAGTTTATTTATACAAAAAATTGGAGAATTTCCTCAAATCAATTATGAAAATCTACTAGCGTCTCTACCTACAGTAGTTAGTGCTATTATTTCAAAAAGTCTTCTAGTAATTGTTGTAGTTGGAATAGTATCTTTAGCGATAATAAGATATGTTTTTTAGAAAGTATAGATTAAGATTGCGATGTTTATTAGAAATAAAAATTAAGAATTTTTAAAAAATACTAACAAATTAATTTTCAACTTAAATATACATGTTTATAGTTTAAATTTTTTTCGATTTATGGTATTATAAAAAGATAATAAAACATGATAGAAGGATACGAAAAATGGAGAAAGGATTACTAATAGTTCTTTCAGGACCTTCAGGAGTAGGTAAAGGTACTGTAAGAAAGAGAATTTTTGAAAATAATGATGTTGACTTCGAATATTCAATTTCAATGACTTCAAGAGGCGTGAGGCCTGGAGAAGAAGATGGAGTTGATTATTTCTTTAAAACAAAAGAAGAATTTGAAAGTTTAATTCAACAAGGTGAATTATTAGAATATGCTCAGTATGTCGACAATTATTATGGAACTCCCGTTAAGTACGTTAGGGAGACGATGGAAAAAGGAAAAGATATATTTTTAGAAATTGAAGTCCAAGGTGCTGAGAAAGTTAAAAGTAAAATTCCAGATGCCTTGTTTATATTTTTAGCTCCACCAAGTATTGCAGATCTTAAAGATAGATTAAAAGGTCGTGGTACTGAAAGCGATGAAGTAATAGAATCACGTATAGCTAAGGCAAAAAAAGAAATTAATATGATGCATCTATATGATTATGTTGTAGAGAATGATGAAGTAGATAAAGCTGTAGAAAGAATCAAAGCGATTATACTTAGTGAACATTTAAAACGTGAACGTATAGAAATGAAATATAGAAGAGCATTATTAGAATTAGAAGAAATGTAGGAGAAGAAGATGTTATATCCAAAATTAGATGTATTAAAATCAAAAGTAAATTCAAAATATATGTTAGTTTCATTAGCAAGTAAAAGAGCTAGAGAATTATTTGCAAACCCTGAAACAGCAAAATTAGATAAATATACTTCTCATAAAGAAGTAGGTAAAGCATTAGAAGAAATTGCTGAAGGGAAAATTTCAGTTTTAGAAAAATAGTTTAAAATATTGTTTACAAAATAATATTTTTAGTGTAAAGTAGTATAAGTGTTTTTCTTTGAGTGATCGCGGCAGTAATGCTGAGGAAAGTCCATACTCACACAGGCTGAGATGCTTGTAGTGTTCAACGCTAAACGAAAAAATAAGTTTAGGCACCTTATGGTGACGGCAGAAAATATAACCTAAGTAGTTTTCTATATGGTTATATGTCTTGAAAGTGCCACAGTGACGGAGTTCTTGTAGAAATATAAGAAGTGGAACGCGGTAAACCCCTTGAGTGAGCAATTCAAATTTTGGTAGAAGCACTTATTCCGCAGAAATGAATGTAGGAATAGGAAATATGTATATATTTAGACAGATGATCACAGCTATTTTTACGAGAGTAGACTAGACTCGATTGAGTAAGGTAGATACAGAATATGGCTTATGATAAGAAAAACAACTAGTTCTAGGGGCTCTTAGGAGCCTCTTTTTTTAAGGAGGAAGAGATGAAATTTAATTTAGTAGCAACGACCCCTATGGGTATTGAAGCAATAGTGGCTAAAGAAGTTCAAGAATTAGGTTATGAAACAAAAGTAGAAAATGGGAGAGTTTATTACTCAGGAGATAAAAGAGCGATTGTTCGTTCAAATCTATGGTTAAGATGTGCTGATAGGGTGAAAATCGTTGTTGCACAATTTCCAGCTTATACTTTTGAGGAGTTATTTGAAAAAACAAAAGAAATAGAATGGGATAAATATCTTCCAGTAGATGCTAAATTCCCTGTAGATGGACGTAGCCATAAGTCTACATTATTCAGTGTTTCAGACTGTCAATCAATTGTTAAAAAAGCAATAGTAGAAAAAATGAAGAAGAGTTATGGTGTTACTGGATGGCTAACAGAAACTGGTGCCAGATATAGATTAGAGATAATTATGTTGAATGATATTGCAACCATTCTATTGGATACTTCTGGAGATGGTCTTCATAAACGTGGATATCGAGCTAAACAAGGAACAGCACCATTAAAAGAAACACTAGCAGCAGCAATGGTCAAACTAACTAACTGGAAAGGTGAAACACCTTTATATGACTTATTCTGTGGATCTGGAACATTATTGATAGAAGCGGCTATGGCAGCTCAAAATATGGCTCCTGGTATTAATAGAAACTTTGACTTTGAAAAGTGGCCATGGATGCCAAAAAGTCTTGTAGAAGAAGAAAGAAATAAGGCAGAAGATCTTATTGATTATGAAAAAGAACTAGAATTATATGGTTCTGATATTGATCCTAAAATGATAGCGACAGCTGAAAATAATGCTGAGGAAATTGGTCTTGCAGGAGTAATTAAGTTCAAACAAATGTCGGTATTTGACTTTGTAGCAAAAAAAGAAACTGGATGTGTAATTGCAAACCCACCTTATGGTGAACGTCTTGGTGAGAAAAAAGAAGTAGAAGCAATGTATAAGTTTTTAGGAACTGAGCTTAAAAATAAGAAACATTGGTCACTTTATTTATTAACATCTCATAAAATGTTTGAACATTTATATGGAAAAAAAGCAACAAAAAGAAGAAAACTTTTTAATGGTTCCATTGAATGTACCTATTATCAATACTGGGGAGAAAAATTAAGATAACATTTGACAATTATAAAAATATATCATAAAATAAGGATGTAAGTAGAGTTATATTAAAAAGAAAAGAGGTTGAGTTTATGCATTTAACAAAGAGTACTGAACAAGCAATCTGTATAATGGTTATGTTATACCTTCAAGATAGACATGTTTTCTTGAATTCTAAGGAAATAAGCCAGCGTTTAAATATTTCTCCAACATATCTGAAAAAAATTATGAGAAAATTGGTTGTCAATGATCTAGTAAAAGCTAACACTGGTATTGGCGGGGGATATAAATACAAGTCAAATAAAAAAGTTACTTTATATGATATATATGTAGCGCTAAATGACGAAGTAGAAATTTTTGCACTGAAAACAGATTACGTTTCAAAAATTTTTGAAGGGGCCTTAGCAGTTGATAAACGTTACAGTAAGTACTTGAAAAAAGTTAACACTGTAAATAAAGCGATTAAAACTGCTTTAGAAGAAATTACAATCGAAAACTTAGTTGAAGATATTCTTGAAGATAATTCTAAGATTAGACTAGATTGGAATAATTGGGAAGACGAATTTGAAAGAGTTAATGTTTTCTTTAAAGGATAATAAAAAAACGGTTATGATTTTTCATAACCATTTTTTTATTATAGAGCGCTAGCGAATGCTTCAATAAATTTATCAATATTTTCGAAATCTTCGTCAGTATCTGCTTCAATTTCAATCTTAAGATTTTCAGTTGGATTAGTAGCACCAGTTTTTGCGATTTGCTCATCGAATTGATCTACACAAACACAGTACTCATCGTAGATAGTATCACCAGTTCCAATAACCCCATAGATTTTTCCTTCATAGTTTTTGTCTGCTAATGCTTCGTAAAATTCTTCCATTTCTTCAGGTAGTTCACCTTCACCATATGTATAACTTGCAACGATAAAAGCATCTGCATCATCTAGAAAATCAAAATCTTCCATGTCTTCGATAAATAGTTTTTCTATTTCTAGACCTTTTTCTTCTTCGAATTTTTCTATTATCAAATCAGATAACATTTCAGTATTACCTGTTAAACTTGCGTAAACTAATTTAATATTCAAAAAAACCCCTCCATTCTATTAGTAAATAAATAATAACTAATCATTATTATAACTTATTAAAAATATTAAGTAAATAAAAAGAATTTATAAAATAAATTTTTTTGAGCAAAACTATTGAAAATTTCTGAAAATTATAGTTTAATTTAACTATCTTTTACATTATGGAGGTACAATATGGAAAAAGGTCATTATCTTTTCCATTCTATCTGTAGATGGAGTAAAATTTAAGATTAAAATTTTACAAAAAAAGAAGATGAGTAAAAACTCATTTGGAGGATAGAAAATGGAAAACAAATTTACATTTTTTGAGAAATTTATTATGATTTCTACAAAAGAAACGTTATTATTTTTAGTAGTACTTTTTGCGTTATTTTACTTAATGTATTATTTAGCAAAAAAAAGGGTTAGTTCTTCAAAAAGAACGTTATTATCAACAGCAATAGGTTTACTTCTAGGGATTGGTATACAAGCATATTCAGGATTTAGTGATGAACCGATGAAGATTAAATATGTTGCTGAAACAACTACATGGTATTCATTATTTGGGAATGGATTTATTGATTTAATTAAAATGTTAATCGTACCATTAGTATTAGTTTCAATTATCAATGTAATTGTAAATATTAATGCTAATACTGATGTTAAAAAATTAACCAGATTAACACTGATTATTACGTTAGGAATGGTTGCGATAAGTTCTATTGTTGGTTTTGTAGTTTCTGCAGTATTTAAACTTGGAAGTAGTTCTATCGTTTTAGGTAATGGAGATAGTAAAATTAAAGAAGTAAAAAATGTTGTTACAATTATTCGTGAATTGATTCCTTCAAATCCTATAAAAGCAATGGTTGACTTTAATGTAATTGGTGTAGTAATCTTTGCTATGTTTGTCGGACTAGCGGCAAGATATATTCAAAATAAAGATGAAAATAAAGTAAAAACTTTCATTGACTATATTGCTAATTTACATGCTATTGTATCTCGAATGACAGTACTAATAATTAGATTATTACCTTATGCTGTAATTCCGTTACTAGCTAACACAATTGCACAAAGAGGATTAAAATCAATTAAAGATGTATTATTGTTTATCGGATTATTATATGTAGCAGTAGTAATTCAATTTGTAATTCAAGGATTATTCTTATTACTACATGGTGTTTCACCTGTTACATATTTCAAAAAAGCAAGTAAGCCATTAGTTTTAGCATTTACTTCACGTTCAAGTGCAGGGACATTACCTTTAACTATTAATACTTTAACTAAAGAAATGGGGGTTAACCAGTCAACAGCAAACTTTGTTGCTTCGTTCTCTTCTACAGCGGGAATGCAAGGATGTGCTGGTATTTATCCAACAATGTTAGTAGTATTTTTAGCTAATGCAAATGGAATAACAATTGATGCAACATTATTTATCATGACTGTTATTGTAGTAACATTAGGTTCTGTAGGTATCGCAGGAGTTCCTGGAACAGCAATTACAGCTGCTTCAGTTTCAGTTAACGGAGTAGGTTTTGGAGCATTATTCAATCAAATTAACGCGATCTTAGCAGTAGACCCAATTTTAGATATGGGACGTACTTGTTTAAATGTTAGTGGTGGTATGACAAACTCAATAATGGTTGATAAACACTTAGGTTTATTTAACAAAGATAAATTTTATGAGTTTGATAAAGTAACAGAATAAATAATTTAAATCGTAGTACGAAAGTGCTACGATTTTTTTATGAACATATGTATATTATTAGTGTTTTTCTTCTCGATGTGATAATATTATAAAGGTAAAAATTTAGTAATATATCAAAATTTTGGTCAAAGCATTATTTTGCAATTACGTTAAAATATATGGAGGTACTATGACTGAATTTTTAAAAGAATATGATGTTATTGTAATTGGAGGGGGACATGCCGGAATTGAGGCAGCACATGCCGCTAGTAGAAAAGGTGTTAAGACTCTAATGATTACAATTAATTTAGATACTATTGGTTTTATGCCATGTAACCCGAGTGTGGGAGGACCGGCAAAAGGAATTGTTGTACGTGAAGTAGATGCACTTGGTGGTCTAATGGGACGAGTAGCGGATAAGACTAATATTCAAAGTAAAATGTTGAATACAGCAAAAGGACCAGCAGTTCGTGCACTAAGAATGCAATCTGATAAAGTTGAGTATCAATTAGAAATGAAGAGAATTTTAGAAGATACTCCAAACTTAGATATTGAGCAAGCAATGGTACGTGAACTTATTATTGAAGATAATAAAGTGGTTGGATTAAGAACTATGCTTGGAACAGCGTATAAAGCAAAAACAATTATTATAACTACAGGTACATATTTACGTGGTGAAATTGTAATTGGAGATATTAAATATTCTTCTGGACCAAATCACCAGATGCCATCTATCGATCTTGCGAAACAATTAGAAGAATTAGGATTTGACTTAGTTAGGTTTAAAACTGGGACACCACCAAGGGTTAATGCGGACAGTGTAGATTTTTCTAAAACAGCAATTCAACCAGGTGATGAAGAAGAACATGCATTTAGTTATGAAACTAAAGAATTTGTTAAAGATCAAGTACCATGTTGGTTGACTTATACAAATTCAACAACACATGAAATTATCGATAAGAACTTAGGACGTTCAGCTATGTATTCTGGAGTGATTAAAGGAACAGGACCAAGATATTGTCCAAGTATTGAAGACAAATATGTTCGTTTTAACGATAAGGAAAGACATCAACTTTTCTTAGAACCAGAAGGTAGAAATACGAAAGAAATATACGTACAAGGTCTATCTACTTCGTTACCAGATGATGTTCAACGTGACATGGTACGTAGTATTGCTGGACTTGAAAATGCAGTAATTATGCGTAATGGATATGCGATTGAATACGATGCAGTAAATCCAACAACTTTATGGCCAACTTTAGAAACGAAATTAATTGATGGATTATTTACTGCAGGCCAAATTAATGGTACGAGTGGTTATGAAGAAGCAGCAGGTCAAGGTATTATGGCTGGAATAAACGCCGCTTGTAAAGTACTAGGAGAAGAACCAATGATCCTTGGTCGTGATGAAGCATATATTGGAGTTCTTATTGATGACCTAGTAACAAAAGGAACAAACGAGCCATATAGACTTTTAACTTCAAGAGCAGAACATAGGTTATTATTACGTCATGATAATGCTGATATGCGTTTAACAGAAAAAGCTTATAACTATGGTTTAGTAACTGAAGAGAGATATAATAAATTCTGTGAAAAACGTAAGATGGTTGCTGATGAAATTGAAAGACTTAAAACTTTCAGAATAACTCCAACAGCTGGTACTTTAGAAAAACTAGCAGAATTAAATAGCGCGGAAATTCGTGATGGTATTCTGGCGATTGATATGCTAAGACGTCCAGAACTAACTCATGCGAATGTTCTATATTTAGCTAATGATGAAACAGTTCTTCCTAAAGATGTAATAGAGCAAGTTGAAATCGAAGTTAAATATGAAGGTTATATTAAAAAATCTCTTCAACAAGTAGAAAAACTTAAGAAGATGAATGAGATGAAAATACCTACAGATCTGAGTTATGACGAAGTACCAAGTTTAGCTTTAGAAGCAAGGGAAAAACTAAAAAAAGTATTACCGTTAACCATTGGTCAAGCATCTCGTATCTCAGGAGTTAATCCAGCGGATATTTCTATTTTATTAGTATATTTAGAACAACGTAGAGGAACAAATAATGAATAAAGAACAGTTTTATGCTGCAGTAAAAGAAAAGGTAGGGATAGAATTATCAGAACTTCAAAAAGAGCAGTATAGTAAATACTATGATTTAGTAGTTGAATGGAATCAGAAGATAAATCTTACTGCTATTACCGAAGAAGATGAATTTTATACAAAACACTTTTTTGATTCAATTTCACTAGCTTTCTATAAAGATTATTCTAATATTGAAAGTATTTGTGATGTCGGTAGTGGAGCAGGTTTTCCTTCAATCCCGTTGAAAATATTATTTCCAAATTTAAAAGTCACGATTGTTGATTCGTTAAACAAGAGAATTAAATTTTTAAATTTAGTAAAAGATGAACTAGGACTTAGTGATTGTAATTTTGTTCATGCTAGGGCAGAAGAGTTTGGACAAAATAAAGACTACAGAGAAAATTTTGAAATAGTAACTGCTAGAGCGGTAGCAAGATTAAATGTCTTAGCTGAATTGTGTTTACCATTAGTTAAAAAAGGTGGATATTTCTTAAGTTTAAAAGCACAAAAGGCGGAAGAAGAGACTAAAGAAGCGATTAATGCAATAAAACTTCTAGGTGGAAAGTTAGAACAAGATTTAGAATTCGATATTGAAGGTGAAGAGCGTCATATTTTAGAAATAAGAAAAGCTAAAGAGACACCTAACAAATATCCTAGAAAAGCAGGTACACCAAATAAAAAACCATTATTATAGTGTTACTTTGTTATGAAATAAAAATATTTAAAAAGTAGCTAAATATCATTTTATACCTAATGATGTTAGCTGCTTTTTAATTTGTATACGATTTACACAATAAAATAAAGAAAAAATAGATAAATTTTCAAAAAATTCTTTACTTTTGTTTGATTTTATATTATTATATTTATTATATTCATTAAAAACAAACAAAGGAGGATGTGTATGACGAAATCAGTAAGGGATTTTCTTAATATAATTTTAAACGGTACAGCTTTAGGAGTTGTTGCAGGATTAATTCCAAATGCAGTTCTGAGTACATTATTTAAATATTTAGGAACATTATTTGCACCTGGATTATTCACTACATTAACTCAAGCGATGTATTTATTACAATTTGCAATTCCAGTTTTAGTAGGAGTTATTGTAGGACAAAGTTTAAAATTCAAACCATTAGAGTCAGCAGTATTAGGAGCGACAGTCTTAGCAGCAAGTGGATCTTTAACTTTTAATGCACAAGCAAAAGCATGGACTGGGGTTCCAATGGGAGATTTATTTAACGTCATTTTAATTACAATTATTGGAGCTTTAGCAATTAACCTTGTTAAAGATAAATTCGGAGCTGTTACAATTATTTTCTTACCAATCACTGGAGGATTAGTAGCGGCATTAGGGTTAGTAACATTGCCATATACTAAAAGTTTAACTAGACTTTTAGCATCAATCATTTTTGAATTTACAACATTACAACCAGTGTTAATGTGTATTTTAATAACGATGACATTTTCATTCTTAATCGTTACGCCTGTATCAACAGTTGCAATGGGATTAATACTATTTTCTAATGAAAACTATGTAGGAGCGGGAGCTGCAACATTAGGATTAGTTTCAGCAGCAGCGGTTCTAGCTATCGGTACATATAGAGCGAAAAGTAAAGGTGCTAGTGTGGCTATTATCTTAGGTGCAATCAAGCTTATGATGCCAAACTGTGCACGTAAACCACAGTTATTATTAACAATTTTAACAACAGCAGCAATTACAGGACTTTCAGGATATTTCCTAAAAATTCTTGGGACACACGAGAGTGCAGGATTTGGTATTATCGGTTTAATCGGACCTTCTAAATCATATGCAATGAATAATGGTAACTTATTACCAGTGTTATTGGCATTCTTCGTAATTCCATTTACAGTTGCATTTTTAGCAGATAGATTTTATTCTGATGTATTGAAATTATATAAAAAAGATGCATATAAACCAGAAAATCTATAATTAATAGAATATAAAAAGATAACTTAACAAAATCGTTTCTTAAGAGATGTTTTTGTTAGGTTATTTTATTATATATATTGATTTGATAACACATTGACAAAGTTATTTTATAGTTATAAAATTAGGGTAGAATACGCTTTAAGGAGATTAATTATGAAAATATTATTTGCGGGAGCAGGAGCTCTTGGTTCAAGATTTGGGTATATGTTATTTAAAAATAATGAAGATGTAACATTTGTAGATTCTTGGGAGGAACATGTAAGAAATATTACTAATAATGGATTAAAAGTTATAATTGATGAGGTAGATTTGGGTAATTATTATATACCGACATATCATCCTGATCAAGTCAGAGGAAAATATGATGTAGTTTTTGTTGCAACCAAATCTATGCAATTAAGAGCTATGCTAGAAAAAGTTAAACATTTATTTCATGAAGATACTAAAATCATTTGTATTTTAAATGGTTTAGGTCACGTTGAGACTTTAAAAGATTATATAAAAGAAGAGAACATTCTTATTGGTGTAACGGTGTGGACTAGTGGGCTAGGAGGTCCAGGTGTATTAAATGCGCATGGAACGGGAAAAATAGAGTTAAAACAAGTTAAAGAGATTAACTTAGATGAAACTTTGAAACTTGTAGATAGATTAAATGGGGCAGGTTTAAATATTAGATATTCGGCAGATACATATCAATCAATATGGCATAAAGCAGGGCTAAACTGTGTGCTTAATACATTTTGTACGCTTATTGATTGTAATATTAATCAATATGGAAGCTATGATAAGAATTTAGAATTAACAAGGGCGGTTCTAAATGAAATTACAGCAGTAGGTAAAGCTGAAGGGATTGATATTAAGCAAGATGTAATCGAAAATAATATAAAAAATTGTTTTTCATTAAAGACTGCAGGAGCGCATTATCCATCTTTATATCAAGATATGAAGAATGGTCGTTTGACAGAAATAGATTATCTTAATGGTGAAATTTCAAGACTTGGAAAAATTCATAATATTCCTACACCAGTGTGTGATGTCATTACATTAATGATTCATTCTAAGGAATTTATTAATAATAATAAACAATATTAGCAATATAAAAGAGATGCTAAAAGGCTCTAAGTAAAGAATTATCAATGTTTTACTTGTATTTTTTTGTTAAAAAAGGTATAATAGTTCGTATGTTCAGTTGACTATTTTTAAAATAGGAGGAAAAGATATGTCATTAGAAATTAATAATGAATATGGTCATGTTTCTATTAGTGATGATGTAATAGCATCGGTTGCAGGTGGTGCAGCTGTAAGTTGTTACGGAATCATAGGAATGGCTAGTAAAAATCAAGTTAAAGATGGAATTACAGAAATTTTACGTAAAGAAAATTACGCAAAAGGAATAGTAGTAAAAAAAGATGAAGAGAAACTTGTAATTGATTTATATATCATAGTTATGTATGGTACAAAAATTTCAGAAATAGCTAACAATGTTCAATCTTCAGTAAAATATCAAATTGAAAAAACTTTAGGTGTCAAAGTTGATGAAATCAACATTTATATTCAAGGCATCAAGGTAAATAAATAGGAGGAAAGATAGTGGAGAAAATTAACGGACTCGTTTTAGCTGAAATGATTGATTTAGGATCAAAAAACTTAGCTAAAAATGCAGAAAAAATAAACTCATTAAATGTTTTCCCTGTACCAGATGGTGATACAGGAACAAATATGAACCTTTCAATGTCATCAGGTGCTAAAGAAACAGCTGCAAATGTTGTTGAAAACATCGGTGAATTAGGTAAATCTTTTTCTAAAGGATTATTAATGGGAGCACGTGGAAACTCAGGTGTTATCCTTTCTCAATTATTTAGAGGAATGTCTCAGCACATAGCTGATAAAAAAGAAGTTAATGCTAAAGAGTTTGCCGAAGCTATCCAAAATGGTGTAAGTATTGCTTATAAAGCAATTATTAAGCCAGTAGAAGGAACTATTTTAACAGTAGCTCGTGAAGCTGCTGAAGCTGGACTTAAAGCAGCGGAAAATAGTGATTCTGTAGTTGAAGTAATGGAAGCTATTTACGCTGAAGCTCAAGCTTCACTAAAAAGAACTCCAGATTTATTACCAATTCTAAAAGAAGTTGGTGTAGTAGACTCAGGAGGTCAAGGACTTGTTTGCGTATATCAAGGTTTCGTTGCAGCGCTTAAAGGTGAAAAAATTGAAGGATTAGAATCTGTAGAGACTAATGTTGTTGATATGCAATTTGAAGATGATCATGATATGGACTTCATGAGCCCAGAAGATATAGTATATGGATTCTGTACTGAGTTCACAGTTCGTCTTGATAAAGAGAAAAAAGATTTTAACGAAGATAAATTCCGTGAAGATATGAGTAAATTTGGAGATTCTCTTCTAGTAATTTCAGATAGTGAGTATGTGAAAATTCATGTTCACACAGAAACTCCAGGGGATGTATTCAATTATGGTCAACAATATGGAGAACTTATCAAAATAAAATCTGATAATATGAGAGAACAGCACCGTGAGGTTCTAAGAAAACAAGAAGCTAAACAAGCGACTACTCCAAAAGAACTTAAAGAACAAGCAATGATTTCTATATCTATGGGAGCTGGATTAAGTAAAGTATTAACTTCAATGGGAGTTGATTATATCGTAGAAGGTGGACAAACAATGAACCCATCTACTGAAGATATTATGAAAGCTATTAAAGAAGTTAACGCTAAGAACATTTTTATCTTCCCTAATAATAAAAATATCCAACTTGCAGCAAAACAAGCTGCTGAGTTAGCTGAGGAAAATGTTTTTGTTATTGAAAGTAAAACAGCTCCTCAAGGTTTAGCTGCAGTTATGGTATTTAATCCTCAAGCTTCAGCTGATGAAAACTTTGCTAATATGCAAGAAGTATTATCAACAGTAAGTACTCTAGAAGTAACACACGCTGTTCGTGATACTAACATCGAAGGTGTTGAAATTAAAAAAGATGAATTCATGGGAATTAAAGATGGAAAAATAGTAGTTTCTAACTTATCTCTGAATACAGTTTTAGAAGAATTATTAGAAAAATCTATTGATGAAGATAAAGAAATTGTAACTCTTTACTTAGGTGAAGAGAGTACAGAAGAATATACTGATTTCTTAGAACAATTAATAGAAGAAAAATATCCTGACGTAGAAGTAGAACTTATAGAATCAGGGCAACCGGTATATCCATACATTATCGGAGTAGAATAATAATTTAAACTTTATAAAAAAGTAGCATTAGTCTAAAATAGATTAATGCTACTTTAAAGTTGATAGAGTAAAATACTTATATATTAATTATAATCATAAAAAATATTTAATGATTTGAAAGGAGATATAATGGTTGATGTAATTATTGCATTATTATTACTTGCTGGTGCATATTTAGGGTACAAGCGTGGACTAATCATGCAAATATTTTATTTAGGTACAATAGTAATTGGTTATGCAGTATCAATGTTATTTAGTTCAAGATTGGCATATTTATTTACAAGTATGATTCCCATTCCAACAGATGTTACAGAAGGGCTTGAGGGAATATATAAAGGACTTAATATTCCAACAGCATACTATCGTATAGTATCATTTATCGTATTATTTATTGTTATTCGATTAATAATACAAATTCTAGCTCAAACATTGGGCGTTATTAGAAAATTACCATTAATAAAAACAACTGATAGATATCTTGGTGCTATACTAGGATTCGTGGAGATTTACTTAATTGTGTTTGTAGTACTTTACCTTGTAACGGTATTGCCTGCTCCAGATTGGAAGATAGCGATATTTAAAGATTCAACATTACCAGATTATATAATTCAAAATACACCAGTATTATCAAAACAGTTTATTAGTTTATTCTTTAATAAATAAAATTAGATTTGGAGTTCCAGAGGTGCTCCGAATTTTTTTCTATTAGCGAGTAAGAAGATAATTTTAATCAAAAGAAATTGTTTAATACTTTTATTTAGTGTATAATAGTTTGTGTTATAAAAAGATAAAGCATGTAAATATAGATTGAAGGAGTGAGATTAGATTGAATAAAATTACTCAAAAGAAAATTAATTTAGACTTAGTTTTAAAAGATGTAGAGAAATATTGTTTCTCAGAGTTATCTTATGAAAAAATAAAAAATTTAGAATATATAACAAATTATGATAAGTTAGTAGAAGTACATAAGGAGAATGAAGAGGGATATGATTTGCTTAGAAAATACCCAAACGAATTCAAATTAAAAATATTTGATTATAACGCTAGTGTTAAGAAAGCTAAAATTGATAGTGTGCTTTCGGAAAAGGAACTCTTCTATATATTAAGAAACATTATAACTTATGATAGATTCTCAAGAAGATTTGAAAATATCAAATTACAAGAACATGCTAACTATCCAAGTTTAACAAAGTATGTAGTTAAACTAGATGATTTTAGTGATCTTGAAAGATATCTAGATAGAATAATAGATGAGGACGGTTATATAAGACCAGATGCATCACTTGAATTAAAAAATATAAAAGTAAATATTTCTAAGTTAAAAAATAAGAGTGATCAAATACTAAAGAATATTCTTCGTTCAAATGTAAAAAAATTAACTGAAGCAATTGTAACAAAGAGAAATGATCGTGATGTAATCTTAGTAAAACCCGAATATAAAAATGACTTTGGTGGAATTATTCATGATGAGAGTGCCTCAGGAAATACATTTTACGTTGAACCAAAAGAAAATGTAGAGATTAATAATGAAATAGGAATTTTAAAACGTAAGGAAAAAGAAGAGATTCTTAGAATACTAAAAGAAGCATCTGAAGTAGTTAAAGAAAAAGCAGATGAACTTCTAAATTCTCTTTGGAATTTTTCACAAATAGAGTTTATATTCTCAAAAATGAATTTCTGTGCTAGAAATGGCTTTAATAAACAAAATATAGTAAATTCACAAGAGCTTAATCTAAAGAGAGCATATAATCCTTTAATTGATAAAGACGTAGTTGTGAAAAATGATGTTATTCTAGACAATAAAGGAAATTCACTAATAATAACTGGTCCTAATACTGGTGGTAAGACTGTAATTTTAAAAACAGTTGGATTATGTGTGTACTTATCACATCTAGGATTTTATATTCCAGCATTAGAGGAATCAACAGTCGGATTTTTTGAAGATGTATTTGTAGATGTAGGTGATGAACAGTCTATTGAGAATAACTTATCTACTTTTTCTTCTCATATGACTAATATTATTAACATATTAAATAGAACAAATAATAAGAGTCTAATATTACTTGATGAATTGTGTTCAGGAACAGATCCAAGTGAAGGAGCAGTTCTTTCTATTGCACTACTAGAAAAATTCAAAAATCTAAATGCTACCATGTTATGTACAACACACTATCCTGAAATTAAGAATTATTGTTTTGAGTCGGACTATTATAAAAATTCATCTATGGAATTTGATTTTGAAAAACTGAAACCAACATATAGATTTATTATAGGTTTACCAGGTAAATCAAATGCAATAAATATATCTGCAAAATTAGGTTTAGAACAGTCTGTAATAGATGAGGCTAGTTCGTTATTAGAGATAAATACTAAGGAAAATAATTTATTTATCGATAAACTATCTGAAAGTATTAGAGAATATGATTATAAATTAGAGTATATAAATAGTACATTAGATGAAATAGATGAGGTAAAACAAACTCTTGATACTAATCTACAGAAATATGAAGAATATAAAGAAAGTTTATATAATGATTTAAGTATAGAACTTAATAGAGAAATCGAAGAGAAAAAAGAAGAAATGCTTGAAATTTATAAAGAGTTTAAGGATAATACCTCTTTAAAACAACATGAAGTTAATGAATTGCTTCATTCTATGGACAAGAGTAAGAATAATATAAGATTACAAAGAAAATTAGAAAACCAACCTAAGTTTGCTAGTAGTAAGATTAAAGTTGGAGATGATGTACTGGTACTAAGTTACAATCAAAGAGCAACAGTTTTAGAAATTTCTGGTAATACTCTACAGATAAAAATGGGAGCTATGAAATTAAATATTAAGAAAAAAGAAGTAAGGAAAATAGATAGTGAGCCTGAAGTAGCTACTAGATATGTTAGTACTAGCAATGTAAGTAGTAAAAAAGTAGGTATCGATATTAATGTAATAGGATTAAATACAGAAGAAGCTATAAGGGAAATAGAAGACTACATGGATAAAGTAATACTTCAAGGGTATGATACATTTACTATTATTCATGGTTTAGGTTCTGGTATCCTGCGTAAAAATATCGGAGAATATCTTAAAAATAATAGATATGTAGCTAGCTATAGAACTGGAGGGCAAAACGAAGGTGGTATGGGAGCTACTGTGGTTGAGATGAAATAAAAGGTTAAGTTGGATTAAATTCCAACCTAACCTTATTTTTTATATATCAAATATCTTAGTGTAGTTCTGTCTTCTGTTGCTACTTCATTTTCTAGAATACCACCACATGATTCTATAGTACGTTTTGAAGCAATATTATTTTTATCACAGGTAATTAAGATTTTCTCTAGGCCAAGTGAAAATAAAAAATCTACTGTATAAGATAACATCGCTTTAGCATATCCTTTTCTTCGCTCTGATTTTCTAACACTATAGCCTATATGGCCACCGAAGTTTAATAAGTAGTCATTCAGTTCATGTCTTGCGTTAATAATACCGACGATTTTATTATTATCTAAAGCGAAAAATGTATGAGCAGTGACAAAACCAGGGGTTAGTGATTCTTTTTTCTTAGTGTTTTCTGTAAATTCTACCCATTCAGGGATAGATAAATCAGTCATATTGGCTGCACCATGAATAATTTCATTATTAAGAACAAATTCTTCTTTGTAATCCAATATTTGTTCAAAAGTAACATCTTTAGGCTCTTTAAAAATAATCATAAATAATCCTCCTTGAAGTGTTTAATTATATGATATCACAATAAAATTTGATTATAAATAGTAAATAGAAAGAAATATTGAAATAAAAATGAAAAAATATGAAAATAATGTTGACAAGTAATAAATTTAATGATAGAATAGTAAAAGTCTTCTGATAGAGAAGACGAACAATATAAGATTTCTAATAATTAAATGTTAAGAAAATATAAAAAAGTTCTTGACAAAATAAAAAAGAAATGATAAACTTATAAAA
>NZ_JAQMFS010000069.1 GCF_028308085.1 Gemella haemolysans
ATAGAACATATGACTGTATAAATATAAAAAAGATAGCGTAGCAGTCATTATAACTACTACGCTATCCTAAGTCTAACTTTTTGGGGTCAGATCAAAATGCGCTAAGCCTTATTTTTTATTTAGACTAAATTTTCTCTAAAAATTCTTCTACTTCTTTTTGAGTTTTAGCTAGTCTTGATACAAAGCGACTAACTTCTACATTATTTTTGTAACCTACAAAAGAAGGAATACCAAAAATATCAAGAGCTTGAGCTATTTCTGGATAATCATCACGATTAACGTAGATAAATTTTATTTCAGGAAACTTGTTTATCGTTTCTTCTAAGTAATGGTCTAACATGATGCAATCTGGACACCACGTTGCAGAAAATACAAAGACAATTTTTTCATTTTCTTCTTTTAATACTTTGAATTGTTCTATAGAATTTAATTTTTCTATATAATTAAACATATAATCACCTCATTTATGACTAAGATTATATCACAAAAATTAATTGTTAGCATGGAGAATGCTTAGTTTTTAATTTTCAGTTTATATTTTCATTTTCAATTTTGATTACAAATGTAAGCAAATATATTGAATTTAATTGTTAAATGTTGCATAATATGTGATATAGAGATTAGATTTATGTGATATAATTATTTATATAAATACTAAACTTTTATTGATAAAAGCTATACAATATTATAGAGGTGAAAACATGGCAAAACATTATGATTATATTGCGATTGGTGGAGGAAGCGGAGGAATAGCTTCAATTAACCGAGCTGCAATGTACGGTATAAAAGGATTGTTAATCGAAGGAAATGAATTAGGTGGGACATGTGTAAATGTTGGATGTGTTCCTAAAAAAGTTATGTGGCATGCGTCACAAATATCTGAGAGTTTAAAATTATATGCTAATGACTATGGATTTAGTTTTGAAAATTTAGAATTTGATTTTTCAAAATTAATAGGTAATCGTTCTGCATATATTGATAGAATTCATGGTTCTTATGAGCGTGGATTAAATAATAACAAAGTAGATTTAGTAAGAGGATATGCTAAGTTCGTTAACAAAAATACAGTTGAAGTTAATGGAGAACAGTATACTGCTGATCATATTTTAATAGCAACTGGTGGACAACCAACTATTCCTAATGTTGAGGGAGCTGAGTATGGTGTTACATCTAATGAAGTTTTTGCATTAAAACAATTACCAAAACGTATTGCAGTAGTAGGTGCCGGATATATTGCGGTTGAACTTGCTGGAGTATTCCACGGTCTTGGTGTTGATACTCACTTATTTGTACGACGTGATCGTCCTTTAAGAACTTTTGACAGAGATATAGTAGATACTTTAGTAAAAGTTATAAATGAAGAAGGTCCAACTCTTCACACAAATGCTATTCCTAAAAAAGTTGTGAAAAATGGTGATGACAGCGTTACTTTAGTACTTGAAGATGGACGCGAAACAACAGTTGATCTTTTAATTTGGGCAATCGGTAGAAAACCATTATCTGAAAATCTTAATTTAGAAGCTGCAGGTGTGGAAGTAGATGAGCGTGGATTTATTCCTACAGATAAATTCCAAAATACTAATGTAGAAGGAATTTATGCAGTAGGTGATGTAACAGGGCGCTTAGCGTTAACTCCAGTTGCAGTTGCAGCAGGACGTAGATTATCAGAAAGATTATTTAATAATAAACCTGAAGAGCACTTAGATTACACTAACGTTGCTACAGTAGTATTCTCACACCCAGCGATTGGTTCTATTGGATATACAGAAGAGCAAGCTATTAAAGAATTTGGTGAAGAAAATATTAAAGTTTATAAATCTTCATTTACTCCAATGTATTCAGCAATAACTAGTCACAGACAACCATGTTTTATGAAACTTATTACTCTTGGTGAAGAGGAGAAAGTTGTAGGATTACATGGGATTGGTTATGGTGTGGATGAAATGATTCAAGGATTTGCTGTTGCTATTAAAATGGGAGCAACAAAACGTGATTTCGATAACACAGTAGCGATCCACCCAACTGGTTCTGAAGAATTTGTAACAATGAGATAATTTTATAAAAAATGATTGGCCTTTTCCTAGGTCAATCATTTTTTTCTTGACATTCTTTTTTTATAGGAGTATTCTGAGGGTGGGAGAGGATAATAATGAAAAAATTTTTAAAAACAATAATTATTGCAATATTAACTGTATCGATTGCAACAGGTTGTGTGAGATTCAGTAAAGAGGATAAAGAAACTAATACTCCAAAAGAATCTTCTAATAAAGTCTTTAGTGAATGGATTGGGAAGAAAGGGATAGATAGTATTAAAATTAATGCATTGAAAAATAATGTTAAAATTTATTATCATAACAATGAAACGATTTTAATAAAAGGAAATTTCAAAGGAAATTATAAATATTTTACAGATAATAATTTATTAGATATTACTGCTTCTGCAGAGGAGTCAGGTGAGAATGAACTTACTGTATATCTTCCTAAAAAAATGTATAAAAGTATTACTATAGAGAACAAAGATGCAACTTCAAAAATCTTTGATGTAAATGTAGAAAGTTTAATTATTAATAGTAATGACGAGGTTGTAGTTGATGGAGCTGAGATAGGTAATCTTAAAATCGCTACTGATAACAAGAAGGTACAAATAACAAAGGATATTATAAATAAAGCGATTATTGAAACTAAAAATAATACAAAAATTATAGTAGACCAAACAAAGGTAAATACTATGAATATGCTAACAGAATCTGGAGATATTTTTGCAAAAATTAAAGGAAATAAACAAGATTATCAAATTAATTATAGTAAAAATACAGCTGACTCTAAAGATAAACAAATAACAGCAGTTTCAGATAAAGGAAAAATTGAAATTAGCTTTATTTAGATTAGATAACGAATTTTTCAAAATAAAAAAAGAAGAGGTGGATATTTAATATATCCATCTCTTATAATTTTAAAATTTCCCATTTTTTATGAAATTTTCTAGTTTTCTTCTATCATTGTCACTCATGCGGATATGTCTATTTTTTAATTCACGAGAATTGTGATTTTTTGTTATTTTAGAAACACTTTGTTTTCTATCTTTTAATTCTTTTATAAACATGTGACAATCTCGCAAAATTGCTCCGTAGCCAAGAGTGGTGTCGCGTTCGTCATGATCGTCACTTACTACTATAATATCTATAAAGTGATCGATTCTTAATTCTCGAGTTTTTCTTTCTATCCATTGGTCAGCCCTTTCACCAGTTTTTGTATAAACAATAGTAATAGGTGGTTCTTCTTTAATGTATTCTTTTGAACGTGTTAGATAAGCGTCAAATACGCAGTAAACGATATAGTTATTTCCACCTGCATATTCACGAAGCATATCAATTAGAATGTCTCGTTCGGTAGGAAAGGTAGAGCTTTTTATTAAGTCATATTCTTTCATACGAAAAAGTAAATTATAACCGTCAATAAATAAATATTGTTTTTTCATAAAAAGTCCTCCTTTGATAATTTAATTAATTTCTTTCCTCATATCTACATGCTCAATGCCTGCATCTAAATATATTATGTCATTAACTCGATTATAACCTAATGATTTATAGAAGTTTTCGGCTTGTATTTGAGCACTAAGTTCGATAATTATTTTTCTTTTTAAAATTTGCTGTGCGATATTTTCGCATCCAATAATAAGTTCACGTCCAATTCCTTGACCGCGGTATTCTTTATCAATAACAACGCGTCCAATGTGAATAACGTCTTTATCAAGATCTATAAGTCGTGCAACTCCGATAAGTTTATTGTTATCAAAGAATCCAACATGAACCGTATTTTCGCTATTATCTTTTTCATCAAATTCAAGTTCCATTGGAACTTTTTGTTCTTTAACGAATACTTCAATACGAAGAGCAAAACCAAGGTTAAGCTCTTCTTTAGATTTTAATATTTTAATCATTAGACTTAATTCTTTCGTACATTATTATACCAGCTGCTACAGAAGCGTTTAAGCTTTGGATTTTTCCTAACATTGGTAGGTGATATAAGAAATCACATTCGTTAGTAACAACTTTACTCATACCTTCACCTTCGTTACCGATTACGATAGCTAAAGGTACATCTTTTGCAATTTTTGTGTAATCTTCAGAACGTTCTGCTAATGTTGTTCCTGCAATCCAGAATCCTTTTTCTTTTAATTTTTTAATAGCATCAGTTAGGTTTGATACACGGATAACAGGCATGTGTTCAATTGCTCCGGCAGAAACTTTAACTGCAGTTTGGCTAACTACAGCGGCACGACGTTTAGGAATTATTATTGCTTTAACACCACTTGCTTCAGCAGTTCGAATTATCGCACCTAGGTTATGTGGATCTTCAATATGGTCTAAAATAAGTAGGGTAGTATCCTTATTAATTTCTAAGTTATTTACTACTTCATCAAGTTCAAAGTAAGAGTATGGCGCAACATAGGCGATAACTCCTTGGTGACGTTCAGTAGTTGAATTGTCTAGTTTACGTTTTGGAACTTCTTGACAAATGATTTTTTTCTCATTAGCAATAGCAAAAATAGATTTTAATCTTCCTTTTTCAATCCCCTCTTGGAATAGAATTTTATTAATTTCACGTCCTGATTTAATTGCTTCAAGTATAGCGTTACGACCAGCAATTACTTCTTTATCCAAATCAATTTCAGCAGTTTGAACTTGAGGTTTTTGTCCTTTATTTTTTAGTCTTAATTCTTTATAGTGTTTATTGTTTTTCTTCATATAATTTTATTATGTAGTTAAACATTTCCTCCAATCTTTCGAAGTTTTTTTCTAAATATAAATAACCGAATACAGCCTCTAAACCAGTAGCTAGTTTATATTCCATAATACTAGCATTTTTTGCTTTAGAGTTATTTTTTTGATTTTTTGCACGGTTATAAATTTTTTCTTCTTGTTCTGTCAAAATACTATTGTTTAGTATGTTTTCCATAAAACTTGCTTGAGCTCTAGCAGATACGATTGTAGAAACTGTTTTGTGAAGATCATTTATTTTTCCTAAATGATTTTTCATAACATATTCTCTACTCATTATATCGTAAATACTATCTCCAATATAGGCAAGAGTTAAAGCTTGCATTTGATTTGGATTAGCGAAGTTTTTTTCAGTAAATTTAAATGTTATATTTTTTTCCATCGTACACCTTGTTTTGTATCTTCTAGGATAATTCCTTGTTCTTTTAAGTCATCTCGGATTTTATCAGCTAAAGCGAAATCACGGTTTTTACGAGCGGCTTCACGTTCAGCTATTAAGCTTTCAATATGTTCACTATCAAGAGTGTTATCTTCTTTTACATTTATTCCTAGAATTGAACTATACGTTTCGAATGCAGCATTGATTAGTTCTAATGTTTCTTTGTTAACAGCTTCTTTTGCTGTATATGAGTTTGAAATTCTTACAATTTCATACCATGAAGAAAGGGCGTTTGCTGTATTGAAATCATCTTGCATATATTCTTCAAATTTATTTAGTTCTTCTGTAATTAATGCTACAACTTCTGTATCTAATTTTTCTTCAGTCATTTCGTTATTTAATCTGAATTGTAGATTTTGATAAGAAGTTTTAATTTTTTCGAAGTTTGTTTTTGCTAATTCAATATTTTCTAATGTGTAGTTAATTGGTGTTCTATAGTGAACTGTCAACATGAATAAACGAAGTACCATAGGGTCTATTTCGGCGATAATATCTTTTACTAAACGGAAATTCCCTAAACTTTTACTCATTTTAACATTATCAATATTTATAAATGCATTGTGCATCCAATAATTACTAAATGGTGCATGGTTATGACATTCTGATTGTGCAATTTCATTTTCGTGATGAGGGAATGTTAAGTCTTGTCCACCAGCGTGGATATCGATTGTTTTGCCCAGTGTTTCTTTAGCCATAACAGAACATTCAATGTGCCAACCTGGACGACCTTCTCCAAATGGACTATCCCATTTTACTTCACCTGGCTTAGCTTTTTTCCATAGTGCAAAATCTAGTGGATCTTCCTTGTGTTCTCCAACTTCGATTCGAGCACCACTAATTAAATCATCGATAGATTGTTTACTTAATTTTCCGTAGTCTTCTTTTTTACGAGTTCTGAAATAAACATCACCGTCTGCTTCATAGGCATATCCTTCTTCAACTAATTTAGCTATGAATTTGATTATTTCTTGCATATATTCTGTAACTCGAGGATTTTTCGTTGCTCTTTTACATCCTAATGCATCGTAATCCTTAAAGAAGGCATTGATGTACTTATCTGTAAGTTCACTAGTAGAAATTCCTTCTTCATTACTTGCTTTAATAATCTTGTCGTCAACATCAGTAAAGTTAGAGATGAAATCTACTTCATATCCACTGTGTTCTAAATATTTTCGTACAACATCAAAGACTATAATAGGACGTGCATTACCGATATGAATATAATTATATACAGTTGGTCCACAAACATACATTCGTACTTTATTTTCTTCTATTGTTTTTAAAATTTCTTTTTGTTTTGTCAATGTATTATAGAGTTTAATCATAAATAGCTCCTTTTTAATTGGGGGCAAATATGTAAGTGATGTACTCCCAAAATTCTCAATTTTTTAATAATTAGAAAAATCTATTACTTAAATTTTAACACAAAATGTTGATAAAATGAATTATTTATTAATATTTCATTAGAGATAGTTGATTTTTAATTGTTTTAAAATTTAATTTGTATTAAAATATATAGTGGATAAAAAATAAAGGATAAGGATAACATGAAATTATCGGATACGATTTATACGACTGATCAACATAAGCAATCAAAAGACATATTTTTAATAATACTAGGAACAGTATTATTCTCAATTTATGCTGGATTGTTAATACCTGTTAATAATATTGGAGCAGGTGGTGCATTAGGATTAAGTTTAGTAATTAATAAAATAACTGGGATAAAAATAGGGACAGCACAATTTGTTTTAAATGTTCCATTATTTTATTTAGGTTATAAATATATAGGAAGAAAATTTGTAATACTAACAGGATTAGTGATTAGTATTTCATCATTTTTAATTAATAATTTACCTAAGATAATAACTCCTGTTAACCTTGGAGATTCGCTTGTAGCAGCAATCTTCTGTGGAATTATTTCGGGATTAGCCATGTGTTGTCTGTTGGTTGCTGGAGCTTCAACTGGTGGAACGGATATAACAGGTAAGTTTATTACTAAGCAGTTCAAATATAATTTACCAACAGTTTTTTTAATACAAGATATAACAATATATACAATAGTGTGGATATTTTTTGATATTAAATATGTAATGTATGCACTTGTAATGAGTTTTGTACGTAATCAAACGATGAAAGGTGTTCAAAAATTCTTTTCAGCATATATACAATGTACAATAATTTGTAGTAATCCGGAAAAAATGGTAGAACTGATAAATACTACCTTGCATAGAGGTTCTACAATAATGGATGTTGAAGGTGGATATTCTCACAAGAAAAAAAGAATGATTATAGTAGTTATTCAACAAAATGAGATGCATCTTTTAAGACAATTAGTAGCAAAAAATTGTCCAGAAGCATTTATTACAGTAACTGCAGTTAATACTATTGTAGGTAATTTTAAAGAACATTCATATAGGTTATAAGATAAATAAAATTACGGTTTGAAAACAGTTGTTTTTGAGCCGTATTTATTATAAATTAGTGGAGAATTTATTGAAAATAAAGAAAAGTTAAAAAGGGGAAATAAGTTGATAATTGACCATATTTGATATATAATAACAAGTGAAAAGAAAATTAGGAGGTAAGAAAATGAATTTAATTCCTACAGTAATTGAGCAAACTTCTCAAGGAGAAAGAGCTTATGATATTTATTCAAGATTATTAAAAGATAGAATCATTATTTTAGGATCGGATGTTAATGACCAAGTAGCTAATTCAATAACAAGTCAACTTTTATTTTTAGAAGCACAAGATAGTGAAAAGGATATCTACTTTTACATAAATTCACCAGGGGGAAGTGTAACGGCTGGATTTGCAATTTACGATACTATGCAACATATTAAATGTGATGTTGTAACTATTTGTATGGGTATGGCGGCTAGTATGGGAGCATTCTTACTTGCAGCAGGAACTATTGGTAAACGTTATGCACTTCCAAATGCGGAAGTAATGATTCACCAACCATTAGGTGGAGCGCAAGGTCAAGCAACTGAAATTGAAATAGCAGCCAAACACATTTTAAGAACTCGTGAAAAATTAAACAAAATTCTAGCAGACAGAACTGGACAAACTATTAAAGCTATTGAACGTGATACAGAACGTGATAATTACTTAACTGCTGAAGAAGCATGTGAATATGGATTAGTTGATAAAGTGATGTATCCAGAAAATAACAAACCACAGAAAAAAGAGAAACCAAAAAAAGCTACGAAAAAAGTTGCTAAAAAATCAGAATAAATAAAAAAGGTTCTTTGTCAAATTCGGTTGATTTTGAGAATTAGGAGAAAGCTATGCTATATTAAGTAGTATAGCTTTTTTCCTATTTTTTCGTTTTAATCTTATTTCTTTCTTTTTAGCGAGAACAGCTTGA
>NZ_JAQMFS010000070.1 GCF_028308085.1 Gemella haemolysans
TTTGCACTGACTTTACTAATAATTTCTTAACTCACTACGTTCGTAGAAATTATAGTAGTCGTAGTATAAATTATTCGTAATATTTTTCTTCAGTCCTTGACTTTGAAAAATAAACGACTAACTTAAAAGACGGTAGCTCAGGTTAAATTTAGTTAAAAATAACCATCAACGTGCTAAAGTTAAAGATGGTTATTTTTTATTGTCTTTTTTTAATGCTGAGATACATACTCCAACTATTGTAACAATCAATAGATTTATTCCGATAATCGTCTGTATGATTTCGTAAGCTGACAATTTGCTACTCCTTTCTTCAAGATTTCGATACTTATGAGCATAAGCATCAACCCCTTTCATATTGAAGTAGCTACCATCCTTATTAGAAGATATTACATCCCTTAACTTCTCTCTCCAACTTGATTATATCAAATAAAAATTTAATAATCAATTGACAGAAGAGTTACTACAGTATGGGAATATAAAAAATTTAATAGTGTATTCAAATTTTAAAGATAATATGATAAAATGTACTTGTTATAGAGTATTACTAGGAGGAAAAAGTATGTTAAGTAAAAATACGTTAATTTTCATGCTGTGTGAGTCTATAAGTGTTGCTCAATTATTATGGATAATGTATGCCGTATAAATTAATCTTTTGATAAAGTAAAAGGAAAATTTTATGGGAAAGTTAATCTGGTAATAAAATTATTGCATTCTTATTTCACATATGCTAGAATATAAATATAAAGGAGAGAGCCGTTGTAAAGACGGTGGCTCTGATTAATTGATTATAGACATAACCATCTAACCGGCCAAAGTTTAAGATGGTTATTTTTTATTGTCTTTTTTTAATGCTGAGATACATACGCCAACTATTGTAACAATCAATAGATTTATTCCGATAATCGTCTGTATGATTTCGTATGCTGACAATTTGCTACTCCTTTTTTCAAGATTTCGATACTTATGAGCATAAGCATCAGCTCCTTTCATATTGAAGTAGCCACCATCTTTAATGAGTGTTTTTACACCTTTTAACTTCTCTCTCCAACTCGATTATATCAAATAAAAATTTAATAATCAATTATCAAAAGATTAATTTTAGGAATAGTGAGAAAATTGTAATTTATTTTCATAGCCTATTTTTAGCTTTTATGTGTTTTACCACATGTCACACTACTAAAAAATAACGATTTATGCTAAAATTATATATGTTATAAATACATGGAAGAAATAAAGAGAAAGGAACTTTTGAGATGAAATATACTCCAATGATAGAACAATATCTGAAGATAAAGAAAGATTATCAAGATGCGTTTGTATTTTACCGTCTTGGTGATTTTTATGAGATGTTCTTTGAAGATGCAACTAGAGCGTCAAAAATATTAGAAATAACCTTAACTGCTCGGGATGGAGGAGCTGAAAAAATTCCTATGTGTGGAGTCCCATTTCATTCATCGGCTACTTACATAGATACTTTAGTAAATAATGGATACAAAGTAGCTATATGCGAACAAGTTTCTGAACCTGGTCAAGGGAAAATCGTAGAGCGTAAGGTAGTTCAGGTAATCACACCAGGGACTTATATGAACTACAAAAACTATGATGAGAATAACTATCTAGGTAGTGCATATGTAAAGGATAATAATATCTACTTCGCATTTTGTGATATTATGACTGGTGATAGCCGTTGTACTGTACTAAAAACTATGGCTGACCTACAAGACGAAGTACTAAAAAATAATATTAAAGAAGTAATTAGCATAAAAGATCAAGAGTTGGATATTAGTGCTTATATTACTGAAGTTGAATTAAATAATGATATTACTAAGGAAAAAACAAGTAATATTATTGACACCAATCTACGTGTAGCATGTGATGTTCTTTTAGATTATATTGAAAAAACTCAAAATAAAGATATTTCAAGCCTTAAAGATTTTGAAGTATATTTCAAAGATAAGTTTGTTTATATGACTAACTATTCGTTAAAAAACTTAGAAGTTACTCAGAACATGGCTAATGGTGGTAAGAAAGGTTCTCTTCTTAGTATTGTAGATAAAACTTCAACAGCTGCGGGATCAAGAAAACTAAAAAAATGGTTAGAAAATCCATTGTTAGATCTTAAAGAAATTAAAAAACGTCAGGAAATCGTAGAAGATTTTACAAAACATTATTTCGAAAAAGCTGATGTTAAAACTAGTTTGAAAGAAGTATATGACCTTGAGAGGATTTCTACAAAAGTTACTTATAATATTGTAAGTCCTAAGGAATTATTGAATCTAAAGAAAACATTGGCTCAAATACCAGAAATTAAGAAATTATTATTAGGATTTGAATCTAATAAATTAAAAGATATCGCAGAGAATATCGATGAATTAACAGATTTATACGATTATCTTGAAGCAACAATCCATGAAGAAGCCGGTCAGACTGTTAAAGAAGGTAATGTAATTAAATTAGGCTTTAATGAAGAATTAGATAGTTATAAAAATGCTAGTAAAAACGGAAATAGAATTTTACTAGAAATCGAAGAACGTGAAAAAGAGAGAACCGGGGTTAAAAATCTAAAAGTTGGATACAATAAGATTTTCGGTTACTTTATCGAAGTATCTAAAGTAGGGCTTAAGACTATAGATCCAACAGAACTAGGTTATCATAGGAAACAAACTCTTTCTAACTGTGAGAGATTTGTATCTGAAGAACTGAAAAAAGTTGAAGAACATATCGTAAATTCTAAGACTAAAATTGAAGAGTTAGAATTACAATTATTCCAAGAAGTTAAGACGAAGATTCATAATTATATCGTAAGATTGCAAAGAGTTGCGAATACTTTAAGTGATATTGATGTGTTCGTTTCATTATCTGATGTAGCGGAAGAATATGGTTATGTAAAACCTGAATTTAATGATAATAATATTATTGATATTGTTGATGGTCGTCACCCGATTGTCGAAAGAAATGTGAGCGCTGATAGTTATATTAGTAATGATTGTAAAGTAGATAAAGATAATAATATCTTGCTTATTACAGGGCCTAATATGTCTGGTAAATCTACTTATATGAGACAACTTGCTCTTATTGTGATTCTTGCACAAATTGGGTCATTTGTTCCAGCGACTTCTGCGAATTTACCGATTTTCGATAAAATATTTACGAGAATAGGTGCGAGTGATGATCTTGCTGGAGGGAAATCGACGTTTATGGTTGAGATGATTGAGGCGAAGAATGCTTTAGTCGAATCTACTGCAAATTCATTATTAATTTTTGATGAAATTGGTCGTGGAACATCGACTTATGACGGTATTGCCTTAGCTCAATCAATATTAGAATATATTAATAATACTATTAAATGTAAAACATTATTCTCAACTCACTATCATGAGCTTACAAAGTTAGAAAATATTACCCAGGGAATAAAGAATATCCATGTTTCTGCAAAAGAAGATCATGGAAAACTAATTTTCTTATATAAAATTAATGAAGGACCTATCGAGAAGAGTTATGGTATTCATGTTGCTCAACTTGCCCATCTACCAGAAGACGTTATCGTAGGTGCTAATAAAATCTTAAGAGAATTAGAAAGTGGAAGCAAAGGTAGTGAGGACCTTGTTGATAATGCTAGATATAACAAAGTATTATTAAGTGATGTTTCATCACAAGAATCTGAAGAAAAATTAAGAGAAAAAATACGTCAGGAACTAGAAAAAGAATATAGTAGCAGGGTAGTTAAAGAAGATGTTATAAAAGTAGATGAAGAGTCTCTAAGATTACAGCTTCGTTCTGAATTAGAAAAAGAACTTAAAGAAGAGTTAGAGAGAACTATTAGAAAACAACTAAAAGCTGAAGAGAAATCGAAGAAAAATTATGCGAAATTACAATTGGATTTTGATGGTGATAATGAGAAGTTTGATGAAATCAAAAAGCAATTAGAAGCTGTGAACTTCTTAGAAACAACTCCAATGCAGGCGTTCAATCTTCTTTATGAATTACAGAGAAAAATAAGTGAGGATGTGAAATAAATTAAATGGGAAAAATAAATATATTATCTGCAGAATTATCAAATAAAATAGCGGCGGGAGAAGTAGTTGAAAGACCTTCTTCTGTTGTTAAAGAGCTTGTAGAAAACTCTATCGATGCAGGAAGTACTAATATTAAAGTTATAATTAAAGAATTTGGTATTCAACAAATTAGAATTATTGATAATGGTAGTGGTATTTCTAATGATGATTTAGCACGTGCTTTTTTACGCCATGCAACGAGTAAAATAAGTGCTGATTATGACTTATTCCATATAGAAACACTTGGGTTTAGAGGTGAGGCACTAGCGAGTATTTCATCTGTGAGTAAAGTAACGATAAAAAGTTGTGCAGGAGAAGCACAAGGGAAGATGCTAGTTCTTGAAGGTGGGAAAATAGTTTCAGAAGAATATTACGCTCCTATTAAGGGAACTGATTTAAGTGTAGAAAATTTATTCTACAATACACCAGCAAGGTTGAAATATCTGCGTAATCCTCATACAGAACAAGCTAACATCACTAATATTATTCATAAGTTTGCCCTATCTTATCCTAATGTAGCTTTCGAATTGCATGTAGATGGGAAGATTAGCTTTAAAACATATGGTGATGGTGATGTTCATAAGATTTTATCTAAAATCTATAATATGGGTGTCGCTAGAAACATGATTGAATTCAGTGGGAGTAACGACGATTACAAAGTATTCGGTTATATCTCTGTACCAGAAGAAACGAGAGCTAGTAAGAATTATATAAATATTTTTATCAATGGGCGTTATATTAAAAATTATGGAATTCAAAATGCTATAATCGATGCTTACGGAACGCTTTTAATGATAAATAGGTATCCATTATGTGTTATTAATATAGAAATGGACCCGATTTTATTAGATGTTAATGTGCATCCAACTAAGCAAGAAGTGAGATTATCGAAAGAAGCGGAGTTAATACGCTTAATCAAAGAAGTTATCGCTGAAAGATTAAGTAATTATACGTATATTCCACAAGGAATGAATAATGTTCTTACAAAAAAAGAAAAAGCAAAAATAGAAAAAATAAATTTTTTAGATGAACTTGATAATAAGTTTGGGGATGTTGAAGATGAGAGTATTTTCTCACGAGAGCAAAGAGGAGTTTCGGACAGTGTTCAAGATGAGAATAGTTTCTTTGAAGAATCGAAGGGACTAGGGATAAAAATAGAAGATGACAGTAGTATTTCTGATAACCAAGAAGAATCAACAAATTATATTGTTCAAGAAAATGAGTTTCTTTTTGGTGGAGATTTGTTAACTAATTTTGGTGAAGGAAAAACACCGGTACAAAGTAAAGAAAACACGTTTAATCAAAGAAGTAAAACTCAGAGAATTAAGAGTGATTTACCGGATTTAAGTTATAGTTCACATCCTCGTGATAATAGAAATAAGTTTAGTGATAAACCAACAAAAAAAGAGATAGAAAATTTCATGAATTTCTCTAAAAAAGAAGATAAGTCGAGTTATGATAATCGTGCAGGAGAAGTAGTTTCTAATGTAGTTAAAGATGATAGTCACTTTAATGAAATTAAAGATGCGAAAATTGTTCAAGATGATGATACAAAAGTTAGAACTCTACCAGACTTAAAAGTATTAGCACAAATCTTTAAAACATATATCTTATCAGAAGCGGATAATAAGTTATTTCTAATAGATCAGCACGCTGCTGCGGAAAGATACAATTATGAGAAACTGCAACGTGAATTTATAGAAAGAAAGAATTATAAAAAACAGATGTTAATACCACTTATGTTTGATTTTTCTGTAGATGAAGCTGCTGAGGTTCGTAATAATTTAGAAAAATTTGAGGAACTTGGTATTGTTTTCGAGGAATTTGGAGATAATTCTTATGTTGTTCGAGAATTTCCTGGTTGGATAGAAGAAGACGAAGAACAAATGATAAAAATTATTGTCGAGAAAGTTCTAAGAAATAACAATATAACTTTCAACGAATTAAGAAATGATGCAATTGCTATGGCAAGTTGTAAAATGTCTATAAAAGCGAATCAAGTTCTTACAGATGTCGAGATGAATAAAGTAATAAGTGATCTTTATGAATGTAAGAATCCATTTACGTGTCCACATGGACGTCCGATAATCACAAAAATGGAGAAAAAAGACTTAGAGAAAATGTTTAAACGCATAGTGTAGGAGGTAAGATGGAAAAAATACCTTTAATAGCGATAGTAGGTCCAACTGCAGTTGGGAAAACAGCATTTAGTATAGAACTTGCAAAAGAGTTCAACTGTGAAATAATTTCTATAGATAGTGTTCAAATTTATAAAAAATTTGATATAGGTTCTGCAAAAGTGAAAAAAGAAGAGATGAATGGGGTAGTTCATCATTTGATAGATGAACTAGAACCTACTGATACTTGTTCGGTCTATGATTTTCAAAAACTTGCACGTAAGAAAATAGAGGAGATAAATGGTCGAGGAAAGATGCCTTTATTAATCGGCGGAACTGGTTTTTATATGAATGCTGTTCTTAATAATTATGAGTTTACTGATTTAGAGGAAAAAACTTATGATATTAATGTTGATATGGCAAGAGAGTACCTAAAAGAAAACTATCCAGATACATATAATGCGATCGACATAGATAATCATCGTCGTGTAATTAATGCGTATAATTATGTGATGAATGAAAAGAAATCTGTAACGACAAACAACAATGGTGATACTGTTCTAGATTGTTACAATCCGTTTTTAATAGTTCTTAATACCGATAGGGAAGTCCTATATAATCGTATAAATAAGCGAGTTGAATTGATGTTTGAAGAAGGGCTTGAACAGGAAGTAAGAGGGATTATTGATGAATATGGTATGGAACTTCAAGCTCTAGGTGCGATAGGATACAAGGAGATGATTCCGTATCTTAAGGGTAATGTTTCTAAAGAAGATACTATTGCAGCTATTTCTCAGAATTCACGCCGTTATGCAAAACGTCAGTTAACATGGTTCAGGAATAAAATGGATGGAACTTGGTATGATACTGCCAATAAGGAACTATTGGCAGATGTAATAAGAGACATCAAAGAGAAATTTAATTTATAATTATATTAGTAATTGTCTAAGGCTTGAAAAGTAAATTTTCAAGCCTTTTTTTAAATTTATAAAAGATAAAATTTATTATATAATAGATTTGATTTTAGTTCTTATAAGATATATTAGAAAATTTTAAAATATTTCAAGAGTATTTCTGATTTAACTAGAGTTTTTGCTAGTTATGTGCTAAACTAGTAATACTAAAGATTCTTAGGAAATAGGAGGAGAAGATGAATTCATTTAAATATCTTAAGCCGAAGTTGTTTAGTGTGATGAAAAATTATACAAAGGAACAATGCTTAAAAGATATAATTGCTGGTTTAATAGTAGCTGTTATAGCATTACCTTTGTCGATTGCTTTGGCGATAGCATCTGGAGTGAATCCGGAACAAGGTCTTTATACTGCGATTATAGCAGGTTTTTTTATTTCGTTTTTAGGTGGGAGTAGGGTTCAGATTGGTGGACCTACGGCTGCTTTTGTCGTTATTATTTATGGGATAATAGCTGAACATGGAATTGCAGGATTAACTGTTGCTACACTTATGGCAGGAGTTATGTTAATTCTAATGGGGTTGTTTCACTTTGGTGACTTAATTAAATTTATTCCGAAAACTATCACCATCGGTTTTACACTAGGGATCGCTATGGGAATAGTAGTTGGTCAGGTGAAAGATTTTCTAGGGTTAAGTATGGGAGCAGTTCCTGCAGAGTTCATTGGAAAATTAGTAGCGTATGGACAAAATATAAAAAGTATTAGCTTTGTTACTTTGGGTATAGGTGTACTTGCTATATTAATCCAAGTATTTTGGCCAAAAGTATCTAAGAAAATACCAGGATCTTTAATTGCAATACTAGTTACAACATTTTTAGTAGCTATTTTTAAATTGCCAGTTAAAACTATTGGTGATCTATATACGATTAAAGCAGGGCTTCCTAGCTTTACAATGCCGTCAATTTCATTTTCTCTAATAAGAGAGATGATTTTACCAGCATTTACTATTGCAATATTAGCAGCTATAGAATCACTGTTATCAGCTGTAGTATCTGATGGTATGACAGGAAGTAAGCATAAATCTAATGCTGAGTTAGTAGCTCAAGGTGTAGGAAACTTTATGTCCGCACTTTTTGGAGGAATACCTGCAACAGGTGCAATTGCGAGAACGGCAGCTAATGTGAAAAATGGTGGGAGAACACCAGTAGCTGGAATGGTACACGCATTTACTTTATTATTAATACTATTATTTTTAATGCCATATGCATCGTATATACCTATGAGTTGTTTAGCGGCAATATTGATAATTGTAGGTTATAATATGAGTGGTTGGCGTATTTGTGTACGTATGGTAAAAACTGCACCGAAGAGTGATATTGCGGTATTAATTATTACTTTCTTATTAACGTTATTCTTCGACTTAGTTATTGCGATAGAGTTTGGTATGGTATTAGCAGCTTTCTTATTCTTAAAACGTATGTCAGATATTGCAGAAGTTCGACAATGGACTTATAAAGGTTCATCTGATGATGATAAGTTATCTGAGGAAGTTGATTTAAAATATGTCCCTGATAATACTATAGTTTATGAAATTTTTGGAGCGTTATTCTTCGGTGCAGCAAATGTGTTTACTAACTTTGAACATGGAGAAGGGAAAAATGTTTTAATTATAAGAATGCGTAATGTTCCAGCTATGGATATTTCGGGATTAGAAGTACTTGAAGAAATATTGGAAACTTGTAAAAAACGTGGTCTAACTTTAATATTATCTCACGTAAATGAACAACCATATCATGTTATGGAAAAAGCAGGATTCGTAGAGAAAATTGGTGCTGAAAATATATGTGAGAATATCGATGCATCTTTAGAAAGAGCGGAGAAGTTAGGTAAATAATAGATTTAAGTAAGTTTTAATTATAGTCTAAAGTTCATATAAGGTATATCAGATATAATATAAATATAACAAAACTTAATAATATTTTTTTTCATAATATATGGCTCATCGAAAGATGGGCCTTTCTCCATTTCAGGAATAGTTTTTAGTTTTTAATCAGTATAATATATTCTTTATCTAAGTATTGTATTTTAAAATAACTTTTCAAAATTTTTCAACTTTAATTTCATTTTAATTATAGTCTAAAGTTCACGTAAGGTAAGTAGGATATAATATAAACATAACAAAACTTAATAATATTTTTTTTCATAATATATGGGACTGATTATTTTATCAGTCCCTTTCTCCATTTTACATGGTATATGTGGGTAATTTTTTGTACAGGCAATGTAATATAATAAACTTAAATGGAGGTGGATATTATGAATTTAGAAATTATTTTTGAAGTATTTTCGATGATATTCTGTATTTTTTACTTGATAGTATTTGGAATATCTAGAGAGATGATAAAAAAAGAGAAAATACTTTTAACAAAGTTATCGGATGAAGAAATAGAGCATTTTAGTACTAAGAAGACAAACACGAAAATATTCTGGATGGTAAATCTAGGGACAGCTATTCTGTGTTGTATCTATCTATGTATCTCAATTATAAATAAAGGACTATTGATAGGAGTCTTTGGAGAAACATTAAATAAAGTAATAAATTCTATTATTATTGTTATTATTTTATTACCATATTTATTGGAACGTATCAATGTTATTCGTCGCTATAACAAGATAAAACAAAGGATAGAGAACAAATAGGCGTTAATATTTTTAAATATGAATTTAATAAATTTTTAAGACAATTGGTAAAATATTTATCGATTGTCTATTTTCATTAAAACTAAATTATTGACAATTGTAAACTATAGAGTTAGAATGAACTCATTAGTATTTAAAAAATTACTAATGAGTTTTTTAAAAAGATAATAGTCAAAAGATTTTACTGATTTGAAATTGCTTTTCATTGTTTATAACAGTGAAGAATAAATGTAAAAACAAAAAACACCTTTGAAGTTTTAAGATGAAGAGCATGTCTATAGTATTGTTACTGATAATAATTGTGACTTTAGGTGGGGAGTGAAAATAAGTGAATAGTCTATTAAAATACTCAAGTATGTTTTCTAGAAAAAAATATGAAAACAACTCATTATATGAGTATTATGCTAGAAAAAATGGTTTGCAAGGTAAATCGCTATTAATATTAACCTGTCTTTATTATACAAAGGATGGGATAACGCAAAATACTATTTGTGAAAAAACGTATTCTACGAAACAAGTAGTTAGTGCAGCAATGAAGACTTTTAAGGAAAAAGGCTATATTTATTTTGGGGAACAAGAAAAAGATAAGCGAGAGAAAATAGTTAGACTTACAGAAAAAGGTTACTTATATGCATCAAAAATTTTGGATCCTCTTAGAGAGGCTGAAGAGAAAGCAATAGGTCAACTTTCAAGTGAACAACAAAAACTATTTATAGAATACTATACAATCTTTAACGATAACATGAAGAAAAGTATTGAGAAACTAGTATTGGAAGGAGAAATATAAAAATGATTAAATATAACAATGTTTCATTATGCTGTTCCACAAATGGTTTAATACTTGATGGATTAAGTTTTGACATACAAGAAGGAGAATTTTTTGTTCTTGTAGGACCGAGTGGAAGTGGAAAAACAACAACTTTAAAGTTAATAAATAGATTGATAGAACAAACTGACGGTGATATTTATTTTGAAGATAAGAGGTTGAAAGATTATGATTTAAGGGAATTAAGACTTAAAACAGGCTATGTTCTTCAACAAATCGCACTATTTCCGAATCTTACGGTTGCAGAAAATATTGCGCTAATTCCAGAAATGAAAAACTTTGATAAGAAAGAAATTAAAGAAAAGACTGAGGATCTACTGAAAAAAGTAGGATTAGATCCAAAACATTATATGAATCGTCTTCCTAAGGAACTTTCTGGAGGAGAAAAACAACGTGTAGGAATACTACGTGCAATTATCGCTAATCCTAAAATTTTACTGATGGATGAACCATTTTCAGCACTAGATCCGCTTAGTAAAGTTCAGTTACAGGATTTAATTAAAACTTTGCACAATGAATATAAAATGACAACAGTTTTTGTAACTCACGATATGGATGAAGCGATGAAACTTGCTGATAGAATTTGTGTTTTAAAAGAAGGTAAAGTAGTTCAAATTGCTACACCAGAAGTATTAAAAGAAAACCCTGCGGATGACTTTGTTCGCGAATTTTTTGCAAGGGGGAATAAATAATGAATTTAGTAAGTACATTTTTAGAAAGAAAAAGTGATTGGATAACTGGTTTATATGAACATCTTCAAATTTCATTATTATCACTTATTATTGCAATTTTTATAGCAGTTCCGTTAGGAATAATTATATCAGGTAATAAGAAGACAAGTGAATGGTTTTTACAAATTACGGGTATCTTCCAAACTATTCCTTCTCTTGCATTACTTGGGTTATTCATTCCATTTATGGGGATTGGTACATTACCAGCAGTCGTTGCATTGGTAATTTATGCAATATTCCCAATACTACAAAGTACGATTACTGGATTATCGGAGATTGATCCATCATTAGAAGAAGCAGCAACAGCCTTTGGTATGACAAAACTAGAGAAGTTGAAAAAATTTAAACTTGCACTTGCTATGCCAATACTTATGAGTGGTGTGAGAACAGCGAGTATTATGATAATTGGTACAGCAACTCTTGCCGCTTTAATAGGAGCAGGAGGATTAGGTTCATTTATTTTATTAGGAATAGATAGAAATAATTCAGCGTTAATTCTAATTGGTGCTATTTCATCTGCAATACTAGCAATTCTATTTGGATTATTAATTAAGTTTTTACAAGATAAAAAACCAAAAACTATTTTAGCATCATTACTTGCGGCTGTAGTAGCTTTAACTATTAGCTTCTTCCCAATTGGAAAAATGTCTAATGATAAACTAATAATAGCTGGTAAAATAGGAGCAGAACCTGAGATATTAATAAATATGTATAAACTTTTAATAGAAGATGAGACAAATATTGATGTTGAAGTTAAACCTAATTTTGGTAAAACAAGCTTCTTATATGAGGCGTTAAAAGGTAAAAGTATTGATATTTATCCAGAATTCACAGGTACAGTTACTACAACATTATTAAAAACACCTCAGACTGTTGCTTCTAATGATCCTGATGAGGTTTATGAAGTTGCTAAAAATAAAATTTTTGAACAAGATAATCTTGTGTACCTTAAACCTACAAAATTCCAGGATACTTATGCTTTAGCCGTAACAGAAGATTTTGCAAATAAAAATAAATTAAATAATATTTCAGATATAAAATTAGTAGAAAATTCTTCAAAAGTTGGATTCTCATTGGAATTCAATGATAGAGAAGATGGTGGTATAGGACTTAAAAATCTTTATCACTTGAATCTTAATGTTAAAACTATGGAAATAGCGTTAAAATATCAAGCTATTTCGAATGGTGATGTAAATATTATCGATGTATTCTCAACGGATAGTAAAATAATAACTAATAAGCTTAAATTATTAAATGACGATAGACATTTATTCCCACCATATCAAGGGGCACCGTTATTAAGAGAAGAGACATTGAAAAAACATCCTGAACTTGAAAAAATCTTAAATAAACTTGCTGGAAAAATAACAGAAAAAGAAATGACTGAAATGAACTATAAAGTAGATATTGAAGGTAAACCTGCTTATGATGTAGCAAAAGAATATCTACAAAAAGAAGGATTAATTAAAAAATAACGTAGTATCTTAGTTTAAAATAAAAATTCTCAAGCCTTACGGTTTGAGGATTTTTTTCTTTCTAACATTTCTTTTTTATGTGATTTTTGAAAAAATCATATTAGTAGATAAACTTAAAAACATAAGAAAATTCTTAAAGTAATCACTCGTGGGTTTTCTTCTGATGTTTAACTCTTTATTTTTCCATTGATATGATAAGGTTTTTTAATATTTTGTTATAGTGTTGTTAAGAATTAATGTTAAGATATTGAATTATTTTTTTACCCTCCAAGACTTCATTCTTGATTTTTTTTATATTTAATTGTATTATGGAATAATATGCTATTAAGAAAACTTTATTCTTCAAGTGACAATTTTTTTGAAAAAAATAATTGATATTGTAAATTTTTATCGTGCTAATTACAGTAATAGAATTATATGGTAAGGTAGTAGATGGATATTGAAAAGATAAGAAAACAAGAGGGAGGCTGACTCAAAAGTCCTAAATTTTTAAAAAAGTGTATATGATAATTCATAGACGCAGTGGTTTATTGATATCTAAATTTGCTTTATGAAAGCTTTTTAGATATCTAATAAACTGTGCGGGGGTGACTCGACAAAATCGATTTCTTCGAAATCACGATTTTTGAGTCACTCCCATAATAAAAAATATTTATAAATAGTATATAGCAAGAAAGGTAGGTCAAAATGAAAAATGAATCATTAAGAATAGCACTAGCTTATGTCGGTGTGATAGTTGGAGCAGGTTTATCATCTGGGCAGGATATTCTACAATACTTTTTAAGCTTTGGTAGAATTGGATTGATAGGTGTTGTAGTTTTAGGAATCTTGAATATGGTTTTTGGGAAAATTATATTAACATTAGGCTCTTATTATCAAGCTAATAATCACCAAGAAGTTTTTGGAGAAATAACTACACCAATTTTAAATAAAATAATAGACTGGACTTTAATAATTTCTAATTTTGTTATAGGTTTTGTCATGATAGCTGGAGCTGGAGCGAATTTAAAGCAACAATTTGGAATACCGAATTGGGCTGGAGCGCTTCTTTGTGCGGTTATGATAGTAATTGTAGCATTTTTGGATTTTGAGAAGATAACTAGTATTTTAGGGGTTTTCACTCCGATAGTGTTTGTATTGATATTGTTAATAACAGTTTATACATTTGTAGGAAAGAGTTATGATTATGGTATGTTGGATGAAGTTTCTAAGACTATTCCATCTCCAATGCCGAATATTTGGGTATCTGTAATTAACTATTTCTCTCTTTGCGTGTTAACTGGTGTGTCTATGGCATTTGTTCTAGGTGGCTCAGTCGTAAGAATAGGTGTTGCTAAAAAAGGTGGAGCTCTTGGTGGTATAATGGTAGGGGTTTTAATTCTGTTCGCAACAGCAACTCTTTTTGCTAATAGTGCCGATATAATAGATGCTGAAATACCGATATTAAAAATTGTAAAGGATATTAATCCGTGGTTGGCTGTTTTTTATGCATTAGTTATTTTTGCTTTAATATTTAATACTGCTTTTAGTTTGTTTTATGCAACAGCGAAACGTTTTTCTTCAAATGATGATAAGAAGTTGAAAATTAATATAATTATAATAGTTGTTGTTGGATATCTATGTAGTTTTGCTGGGTTCAAAGATTTAATTTCTTATGCGTATCCCGCATTAGGATATATGGGTATCGTATTATTATTTGTATTATTTTTATCATGGACAAGAAATCATCAAGATATAGTGAAGGAAACATTTTTACGTCGTAAAATGATAAGATTAGCAATAAAAAAACATGATGATAATAGACAATTTACTAAAAAAGATCAAGCTATCTTGGATAATTTAAGTAAAGATTCTGTTGTAGAAGGAGAATCTTTGAAAGCAGATGTGAAGGAATATGCTAAAGAAATTGTCGATAGTGAAAATGATGTAAAGGAATTTGCGGATAAAGAATTAGAGCTAAGAAAGAAGGATCCTAAATATAAACTTTAAGAACATGAATTCTAGATAGATAAAAATATTTTTATTTATCTAGAATTTTTTGCGTTTAACTTTGCAATTTAGGTTTAGATATAAATTTAGAGTAAATAAAAATGAAATGGTTAACGAAACTGATTTTTTGTACTAGTTAGATTTCGTTAATCTTTTCTTTCTAACATTTTCTTTTTTATGTGATTTTTGATAAAATTAAAGGTAAGAGTTTTTAGCGAGGAATGTAGAAAGTAGGTGTAAATTTGCAAGTTACAAATATAACAAAGCTCAAAGTTAAGTATAAAATAGACTTGGAAAATGGTAAACATTTTTATGTTTCTGAAGATACGATTATTAAATATGGACTTATAAAAAAAATAGATTTATCAAAAGAGCAACTAAAAGAAATTATTGCTCACGAAAGTGTTGAGAGTGCTTATAGTAAGGCAGTACATTATTTACAATTTGGTCTAAGAACTAAGCAGGACATAAGAGAATACCTTCAGAAAAAAGAGATTGCTAATAATGTTATTGATGAAGTAATTGAGAAGTTAATAGAAATTGGTTATCTGAATGATGATCATTATGTAGAAGCTGCTGTAACAGATTATTTTAATCTAAATTTAAAGGGGCCATACTGGATACAAAGAAAATTATTAGAAAAAGGCTTAGATAAAGATGTTATAGATGAAAATATTGCCAAGATTTGTACAGAAGAAGCAATGATAGAAATGCTTTATAAAATTATTGAACGTGAGTATAAAGTAAGAAGAGAAACGAAAAACAAAAAAGTTCAAAAAATAACACAAAAACTTTATACAAATGGCTTTACATCTGATATAATAAGAAAGGTGTTTGACATATTTTTCGAAGACTATGAAGATGAAAATGAAGACGAAATATTAGATGAGCATTTTAGAAGGGCTTATCAAAGTTATAGTCGCAGATATGAAGGATATGCATTTAAACAAAAGCTGATTGAAAAGCTAATAAGGGATGGTTTTTCGTATTATACAGCTAAAGACTACGTAGAAAAACAAGATTTGTAAAGGAAGAATAAAATGGATAAAAGAAATGAAAGGCAAAAGAAAATAAGGAACTTTTCTATAATTGCACATATTGACCACGGGAAATCGACTCTTGCGGACAGAATTTTAGAAAAAACAAAGGCGTTAGAACAACGTGAAATGAAAGCACAACTTCTTGACTCAATGGATATTGAGCGTGAAAGAGGTATTACAATTAAACTTAATGCAGTTCAATTACAATATACTGCCAAAAATGGAGAAGAGTATATTTTTCACTTAATCGATACACCGGGACACGTAGACTTCACTTATGAAGTATCACGTTCATTAGCAGCATGTGAAGGGGCTATTTTAGTAGTTGATGCTGCTCAAGGTATCGAAGCGCAAACATTAGCTAACGTATACTTAGCATTAGACAATAATTTAGAAATTATTCCAATTATTAATAAAATCGACTTACCTGCAGCGGATCCTGAGAAGGTTAAGACTGAGATTGAAGATGTAATTGGATTACCTACAGACGATATCGTTCTAGCTTCTGCTAAGGCAGGAATTGGTATTGATGAAATCTTAGAACAAATCGTAGAATACGTTCCAGCTCCATCTGGTGATGCGGCTGAACCACTACAAGCATTAATCTTTGACTCATTATACGATGCGTATAGAGGAGTTATCGTTTCAGTACGTATTAAGAATGGTACTGTAAAAGCTGGAGATAAGATTAAAATGATGGCTACTGGTGGTGTGTTCGAGGTTACTGAGGTTGGTATTCACACACCTAAAGAGAAAATCGTTGATGAACTTACTGCAGGGGATGTAGGATTTATCTGTGCATCTATTAAAAATGTAAGTGAAACTCGTGTAGGGGATACAATCACATTAGCGAATAATCCAGCTAAAGAAGCATTACCTGGATACAGAAAATTAAACCCAATGGTATTCTGTGGATTATATCCAATCGATTCATCGAAATATAATGACTTACGTGAAGCACTAGAAAAATTAGAGCTAAATGACTCTGCTTTACAATATGAAGCGGAAACTTCTCAAGCACTTGGATTTGGATTTAGATGTGGATTCTTAGGAATGTTACACATGGAAATTATTCAAGAACGTATCGAACGTGAATTTAATATTGATATCATTGCTACTGCACCATCGGTTATTTACAAAGTTGAAAAAACTGACGGAACTCTAGTAGATGTGTCAAATCCATCAGAAATGCCAGATCCACAAAAAATTAATAAGATTACCGAGCCATTCGTTAAGGCGAGCATTATGGTACCAAATGACTATGTAGGTGCTGTTATGGATCTTTGTCAGAAGAAACGTGGTATCTTCTTAAATATGGAATATATCGATGATACAAGGGTTAATATTACTTATGATATACCTTTATCAGAAATCGTCTTTGATTTCTTCGATCAACTTAAATCTAATACAAAAGGATATGCATCATTTGACTATGAATTAACAGGATACAAAGATAGTAACCTTGTTAAGATGGATATTCTATTAAATGGTGAACAAGTCGATGCTTTAAGCTTCATCGTTCACAGAGAATTTGCTTACCAACGTGGTAAAGTTATTGTAGAAAAACTTAAAAAACTTATTCCAAAACAACAATTCGAAATTCCTATCCAAGCTGCAATTGGAAATAAAATTATCTCTCGTGAAACTATTAAAGCTATGCGTAAAAACGTTCTTGCTAAATGTTACGGAGGGGATATTAGTAGGAAACGTAAACTATTAGAGAAACAGAAAAAAGGTAAAGAGAGAATGAAAGCTGTTGGTAGCGTAGAAGTTCCTCAAGATGCCTTCATGGCTGTTCTTAAAATGGATGAAGAATAATGAAAAGTTATCCACGCGGAGTATATATTCATATTCCATTTTGTAAGTATATTTGTTCATATTGTGATTTCAACAAGTTTTATATACAAAGACAACCTGTCGACAAGTATATAGATTGCTTAATCAAAGAAATTGAGAGTATGGAAAACATTCAAAATGTTGAAACTATCTATATTGGTGGTGGAACACCGAGTGCATTAAATGATGAACAACTTCATCGATTATTAACTGCATTAAGAAATAAAATTCCACAACAACTGCGTGAATTTACTTTTGAAGCTAACCCTGAGGATCTTGTTGATTCTCGGGTTGCTTTGGTAAAGGGCTACGGAGTTGATAGAATTAGCATGGGGGTCCAGACTTTTAATAATGAACTGTTAAAAATTCTTGGACGCGGACATGTTGCTGACGATGTAGATATGGCGATTGCTAATTGTAAAAAACATGGTATTGAAGATATTAATGTTGATTTAATGTTTTCACTACCGAAGCAAACTATGGATGACTTGTATGATAGTATGAAGAAGGTTGCAGAATATAATATTAGTCATATTTCATGTTATTCATTGATTCTAGAACAGAAGACTAAGCTTTATAATCAGGTGAGAGATAAGAAAGTTACATTACCTTCGAACGAGACAGAAGAGAAAATGTACAATGAAGTTATTAACTTCTTAACAGAAAATGGTTATGAACAGTATGAAATCAGCAATTTTGCTCGTCCTGGTCATGAGAGTGTTCATAATAGTAGTTACTGGAAGAATATTGAATATTATGGTCTTGGAGCGGGAGCCCATGGATATATTAATGGAGTACGTTATGCTAACCAAGGTGCATTAAAATTCTATATCGACAGTATGTTAGAAAAAGGGCACGCTAGACGTGAAGAAAATATTGTAACGACTAAGGAAAGAATCGAAGAGGAAATGTTCTTAGGACTACGTCTATTAAAAGGTGTAGATTTAGATCTTTTTGAAGAAAAATATGGAAAAAGAGCAGAAGAAATCTTCAAAGATGTTATTGATAAAAACGTAAGAGAAGGGTACTTGGAAATTGAAGGTAATAAACTTCGTTTAACTAGAAAAGGATTATTCTATGGAAATGATGTCTTCTCTGAGTTTTTATTGGATTAATAACGTATTTTAATAAACGATAATGATTTTTATGGGAGAAACTTAATCAATTTATGTAAAAATATTGAGTTTCTCCTAATAAAAAAGAAAGGAGAATTATTGTGGAACGAACATATATTGAAAGATTACTTACTAATTTGAATGAAAAGTATGGTTTTAATTTGAAATTCAGTGAGAATTTTAAGAATGCATTTTCTCATTCTTCTTATACTAATGAGAAAAGAATCGCGAAGCATTTGAATTATGAACGTTTGGAATTTTTAGGGGATGCTGTTGTTGAACTTACAACAAGCGAATTTTTATTTAAGAAATTTTCTGAGCTTCCTGAAGGTGAGCTAACTAAGTTACGTGCATCTATTGTTTGCGAAAAAACATTGGTTAAATACGCTTTGCAACTAGGTTTAGATAAATGTATCTATCTAGGAAAAGGTGAAGAAAAGATGGGTGGAAGAAGTCGAGCAGCTTTACTTGCTGATATTTTTGAATCTTTCACAGGAGCAATGTACCTAGAGTCAAATCTTGAGGTGGTAAAAACTTTCTTACATAACACGTTATTTACAGAAGCTCAAGACCTTGAATATCATAGCTTTGTAGATTATAAAACTATACTACAAGAGTACATTTCAAAAATTAAATTAGGTGAAATTGAGTATGTAGTACTTGATTCTACGGGTCCATCACATTCTAAAACTTTCACGAGTGCTGTTTTAATTGGTGGAAATCAGTATGGAAGTGGAACTGCAACGACTAAGAAAGAGTCTGAACAGCTTTCAGCCAAACAAGCATTAGAAAAACTAGGATACAAAGATATTTAAAAATAATGAAAGGAAACAAAGATGAAATTAGCAAAGGTTGAAGTTACAGGTTTTAAATCTTTTCAAAAGAAGACAACGTTTGAATTTAAAAATAACTTAATCGGTGTTGTTGGACCGAATGGTTCGGGAAAAAGTAATATAATTGATGCTATTCGTTGGGTTTTAGGGGAGCAGTCTGCTAAAAATTTACGTGGTAGTAGCATGAAAGATGTTATCTTTTCGGGGACTGAAGATGCGAAAAGAAAAAACTTTGCTGAAGTAGCGGTAACATTTTCTAACGGAGAAGATAGTTGTGAAATTAAAAGACGTTTGTATAGAAATGGTGATAGTGAATATTACATTGATAATAAACGTGCTAAATTAAAAGATATTACGGATATCTATCTTGATTTTGGGATTAATAAAGAAAGTTACAGTATTATTACTCAAGGTAAGGTAGAAGATATTATTTCATCTAAACCTGTTGATCGTCGAGCTATAATAGAAGAGGCATCAGGGGTATTAAAATATAAAAATAAGAAAAAAGAAACTAATTTTAAATTAGAGAAAACAAATGATAATCTAATGAGGTTAAATGATATTTTCTCAGAAATCTCAGGTCGTTATGAAATCTTAGAAGATCAGAAAAATAAAACTCAAAAATATTTAGATTATTCGAATGAACTTGAAGAAAAAGATATTTTATTAAATGTTTACAATATTGCTGAATATCAAAAAAGACTTGCAGATTTACTACAAGTTAAACATGAGAAAGAATCTGAAAAACTTGGACTTGAAAGTAGACAAGAAGAACTTATTAAAGATTTAGAAAGCATCAAGAATAGTTTAGTTTCACTCGATAGAACTTACATGAAATATCATGATGAGGAGTTAGAATTAGTTCAAAAGAAAGAATCTCTTCAATCACAATTAAGTGTTATTGAGGAAAGAAAAAACAATAGAACACTTAGAAGTGAAAAAATTAACGATGACATTAAATATCTTGAGGAAAGAAAACAAAACCTTGAAAGTAAGCTAGCTGAACGAGAAAATCTAAATGCTGATACTAAGGGGAGAATTCAAAAGATTAACAAAGAAATATCTTCGTTAGAATCGGGTGAAGAGAGTAAACTAGAGTTAATCGAAAGAAATATAGAAGAACTAAAAGACTCTTACTATAATTTAATAAACGAAGAAACTAAACTAGAGAATAGTATAGAGTTTGCTAAGAAAAATCTTGAGAGTGTTGATGAAAATACTAAAGAGATACTTGATAGTATTGAAAGACAAAAACAAGTTTTAAGTGTAAGAGAAGAAGAATTTTCTACAGCTACAGAAGAACAAAAGGTATTAAATGAACAATTATCTAATCTTCAAAAAGAACTTGATATATTAGTTGAGAAAAATATTTTAATTAATTCAAATAGGAAAAATATTGAGGAGCAAATTCGCACAGGATATAACTTCAAGAGCAACTTGGAAAATCGTAAGAAGTTCTTAGAAGATCAAATTAATAATTTAAGCTTTTATAATATTGGAGTTAAAGAGATTCTTGCTAATAAAGATTCTCTAGCTGGTGTTCACAATAGTGTAGCAAATATTGTAGAATTTGATAAAGAATATGCTGTTGCTATTGATATTGCTTTAGGTCAATCACAACAAAACATTATCGTAGAAAACGAGAATGTTGCTAAACAATGTATTAATCATTTAAAGAAAACTAATAAAGGTAGAGTTACATTTTTACCATTAAATAATATTAAAGCAAAAGCAATAGCAAGTGATGTTTATAGAACAGTAGTAAATGAAGAAGGATTTATCAATATTGCTGAAAATCTTATAACTGTTGATAGTGAGTATAAAAATATAATATCTCACCTATTAGGGCTTGTTCTTATTGTTGATAATATGGATAACGCCAATAGAATAGCTCGTAAAATTAATTTTAGGAATAGAATTATTACCCTTGATGGACAAATTATTAACAATGGTGGATCTATCACAGGAGGTGCTATTAATAAAAATAATAACTCGTCTATTAAACATAAGGCAGAATTAGATGAACTTTCACAAAATCTTATTAAAATTAATGATAAGATTGAAAAATTAGATAGTGAGAAACATCAATTAGAAAATCAACAACAAGAAGTAATGAATGAAATTGGAAGTTTAAAATCAACAAAAGAAGAAGCGATTTTAAAACTTAAGCAATTAGAATTAAGTATAAATCATAAAAATTCTGAGATTGCTGATATTAAAGCAAATATAGAATTTAATGAAAGAAAATTATTAGAATTCAAAGACAATGAAGATGATTCAGGTAATATTATCGAATTAACTCAAAGTCTTGAGAAGATTAGAATCGAGCTACAAAAACTTGATGAGAAGATTAAAGAAGAGAGTAGTAAGAAACAAAATGCTCAAAGTGCTGAGGAATTATTCTTAGAGAAAATTGCTGAGCTTAAGATTGAAAAATCAAAATTAGAAGAGACTACTAAGCATGGTCTAGAGTTAATAGAATCTCTATTAGCAGATATATTAGATGTGAACGAACAGTTGACAAGATTAGAAATGTCTAAAGATGCTGAGTCATTGAGTGAGGAAGATGAACTTCAGATATTAGAAAATAATTCTAAAATAATTGCTGGATGCAGTGAACGTTTAACAACGCTTAAGACGTTATTATCAGATCTTGATATGGAAAAAACAGGATTATTCAAACGAGAAAAAGAAATTACAGTAGCTCAACAAAGAAATAACGAAAGTCTACGTCAAAAAACTTCAGAGTTTGAAAGACTAACTGTTGAACAGACTAAGATAGAAGTTAAAATCGATGAGTATTTAGAAAATCTTGTTACTAACTATAATGTGACTTATGAAAGTGTATCAGATAGATTGACTGACGATATTATTGGTGAAGTACCTTCATATAAGAACGATGTAGTAAGACTACGTAAAGAGATAGTGGAGTTAGGCAATATTAACCTAAATGCTATAGCTGAATTTGAAGAAGTAAAAGAACGTTATGACTTCTATAATGAGCAAATTACCGATCTTGTAGAAGCGAAAGAAAAACTAGAAGAGACTATCGCAGAGATTGATAAAGAAGTAAAAGAACGTTTCTTAACGACGTTTGTTCAAGTAGCTGAGAACTTTAATAAGATATTTAAAGAACTATTCAAAGGTGGTTATGCGGACATGACCTTAGAATCACCAAATGACATATTAAATACTGGAATAGTAATCGAAGCTTCACCTCCTGGTAAAAAACTACAAAACCTTTCATTATTATCAGGTGGGGAGAAATCTTTAACTGCGATAAGTTTACTATTTGCGATATTACAGGTTAAAAATCCTCCGTTTGTAGTACTTGATGAGGTAGAAGCGGCGCTGGATGAAGAGAATGTTAATAGATTTGCTAAATTCTTAAAAGTTTATTCAGAGAATAATCAGTTCTTAGTTATTACGCACAGACGAGGAACTATGGAAGCTATGGATACTTTATACGGAGTAACAATGCAAGAAAAAGGTATTAGTTATATCTTAGAACTAGAGTTGAAAGATGTAATAGAAAACTTTGAGGATAATATAAAGTAAATGGATAAGAGAATTAAAGAAATATATATATAAATCATGAAAATATGCCTTATATTTCTCCAGATAGGAATATAGACAAATGGTTGTTAAATCCTAAACCAGTACCTAAAAGAAATATGGTAACTTTAAAGAATAATCTTCTTGCAGGTGATATTATATTGTTATGGAGAATAGAATTCGGGACATTTACAACGGAAACATGGTTTCCTAAATACTTTGAATATACATATGGTATAAATGCTCCTGAGAACTTGAAAAAATTAGAAGATGAAGGGTATGTTGAAATCGAGAGTGCATTTTCTTCACTAGATCATATTAACTCTATAGCTAAGAAAAATATATAAAAGAAGGACACAGTACAATTTTGAACTGTGTCCTTCAAATGTATATACTATTAATTATTTGAATATGATAAATTCTTAATAAATCCATACCACACAAAAATTACAATAATTACCGCCAGTAATTCACTTAGATGAATTAAGATATTCAAAACAGAAAATTCAGCTATTTGATAGTATATTCCAGTTTTTTGAAATGCTATCGCACAAATTACTAATGGGAAAGTAAAAGCAGAAAAGCTAGGATAGAATTTTCTTTTTAGTAAATAAGGTAATTGGATTAAGACAAATATAAACAATAATATCGTTAGTGGTACTAATACTGTAAGTATATAGTTGCTTTTTTGTGTAACTCCTATCATATAACTAGCTAGTAATAATCCACCAGGGGCAGAAAATACTGTTATAGTAGGATAATCACCATCGTTATAATGCTTATATTTATAAACTCTATAAAGAACGAAAGGTAATAACACTAAATAGTTAATATAAGAAAAATAGAAGTAAATTAATCCTAGTGTTTCTAAGTTGTAATTTATTGCTGTTACAGTTACAACGGCTGGTCCAACGAAGGTGATGAACCAAGTTGGATAAATGTTTTTGATATGTTTTTCTTTCAAAATAAAATTATAAATTGCATAACAAACAACAAATAAATCTAGAAGAATTCCAATTATCCAAAAGGGAACACTGTAAGCGCCGATAAATTTTTTCGAAAATGAACTTAAAAGCATAATACTCATCGGATAAGTTGCAAGAACTGTTGCAATTACAGGATTTTCCATTTCTTTTTTTAATTTATCAAATCCCAACACAAATTTAATAGTTAAAAGTACAATTATTATAAAAGATAAAAGACAAAATAATAATTGTAATTTAGGACTGTATGGTTGTAATAGATTTCCTAACGCTACTGAACCAAGTGCTAAACCGGCAATAGGTGTAGGTAAATTTTTAATAATATTCATAAATAACTCCTAATAAATTTTCTCATCTTTAATTGTAAACGATTTTATATGAAAAATCAATATAAAATCTCATATACATAAAAATGTACATGAGATTCTATAATATAGTTATTTAGCTAGTCCTTCAGAAATTTTATCTAAGTTCCATTTCATCATGCTGTAGTAGCTATCTCCATTTTGTCCTGGTTCAGCAATTGAATCAGTGAAGATTTTTTCGTAAATTGGAATGTTAGTATCTTTTGATACTGTTTGCATTGGACGTTCGTCAACACTACTTTCTACGAATAGAGAAGGTACTTTAGTTTTACGTAATTTTTCAACTAGAGTTTTGATTTGATCTGGAGTTCCTTCTTCTTCAGTATTGATTTCCCAAATGTAAGCAGATGGTACGTTGTATGCTTTAGAGAAGTATTTGAAGCATCCTTCACTAGTTACAATAGTTTTTTTCTCTTTAGGAATGTTGTTGAATTTCTCTTTAGCTTCTTTGTCTAATTTAGAAAGTTTTTCTAAGTAAGTTTTAAGGTTAGCTTCGTAAAAATCTTTATTTTTTGGATCTTTAGCTTCTAATTGTTTTGCAATATTTTTAGCATAAATCATACCATTTTCAAGGTTTAACCAAGCATGTGGGTCTTCTTTACCTTTTTCGCTTTGACCTTCAAGGTAAATTACATCAACACCTTCACTTACTGCGTAGTAATCTTTGTTTTCTTCTTTTTTAGCATTTTGAACTAATTTTGTAAACCAAGCGTTACCACCAGTTTCTAAGTTAATACCGTTGTAGAAGATAAGATTAGCTTGAGATGTTTTTTTAACATCATCAGGAAGTGGCTCGTATTCATGTGGGTCTTGACCAACTGGTACGATACTGTGTAAATCAATTTTATCACCAGCGATATTTTTAGTAATATCAGCAATGATAGAGTTAGTTGCTACTACTTTTAATTTTGTAGCTTCGTTAGAATTTGAGTCTTGTTTAGCGCTAGAACAAGCAAATAATCCAACAGCTAAAGTAAAAATAAGCGCTAGAAAACTTAATTTTTTAAAACCTAATTTTTTCATATTATAGGCCTCCTTTATTATTTTTTTTGTAAGACAAAGAATAAAATAGATTTACATAACTAATAATAATCATTATCAATTAAAACCTTTTTAATAACACCTCTAAATAAACTCACTTTGGAAGTATTTTTTATTTTAATAAGTTTATTTAAAGGGATTATTATATTAATTTAGATTAGATAAAAACTAGTTTATTCTTTGTATGTTATTACCTAAATTATTTTTTTTTATGCTTAACAAAGCGTTGTTTTGGTGCAATAAAGAAACTTATTGCGAAAACAATAGCAGATGTTAAAACAATACTAGATCCAGCTGCGATATTGAAAGAATATCCTATGAATAGCCCGAGTACAGAACAACATGCTCCAATTGTAGATGATAAGAGAATCATTGTTTTTAGACTATTTGCATAAAGATATGCTGTAGCAGCAGGAGTAATTAGCATTGCTACAATTAGAATTGTACCAACACTTTGCATTGCTGTTACAGATACTAAAGTTAAAAGTATCATAAGTAAATAGTGATAGAAATTAACTTTCATTCCCATTGCTTTTGCCAATAATTCATCAAATGAAGTTAGTAATAATTCTTTGTAGAATAGTTTTATTACAAGTAATACGAAAATAGCAACTCCAATTGTAATATACATGTCTAAGTCTTGAACAGCTAAAATATTACCGAACAAGATGTGGAATAAGTCTGTAGAACTTTTTGCAACACTGATTAGGATAACACCTAAGGCTAAAAACGAACTGAATGTAATACCTATAGCGGTATCGCTTTTAATTATTGAATTACCTTTTATAAATGTTATGATAATTGACGCTAATAGTCCGAATACAATCGCACCTATAAAGAAGTCAATTCCTAATATAAATGATAGGGCGACTCCTGGAAGAACTGCGTGAGAAATAGCATCTCCCATTAAAGACATTCCCCTAAGTACAATAAAACATCCAACAGCACCCGCCACAATACCTATCACGATTGCAGTGATAAGAGCATTCTGCAAGAAATGAAAACTATAAAGACCATCTATAAATTCTTTAATCATTAGATTCACCTCCCATGAAGAATAGGTCAGTACCATATGCTTTAGTAAGGTTTTCTCTAGTAAAAGTCTCTTTCGTATCACCATAAGAAATAACTTCTTTGTTTAGTATAAGTACTTTATCAAAGTATGAATGAACTTTTCTTAAGTCGTGGTGTACAATTAAAATTGTATGTCCTTTAGAACGAAGATCTCTTAGTGTTTCCATGATAATTTCTTCACTAACAGAGTCAATACCAACAAAAGGTTCATCTAAAAATATATATTTTGCTTCTTGGACAAGACAACGAGCAATTAATACACGTTGAAATTGACCACCTGATAACTCGCTGATTTGACGATTTGAAAATTGATCTAATCCAACAAGTTTCAATGCTTCGTCTACTTTTTGCCAATCTGATTTTTTTAATTTTTTAAAAATACCGATTTTTGGATATAAACCAAGTGAAACACATTCCCTTACTTTTATTGGAAAATTGTAATCGATATTAATTTTTTGTTCAACATAAGCAACATTATTTAAATTTTCTTTAGAGATTTTATTATCTATTTTTGCACTACCTGTTGATGGTATTATGTTCAAAACAGCTTTTATTAAAGTGGATTTTCCAGCACCATTTGGTCCTATAATACCAATTATATTAGCTCCTGTAATTTCTAAGTTAACATCAGAAAGAACAGGGGTTTGGTTGTAGGAAACGTTAAGATTTTCGATTTGTATCATATCTTCCCCTCCCTCATATAATTTTTCTCTACACATTAAAGTTTACCTTAGGAAAGAAAATAAGTCAAGACAATTTTGTTGTAATTGAGAAAAAAATATGTACTTTATGAAAAAAACAGTGGAAATTAATTGTTATTTCAGAAAATGAAAATAAAAAAAACCTACCTTACAAAAAATATTGTAAGGTAGAAATAAGGGAGTAAATATGAAAAGTCTTTATTATAAGCTAGGGAGACTTATAATAAAAGAACATATTGAAGTAATATAATAATTACTTCATTTATAAGTATAACAGAAGTATATACAAAAAACAAGAGGAAAATATAATTTTCTTTAAAATAATTCAGTTATATTTTGGTAAAATATTAATAAAACTCGATTTATATAAAAAGATTAAAATTTTGATAATAGTTTATATTATTATTTATATATTAAATACAACTAATGCTATTATTATAGTAAAAAATAGTATTAAATAATTTACTGTAAAGATGTAAATATAATAGGCATTTGTAGGAGTTTTAATAACGCTAATTTGTCATTTAAGAAAAATTAATATAATATTAAGTTATTATTTTTCGCTTTAAAAACTAAAAATATAAAAAAATGTTTGAGATAATGTATAGAAAAAAGGTGGAATATTTTAATATGTAAATTGATTTTATAGGATTATTGGAATTACAGTTGTATCTTTTAAAAACACAAAATATAAAAAGAAGTTAGTTTTTAATCCTAACTTCTTTTTGTGATTTATTTTACTTCAAATTTTTCACGGACGATTTTTGCAACTTGTTCGCAATATTTATCTGTTAGTTCATCGCTACTAGCTTCTACCATTACACGAATTAAATTTTCGGTACCAGAAGCTCGTAATAAGATACGTCCATTTCCTTCTAATTCTTTTTCTACTTTTTTACATTCAGCAAGAATTTCTGCATCTTCCATAGCAGATTTTTTATCCACTACTTTAATATTGACTAGTTTTTGTGGATAAATATTAACTTCATTAGCTAGTTCTTCTAATGACTTTCCAGAAGATTTAATTATATCAGCCAGTTTAACAGCTGTAAGAATACCGTCACCAGTTGTCGCATAGTTCATAAGAATAATATGACCAGATTGTTCTCCTCCAAGTGAGTAGTCGTTATTTCTCATTTCTTCAACAACATATCTATCACCTACGGCAGTTTTTATTGATTGTAATTCATTTTCTTCTATTGCTTTGTAGAATCCAATATTACTCATTACTGTTGATACTACCATATTATCTTTCAGTTCACCTTGTTCTTTTAAATGTTTTGCTAAGATGAACATTATTTTATCACCATCGACAATATTTCCTTTTGAATCGACAGCTAAAACTCTATCACCATCACCATCGAATGCAAAACCTACATCTACATTATTTTCTTTAACAAAGTTTGCAATTGTATTGATTTTTGTTGAACCAACATTGTCGTTGATATTGATACCATTCGGGTTACATCCGATAGTTTCTATATCTGCTTCTAAATCACCGAAGATGAATGGAGCTACACCTGTTGTGGCTCCGTTAGCGCAGTCAAGAGCAATTTTAATTCCAGATAAATCTCCAGAAATAGATTGTTTTATGTGTTGAACATATTTTTGACTTAATTCATTACCGCTATAAAGTTTTCCTATTTGTTCATAACTAGCATTTTTTATTTCGTTTGAATTGTCGATTAGGTGTTCAATTTCTAATTCTTGATCGTCTGTAAGTTTGAATCCATCAGGTCCAAAAATCTTAATTCCATTGTCTTGGTATGGATTGTGAGAAGCAGAAATCATAATTCCGCTATCAGTTTCAATTGTTTTAGTAAGATATGCAATTGCTGGAGTAGGGATAGTTCCTACCGTCATAACATTAACACCAGTGCTAGTTAGTCCTGCTGTTAAAGCTTGTTCAATCATGTCACATGAAATTCTAGTATCTCTACCTATTATTACTTTTGGATGTTCTTTTTTTTCAGTAAGTAATTTACCAAGAGCTTTACCTACTTTAAAACTTAAATCGGCAGTTAGTGATTCTCCTGCGATACCACGAATACCGTCTGTTCCAAAATATTTTCTCATAAAAAAATGACTCCTTGTATTATAATCTATATGAATATTACTATATAAAGCAAAATAAGTCAAGGTCTAGGGTTGTTTTAAGCGTTTTATTAAGTAACTAATATCATGTAAAGCGTTATTTAAAAGTGAAATAATATTAAAAAACAACTCGAAAATTGATTGTAAAAAATCTTATTTTCGAGTTATTCTATTAGTTTTTATGACATATAGAGTTTTTGAATTTATGAATCTATATGGATTTTAATAATTGATATTACTATTATTTATTTAATTTCTCAATATCTTCTAGAACTTTTTTAGCTTCATCTTTTTTGTTCTTAGAATAAACATGCTTATTATATATTATTGCACTTATAGAAATCATATGAGCTGAAACTGGCGCGGCTAAGAATAAGAATCCAATTGCTAAAAAGAATTTAAATTCAAGGACGTGTAAATATCTATAGAAATAAACAAATCCAGCAATAAGTACTAATTCAACAGCAAATGAACCAGTAACACCAGCAGCATGAATTTTAGTTAGTTCATCGGGTAACCTAATGAATCCAATCACAGTTGCTAACATAGCTATAATAGAAACTAAAATTAGAAGTATAATAACAACATCTAAAATATTATTTAGTATCATCACTGAAAACCTCCTTTTTAGCTAAGAATCTAGCAGTAACTACAGTACCAACTAAACAGATAATAGCTATTATAAGTATAAGTGAAATATATGAAAAAGTTTTATAGTACATACTTACTAAAACTATTAAGCACATAAGAGGCATAGCAAGAAGGTCGCTTGCTATTAATTTATCAAAGATACTAGGCTTTTTAATGATATAAATTAGTAAGAAAAATATCATAGCAATACTAGCGAAAATCCCCAATAAAATAGAATACTCTACAATTTTATCCATCTAAATCAACCTCCAATATTGCTTTTTCAAAGCTATTTTTTATACCTTCAATTTCACCTGGAATATCATCAGTATCTAAACAGTGAATATGTAAGACTTTATTATCATGACTAACATTCACCGTAAGAGTACCAGGTGTTAAAGTAATCATGTTGGCTAAAAGAGTAATTTGCCAATCTTTTTTTACTTCAAGAGGATATTCAAAAATGACAGGATTAACATCAAGATCTTTTTTGAACATTAATTTTAAAACATTCACATCTGCTTTTAGCAATTCAACTAAAAACATTAAGATTAATTTTATCCATTTATATACATAAATGTAGTATAGTTGTTCTCCTAAAATATTTTTAACAAATGTCTTTCTGAAGATGAATAATAATACCATCCCCCAGAAAAATCCAACTGCAAAATATTCAGAATTATAACTTCCTGAAAAGAACATCCATATTACACCAACTAATATGTTAATTAAAAATTGTAGTGCCATAATTATGCTCCTTTCTTAAGTACTAAATCGATATAATGTTGAGGATTAAGTACCATTTGAATACCTTTATCGAAGACTCCATCTAATAGGTTACTGCTAACTCCAATAATTAATGCAATTGCTACGATAGCGATAAGAGGGATTTGTACACCTTTAGGAAGTGGTTTTAAAATTAAACTCTTATTTATATTATCGTAAAAGACATTTAAGAAAATTTTAATTAATGAGTAAAATACAACTAATCCAGACAAAGCAACGAGTATTGCAATAAATGTATTGTTGTTTGCTACTAATCCTTTAATTATTAAAGCTTTACCATAAAATCCGCTAAATGGTGGTACTCCTGCTAATGATAAGACAACAATAAAGTATGTCCAACCTAGAAGAGGGTATTTGTTAATTAATCCACATTTTTGAACATATTTAACACCACTAACGTAAATTATTAAGCCTACGATTATGAATAAAGCAGCTTTAAGCAGTATATCATTAACAGCGTAGAATAAAGCACCTTTAACACCAAATGTATTTAATGTAGCTGTTCCACAAACCATTACTCCTAGAGAAATTACAATGTTAAATACTACTATTTGTTTTAAATCTTTTTGGTAAATAGCCCCAATACATCCGGCTATTATAGATATAGCACCTAAGATTAATAAGTATGATTTAATGAAGTTTGACTCGTAGTAGAATAGTCCGTAAGTTCTAATGATCGAGTATAGTCCAACTTTTGTTAATAGCGCCCCAAAGATAATTGAGACAGCAATTGGAGGTGCTACATATGATCTATTCATCCAAGTGAATAGTGGGAATAAAGCACCTTTCATACAGAACACAAATATCATTACAGCACCGATAAGATATAATCCTCTACGATCTGACATAGAAGAAATTGTTTGTGATATGTATGCCATATTTAAACTACCAACAATTGTGTAAAGATAACCGATACTTATAACGAATAAACTACCAGCAAAAACGTTCATTAGTACATAACTAATAGAAGATTTAAGTTGTTCTTTATTTATACCTACTAACAATAGTAAGTAAGAAGACATAAGTAAGATTTCGTAGAAAACAAAAAGGTTAAAAATATCTCCTGTAGTGAATGCTCCATTAATACCTACCATTATTAATAAGAAACCAGGATAGAAGAAGCTAAGTTCACGTATTTTATCTATTGTTTTAAAAGAATATAATAAAGTTGCTAAAAATACTAATGATGAAGTTGTAACTAAAACACTGTTTAGTCCATCTAAAGTCAATGTAATACCAAAAGGACTAGCCCAGTTACCCATTTCTAATATTAGTATTTTATGTTTATCTACAAGATAGATGTTGTAGATTGAAAATGCTAAGACTAATAGAGTAGCTAATGTTGTTAGTAAACGTTGCATTGCTATTCTTTTTCTAAATAATACTGTTATTGCAGCAAATAGAAGGGGTATAAATATTGGAATAACAGGTAAATTACTATGCATTATTTCTCTCCTCCTTCATATTTTCAACGTCTTCAAGATCAATTACATTATCGCTTCCTTTTAGTTTGTAGTTAGCGATATAAATTGAAATTAATAAACAAGTTACTGCAAAACCAATAACAATAGCAGTAAGAATAAGTGCTGCTGGAATTGGGTCTATATAATTTTTTCCTAGTTCTGAGATAATAGGGATATCTCCATCATATAAACCACCTGCGATAAGAATAATTAGGTTAGCAGCATGTCCAAAAAGACCAACACCGATAATTATTCGCATCATACTCTTAGAAAGCATAAGGTAAACACCAAAACCAACAAGAATACCGCATAAGATAATCATATAAAATTCCATTATTTACCATCCTTTCCAAAAGCTAATATTACTGACATTAACACACCAACAACTACGAAGTAAACACCTAAGTCGAAAATCGCAGCTGTGTGTAATTCCATCTCTCCCATAATTGGAACATGGATATGAGTGAAGTGATGTTTAAAGAAATTTTTTCCAACAACAACTCCACTAAAAGCTGTTCCGATAGAGAAAAGTAAGCCGATTGCTGTTACATAAACGTAATTAATTGGAAGTAGTTTAGTAACTTTGTCTATTCCATATGTGAACATAGATAAAGCAAGAGCCATTGTACAAAGGAGTCCACCTACGAAACCACCACCTGGAAGGAAGTGCCCACCGAAGTATAAACTAAGTGAAAGTAGAAATATACAACCTGAAATAATTGCAGATAATGATTTTAAAATTACATCATTAGTTTTCATCTTTTGGTCCTCCTCTTTTAATGATTTTGAACATAGCATAAATTATTAGAGCTACCATTGTCATAACGGTGATTTCAAATAGGGTATCAAATCCCCTGAAATCGACGATAATAACATTTACTATGTTTCCTCCACCAGATGCTACAACATTGTCGAAATAAAATTGGCTGATTTCTGATGGGTTTTTGTATGCATAAGATACAAGTCCTACAATTATAAAACTAACACCAGTCAGTGTTGCAATAATTGCATTTGTAAGTTTGAAACTATTTTTTTCTACTTGTTTTGTTTTATCAGTTAATAGAATGAAAGCTATCAAGAAGATAATTGTAGAAATTGACTCGATGACGAATTGCGTCATTGCCAAATCAGGTGCTCTGAAAGTTACATATAAACCAGTCATCATAAATCCAACACCAGATGAAAGGATTATAAGTACTAATCTATTATAAACTCTTGTAAGAGCTACACAACAAAGGACAATACATAGTCCAATGAATATATTCATGTAATGAATAGTAGAGAAGTTATTTATTATCATAGGTCTACCAATTGCAAAATAACCACCGATAATAGTCGCTGATAGGCCACAGAATATATAACTCATATTTCTTCTTAGTTGATTTGTGATAAATGCATCGTGAAGTTCACCACTAACTTTATGTAATAATATACCTAAATTGTTGTATGCACCGTGAATAGATACAATGCTAGGGTTTATTGAATAAATACCATTACCACTAGCGAAAACTTTATAAATTACAAAGCTTGCGATTATAACAAAAATAGAAGTAAGGAGTTCACTTGATAGGAAACTATCGTGATGAATATGAGTTATTACCTCATTATTTGTTGTTTTTACTGCAAGAGCAGCTTGTTGAGCTGGAATTACTATATAATCTTTAATAAATGTGTTAATAATCACAAAGATTACTAGTATTATTGGAGATATAAACATACCATTTTTAGGTAAATGAAGTTTTTTATCTCCAAGTACTTTGCTATCGAAAGTACCTAGGAATGGTTTGAAAGCTAATATTAATGAATATATAGCTGTTCCTAGAGCACCGATTACAACAGCTATAACAATTATTATGTATAGCATACTAGTATTTAATAAGCCATATACAGCTGTTAAGAAATATTCTTTTGAGTAGAATCCACTTAGTGGTGGAATTCCTGCCATAGAGAATCCAGCTATTATACTTAATATAAATCCAAGAGGCATATACATTCTTACTCCCCTTAGTTGCTTAATATCTCTAGTATGGAATGAGTGATCTATTATACCAGTTATCATAAACAAGCTAGCTTTAAATGCTGCGTGGTTAATAATATGGAAACATACAGCATAAAATGCAAAAGTATAAATATAATGATTATCATTATATAGACCTAGGTTTGCAATACCAATCATAAGTGTCATCATTCCAAGCTGACTGATTGTTGAATATGCTAAAATTCCTTTCAAATCTTTTAAGAAAATTGCAGATATTGATCCTAATAACATAGTAATAGTACCAAAAACAATTAAGATATTTCCAAAAGCTGGTGTGAATGAGAATACAATTCCAATTCTAAGTAATAAATAAATACCGGCTTTAACCATTGTCGCAGAGTGAAGATAACTACTAATTGGAGTTGGAGCAGCCATTGCATCAGGTAACCAAATATGAAATGGAAATTGAGCTGATTTAGTGAATGCACCAAATAAAATAAGAATCATAGCGATAATATATTTACTGTTGTAACCATGATTATTAGTAAAGTCAATTATTTCACTAACGTTAAAACTACCAGTGATACTATTAAGAATGAAGATACCTGCTAACATTAATACGCCACCAAAAACAGTAATTATTAATGATTTTAAAGCACCCTTTCTTGAAGCATCATTTTCATGCCAATAACTAATAAGTAGGAAAGAAGATACAGAAGTCAACTCCCAAAACATGTACATACTAAGCATATTATCAGATAATACTACTCCTAGCATTGCTGACATGAATATTAATAGAAATATGTAAAATTTATGTAGTTTTTCATCTGAAATACTCATATAGTAACATGAATATAAGATTACTAAGGTACCAATTCCTGTAATTAGTAATGAGAAAAGAAGTGATAAACCGTCAAGATTAAGGTTAATATCAAGTCCTGCATTAGAAACAAATGCTAATTTTTTATATATTGTCCCACCTGAATAGATATATTTTATATTTGATACAAAATATCCAAACAGAATTAATGGTACAATTATAACAAATTTTCCAGTATGAATATTTTTGAAGTTTTTCCTTAAAAAAGGTATGAAAAACATCGCAATTACTGGGAAAAAGACAGCTAATTGTAACATAAAAAAACCTCTTTCTAATTTATTTTTTATAACATTAATTATATAACAAAATTGATTAAATTACTATTAATATCCAATTTTTATCTAATTATTTTTCAATAAATATTGTTGTATATAACAAAACACCATTAATAATTCTTTAATAAGCTGTAAAAATATGTGTTAATTATTTTTCAAAAAGAATAAATATTATTATATTTTTAGCGAAGTTGATATTTATATATATTTACTATATGTTATGAAATTATTGATGAAAACATCATGTAAGAGTTATTGTTTTCAGAATATTTGTTGAAAAATATAGATAATTATTTTTCTAATATAACTTGTTTAAGATAAGAAAAAAAGGTATAATAAAGTTATTAATATATTTACAGGGGGACTAACTGATGTCACATAAACAAACACCACATATTAAACCAAATGGAGTAGAGATCGCAGAAACGATTCTTTTACCAGGAGATCCTTTAAGAGCGAAATTTATTGCTGAAACTTTCTTAGAAGATGCCGTTTGTTTTAATGAAGTGCGTGGTATGCTAGGATATACTGGAACATACAAAGGTAAAAAGATTTCTGTAATGGGAACTGGTATGGGACCAGCTAGTATCGGTATTTATTCTTATGAATTAATTCATACATTTGGAGTGAAAAACTTAATTAGAATTGGAACTTGTGGAGCATTACAACCAGAAGTAAAATTATACGACGTAATCTTAGGAATGGGATCTTCTACAAATTCAAATTACATGCACCAATACAATATTCCAGGAAACTATAGCTTAACAGCTTCATTTGATCTATTATTAAAAGCATACAATAAAGCTCAAGAAATGGGACAACAAGTACACGTTGGAAATATTTTATGTAGTGAGATTTTCTATAATGCTGATGAAAAAGCTATGGAAAACTGGATTAAAATGGGAGTTTTAGCTGTTGAAATGGAAAGTGCTGCATTATACGCTAACGCTACTGCAGCAGGAGTTAATGCTTTAACAATCTTAACAGTAAGTGACTCTTTAGTAACAGGAGAAGAAACTACTCCTGAAGAAAGACAAACAGCATTTACTAAAATGATGGAAATTGCTTTAGGTCTGGCATAAAATTAAAATTTAAGAGATAATTTAGAGGTAATATTATATGAGTAACTATCAAGAACTATATGAAAAATGGTTAAACAGTTCAGCTTTAACTGAAGAAGAAAAACTTCAATTAAAAAACATAGCTGATGATGAAGTAGAAAAAGAAGATAGATTTTATAAAGAATTAGAATTCGGAACTGCGGGATTACGTGGTAAAGTAGGTATGGGTTCAAATAGAATGAATAGATTCATTATCGCTCGTGCTACAAAAGCGTTAGCGCAAACTATTATCGACAATGGATTACAAGAAAAAGGTATTGCTATTGCACACGATCCACGTCTTTTTTCAAAAGAATTTGCTAAACTAGCAGCATTAGTAATGGCTAGTAACGGAGTTAAAGCATACTTATTCGAAGATTTACGTCCAACTCCAGAATTATCATTTGCAGTTCGTTACTTAGGAACAGCTAGTGGTATTAACATTACAGCAAGTCATAATCCTAAAGAATATAATGGATATAAAGTATACTGGCAAGAAGGATCTCAAATTAAATCTGACATAAGCGATAAAGTTTTAGAATACATTAACTCAATGGATATCTTTGACAACTATGTTACTTTAACAGAAGAAGAAGCTCAAGAAAAAGGATTACTAGTTTACATTGGTCAAGAAATTGATGAAGAATTCTATAGAGAATCTTTAAATTGTGCAATTAATGATGAAAATATTGATAAAGACATTTCTGTAGTTTATACTCCATTAAATGGGGCGGGGTACAAAGCTGTAACAACAGTTCTTGCCCGTCGTGGATTCAAAAATGTTCATGTTGTTGAAGAACAAAAAGATCCAGATGGAACTTTCCCAACAATTGAATATCCAAACCCAGAAGATACTGCAGCATTTGAATATGGTGAAAGATTAGCTAAAGAAGTTAATGCAGATGTAATCATCGCGACTGACCCTGACTGTGACCGTCTTGCTGTAGAAGTAATTCACAATGGTGAAGTAGTTTCTCTAAATGGTAACCAAGCTGGAGCGGTATTAGTACAATATGTTATTGAAAATCTTGCTAAACAAAATAAACTTCCTGAAAACCCAGTATTAGTTAAATCTATCGTAACTTCTAAAATGGTTGAACCACTTTGTAAAGAATACGGAGTAGAAGTAATTGACGTTCTAACTGGATTCAAAAACATCTGTGCATTGCCAAATGAATGGGATATTACAGGTGAGAAAAACTATGTAATGGGATATGAAGAAAGTATCGGATACAACGTTGGTACATTCTTACGTGATAAAGATGGTGTAACAATCGCTATGTTATTAGTAGAAGCTGCAGCATTCTACAAGGCACAAGGTAAAACATTAGTTGACGTACTTGACGGATTCTATGAAAAATATGGGTACTACTTAGATAAAACTATCTCAATAGTTTTAGAAGGTGCAGCAGGTGCTCAAAGAATTAAACGTATGATGGAAAAATATCGTGAAATCTTTGCTCGTGAAATTGCTGGAAGTGAAGTAGTAGCTATTACTGACTATCTAGTACAAAAAGAAAAAACTGTAGCTACTGGAGAAGAAAAAGATATCGAAATTGAAAAAACTGATGCTGTTAAATTCAGCTATTCAGACGAATCTTGGTATACTTTACGTCCAAGTGGAACAGAACCAAAAGTAAAACTTTATATCTATGTTAAAGATGCAGATAAGAAAGTTGCAGAAGAAAAATTAGTTAAATTTGAAGAAAAAGTATTAGAATTACTTTACTCAATTGATTAATAATAAGAAAAAAGGAAGTGAGAAAAAATCTCACTTCCTTTTTTGCTATTTATTATAATATTTTAGGTATTCTTTACAAAATTGTCTTGCTGTTAATTTCCCGCTTTGTCTATCTGCGTATGAAGAACTAACAAATTTTGAAATTTCGTCAGTATATTCTACTTTTGGTAAAGGTTTCTCAAGGACAGTTTCTCTATTAATAGCGAATGTTGAGAAACAGATTCCAACTAGACGAGTATGTCTAGTTTCATGATTAAATGCACTTAGTTCTGCAAAAATCTCTACACTTCTTGTACCAACTCTAGAAATATAACTATCAATAATTAATGCTTCGTGTCTATGGACAACATCTAAAAATTGATATGTATCAATACTTGCTGTAAAGAAGGGTAGGTGTGTATATCTACGTATTACTAAACCTTGTACATCGTCAAGCCAGTATAGAGTTTGACCGCCGAATAATGTGTCATGTCTGTTCATATGGTTAGGATAGATAGTATGGAAGTTTTCAATCCTAGTATCTTTATAATTCATAACTTCTTGCATGAAAAAGATCTCCTTAAAATTTAATTTTACTAATGTCTAATATAAAATTAGAATACTTATGTAATTGTAACATAAATATAAAGATTTATTAAGTAAGATTGTTTATAATATTATAAAAAAGATATATGATTATAATCTTTACATTTTGTTAAAAAGTATATTATAATAAAAGAAAATACAAATGAGGTGAAGAATAATGAAATATGAAACTATGTTAGAACGTTTTTTAGGATATGTTAATTTCAAATCTAGATCTAATGCGGCTAGTACAACAATCCCGTCTACTCCAGAGCAAAAAGATTTCTTACGTATGTTGAAAGGTCAACTAGAAGAACTAAATCTTAGTGATATAGTTTTAAATGAAGAAAATTGGTTTTTAACTGCGACATTACCAGCTAACACTGATAAGCCTTATGACAAAATAGGTTTTATTTCTCATGTAGATACAGCTGATTTTAATGTAGAAGGAATAAATCCACAAGTTATTGAAAATTATGATGGAGAAGATATAGTTTTAAATAAAGAATTAAATATTGTAATGACTAAAGAAGAGTTCCCTAATTTAAGCAATTATAAAGGTCTTACATTAATCACTACAGATGGTACAACATTACTAGGAGCTGATGATAAAGCAGGAATTACTGAAATAGTAGAAGCTATTAAATACCTAAGTGAACATCCTGAAATAGAACATGGAGATATTCGTATCGCATTCGGTCCAGATGAAGAAATTGGACGTGGTGCTGATCATTTTGATGCAAAAGGATTCGCTACGGATTATGCTTATACTATGGATGGTGGAGTTCTAGGAGAGCTTCAATATGAAAGCTTTAATGCTGCACAAATTACATATAAAATTACAGGAGTAAGTGTACATCCAGGTACTGCAAAAGGAAAAATGAAAAATGCTAATATGATTGCTGCTGAATTAGCTTCATTATTCCCAGAAAAAGAAGTACCTGAGCATACAGAAGGGTATGAAGGATTCTACTTACTACACAATATGCAAGCGAGAATTGAGGAAGCGGAAATGGTTTATATTATCCGTGACCATGATAGAGAGAAATTCCTAGCTCGTAAAAAATTCGCAGAAGAAGTTGCTGCTAAAATTAATGAAAAATATGGTAATGTTGTTGAATATGAATTATATGATCAATATTATAATATGGGTGATGTAATTAAAGAAGATAAACGCTGTGTTGACGTAGCCGAACAGGCAATAAAAAATGTTGGTGTAACACCATTGATAATCCCAATACGTGGAGGAACTGATGGTTCTAAAATTTCTTACATGGGTATTCCAACTCCTAATATTTTCGTTGGGGGAGAAAATTTCCACGGACAATATGAATTCAGTTGCTTAGAACATATGGCAAAAGCGGCTGATACAATAGTGGAGATTGCTAAATTAGCAAAAAAGTAGAAAAAATAACACCGTGGTGTCAAAGATAATTTATGAAACTATATAATATAAACTTGATTATAATAATATTAAGTTCATTGTGAGGAAATTAGTTCAAGAATTAATTTGAAACTTAATAGAAGAGTAGCTCAAAAGCAAGGTTTGTAACGAATCTTGCTTTTGATTTTTTTCACTTAAGGAGTGATGTCTTTTTTATATAAAAGTATTTTGAAATTTGAAAAAAATGATAAAAAAATATGCATTAACTCGCGATATATGGTACAATAGTAATGTATATTAACTAAAAAATTGAAAGAGAGGATGGTTGTAAGATGACTAAAAAAACATTTTATGTTACAACTCCTATTTATTACCCAAGTGGTAACTTACACATAGGACATGCCTACACAACAGTTGCTTGTGATGCATTAACTAGATATAAAAAATTAAGTGGATATGATACATACTTTTTAACAGGTACAGATGAACACGGTCAAAAAATTCAACAAAAAGCTCAAGAAAAAGGAATTTCAGAACAAGCTTATGTGGATGAAATGATTAAAGATATTAAAAAATTATGGAAAGCTATGGATATTAACTATAGTAAGTTTATTCGTACTACAGATGATTATCACGAAAGAGCAGTTGCTGAAATTTTTGATAGATTAGTTGAAAAAGGCGATATTTATTTAGGAGAGTACAAAGGTTGGTATTCTATCAGTGACGAAGAATATTTTACAGAAACACAACTTCAAGAAGTATTCAGAGATGAAGAAGGTAATATGATTGGTGGGATTGCACCAAGTGGAAATGAAGTAAAATTAGTTAGTGAAGAATGTTATTTCTTCAAAATGAGTAAATATGCTGACAGATTAGTTAAATACTATGATGAACATCCTGAATTTATTCTACCTGAAAGTAGAAAAAATGAGATGCTTAACAATTTCATTAAGCCAGGATTGGAAGATTTAGCAGTTACTCGTACAACTTTCGATTGGGGAGTGAAAGTAAAATCTAATCCAAAACACGTTGTATATGTTTGGATTGACGCTTTAGTTAACTATATTACAGCTTTAGGTTATGCAACTGGAGATAGTGAAGAATTATTTAATAAATATTGGCCTGCAGATGTGCAAGTTGTTGGGAAAGAAATCGTACGTTTCCACGTAATTTATTGGCCGATACTTCTAATGGCATTAGATTTACCACTACCTAAGAAAATTTTTGCTCATGGTTGGTTATTAATGAAAGATGGTAAAATGAGTAAATCTAAAGGTAATGTAGTTGATCCCTACATGTTAATAGAACGTTATGGTTTAGATTCAGCTCGTTACTATTTATTACGTGAGGTTCCATTTGGTCAAGACGGTATATTCACTCCTGAAAGTTTTATCGATAGAATTAACTCAGATTTATCAAATGATTTAGGAAACTTATTAAACAGAACTATTTCAATGATTAACAAATACTGTGGTGGAGTTATTCCAAAATTCGTGGAACCAACTACAGAATTCGATAAAGAATTAATAGCTTTATCAAAAGAAGTTATTTCAGAGTATGAAGAATATATGGAAAATATGCAATTCTCTAAAGCTCTAGAATCAGTGTGGAAGTTTATTTCAAGAACTAATAAATATATCGATCAAACAACACCATGGATTTTAGCGAAAGATGAAGCTAATCAACCTGAACTAGATAAGGTGATGAACTATTTAGCAGAAAGCCTGCGTATTGCTACAATTTTAATAGCGCCAGCTTTAACAAAAGCACCTGTTGAAATTGCTAAACAATTAGGTGTTAAAGAAGAATTATTAGTATTCGAATCTGCTAAAACATTTGGAGTATTTGATGGGACGGTTAAAGTTGTAGAAAAACCAACTCCAATTTTCCCGAGATTTGATAAAGAAGTAGAAGTACAGTATATTAAAACTCAAATGTCTCCTAAGGCTTTAGAAAACTTAGAAACTGAATCAAAAGAAGAAAAAGACGATACTTATGTAGAACTTGCTGAAGAAATTACAATCGATAAATTCTTCGAGACTTCTTTAAGGGTTGCAGAAGTATTAGAATGTGAAAAAGTTAAGAAAAGTTCTAAACTATTAAAATTCAAATTAGATTTAGGTAATCATCAAAGACAGATAGTTTCTGGTATTGCTAAATATTATGATCCAGCAGAATTAGTTGGTAAAAAAGTAGCTGTAGTAGCTAACTTAAAACCAGTTAAATTATGTGGTGAATTAAGTGAAGGTATGATACTATCAGCTGAAAAAGACGGTATTTTACGAGTAGTAGAAATTAATTCTGAAATTCCTAATGGAGCAGAAATTAGATAATAGAAAAGAGAATATAGCCAAGTGCTATGTTCTCTTTCTTATTAGAAAATCCACCTTGGTTATTAACCAAGGTGGATTAGTTTGTTATCTAGTTGTTTTCTTTTGAGTGTTTTGGTTTTGGGTATTTTGAGAATTAGTAGTATTTTTATTATCATTACTCTTTTGCTTAGGTGCTTCTCTGTTTGTTTCGATTACACGAACTGGATTAACAGGTACAAAAGATCCATCAGCTACATGATATATTAATCTATTATTTTTAGAAATACCAATACCATTAATATTTAATTGGGCTCCATTACCATAAGTTGATCTAACACTGCTTAGAGACTCATCAGAATAAATATTTTGTGTAGTCAAGAATTTAATTGCTACTGGACGAGAGATAAAGTTTTCAAGTTGATCATTTTTCTTATCTACAGAAACAAATTTTTCATTTGCTGTAATATACTGCCCTTGTAAATTCCCAGATGAAATATGATACATAATGTAACCAGCGGGAGAAACTATCTTATCTACTGTTAGTTTTGTTCCAGGTTCAATTACTTCACCTGGTTCTGACCAAGAAGCTGATTTAAATGCGTGAATTTTTTTATTAACTGTAACTTCACGGTCCACGTCGAATGAGTAAGATGAGAATGTTCCAGCTAATTTCGCAGTTATTTCTTCATCTTGCGCTTCTGAATCTATACGAATAGCGTTGGCTTGTTCTTGTGCTTTAAGAATTTTTTCTTTTTCCTCAGCTTCTTTTTGTTTTTTCAATTCGTCTGTAGTATCGACAGCGCTATTGTTTGTCTCACCGAAACTGATATAGTGCTCCTTAGCAGAAGAAATAAATTTCAGAGTAACTAAGAAACAAATTGATAACAATAATGCTAAGATTATTGAAGTTGCAATTCTAACCTTAATATTTTTTGCTACTTTTTTTATTTTATCATAATTCTCAACTTTATTTCTTAAAATAGATTTAGAAATGAAAGCTTTAATACTTAGAAGAGATACCATGAATATATTTTTAGGTTTGTTGTCAATATATTTAACTTTAAATGCGGTTTCATCTTCATTGACAACTTCTTTTTTGATACTGTGAATTTCCTTTTTAAGCCCATCTAGTTTATATTCAATATCAAGATTTTTTTGAATTTTTTCTATTGCCTTTTTCTCAGTTGTAATATCTTGTAGAATAACTTGTCTTTGAGAATTTAAAACATTAAGTCTTTTTTCTTCTAGCATTATTTTCTCTTTATCAGCTTTTCTATTTTTTAGAGTAGAGATAGTAAGTTTCTTTTCTTCTATTTTATCTTCTAGAGAAATTAATGAAGTTTGTAATGATAGAAGAGTATTTTCGTGCTCTCTCTTCTCATTTTCTTTTTGTAATAGTTCTAATTTTTTCTTATCTTCTGATAACTTAAATTCTTTTTCTTTTCGTCTAAATTCTCTTTTTCTTTTTTCTTCTTGTTCTTTTTCGATACGTTCTTTTTCAAGGCGATCTTTTTCTCTTTGTTCAGCTTTTTCTTTTTCGATACGTTGACGTTCTAATTCTTTTTCACGAGCGATTCGTTCTTTTTCAAGACGTTCTTGTTCACGTTTTTCCGCTTTTTCTTTTTCGATGCGTTGACGTTCCAGTTCTTTTTCACGAGCGATTCGTTCTTTTTCAAGACGTTCTTGTTCACGTTTTTCCGCTTTTTCTTTTTCAATGCGTTGACGCTCTAATTCTTTTTCTCGAGCAATACGTTCTTTTTCAAGTCTTTCTCTTTCAGCACGAGCAAGTTCGTTTTTCTTCTTCTCTTCTTCTATCTTACGTTGTTGCTCTTCAAATTGTTTTTTAGCTTTTTCTAGCTCTAAAGCACGTTTTTTTAACTCTTGTTCTTGTTTTTTTACTTCTTTTTCTTTTTCTCGAAGTTCTTTTTCAATTGCAGATTCATCAATATGAGAATCTGTCTTTTCGTTATCCTTAGATTCATTATTTTTAAAATTAAGAGTTTTCACTTGGTTTTTTAAACGACCAAAAAAAGATGTAGAGTTATCTTTTTCTTCAGTCGTGTCTGTAGTATCATTTTTAACTACTATATCTTTTTCTTCTTTTGACATAAAAATAATCCTTTCAAACAATATTCCATTCTATTATATCATAAAATAATAACAAAACTACATAAAAAACGCTTAAAATCATATTAAATTATGTAAAAAACTTTTAACTCTAATTGAAATATGTTATCATTAGTTGTAGATAGTTTTATCAATATAAATTATATTAAAAAGAGGTATTAATTATGAAGAAAACAATAAGCTTTAAAGGAACACCAGTTACTATTGAAGATAAGTTAAATTTAGGTGATGTTTTCCCAAATTTTAGAGCTGTTACTAAAACATTATCAGAGTTTGAATTATCAGATTATAAAGGGAAAAAAGTAATTGTCAACACATTCCCATCAGTAGACACAGGAGTATGTGCTTTACAAACTATTAACTTTAATAAAGCAGTAGGTGATTTAGCTGATACAGTAGTTATTACAGTATCAAAAGACTTACCATTTGCATTAGGAAGATTCTGTGCTGATAAAGAAATTAATAATGCAATTACTGTTTCTGATTATAAATATCGTGATTTTGAAACTAACAATGGATTATTAATTGAAGAATTAGGTTTATTATCTCGTGCTGTATTCGTCCTTGATGAGGAAGGAGTTATTCGCTATAAAGAAGTGTTAGAGGAAGTCGGTGAAGAGCCAGACTACAACAATGCTCTAGATGCACTGAAGAAATTATAGTGAGGTAATAGATGACAGAATTAAAATATATAAACAAAGAAGAAAATAAAAATTTACAGATTAAAGATTTAATTACTTTAGGGCTTTATACTATTTTATTAATTCTTGTAATGGCTGTGGGAATTGGAATTTCAACACTTTTAACATCATTAATATTTGGTGGAAAAGTCTATTTTGCTACTTATACTTCTATTACGGCTGCCCTAGTTTGTGGAAGTGTGTATAGTTTAATTTTTAATAAAATTAATAAAAATATGGCAATATTTATTATGATAGCAATTATTGGTATTTTTATGACTGTATCTGGTCACTCTGTAGTAGGTGGAGTTGTTCTAATTGGAGCGGCAGTTTTAGCGGAGATTGCATTCAGATATGGAAATGAATATTTATCATATTTATTCTTTAATTTAGGAAATATTGGATTAATATTACCAATGTTTTTTATGAAAGATGCATATGTAAAACATCTTCAAAATAGAAATTATTCTCAAGAAAAAATTAACTTAGTTATGAGTTCTACTGATATGAAAACATTTATTTTTATAGTTATCTTCACAATAATTTTCTCAATTATTGGAACTTATCTTGGAAGAAAATTATATTTCAAGAATTTCAATAAAGCAGGTATATAGTATGTTGAAGTTAGATATAAGAACTAAGATTTTTATATTGATCATTGCTAATATTTTAATGTTTAAAATGATGTCAATTAGCACACATTTATTTATTGCACTTTGTTTTTCAATATACTTAGGAATAAGTTCTAACTTTAAAAGAATGATTAGATTTTTCGGGATATATCTTTTCTTAACAGCTTATGAAGTATTCTTTGCTCATACAGTAACACTTCAAGTTCTTGACAGTTTCTTACTACTAACAGCTCTAATGTTTAAAACTTTATATTTCCCACTATGTGCGGGTATGGCGTTGGTTAGTAGTTCAAAAGTATCTGAATTGATATGTTTTTTAAGAAACATCAGATTGCCAAAGAAAATGATAATAGTTCTTGCAGTTTTATATAGATTTTTTCCTGTTTTACTTACAGATTACAAACAAATAAAGAATTCATTAAAAATGAAGGGGATTGGAGTAAGTAGAGGTTACTACTTACTTCATCCATTTAAATTTTTCGAATATATATTTGTTCCTTATGTAATTATAAGTACAAATATTGCTAATGAACTTTCTGTTTCGTGTTTGTGCCGTGGTATAGATAATGAAGAAAAACCAACTAGTTATATTGAATTAAAGTTTAACAAACTCGATTATTTGGTTATGGTAGCTGTTACTATAATTTTTTGTTTTATTATGTTTATGAGGTGATAAGTTGATAACATTTAAAAATTTTAATTACAAATATGTTGAATCTAAAAAATTAAATATTGAAGATTTGTCACTAGAAATCAAAAAAGGTGAATGTATTTTATTTACGGGAGCAAGTGGCTGTGGAAAAACAACAATTATGAGGGTTTTAAATGGTCTAGCTCCTGAATTTTTTGATGGTGGTTTTAGTGGAGAATTTAAAGTTGTACATCTAAGTATAGGAGATAGACTAAAAGATTTTTCTAAGGTTGTAGGAAGTGTATTCCAAAATCCTAAGAATCAGTTTTTCAATTTAGACTCTACTAGTGAACTTGCTTTTAGTATGGAAAATTATGGTTACTCTAAACCTCAAATTCAAAATAGAATTGATGAGGTAGTAAATGAGTTTTCTGCAGATTATCTACTAGATAGAAATGTCTTAGAATTAAGCGGTGGTGAAAAGCAAAAACTAGCTTTTATGGCTAGTATGATGCTAGATGCCGATGTATATGTTCTTGATGAAATTACTAGTAATCTAGATTTAAAATCTATAAAACTTATATCTTCAATAATAGAAACATTGAAGAATAAAGGGAAGACAATAATTGTAGCTGAACATAGAATCTATTACTTAAAAGATTTAATCGATAGAATGTATATCATTAAAGATGGCAAGCTGGTGCATGAAGTTACAAAAGAACAGCTTTCCGACTTTGATAGTAGAGCGTGTCAAACTAGACAAATAGATTTATCAAAAGTAGAACTTGGTAAGAAAGAACCTAGAAAGAATAAAGAGCATTATTTAAATATTGAGCAACTAGATTATAAAGTCCATACTCATCAAGTTTATTTAAAAAATGAGAGTTTTTCTTCTTCAAGAATTTATTCTATAATCGGTGCTAACGGATGTGGGAAAACTACTTTTGCTAATGCTCTAAGTGGACTACATAAATCTAAACATAAAGTTATACTTAATGGAAAAAATCTTAATAAAAAAGATTTAATAAGAAGTACATTTCAAGTAATGCAAGATGTAAATTATCAACTATTTACGAATCTTGTTGAGAAGGAGATAAAGTTAGGTAGTGATAATTTAGAGTTATTTGATGAAGTAGTAGATAAATTAAATATTAGGAAATTTTTAAATCGTCATCCTAATACACTATCTGGTGGAGAAAAACAAAGGGTAGCAATAGCTTCTGCATTATTATCTAATAAAAAAATCCTAGTATTTGATGAACCAACAAGTGGACTAGATTATGTAAATATGTTAGAATTAAGCAATTTAATCGAGCAAATAGCTAAAAACGATGTAGTGATATTTATAATTACACATGACTATGAGTTTTTATGTCAAGTTTCTGATGAAGTTCTTTTCTTTGATAAACAAGGGATAAAAGAACGTATAGAAGTAAATGAGAATAATAAAAATAAAATATTAGAAAAGATGAGTTAATGTACATAGTATGTTAACTCTTTTTTTGTCTCACATCATTTACAAATGTACGATGTTAACTCTATTTTCGACTCAAATGATTTGTTAATTTACTGTTATCATGATAAAATATATAGGTTATAGAAAAATGAAGATAGGAGGGAATTTATGTCATACGCTTCAGATATGAAAAAAGAGTTAACTTTAATAGAGATAACAAAAGACAGAGAATTTTTATCTGAGTTATCTGCTCTTATAAAAATGAACGGTGTATTAAATATATCGAATGGTAGGTTAAGTTTAAGTTTTCAAACTGAGAATGCCTCAATTGCACGAAGAATGTTTTCTTTAATTAAGTATTTTTATGATGTACATGTGAATATTTCTGTACGAAAAAAATTAAAATTAAAGAAAAATAATGTTTATATTTGTCGTTTAGATCAGAATGTTAAAGAAATACTTACAGATCTTTATATTCTAGATGATAATTACACAATGAGAATAGATATTGCTAAAGAATTAATAGATACGGATGAGAAAAAGCGAGCGTATTTACGTGGTGCATTTTTAGCTGGTGGTTCGATAAATAACCCTCGTACATCTAGTTATCATATGGAGATTTTCTCATCTTATGAGGAACATAATAGAGAATTAAATGAACTATTAAATAGTTATAAATTGAATGCAAGAAGCCTTGAAAGAAAAAAAGGATTCATTGTTTATATTAAGGAATCTGAGAAAATAGCTGAGTTTATTAATTTAGTAGGAGCTTTTCAAGCTTTATTCCAATTTGAAGATGAAAGAATTGTTAGAGATATAAATAACTCTGTAAATAGGATGCAAAATTGCGACATGGCGAATATGAATAAGACTGTTAACGCCTCTGCGAAGCAGGTTGAGGATATTAATATAATTGAGGAAAGAATAGGGTTGGATAATATCGATGAGAAACTGCGAGTCGTTGCTGAAGCAAGACTTAAGTATCCGGAGTATCCATTAAAAGAAATAGCAGAAATGATTGAAGATGGAAAATTGTCGAAATCGGGTCTTAATCATAGATTTAGAAAGATAGCGAAAATAGCTAAAGAATTAAGAGAAGGAACATATCAAGAAAAATAAAGAGAAAGGATAAAAAATGATGAGTAAGTGGGATGAACAAATTCTAGTTGTAAATAGAAAAGAATTATTTAATAATGAGGAAAATCATTTCTATGGTTTTATAGAAAAAAATGATGATAAGACAAAAAAAATTATTGATACATTCGAATCATATGAAGTAAAACGTCGAGGAGATATGGAGGAAGATCCAAGTTATAAACAATTAATCGGGTACGTACTATTAAAAGATTCGAATACTAATGAAGTATTAGTATATAAACGCCTAGTAGGTGGAGGTGAAGCAAGACTTCACGGTAAAGCTTCTGTTGGTATTGGTGGACATATGAACGAGGTTGAAGGAAAAACAATTTTTGAAATGTTAAAAATCAACGCTGCTAGAGAGTTGAATGAAGAAGTGGGAGTTTCTGAAGAAGAGGCATTAAACAATCTACACTTTATAGGGTTGATAAATGATGATAAAACAGAAGTAGGTCAAGTCCATGTAGGTGTTGTCTATGAGTGTAAAGTTGATAAAACTAAAGTGGAAGCAAAAGAAGATGATACACTTGTTATCAAGTGGATGTCAGCAGAAGAAGCAAAATCAGAAGAAAACTATGAGACTTGGTCAGAATTTTTAAAACCAATTTTCTAAAAAAGAGTAACAAATAATGTAATAAAATTCTAGTACTAGATTAACTATATAGGAGCGACTTTACTAAATGATTTGTATGAAATCGTGAGTTTAGTTGCTTCATTTATTTTTTTAGGAATTTTTGAAAAAATGTAATAAAATCTAACGTAATCTTGAAAAAAATTAAAATAAAGTGTAATATTAATATATGAAATACTAATATTTTTGTAAATTTACATTGAAAATTTTCAAAAAGTTAGAATTAATAAAGTGTACTTTCTAAATATAAGGTTAATAACAACATGTTAGAAAATATAACAAATATAGAAAGGATGATTATATGTTTAATATAAAAATGGATATGATACAAACAGTAGGATTGGCTGTTGTAATATTAATTATAGGAAGATTTCTGAGAAGTAGAATTAAATTCTTTGAAACATACTGTATTCCATCACCAGTTATTGGAGGATTCTTGTTTGCGATATTAAACCTAGTCCTAAGACAAACAAACTTAGTAATATTTGAGTTTGATAATACTTTACAAAGTTTCTTTATGACAGTGTTTTTTACAAGTATAGGATTTAATGCAAGTTGGAGATTACTAAAAGTTGGTGGAAGAAAAGTTGTTATGTTTTTATTAATGGCTATAATTTTAGTAGTTCTTCAAAATATCGTAGCGGTAGGAATCGGATATGCAACTGGAATAGATCCGCTAATAGCCCTATTAACAGGTTCAACTGCAATGACAGGTGGACATGGTACTGCGGCTGCGATGGCACCGATCGTTGAGGAATTGGGCCACACAGGTGCTAAGAGTGTTGCGATTGCGGCAGCAACTTTTGGTCTAATCGCAGGATCTAGTCTTGGAGGACCATTAGCTAACAGATTAATTAATGGTAAAAAGTTAAAAGTAGTTGCTGAAAAAGTTGAAAACGAAAAAGTACATAACGATGAATTTTTATTCAATAATGATGTTAAGAAATTAGATGGTGAAAATTTCGCGAAAGCATTTTTCTTAATTTTATTATCAATGTTTATCGGTAGTTATGTATCTACATTCTTAAATCAGTTTTTAAACTTTCCGAACTACATTGGACCAATGATTGTAGCGGCAATTTTAAGAAATGTAACGGACCATACAAGTAAGTTTGATTTACACTATGAAGAAATTCATATTTTAGAGGATGTTTCATTAAATCTATTCTTAGGAATGGCTATGATAAGTTTAAAACTATGGGAACTAAGTAGTGTCGCAGGGCAACTTGCTGCTTTATTATTAGCTCAAGCAGTATTGGCATGGGTATTTATCTACTTCGTTACATTTAGAGTAATGGGTGGAAATTATGATGCTGCTGTATTATCTGCAGGGCACGTTGGATTTGGACTTGGAGCAACACCAAATGGTATTGCGAATATGCAAAGTGTTTGTGATAAATATAAACACTCGCACATAGCCTTCTTCGTTATGCCAATAGTAGGGGCATTATTCATTGACTTCTTTAATGTTGCTATTATAAGTGGATTTTTCTCATTTTTATCTAGATAGAAATAAAAAAAGTTTGATTAGCAATTTGAGTGCTAATCAAACTTTTTTATAACTTTTACTTGATGAAAATAATAATGTATAATATAATTATTAGAAAGTTTAAATAGATTTTGTAATCATTTGAGGAGAATAGAAGTGAAACAAAAAAAATATACAATAAGAAATATTTCTGTTGGAATATTAAGTATTTTTATAAGTACGGGTAGTTTAAAAGTTGGAACAGCTAAGGCGCTGATGGATACTGATAATAAAGTTATTGTTGATGAAAATGGAGTTAGACCGGTTGTTGAACCAATACCATCAGAAAATAAAACTCCGGTTAAGCAAACTGATAAACCAGTTAGAAAACCGCTAGAGAAGACAGAAGATAAATTAGCGGGAAAACCGGTAAGAAAACCACCGGTAAAACAAACGGAAAAGCCAATAGGAAAGCCTGTAAATAAACCATCTGATAAACCAGACAGAAAACCGTTGGTAGAACCGAAAGAAGATAAAACTCCAGTAAAAAAAGATGATGATAATAAGTTCCCAGTAATGTCGGATAAAGAAAAATATCATGATGTAAACAATTCTCCTAATAAAGATTTGTTATTTGCAAATTTATCAGGTCATGATATTAAAGTAGAATATAAAAAAGGTAGTATTTCTGCAGATAAGTTACATGTTGAATCTTTAAATGATAATAAGTTAAATAAATCTATTAGAAACAAGTTAGGTAATGATTATAAAATTATAGAGACGTTCGAAATCCATTTTGAAAAAGATGATAAAAAGGTAGATAGTAATGAGGAACGAACGGTAAAAATAATAATAACTAAGAAGGATAATACTGAATTAGAAGTTTATCACATTCCGAATGATAACTCTCTTGAAAAAGTTAATAGTAAATATTCAGATGGGGAACTACAGTTTAATATTAATCATTTTAGTAAATTTACGATTGTAGAACGAATAAAAATTGGTACAAAAAATCTTGAAGAAAGAGCACGGGTGGTTATCCCCGAAACAACTGTAGATGTTAAGAAGGAAGAATTACCAGAAACATTAACTAAAAAAATAAATAATGTGAATGAAATCTCTTCGCTACCGAAAACTGGTATAAAAACTGTAGCTTTAGAAGTAGTTGGAGTTATGCTAATCTTGGCTGCAATATTAATAAGAAGAGGGCAAAAGAAAAATTAAAACATATAAAGAGTAACGATTTAGAAATAAATTGTTACTCTTTATTTTTAATTTTATGTATTATATATTTTTTAGTTTATAGCTGAATTAATCGTAAAGATTCCTATTTACAAACTCTAAACACTATGATATAATAAAACGGAATTATTTCGAATTAAATGATTGAGGAGAATATATATGAATAAAAAGAATATTATTACTAGTGCCTGTGGTTCACTTGTAATCGGACTATCAGCCTTTGCTGGTTATGAATACGGAAGACAACAAGCATATGAAACAACACCTCT
>NZ_JAQMFS010000071.1 GCF_028308085.1 Gemella haemolysans
CCTTGTTTGAACATTGACTCTGTTTCTTGAGTTTGTGGTTGTCCTTGTTTTCCAGTTGTTTCTTTTGGCTCAGCTGTTGGTACTACTGGAGTTACCGTTGGTGTATATGTTGCTGTAGCCGGTGTTCCATTCTTATCTTTTACTTCTACTGTTGCAGGATCTGGTGTTCCTGTGAAGTCTTTGTTTGGTTTGAATGTTACTACACCTGTTAATGGATCGATTGTATATTTACCGATTTCTTTTCCATCTTTTGTTGCTGGAATTTCTGTTGACTCTACTGGTTGTCCATTTACTACGAATTTAGCCGGTTGCTGTTCGTTGATTGTAATTGGTGCTGTTTCATCACCTTGTGTAAATTTAGGTGTTCCTGTTTGCTCTTGACCTTGTTTACCTTCAGATGTAACTGGTTCTCCTGTTGGTGTAACTGGTGTTACCTCTGGAGTATATTTTCCTTTTGATGTAACTGGAACTTTGTTTCCTTCTGAGTCAGTAGCTGTTACTGATACCTCTACATTTACACCTTTAGCTTTTCCTGTGAATGTTGGAAGTGGTTCAAATGTTACTACTCCTGTTGTTGGATCAATCGAGTATGTTCCTTCTCCATCAACTACCACTTTACCTTCAGCATTAGCTCCTTCTAATGAGTATGCAGCTGTTGTCCAGTCTACATTTGTTCCATCTGGAGTGTTTGTTGTTGTATTTAATTCAGAGAAACGATCTTTTCCTGATTTAGATGTTTGAGGTTGTCCTTGTTTTCCTGTAGTTTCATCTGTTGATGGTTGAACTCCATATACAGTTGGTGTATATGTATTTTCTGTCGCTACACTTACTGGGTTTCCTGACTCATCATTGAATGTTACATTCGCTGAAACTTTCATCGGTGTAGCTGTTCCTACAAATCCTTCTACTGGAGTGAATGTTACTTCACCTGTTGTTGGATCTACTGTGTAAGTACCTTGATCAGTTGTTACTGAAGAAACTTTATTTCCTGTTGTTGGATCTACTAGTTTGAAGTCTGATACTGTAGTTCCTTCTTTTCCATCATTGAAATTATCTGCCATTGAGTCAGTTTGTTTTTGACCTTGAGCTCCTGATGATTTCTCTGGATCTGTTACCACGATGTAGTAAGTTGTTTCCGCTACTGCATCTTCTGTTACTTCACCAGCATCTGTTCCATTTACTGTTGGAGTTGTTACAACACCGTTTGAGTCTACTGCTCTCGCTGTTACTTTGTAACGTCCTTTTTGAGATAATACATAAGCATTAGCTTTAGCTAAGTTTGCTTCTGCAGCTGTTTTAAGAGCTGTACGTGCTGTTTCTACTGCTTTTTCAGCTGCTACAGCTTCTGTTCTAGTTGCAGTAACTTTAGAATCAAGTATTGCTACATTCCCTTTAGCTGCTGCGATATCTGCTTCAAGTTTTGCTTTAATTTCTTTTGCTACGTTAAGCGTTCTTTGAGCCATTTCTTCAGCTGTTGGTGAAATTGTACGTAGTTTTAAATTATCTAATGCTGTTTGAGCATCTTCAACCATTCTTATTTGACGATCTAATCTTTCTTGTAAACTTGCTAATTTATTTTGTTCTTCTTGTTTTTCTTTTACCGCTTTAGCTGCTGCTTGAGTTTTCTCAGCTGCTGAACGTTGAGCTTGGATATAAGCTGTTTCTTCTGCTTGAGCTCCATCAAAAGTAGTTACTGTTCCGTCTGGTGCAGTTGCTGTTACTTTTGTTTTAATAGTATCTGAATCTGCTACTGATGTTTTATCATCGATTGTATCTGCGAATGCTACATTTGCTTTAGTAGATTTAATTAAGTCTACTGATGTACCTTTTGCTTCCGAATAACTTGTTGAAGTTCCTGTTGGTTTAGCATTTTGGATAGACGCTAAATCTGATCCTACTGCTTCACGGAATGCAATATACCCATTAAATCCTGAATCAGTTGAAACCTTCCATCCTGCACCTGTTTCTGTTGCCGTAACCTTAGATCCATCAGATGCAGTCCACTGATTTGTTACTGAATCATAATTTACTTTAATCGTTCTACCTTGAGTACTTGACGTTTGATCATTTGGTAATAATGTTTCAGTACGGAAAACATCTCCTACTGCTGTTACTTCACCATTTTTTCTAACTTCTGCTACTTTATCTACTAGATTTGTCGCTGAAGATTTAGCATTCCACGTACGTGTGAATTCATAAACAAATAATTTAACATTTCCGTTAGGTTGAGCTTCTGTATATACACGTCTTTCTGTAAGAATTGAATTATCTCCACTTTCTTCAAGGTGATATGCATCTTCTACAGGTAGAGAGTATTTACCTGTTGCACGGTTAAATGTCGCTGTATATTCTTTGTTGTTATGATCTTTAACAGTTACTGTCTCACGTTGTAAGTGTGCTTGTACTTTGTCAGTTGTTGCTTTAGCCGCAATACTATCGACACCAACATATTTTGTAGATTCTGGAGTCACTGTTAAGTTAATAGTTGATTCTCCTGAAGTTGCAACCGGTGCTAATACGGCTCCTTCTTGAACAGCTGTATTTGTAGTACCTGCTGCAACAACCCAGTTCCCATTCTTAGCTACTAAGTTTGTAACTGTTCCATCTGGCATTGTAATTTCCGCTTTGTTAGCTCCATTAGAGATTGTTACTGGTACGTTTGTTGCATATGCTTCTACATTTTTCACCGTAATCTTAGGTGCTACTGCGATTGTAATATTCTCATGAGCTTCTTGCCCATTCATGTTCCATGCTGATGCACTGTTATAATCTTTAGCTAATGCTGCTACAGTAAAGATTCCTGCTTCTGTTGGTTTACCTGTGATTAAACCTGTTTCTGGTGCGTAAGTTAACCCTGGAATAGTGTCGTCAAGAGATACTGGTTTAGTTCCATTCGTTTTACCATTTAATGTTGTATAAGCAGTAACTGTTTGAGGACTATTCATTGATTTAACAGTAGTCCCGTCAGCTGCCACAAATTCTGCTTTTTTACCAGATGAATTAGGCGCAGTTTTTGAACCAGCTACGAACTTAGAACCATCTTCACGCTGATAGTTAGCACGTATATCTTTATTTACTCCATCATTATCAACATATTGTAATTCATGGCTTACATCCTCCCCAATAGTAACCATTGTTGAAGAACCTTGAATTCTAGGAGCAGTTGTATCCTGCCACCCTATCCATCCTGCTTGTAAGTCACGGAAGAATACTTTTTGTTCAGTATCACCTTTTGCAACAGTTAATTCATAACGGAAGTCATAAACACCGTTTTGAATACTTGCTCCAACATATCCTTCTACAGTATCTGTAGCTGCGTTATATCCTAATCCTGGAGGTAAGTTCAACGGAGTTACACTCTTGATAGTGTATCCTGCCGCTTTTGCCTCATCATTTAAATCAAAACGTTTTGTTACGTCTTTAAGATAAACATAGTGGTTACCTTGTTCATATGTGTATCCATAAATTTCTGTTGCTAGATATTCATAAGCTCCACCTGATCCATATGGGTTAGTATTATTATTTTGACCACTTGCACGAAGTTTGTTATTCCACATCGCTGCTTCACGTCCAAGTTTCTGAGCTTCTGTTTTTGATAACGGAAGGTCAGTACGTGCTCCAGTACCAGGTTGTGGGTTGTTTTTAGCAACGACTTCTGTATTTTCAGATTGGAATCCTTTAACATAAATTCTATATGCAGGATTACCATCTAACTCTTTATACGTTTTCCCAGTCGCTGTTTCAAATTCTCCATTTTCTTTTCTTAGTTCTGTAGATTCTAAAGTATATCCTTCATTTGCTGAAAGAGCTACTCCGTATCTACCATCACGACGAACACCAGCATTTTCTAATTCAGCATATACCGCTTTAATAGAATTACTTAGCTCTTCTAAACTTTTAGCGATTTGTTCTTTTGTTACATTGTCGCTTCCTAGTAAGTTATTAGCTACTTTAATTACTTCTTCGTTTTTAGCCACTGCTTTTTCTACAGCTGGTTTCGCTTCGATTTTAACTTCATTTTTACGAATTGCTTCATTAGCAAGTACGTTTGTTACTTCAGCTTCTGAAGTTACTTGAGTTAGTTCTTTTTTAGCTTCTTTTACTTCTTCAGTTTGTTTTGCTTCAGTTTTAGCTTTTTCTTCTTCTTTTTTAGTTTCTTCTTTCTCTGCAGTTACTTTTGCATTTGATTCTACAACTGTAGAGTTTAATGCTTCAAGTGTAGCTACTTTTGCATCTACTTCTTCTTGAGTTGCATCAGCTTTTGCGAATACTTCTTTCGCTTTCGCTAATTCTTCACGAACAGCTTTCACTACTGCTTCATCAGCATTTTTAGCTTCGTTTAGTTTTTGTTCTAATTTTTCGATTGTTGATTTTAAAGCTGTTTTATTCGCAGCTTTTGTCTCAGTTTTTTCTTCTTTAGCAGTATTTTCTTTTACAGTTTCTTTAGACGCTGTATCTTTTGTGCTTTCTGCTTTTTTAGTTTCTTCTTTTGCAACTGCTGTTGTTACCGTACTTTCTTTAGCAGTTTCTTCTACTTTTGCTGCTTTTTCAACAGCCTTAGGTGCTTCTTCTTTTGTCACTTTAGCATCTGTGTTTGATGTGCTTTGTGTTGTTGTGTTGTCCGATACTTGCTCACTAGCTTGCGCTACTGTTCCTACACCTAAAAAGATACTAGCACCGATTACTACTGATGCTGCACCCACTTTGAATTTCTTAATAGAGTAACTTTCGACTCTTGTACCTTCTTTGGTACTCTTTAAATATTGGTTGTTTTTCCCTACCATTATTTTCCTCCTATGGTATATATTGTATTATTAATTGATTGTGAATTTTTAGACATTCACCTATATAACAAAACTTAATTAATAACAAAACATAAAAAAACATAACAATCTTGTTACATTTTTTCATAAACCATATTGCTTTTGTATAAAAACTCCAATATAATATTTCTCCAAATATAAATTAACCTCTTACCATTAATTTATTAACTATATATTTTTTTTACTAATTTTGAAATTCATTTGATTTCTTTATCATTTTACCAAAATATTTTCATTGTGTCTACTATTTTTCCCTTAATTTTTTCTATCAATCTTTAAAATTCTACTTTTTTATACAATATTATACCTCTTAAAAACACCTTTAAATCAGCTTTTATAAACAGAAAAACCTATAAAATCAACTTTTGTAATTATTGTAATTACTTTGCACAGAACTTAAGATTTTTTTAAAAGTATTTTTGTTTTTAATAAAATTTATTACCTATAACAGTTTCTAATAAATAATATAACATCACGTATAATCACCTTAACAGTAACTTTTAACTTATAAGAATAGAAATTAAGTACAATAACTACAGTTTACTTAAAATATACTTTAAATAACTTAAAAAGTTATAAATATTACTTAAAATATACTTTAAATAATATTCCTTGCGACATCTCTCTACTTTATCTTATCTTTGAAATTTATATATCTTAATTATTTCCATTTTTCATAATACAGCGTTTCAACTCAAAAAACACAAAAAACCACCCTCTATTATCTAGAGGGTGGCTCATATATATCATTAAGAGTTTTTTAGATTTCTAATTAGTCGTCTTTTCTTTGGCGTTTTCTTACAGCCACAGCAATACCCGCAAGTAATGCTCCGAATCCTGCTAATCCTGTATCAACTCCACTTTCACCTGTGTTAGCTAGGCGTTTAGGTTGTACTTTTTCAACAGAGTCCGTTACTTTTCTGAAGATATGTACTAAGTTACCTTCTTTATCTACTTCTGTTCTTACGAATTCGTATCCTGGAACTTTTCCAGCTTCTTTAGTTCCTTTTTCTGTTGGTTTTAGAGGATTTCCGTTTTCGTCTACCCAGTTTGTAGTTCTGCTTTCTTCTGGAATACGATTAACCGGTTTAAAGATGTGGCGTACATTTCCATCTTTATCAGTTACAGTTCTTACGAACTCATATCCTGAGATTTCTCCTGGAACTTTTGTTCCATTTTCTAATGGTTTTAATGGATTTCCGTTTTCATCTACCCATGATGTAGTTTTTTCTACTACTGGAGTTGGTGTTGGCGCTGGAGGTGTTACTTTTTCGTATACATGCTCGATATCTCCGTTTGGAAGTTTCTTAGTTTCTACGAATCTATATCCTGGAATATCTTTCTTCGGTTGTTCTCCATCCTCTGTTGGATAATTTGGAATTTCTTTTCCTTCTTTATCTTTGAATGAAGTTTTAACTTTTTCATATACGTGTTCTGTATCTCCATTTGGAAGTTTCTTAGTCTCTACGAATCTGTATCCTGGGATATCTTTCTTCGGTTGGTCTCCATCCTCTGTTGGATAATTTGGAATTTCTTTTCCTTCTTTATCTTTGAAGGATGTTTTAACTTTTTCGTATACGTGTTCTGTATCTCCATTTGGAAGTTTCTTAGTTTCTACGAATCTATATCCTGGGATATCTTTCTTCGGTGTTTCTCCTTCTTCTGTTGGATATCCTGGGATGTCTTTTCCTTCTTTATCCTTGAATGAAGTTTTAACTTTTTCGTAGACGTGTTTTGTATTTCCATCGTTGTCAGTTACAGTTTCTACGAATCTGTATCCTGGGATGTCTTTCTTAGGAGTTGTTCCATCTTCACTTGGGTATCCTGGAATTTCTTTTCCTTCTTTATCTCTGAAGATAGTGTCTGGACGAACTGTTGGTGTGTAAGATGCAAAGATTGTTTTACCATTTTTATCTTTTCTAACAACTGTTACACCAGATGCTGTTCCTACGAATTCTGGTTCTGGAGTGAACGTTACTTTTCCATTTGGATCAATAGTGTAAGTACCTTGACCTGGTACTACTTTTGTAGTTTTTCCGTCTTCGAATGTTGGTGGTACATCTTTATCGATATCTCCTTCGAATACTGGAGTATTTGATTGAGGTTTACCTTTTGGTCCTTCAGATACTACATCTTTAGTTGATGTTGCTCCTAGAACTGTTGGTGTGTATTTCGCTGTTACTGGTGTTCCATTTTTATCAACACGTTTAACAGTTACACCTTTTGTTACACCTACGAAGTCTTTTTCTGGAGTGAATGTTACTTTTCCGTCTTTATCAACAGTGTATACACCTTCTCCTGGAACTTCTTTTCTAGTTGAACCATCTTCGAATGTCGCTGGTACATCTTTATCGATTTCTACTGTTTTGTTTTTACCGTTAACAGTTTCTGATCCACCTTTGAAGACTGGTGTTTCTTCTTGAGGTGTATTCTTAGGACCCACTGATGTTACATCTTCTCCAGATGGTGATACTGGAATTACTGTTGGTGTGTATTTCGCTGTTACCGGTGTTCCGTTTTTGTCAACACGTTGAACAGTTACACCTTTTGCTACACCTGTGAATGTTTTTTCTGGTACGAATGTTACAGTTCCATCTGGCGCTACAGTGTAAGTACCTTCGTTTGGTACTACTTTTGTAGTTGAACCATCTTCGAATGTTGCTGGTTCATCGTTGTTGATTTCTACTGTTTCTTCTTTACCATTTATAGTTGTTTTTCCACCTTTGAATGTTGGTTTTCCTGTTTGAGTTTCACCTTGTAGATCTTTAGATTTAGCTTCTTTACCTTTTGGTGTTACCCCTAATACTGTTGGTGTGTATGTTGATTCAGCTGGCGTTCCGTTTTTATCAACACGTTGAACTTTAATTCCTGAAGTTTTACCTTTGAATTGTGGTTCTGGTGTGAATGTTACTTCTCCAGTTTTCGGATCGATTGTGTATGTTCCTTCTCCTGGTACTTTTACAGTTTTTTCTTCTGTTGGTTGACCAGTTGTTGGATCTACCAACTTAGCTGGTTTTGTAGTATCAATTTCGACTGTTTCTTCTTTACCGTTAACAGTTGTTTTTCCACCTGTAAATGTTGGTGTTGATTTTTGTGGTGCACCTTGGATATCTTGTGTTTCTTTTTCATCACCTTTTGGTGTTACTGGTTTAACGAATGGAGTGTATTTACCATTTACTGGTGTTCCGTTTTTATCTTCACGTTGAACTTCGATTCCTTTAGCTTCACCTGTGAAGTTTGGTTCTGGTGTAAATGTTACTTTTCCATTTTCATCAATTTCGTAAGTTCCTTCGTTTGGTACTTTTACAGATGTTGCATCTGTTGGTTTACCTGTTGTTGGATCTACTAGTTTTGGTGCTTTATCTAAGTTAATAGGTACTTTTTTGTCACCTTCTTTGAATGTTGGTGTACCTTCTTGTGATTTACCTTGGATTCCTTCTGAAGTTACTGGAGTCGCTGTTGGTGTTACCGGCGTGATGTATGGTGTGTAAGTAGTTTCTACTGTGATTCCATTTTCATCCGCTGCTTGAACACGTACTGGTTGTACTTTACCATGGTAAGTTGCATTTGGAGTTAATACTCCGATAGCTTTTCCATCTACTACTTCAAGAGTGTATTCCCCGATTACATTTCCTTCTGGATCTTTCGCAGGGACTTTCGTAGCTGGTTGTCCATTTTCATCTAATAATGTGTAAGATTGTGGATTAATCGGTACAGTTTTTTGAACTGCTACTTTTACATCTGGGTGATCGATATCAGGTACAGTCGTTTTATCTACTACACTATCGATAAATGTAACAGGTTGTTTTTGAACTTGACCTTGAACATCTTGTGATGTAGCCGGTTGTGCTTTTGGTTTAGCCCCGATAACGATTGGACGGTATTTACCAATAGCTGGTTGTCCAAGTTTATCAACACGTTGAACGATTACCCCTTTAGCTTCACCAACAAATGTTTTCTCAGGAACGAAATCAACTGTTCCGTCTTGTTTAAGAGTATATTCTCCTTCTCCTTCAACTTTTACAGTAGTCCCCACTGGTACTGGTTGTTTTGTCGCTGGATCAAGTAATACTGGTGCTACATTTTCATCGATTTCTACAGTTTTTTCTTCTCCACCGATTTCTACTGTTCCACCTTTGAACTTAGGTTTTCCGTGTTGTTTTTGACCTTGGATATCTGCAGAAATTACATCCCATCCTGTTGGAGTTACTGGGTGAACTACCGCTGTGTATTCTCCACGAGCTGGTGTTCCATTTTTATCTTTACGGATTACTGTTAATGTTGTACCTTTTCCTGTGAATGTTTTTTCTGGTACAAATGTTACTGTTCCGTCTGGAGCTACTGTGTAAGTACCTTCTCCTTTGATTGTCTTAGTTGTATTACCATCTTCGAATGTTGCTGGTACAGTATCATCCATCGGTACAGTTTCTTCTTTACCGTTTACTGTTGTTTTACCACCTTCAAAGGCTGGTTTTCCGCTTTGAGTTGCACCTTGAATATCTTCTGTGAATGCAACTTTACCAATTGGAGTTACAGGTTTAACAGTTGGTGTGTAAGTCGCTGTTGCTGGTGTTCCATTCGCATCTTTAACTTCTACTGTTGCTGGTACTGGAGTACCTACGAAGTCTTTATTCGGTGTGAATGTTACTTTTCCTGATGTTGGATCAATTGTATATGTACCAACTTGTTTTCCTGTTGAATCTTTAGCTGGAATTGTTGGTTCATCAGTTGGTTTACCTGTTGTTGGATCTACTAATTTAGCAGGTTGAGTTGCATCGATTTTAATTGGAGCAACTGGGTGTCCTTGCGTAAATGTTGGAGTTCCTTCTTGAGGTGAACCTTGGATTCCTTCTGAAGTTGCTGGTGTTCCTGTTGGTGTTACAGGTGTAATGTTCGGTGTATAAGTAGTTGTTACAGGTGTTCCGTTTTTATCTTTCGCTTGAACAGTTACCGGTTCTACTTTACCTACATATGTTTTATCAGTTGGTGTGAATACCGCTACTGCTTTTCCGTCTACATTCTTAACAGTGTAAGTACCTACTACTTTTCCTGTTGCGTCTTTTGCTGGTACTTCTGAAGCTGGTTGTCCATTTTCATCTAATAATGTGTATGTTGTTGGATCAATTGGTACTTTTTTCTCAACACCATCGATTGTTGTTTTCGAATCGTTGAATGTTACAGGTTGCTCTTGAGTTGCACCTTGTACGTCTGTTGATGTTGCCGCTTCTGCAGTTGGAGATGCAGGTTCAACTACTGGAGTGTATTTTCCAGTTGCTGTTACTTCTACAGTATTCCCTTCTTTGTCAGTTGCATTAGCTGTTACTTTTACATCTACACCTTGCGCTGTTCCTGTGAATGTTGGAAGTGGAGTGAATGTTACAACACCTGTTGTTGGATCAATTGTGTAAGTTCCTTCGTTTGGAACAACAACTTTACCTTCATTATCAGCACCTTCTAATGAGTACTTAGCTGTTGTTAAATCAACATTTGTACCATCTGGAGTGTTTTCTGGAGTGTTTAGTTTAGAGAATCTTTCAATTCCTGGTTTAGAAGTTTGGACTGCCCCTTGTATATCTTTAGTTGTATCAGCATTACCTTTAACACCATAAACTGTTGGTGTGTATGTAGTTGATGCTTCTACTGTTACAGGGTTACCATCTTCTCCTGGGATAGTTACATTAGCTGCTACTGAAATTGGTTTAGCAGTTCCAACATATCCTTGAGCTGGTGTGAAGCTTACTTCACCTGTTGTTGGATTAACTGTGTAAGTTCCTTCATCAGTTGTTACTGAAGAAACTTTATTTCCTGTTGTTGGATCTACTAGTTTGTAGTCTGATACTGTAGAGTTTTCAGGAAGTCCAGTTTTGAATCCTTTTTCCATAGTATCACTTTGTGGAGTATCTTGAGCTCCTGAAGAAATTTCTGGTTTAGGTACTACGATGTAGTAAGTTGTTTCTGCTACTGCATCTTCTGTTACTTCACCTGAATCTGTTCCTCCTACTGTTGGAGTAGTTACAACACCGTTTGAGTCTACTGCTCTTACTGTAACTTTATAGCTTCCATATTGACCTAATGTATATGCTGCGATTTCTGGGTTTGCTAGGTTTGCTGCTGCAGCTGTTTTCAATGCTTCACGAGCTGTTTCTACCGCTTTTTCAGCTTCTAGGGCTGCAGTACGCGCTGACTCTACTTCAGTATTTTTTGTTGAAAGATTTGCTTGAGCTGTCGCTAGTTGTGCTTCAATAGATGCTTTAAACTCTTTGGCATGCGCAAGTTTTCTTTCTGCTAATTCTTGAGCTGTTGGTGAAATTGTACGTAATTTCAAGTTGTCTAATGCTGATTGAGCATCTTCTACCGTTCTTGTTGAACGATCTAATAGTTCTTGAAGACGTGCTAATTCATTTTGTGATTCTTGTTGTTCTTTTACAGCCGTTGCTGCCGCTTGAGTTTTAGCTGCCGCTGTACGTTGTGCTTGAATATAAGCTGTTTCTTCTGCTTTCGCCGCATCAAATACTTTTTGGCTTCCATCTGGAGCTGTTACCGTTAATTTTGTTTTAATTGTTTCTGATTGAGCATCGTCTGATTTATCATCGATAGTATCTGTGAAATCAACGTTAGCTTTTTCTGATTTTAGTAAATCTACTGAAGCATCTTTTGCTTCTGAGTAACTTGTTGAAGTCCCCGTTGGCTTAGCATTTTGAATTGATGCTACGTCTGTTGAGCTTGCTTCACGGTATGCTACATACCCTTTAAATCCTGATGCTGTTTCAACTTCCCAACCAGCATTTGATTTTTTAGCTGTTACTGCTGTTCCGTCAGAAGATGTCCATTGATTTGTTACTGAGTCATAACTTACTGTAACTACCATCCCTTGTTCTGAAGATGTGTTATCTTTTTTAACTAGAGTCTCTGTACGTGTAACATTACCTACTGCTGTTACCTCACCATTTTTACGGATTTCAGCAATTTTATCTACTAATGTTGCTGCTGAAGATGTTGTATTCCATGTACGTTCAAACTCATAAACAACGAACTTAACATCACCATTTGCTTGAGCATCTGTATAAACACGACGTTCAATAAGAGTTGATGTACCATTACCATTGTCTTTTAATTCATAAGCTTTTTCAGTAGGTAATGAATATTTACCTGTTGCACTGTTAAATACCGCTTTATACGTATTACCTGCTGCGTCATTTACCATAGCAAATTCACGTTGAATATTTGCTTTCACCTTATCAGTTGTTGCTTTTGCTGCAATACTATCAACACCTACGTATTGTGTAGCATCAGATGTTACCGGAAGATTGAATTTTGAAGGTGCTGTTGTAGAAGCTGCTCCTAGTACATCTCCTTCATTTACAGCTGTATTTGTAGTTCCAGCTGCTACTGTCCAGTTTCCATCCTTAACTGCTAATTTAGTTACAGTACCATCTGGCATTGTAATTTCTGCAGTGTTAGCTCCGTTTGAAATAGTTACAGGTACTTTTGTAGCATATGCTTCTACGTTAGATACTGTAATTTTTGGTGCTACAGCAATAGTAATATTTTCATGAGCTTCTTGACCATACATATTCCAATCCTGATTTTTCGCATTGGTTGTATTATTATAGTCTTTTGCATAAACAGCCGCTGTAAAAATTCCCGCTTCTGACGCTGTTCCAGTAATGTCTCCAGTTTGTGGATTATAATTTAATCCTGGTACGACATCATTTATCGAAGTTTGACTTCCCGTATAATTACCATTTAGGGCTGTGTGGGCTGTGACCGTTTGCGGTCCATTCTCGGTATTTACTTTAGATCCGTCAACTGCAGTGAAAGTTGCTCCAGTCGCGCCTCCAGGAGCAGTTTTTGAACCGGCAACAACTTTTTCTCCATTTTTTCTGTATACATAACCTGCTCTTTCATCGCGACTCATTCCATCGTTATCAACATATTTGATGTTATGATTAACTTGATCGCCAATTGTTACTAATTTTGATTTTCCTTGAATAACTGGTGCAGATGAATCTTGCCATCCTATCCATCCAGCCGTTAAGTCTTTGAAACCAACCTGCTGAGTAGCTCCACCTTTCTCTATAGTTAAAATATAACGCATGTCATATACACCATTTTGAAGAGTAGATGATACATATCCTTCCACAGTATCTTTATCAGCATTATATGCTAATCCTGGTGGTAAGTTGCTCATATCAACTTTTGTAATTGTATATCCTGCAGCAGTTGCCTCTGGTGATAAACTAAAACGTTTTTTTACATCTGTAAGATAAACATAATGATTTCCTTGCTCATAAGTATATCCGTAGATTTCTGTAGTTAGATACTCATAAGCACCTCCTGCACCGTATGTGCTAATGATCTTATCTTTGTTAGCTTTTCCTGTAACACGGATCTTTCCATTCCATAGAATAGCTTCACGTCCAAGCTTTTGAGCTTCTGTTTTTGATAAAGGAATATCTGTACGACCACTTGTCCCGGCTTGTCCATTATTAGTCGCAGGCACATCAGTGTTCTCAGATTGATAACCATGAACATAAACTTTATAGTTAGCGTTACCATCTAGTACTTTGTATGATTTACCTGTAGAACCAAGAAATTCTCCATTTTCTTTTCTTAATTCTGTAGAAGAAGCTGTGTATCCTTCATTAGCTGAAAGAGCTACTCCGTATCTACCGTCACGACGAACACCAGCGTTTTCTAATTCAGCGTATACCGCTTTAATAGAGTTGCTTAATTCTTCTAAGCTTCTTGCGATTTGTTCTTTAGTTACATTGTCACTTCCAAGTAAGTTGTTAGCTACTTTGATAACTTCTTCGTTTTTAGCTACTGCTTTTTCTACAGCTGGTTTTGCTTCGATTTTAACTTCGTTTTTACGAATAGCTTCTTTAGCCAACACGTTTGTTACTTCTGCTTCTGAAGTTACTTGAGTTAATTCTTTCTTAGCTTCTTTAACTTCTTTAGATTCTTTTGCTTCTGATTTTGCTTTTTCTTCAGCTTTTTTAGCTTCATCTTTCGCAGCTGTTCCAGTTGCTTCTGATTCTGCTACTACTGAAGTTAGCACGTTTAGTGTTGTTACTTTCGTATTAACTTCGTCTTGAGTTGCATTAGCTTTTGCGAATACTTCTTTTGCTTTTGCTAATTCTTCACGAGCTGTTTTTAATGCTACTTCATCAGCATTTTTAGCCGCTGCTAATTTTTGCTCTAAGTTTTCAATACTTGCTTTTAGAGCTGTTTTATCAGCTGCTTTTGCTTCAGCTTTAGCTTCTGTTTTCGGAGCTTCCACTTTTTCAGCTACTGCCGCTGCAACACTTTCTTTCGTGTTTTCTACTTTTGCTGGTTGTGCTTGTGCTTTTGGTGTTTCCTCTTTTGCTCCTGCGTTTGTTGTGTTGTCCGCAGTTGTGTTATTAGAAACTTCCTCAGCTGCTTGAGACACTGCTCCAGCACCTAAAAAGATACTAGCACCGATCACTACTGATGCTGTACCGACTTTGAATTTTTTGATAGAGTACGATTCTACTTTAGTACCTTCTTTTGTGGTTTTTAAGTACTTATTATTTTTTCCTACCATCAAACTTCCTCCTATGATATATATAACTTTTTAGCGTTAAATTAAATATCTCCTCTTATGATATATTTTCTTCTAAACTAAACCTTTTTCAAACTCTTTATCTTCGATTTTATTGATTATGATATTTAACTTGAACGCATACTACTAATTTGAAATCCATTTTTTGAATTCCACTATTAATAATACCAAATATTATCCTTTTTGTCCAAGGAATCGACTCGATTTTTAAATCTATATTTTTTTTCGGCTACAAATCATAAAACCCTCATACATTAGCCACATTTTTCCGAGTATAGACAGCCTTATGAAACCATGTTAAAATCAACCTTTCAAACTACTAGATGCTATCTATTATCACGCAGTTTTATTCTTAATTTTTACTTACTCTAATGTTTTATAACTATAGAAATCTATAATCTCATGCCTACAAACAACTTCAATCTTCATTTATGTTCTTTACTGTAAAAAACACTGATATTATAAACTTTTCATCAAACTATTTCTAGAAATTAACTTAACTTCCTTCATTTAATTATTTTATATTAATAAAATAATTATTTTTATTAATCCAGCCTAAAACATTGACCTGTTATTTATAAATTATATTATATTTTTTAGTGGAAAACGAATATTAGTATCATTATTTTTTAACTAAATAGAATATCAGTGAACAACAATTTCAAATATATATACAAGTTAAAAACAAATCTCGAACATTTAAAATCATCTCCAGCATTTTTCATTAAATAATAATTCATTTAAATATTTTACATATGTAACAAATAGTTACTCTATTGACCTACTTTAAGACCTATGATAGAATGAAAACGTGGAATATTATGTATTTAATTATTTTTTATGTATAATATGAAAGTAATTTTAAAAAGTTTGATTAACGACAATCTAGCAAGCACTTTTAATCAATTTTTGTAAAATTTCACCACAAAAATACTTAAAAAAATATTGTACATTGGTTATACATTCGATAATACATAGCCAAATTTTAACAAAAAACTAAAATACACGTATACCGGAGGGTTATATGATTACAATTGAAGATATTAACAAAGTTATAGAAAAAATAAAAAATGAACACACAAAAGAATATATTGGAATTTCTATCAGCGGAGATAGAGGTCTAAATGTTAGTACAAATAAATTTGGAGGAGTTCCTTACATTGCACAAGACGCTGAGGTTCCAGCAGACGCAGAAGGTAATCAACTTGCACTACTAGCTCAAATTAACTGTACTGAACTACCAGAAAATGATATTTATCCTAAAGAAGGATTACTACAATTCTGGATTTCACGCGATGATTCTTTCGGACTAGATTCTAAAGGAACTAATGTCGTAAAATATATTAAAGATATAGATGAAAACATAACAAATGGAGATGTACTAAGCAAGTATCATCTTCCTAGCGAAGATAACGACGAGGAATATTCTCCATTCCAAGAAAAAGATGCATCATTTGCATTAACATTCAACAAAGGAACTTCAACGATTACAGCTACAGACTTCTTGTTCGAAGATATCGCAAAAGATGCTATCCATGAATTATTTCCTGATGAACAGGTAGAAGATTTATACGAAGACCTTGATAGTGAAGTCTATAAAACTCTATTTAAAGCTTTTGATGGCGTTAAACACGCTATAGGTGGCTATCCAACATTTGTTCAATGGGATCCACGTGACCCTGAAAACAAAGAAGCGTACGACACTATGCTTCTTCAAATAGAAAGTGAATGGGATGCGAACACGAAAGATAACCTAATTATGTGGGGCGATTCAGGAGTTGCAAACTTCTTTATCAACAAAGAAAAATTAGCAAACTTAGATTTTGAAGATACATTATTCAACTGGGATTGCTGTTAATTAAGACTCTCTGTTAAATTCGGAACATAGAGAAAAAATAAAATCTAGGCAGCAATTCGCTGCTTAGATTTTTATTATTTAGTGATATAACCTTTTTTAATAAAACGTTCAAAAGGACAGAGAGTAAAAATTTACTTTCTGTCCTTTTTCGTTTGTGTATATTATAAATTGAATTACAACGAACCTTATTATAATTCACTTTCATCTCTGGTTTATACTTTTTAAAAGTCTGATACATTATCCGAACCGCAGTAAGGGCAAGTTGGATAACCAAAATCTTGACTTTCAGCATCAAAATACCTGTTACAGTTATTACAATAACATTCTACTTCTATCATCCATATATTTTTCGTAGGTAGCTTTTGTGATTTTTTTATAAACTCTGTTGCTATTTTTGCCTTCGACATTAACTCTACCAATAGCATTGTATCCTCAGCTTGTACTTCTTCCATATTAAACAACCCCTTTTCTAAATTTTCTTCACCTTTATTATACTCCATTAATTATGCATTTTCTAATAATATATAACTTCATTTTCTTCCGAAAATGAAGTCTCGCACCAAATTCCATAAAGCAACCTACTAACCCATGTGCATTTATTCAGCTACTACGACTAAATCTCCCCAGCTGTTTCAGTCAAGCCTAAAAACAAAAATATCTGTTTCGGCCATTCTATTCAAAGCTAAAAACAAAACCCACCTTCGAAATGTATCGAAAGTGGGTCTTATTCTAACTAAGAAGGTTCTTAGCTATTTTTAATCTTCTTTATTTTTGCGACGTTTTACTGCTGCAAGTAGTCCACCGAAGATTGCCATTCCTAATCCAGCTAGTCCTGTATTAGTTTCAGTTGTACCAGTGTTAGCTAAGCGTTTAACTTGAGCTGGTGCTTTCGGCGTCGCTGGTGCTTCTGGAGTTACAGGTGTTGGTTGTGGTTTTGGTTCCGGCTTAGGCTCTGGTTTAGGCGTTGGCGCTGGAGTCGGAGCTGGTGTTGGTGCTGGCGTTGGGTTTGGTTGTGGTACTGGAACGTAGTTGATTGGTGTATCCTTAGTTGGATCGTTCGGTACGTTTGGTACTTCGTATCCTTTAGTTGGATCATTTGGATCAACTGGTTTCAGTGGGTTTCCGTTTGGATCTACCGGAGTGAATCCTGGTACGTAAGGTACGTGTGGTTTATCACTTCCTGGTTTTGTTGGATCTTTCGGATCGTTTGGATATGGAATTGGATTTGTTGGTGTTCCTGGGATGTTTGGTACCCATGATCCTAACTTATCGTAAACAACTGTTTCGTTGATATCTTTGATTGTATCAGGTGTTACTTTAACATCTTTAGTTGATGATTCTAGATCACCAGCTTTAGCGATGTATCCTTTAACAACTGGTACTGGATATCCATTGAAGATGTCATCGTTACGATCTGTTGTCCATTCTCCATATGTGATTTCTCCTGTTACTAAGTTAACCTTAGCTTCACGAGTGAATTTGATTGTTTCTGTACGAGTTTCAGAAACTTCTTTTCCGTTACGATCTACATACTTGATAGTACGTGTAGCTGATTTCTCAGTTACAAGATCTTTCACAGTACTTGGCCATACTGGGCTGTTTGGATCGTTAGGGAATACTGGTTTACCTGGTTCTGGTGTAGATGGTGTTACTGGAGTTCCATCTGGGTTCTTCGGCAAGTTTGGATCATTTGGATCTACTGGTTTACCTGGTGTAACTGGAATAATTCTTTCAGCTACTGTTACATTGAAGATTTGATCTACAGATTTATCTTTATCAAATACTCTGTCTGTATCTTTAGATGGGAATTCGTTCTTAACTACTCTGTATCCAGCTTTTTCAAGTTTTTCAATAGTCTTAGTTACTTCATCAACTTTAGACTTAGTGAAGTTAGCTCCTGAATCACCTTCATCTACTACTGGAGTAGATACTACTTTACCACTTTCAGTTACGAAGTTAGTGATAGCTTTTTGCTTATCAGTTACGTAGTAAATTGGTGTATCTGTACCTGGATTTGTTGGTACTGGTGGCACTTCATATCCTTTAGATGGATCTTTTGGATCAACTGGTGTTAATGGAACTAGTGGGTTATCCGGACTAATTGGTTTAGTTGGATCTTTTGGTACCACTGGTGTAGTTCCTGGTACGTAAGGAACGATTGGTTTATCGCTACCCGGTTTAGTTGGATCTTTTGGATCGTTTGGATATGGAGTTGGTTTAATTGGAGTTACTCCTTCTGGTACTTTCGGTACCCATGAACCTAGTTTAGTGTACACAACTTCGATATTTTCATCTTTAGAGTCTGCAGTTAATCCTGTTGTTGCTGCTACTTCTTTTTGTTTAGCATCTTTCAGAATGTATCCTTTAACTACTGGTGATTCTACTTTATCGAATGTTGTATCTCCACCTTTAGCAGTCCAATCACCGTAAGTGATTACTCCTGTTACAGAGTTGATCTTACCTTCACGAGTGAATGTAACTTTATCTGTTACTTTCTTAGCTACTTCCTCACCTTTTTCGTTAACATACTTGATTGTACGATTAACGTGACGAGTTGTATCGATTTGTTTAATTAAATCTTCTGTCCATTTTGGTCCATTAGGGTTGTTAGGATCGATTGGTTGTCCTGGTTTTGGTCTGTTTGGATCATTTGGATTTTCTGGATCTACTGGTTTAAGTGGCTCAGAGTGTTGAGTTAATACAACAGTGTATTCTTGATCTTTACTAGAATCTTTATCGAAGTTTCCGTTGTTATCTTTACCATAGTTGTTACTTACTAGATCATATCCTTTAGCAATTAACTTAGCAATTTCTGTAGCTACTTCTGTTGCTTTTGTTAATGGCTCTCCAGACTTACCTTCTTCTTCAATGTTATTAACACCTGGAATTGGGTTTCCACTTAGATCTACGAATTTAGTTACTGCTTTTTGTTTATCTTTTACATACTCAATTACAGTATTTTCTGTTGGAGTCTTAGGTGTCGGTGGTACATATCCTTTAGATGGATCTGTTGGATCAACTGGTTTCAGTGGGTTTCCATCTGGATCTTTTGGGGTTGTTCCTGGGATATGTGGAATCACTGGTACACTTGGTTTGTTTGGATCGTTTGGATTTGTTGGATCATTTGGATCTACAACTTTACCTGGATCTTTTGGATCATTTGGATATGGAATTGGATCGATTGGTGTTTCGCCTTCTGGTACTTTCGGAGTCCATGTTCCTACTGGTACGTAAACTACTTCGATGTTTTCATCTTTAGAGTCTGCAGTTAAGTTTTCTGTAGCTGCTACTTCTTTTTGTTTAGCATCTTTCAGGATGTATCCTTTAACTACTGGTGATTCTACTTTATCGAATGTTGTATCTCCATCTTTAGCAGTCCAGTTACCGTAAGTAATTTCACCTGTTACTGAGTTAATCTTAGCTTCACGAGTGAATGTAACTTTGTCTGTTACTTTCTTAGATACTTCCTCACCTTTTTCGTTAACGTATGTGATTGTACGGTTCACATGACGAGTTGTATCAATTTTCTTAATTAGATCTTCTGTCCATTTTGGTCCAGTTGGGTTGTTAGGATCAATTGGTTGTCCTGGTTTTGGTCTGTTTGGATCATTTGGATTTTCTGGATCTACTGGTTTAACTGGCTCAACGTGTGGTTTAACAGTTACTACGAAACTTTGATCTACTTTCGTATCTTTATCGTATTTCTTATCTGTAGCTGTTGTGAATCCGTCAGTTACTAGGTCATATCCTAGAGCTTTAAGTTCAGCAAGTTTAGTTACTGTACTATACTCGATTGGTTCTCCAGATTTACCTTCTAGGTTATCTGTGTGAAGTACTGTTCCTGTTCCTTCTACAACATAAGTTACTTTCGCTTTTTGAGTATCTTTTTCATAAGTGATTTCAGTATCTTCTGTTGGGTTTTCAGGTGTTGGTGGAACATACCCTTTACTTGGATCATTTGGATCCACTGGTTTCAGTGGGTTTCCTTTTGGATCTTTTGGAGTTGTTCCTGGAACATGAGGAATCGGTTTTGTTGGTGTTCCTGGTTTTGTTGGATCTTTCGGATCATTTGGATATTGAGGCTTGTCAAGTTTTGGCTCTTCAAATCCTTCTGGTACTTTTGGTACATATTTTCCAAGTGGTGAGTAAACTACGTTTACTACTGAGTCAGCTGCATCGTGAGCAACGTTCTCTACTTTTTCAGCTGCTTTAATATCTGCAACATATCCTTCGATTACTGGAGATACTACTTCAGCTAATGTTTGTGGTTTTGTCCAATCAGAAGTATAAGTGATTTCACCTGTTACTTTGTTTAGATCACCTTTACGAGAGTAACGAAGTTTTTGTTCTACAGTAGCTGCAGCTTCTTGACCACGTTTAGCTTCTTCTACTTTGTCAGTATTAGCGTATCTGTAGTTGATTGTACGATTTACTTCATCTAGTAATCCAAGTTGTTCGTAAGTACGTTGTTTTGGATCTCCAGGTACTTTATCTCCTGGTTTTGGAGTTGTGTTTGGATTGTTTGGATCTAGCGGTTTATCTGGATCGATTGGAGAAATTCCTTCTTTAACGATTACGTAGTAAACTTGGCTAACTCCACTATCACCTTTATCGTCTTTATCATCGTATGTACGGTTTGCATCAGCGTAGAATGCTACACGTTCTGCTGTATAAGCTGGATCAGTTGGTGCAACAACTTCGTAACCTTTAGCTTCTAATTCAGCTTTAACATTATCAACATTTGTTGTCTTAATTGCTTTACCTGTATCTCCCGCTTCCGCAACTGATACGTGAACTGCTGTTCCATCAGCTTTAATGAAGTGAACTAGAGCTACTTGAGAACCATCTTTAACATACGTAATTGTAGTGTTTTGAGTTGGATCTTCTGGTACTTTCGGTACTTCATATCCTTTAGTTGGATCGTTTGGATCTTTCGGAGTTAATGGTTTACCGTTTGGTCCTACTGGTGTTGTTCCAGGGATGTATGGTACTACTGGAGTTTCAGCAGGCGTTCCTGGTTTTGTAGGATCTTCGTTAGTTGGATTTTCATATGGTTTTGGTGTTAAGTCAGTGTTCGCTGGAGGTGTTACTCCTTCAGGAATTACTGGTACATATGAACCAAGTTTACGGTAGATAATTGTTTCTTCACTATCTTTGTCAGTAGCTTTAACATTTTCACGAGCTGTAGAAACTTTCGCAGAAGCTACATATCCTGGTTTGTTTGGAGTTGTTACAGCGTCGATTGTTGTATCATCGTCTTTAGCTTTCCATTCTCCAAAGTTAGAGATTGCTCCTGTTACTGGATCTAAGTCAGCTGTACGAGTGAATGTTAATGTTTGTACATTATCAGGGATACCTGCATCTGATCCGTCAGCTAGTTTGTAGTGAACTGTGTGTGTTACTTCTTCAATTAATCCTAATTCTTTGTAAGTACGTCCTTTTGGATCATTTGGTACTTTGTCATCAGGTTTTGGAGTAACATTCGGTGTATTTGGATCCGTTGGTTTAGATGGGTCTAATGTTACTGGTTTTGTAGTATAAACCACTGTTTCATTGATATCTTCAGCAGTTGCTGTTACTTCTGATGCTGGTACAGTCGCTTTATTTGGAGTGTAGTTCTTAATTTCTGGTGAAGTTACAGCTTCAAATGTTTGCGCTGGTGACCAGTCTCCGAATGTAATCTTACCAGTTACTGGATTGATTGTTGCTGAACGTTTGAACTCTTTAGTTTCTTCTACTGAATCAGCAGCTTTCTTACCATCTGCATATACATAGTTGATTGTACGTTTAACTTCTTCTTTACGTCCATCTTCTAACTCTTTGATTAACTCTGGAGTCCATTTTGGTCCTGTTGGATTATTTGGATCGATTGGTTGATCTTTAGTTGGAGTTGGATCGTTTGGATTTACAGTTACAGGTTTAACCGCTACAAGAACTTTGTATTCTTGGTTAGTCTTAGAGTCTGCGTCGAATTTACCATCTGTTGGATAGTTGTTTTCAACAACTGTATAACCTTTAGCTTTCAATGCGTTTATTGTCGCTGTTACTTCTGCACCTTTCGTGAATGCTTTTCCTGCATCTCCTGTATCAACGATTGATTGAGCTACTCCACCTTTTTCAGTCTTATCAGTTTCACTATTTACCTCGATGAAGTGTGTAACTGCCACTTGAGAACCATCTTTCGTATAAACGATTGTAGTATCTTCAGTTGGGTTCGTTGGTGTTGGTGGGTTGTATCCTTTAGTTGGATCTTTAGGATCTTTCGGAGTTAATGGTTTTCCATTTGGTCCTACTGGTGTTGTTCCTGGTACATAAGGAATTGTCGTTGTTGGTGTTCCTGGTTTTGTTGGATCATCCGGGTTATTTGGATATTGTGGGTTTTCAATTGTCGGAGGAGTGAATCCTTCTGGAACAACTGGTACAAATTTACCTAAATCTTTATAGATAACTTTTTCAACAATATCTTTATCCGTTGCGTTAACACCCGTTACATCTTTCTTAGATGACTCAACATCTCCTGTAGCTACATATCCAGTTTTAACTGGTACTACTGCTTTACCTTCAAGAGTTGTATCGTTATCTTTAGCTGTCCATTCACTATAAGTAATCTCTTTTGTTACAGCATTAACTGTTGCTGTACGTGTAAAGCTTACTGTAGTTTCATGTTTAGGTTCTGCATCAGTTCCACGTTTAGTAGTATCTGCTACATCATCTGCATAAGTATACGTAATTGTACGTTTTACTTCTTCAGCTAGTTTTAGATCTTTGTATTTTGGCCCATTAGGATTACTTGGATCTACTGGTTTGTTTGGATCGAAGTTTGGATCATTTGGATCAATTGTAATTTGTTTTATTTTATAAACTACAACTTCTTCATAATCAGCAGCATCTGCCGTTACAGTTTTCGCTGGTACGTCACTTACTGTTGGATTACTTACTAACGCTGATGTATATCCGTCAATTGTAGGAGTTGTTACAGCTTCAAATCCGTCAGTTGTCTTAGGAGTCCATGCTCCATACTCAATTTCACCTGTCACAAGGTTAACTTTAGCTGTTCTTGTGAATTCAAGTGTTTTAACTTTCTTACCTGCTACTTCTGTTCCAAGTTTGCCGTCTGGTACTGGAGTTCCATCGTCATAAATATACTTGATAGTACGCGTTACAGATTCAGTAGTTTTCAGATCTTTAACTGATTCTGGCCATTTCGGTCCATTATTATCACCTGGAACTACTGGTTGCCCTGGTTCTGGTTTTACATATCCAGGTGTAGTCGGATCAGTTGGTATATCTTTAATAATCGGTTTGAATGTTACTGTATATTCTTGGTTTGTTGATGCATCTGCGTCGAATACTTTTTCAGCATCTGTTGATGGATAGTCTTTTTCACCTGCATTTACGTTGGCTACTCTTTCATATCCACGAGCTAAAATTTTGTTGATTGCTGCAGTTACATCAGCATCTTTAGTGAAGGCTTTACCTGTATCTCCTGTATCTACTACTGAAGGTTCTAATCCTTTACCAGTTGTATCTACAAATTTAGTTACTACCACTTGAGAACCATCTTTCGTATAAACGATTGTTGTGTCTCCTGTTGGTGTAGTTGGAGCTGGTGGCTCATATCCTTTAGTCTTATCATTAGGATCTTTTTGTTTCAACGGTTGTCCATCTGGTCCTACTGGTGTAGTTCCTGGTACGTATGGAATCGTTGTTGTTGGTGTTCCTGGTTTTGTAGGATCTGTTGGGTGATTTGGATATTGTGGATTTTGAATTGTTGGTGGTGTAAATCCTTCTGGTACTACTGGTACGTATTTACCTAAAGCTTTGTACACTACTTTTTCCGTAATATCTTTATCTTCAGCTTTAACTGATGTTACATCTTTCTTAGATGAATCTACATCTCCTGTCGCTACATAACCTGCTACTTTTGGAAGTTCTGTTTTTCCTTCTAATGTAGTATCGTTATTTTTAGCTTCCCATTCTCCGTATGTGATTTCTCCTGTTACTGGATTTACTTTAGCTACACGAGTATAGTTAACTTTCGTAGTGAATGCATCAGCTACATTAGTTCCAGCTTTATTTGCATCTTTTTCAGCTTGGTTTAATTCACTTGCTTCTGTTGAGTAAGTGTACGAAATTGTACGTGTTACTTCTTCAGTATTTTTAAGTTTCGCAAGTAATTCGTCAGTCCATTTTGGTCCATTTGGATCATTTGGATTAATTGGCTCATCTTTCTTAGGTTCTTTATAACCTGGAGCTTTTGGATCAACAGTAATTAGTTTAGTTTTGTAAACTACTACTTCTTCGAAGTCTTTGTCTGTAGCTGCTACAGTTTTCTCTGGTACATTAGCTGTTGTTGGCGTTACACCTGCAACTGCCGCTGTGTATTTCTCTAATACTGGAGATGTTACTGCTTCGAATGTTTGGTTCGCTGACCAGTCTCCGTATGTAATTTCTCCTGTCGCTACATTAATCTTACCAGGACGAGTGAATTTAAGTGTTTTAACTTTCTTGTCAGCTACACTTGTTAAGTCAGATTCTGCTACTGGAGTACCATCTTCGTATACATACTTAATTGTACGTGTTACTTCTTCTTGTACTTTTACAGCGTTGATTAATGCTTCAGTCCATTTTGGTCCATCTGGATTATTTGGATCGATTGGCGTTACACCTGGAGTTGGTTTTGGATTATCATCACTCTTCGGTTTTGTTGGATCAAATGATGGAATATCAACTACTTTAGCTTTGAATTTCACAACATATTCTTGATCACGGTCTGCATCTTTATCGAACTTATCAGTTGATACAAATCCGTTATTTACAAGTTCATATCCTTTCTTAACTAGCTCAGCAATCTTATCAGTTACTGAAGTTGCTGTTGTAGCTGGGTAAGCTGCTTCTGATTTACCAGTTACTGCGATTGGATCCGCAAGACCTGGAGTAATTACTTTATCTGTATTAGTAGGATCTACTTCTACGAATTTAACTACAGCTTTTTGAGCAACTGGAGTATAAAGTACTGTGATCTTGTAGTCATCTGCTTCTGCATCGATTGCTGCAGTCGCTTCTACAGTAGCGTTATCTGGAGTGTATCCAGCCACTTCTGGAGAGTTAACAAGGTTGAATTTATCATCTTTTGCTACTTCTGCAGGTGTTAACGTTACACCAGTAGCTGTTCCACCTACCGGAGTCCATGGTCCAAATGTAACGATTGCTTTTTGAGCAGCTGTTGCATCTGCAGCTATCGCTTTGTTTGTAATGTGATCGTAGTAAACTGTACGAGCTTTGTATTCTTCAGGAGAATCATATCCGCTCTTATCTAACACCGCTTTGTAAGTTGCGTATTCTGTTGGATATTCTTTCGCTGCTAATGTGTAGTCAATTGTACGGTCACGTTCAAAGTGAAGTGTTTCAGTCACTGTTGGCGCAGCCGTTGTTCCACGTTTATCTGCCGGTACATCATCTGTACTTGCATATTTGTATTCGATTGTACGTGTTACTTCTTGAGTATCTTTAATTTGACGAAGAACTTTTTTATGACGTAGGTAAACATTGAACGCTTGGTCTACATCTTTATCGTCATCGAACTTACGTCCACCTTCAATAGCTGTACCTTGAGTATTATTTGTATAGTCATCAGTTACTAATTCATAACCAAGGTCTTCATATTTCTTGATTGTGTCAGCTGTTAGGTAAGGAATCTTCGTATGAGATTTACCTTGAAGCGTTGTAACCCCGTAAGTTGTTTTCGCATTCGCACCCGTAGCAGGAGCAGTTGCTGCTGTTTGAACTTCAAGAATACGAGCATCACCTGTTGCATCTAAGTCGATGTAAGTTACTTTAGCTTTTTGAGTATCAGCTTTATAAACAACATACATATCGAAGTTGTCTTTGTCATCTGATCTTATTGCTGAAGAAGCTGGTTTATACGTTCCGACATCTTTTGTATTTCTATCAATCGGTTTATAAGTACCAATTTCCTTAGCATCTTTAATATGAGCCATTTCTCCTGTTGCATTTGGAGCATTGTATTCTAAAGTTACAACATTCGCTGTATAACCTTTTACAGTAGGAGAAACTATACTATTCATCTCTTCGTTATTTTCTCCATGTTTCCAATCAGAAATAATCAATGTTCCTTGAGAGAATTTAGTACCTTTAGGTATTTCAGTTCCTGCTGTGTATTCTGTACCATTCACATCTCTAACTGTATTCGCAGTTACCATCGGTTGGTCTAATACACCATCTTCATCAAACATTTTGTATGTACGAGTATAGTTTAGAGTTTGAGATCGTGTTACTGGTTCATTATTGATTGATAAAATTGGATCATTATTTTTATAAGAAGCTTGACTAGTAGCTGTTGCATCATTATCACTCTCATACACATAGTGAATTGTACGTGTAATTGATGCTTCTGTAACTGGTGTTACTATTGGTGTGTATTTTGCTCTACCGTAATCAGTACCGTATTTTTCTGTAACTTTATCATTTGCTACAACATCATTATAGTCTATATCTGGTTGTACTAAATCTACACCTGTTCCTCTTCCTACAAATCCAGGTTCTGGTGTAAATGTAACTTCACCTGTTGGTTTTCCACTTGCATCTTTCACAAGTTCGTATACCCCTTCACCTGTGATTGTTACTTTAGAATCGTTAGTGTTTGCCAGGTCATAACTACGTGGAACCTCTGTTATTGCTCCTGTTGTAGGATCAAGATGTGTTGCGCTTGGTAATATAACTTGATTTAACGGTAATATTCTCTTGACTTTAGTACCCGCTGGAATCGTGTTAGTTGCACGATATTTACCGTCAACTTTTACAACATCTCCTTTTCCTACAATTTGACTAATAGATGTTTCTTTAGCCAAAGTAGAAATTTTTCCTCCACTTTCACGTGGAATAGTATCACCTGTATTATAAGTAACATTATTCCAAGTATTATTAGCTGTCGATACTAGTGGATTTTTAAGTTTAGCTCCTGCTGGAATTCTTCCTCCGGCAGAAATAGTAGTCTCTGTACCGTTAGCTAGAGTAACAACCGTGTCTGCTGTAACAGGATGAGGATCAACTGGACTAGCTCCCGCTGGGATAGTTTTTCCAGTAACAAGTCGAACATTATTTACTACAACAGAACCTGTACCTGTTACTACCACATCTGCATCTTCAGCAATTTTCGCACGCGCTGGTAATTTATCTTTATCAGGAGTATATGTCACTACCTTCCCATCAGCAAGTGTTAATGTAGTAGCCTTACTTACTTCAGTATCTTTATCGTATGAAGATTTATTACTTTCTAAAGTATCCGCTAATTTTATACTCTTATTCTTATCTATGATTTCGAATTCATCAGCATACCTAGAATCTGTAATCTTATCTCCTGTTTCAGTTTCCACTGTTCCATATACTGGGATTTGAGGTCTAGCACTTTGTTTTTTACCTTGAACATCAGTAGTTGTAGTATCTTCACCTATTGGTCTCACATCAATAACAGTTGGAATATAACTAGTATCCATTGTTTTATAACCATTATTTCCATTGTTTGTATTTTCAAGAACCTTATCTTTTTCTGCTAATGTAGTAGATGTTTTAGAAGCCTCAATTGTATCATTATTAGCTTCCCATCCAGTTGAATTATTATTATCATCCCATGCACGTACAGCAATACCTTTTGCTGTTCCAACATAAGATTTGTTAGGTTTAAATGTTAATGTAGTTTCATATAATCCATTTCCTACAGAAGTATTTTTACCTTCATTAGCAGGATTAACTTTATATGTACCTACTTCATTTCCTGCAGTATCATATTCTGTGTACTCACTTAATAAATATTCTGTTTTCCCAGTTAATGGGTTTGTAACTTTAAGTCCTTTACCCAAAACTTTATTATTTTTATCTTTTACTGTTACATATTCTCCTGAATATACAGTGGCACCATTTCGTTCTACATGAACCTTGCCTGTAGAGTCTACACGATAATTCGCAGGTAATCCAGACTTATCAGCAATAGCTTCTTCTGACGCGACTTGCTTATCAGTTAGAACTATTTTCGGTGATAAATTCTCATTTTCAATTTGCGCCCATTTCGTAAATTTAGAATCTTTATTTTTACCATTAGCTATGAACATCGCATTAGTTGGTAGTGTAACTGTTTGTTCTCGACCTTGATAATCTTTTGTCTCATGTCTAGTACCACGTGGCATGTGAACTACATGTGTTTGGAAATCCTCTACTTCCCCTGATGATGCCACACCTGTTGGTTCTAGAATCTCATCTTTTGTTAATGAAATACGTAAACGTACTCCTAAGCTATCTGCTGAAGTATCTAGTAATTGTGGCGTGTTTTTGAATTTAATATTGTAAGTTCCATTTTGGTTAACTTCTACGATTTCTGAAGATTCATTAAGATCAAATTTACCGTTGTTGTTGAAGTCTACCCATCCACGGATATAAGCTTTATCATTATTAACACCTAGGTTAGCACGAACACCTTCAAGGACATATTCATTACCTTGGGCTTGACGTAATTTGTACTCAGTTGCTACCGCTGGATCAAGAAGTTGGCTTTCTCCTTCATCTCCTAGAGTACCTTCACCTAGAGCACCTGTTGTGTGGTTATAAACTCCACGAATCGGAAGCTTAGATACTGGGTTCGCCATCTCAATAACATCACCTTGATTTAAAAGTACACGTGTGTGATCCTCTTTTTCAATTACGGCATTACCATTCGGTAATAATAAGTATGTACCTGTTACACCCTTATCTGTTGTTACAACTGTTTTTCCTGATTCTAATGGTGTCTCTTTATATTTTTCTGATGTGATTAAGTCATCAAGTACCCATCCACCTGAAGGGTCAGTTTTTGTTGAACGGAAGTCTGGGTCTCCTTTAACATTACCTAAGTATGGCTGAGTAGCCGTTACCTGAGTTTTAACTCCATTTTTTACAACTTCTTTATTGAAATCCCCGATAATGTGTTGAGCTGATCCGTAAGATTGCGGAGCATCTCCTCCATCATAAATCATGAATCCGATTGTTCCTGCTTGTGCTCCTGCAGAGTTCAAGTACATTGATAATGTCTTAACGTTTTGAGAAAGAGCGATTGGTAATGAGTTTTTAGAACCCATTGATGTATAGTTTGCTCCAAATGTATTAGTTCCGTATGCAATAGGTTTCCCTTTTTCGTCTAAGTTAACCCAATCTTTTGGATTATATCCCGCTTGCGCAAGACGTCCGTCAGCATTAACATCACTTTCTTTACTTGGATAAACTCCTTGAGCTGTTTTATCATCTATATCTTTTTGAAGATTTAATGCCATGAATTGTTCCCATTTCGTTCCATCCGTTTCAAATTGAACAATTTCTGTACGCCCTGCTTCTTCAGCATCAGCCGCAATTACGTTAACATCTACAATACGACCATTATATGTCGCAGAAAGAGCAAATGTTACACCAACGTTAGATTCATCACGAGACGATGTGAATGCAGTAAGCATTTCACTTCCATCTGGATTTGTTGTTGGGAGTCCTGCTTTTCTTAAGTATGACCATTGAGTATCTTGAGATGTAATTAAGACATCCGCATGTCTTTGATCTCCAATTTTTTTATAAAGATTAGCTGATCCTGATGGTACAGCCTTACCATTCACATTAACATAAGAGAACCCAGTTTCAGCAAGTTTTGTCGCTGTTAAACCTTGACTATCAATAGCTTTGTTGTAGTCTTGAACAGCTTTATGATAAGCTGCTGCTTTCGCATAATAAGCATCTGTATTAGCAAATGTTTCTGTTGGATATTCTGGTAGTGTTAATGCCACACCATTTACTGAAACAGCTGGGTTATTAGCAAATGTTGTTTTATTATTTATTGCATTTTGTTTAAATTGTTTATCCTCAGCTTGTGCTTTTGATAATTGTTTCTCAGATCCCCAATCTCCATAATCACGTACAGCATTCACTGGTCCTGCAGCTGTTTTATTAGGATCAGATTTCACATCTTTTGAACCCAATTTAATAACAGTTGCTGTTAAAGCATATCCTTCAACTTTAGTTTTAACGTTGAATTTCATACCTTCTTGTAAAGCTTCGTAAAGTTCGTGGTCGTTTTGAGCTCCACCTGTGTAATATAGATGTTCTACATATTTTGCAGTTCCTGAATTTAAGAATTTATCATCAGTTGTTAGTCCTTTTGAGCCGTCTGCGTATGTCACATCACGAACCATTGTAATTTTACCAGTTACTACATCTCCATTTGGATAAGTTACAGTTCTAGTTATTGGTTGCGCTAACTTTCTTGCAGGTCCTACTACAGTACCGTTAGGATATGTGATCGATGCTGCTGCAAAGTCAAACCAGTTAATGTTGTTCTTAAGTTGCTCTAAGTTTTTAGTACCTGCAGTACCAACAACAGTATCTCCAGAAGCAATATCAGTTCTAACACCATTTAAAGTAACAGTTGCTCCACCTGCAGTTCCATTTCCTTTTTTTACTACATCAATCATAGAAGGATCCGTAATGCTTGGGTTAGCATTCATGATTTCACGTTTAACCGCTGCTACTTCTTCATCTGTTAATTCATTAATATTTTTTACAGGTGTTTTTGTCGTTGGTGGAACTATTGCTGTATTAGTAGTAGTTTCTCCAGCTAATAACCCTTCTAACTTACCACGGTGCCCTGCACGTTGCATTGTTGCGTATACTGCTTCGATAGCTCTCTCTAGTTCTTTACGTTCTCTTTCTGAATCGCTCTTAGTTGATGAATCAGAGTTGAATACGTCTAGAGCTTTAGCTATTTGTTTTTCTGCTGTTGCTACCGCTGCTTTGATTTCAGCTTTTTTAGGTTCTTCTTTTACTGATTTTTCAGCAAATGCAGTCGCAGTTTGGTTAATAACTTTTGCTTCTGAGATAGTTTTTTCTAAATCTTCTTTTGCTGATTTAGTTTCTTTTTTATCAGATTTTTCTTCTGATTTAGCTTCTTTTTTACCTTTATCTTCGGCTTTTTTGTCTTCAGCTTTAGTTTCTTCTTTAGCGTCCTCGACTTTTTTAGCTTCTAGAGATTTGTTAAGGAAGCTGATTGAGTTTTCTAATGCTACTGTTTGCACATCTACTTGTGCTTGAGTTGCATTTTCATTAGCAACAAGGTCTTTAGCCTTGTTTAGTTCTGTCGCAGCATCAACAGTTAATTTTTGTTGAGTTTCTGACAGCTCTTTTCCTGCAAGAGTTACGAATAAATCGTTTAGTTGATTAATTTTCTCTTGTAGTTTTGTTTTAACAGCACTAGTTTTAACAACTGTGCTTTCAGCTGATTTCTCAGCAACTTCTGCTTTCGGCGCCTCTACTTTTTCGGTAGTTTTGTCGTTAGCAGTAGTTTCTACAGAAGTTTCTTGCTTAGTAGTATCTGCTGCTTGAGCTGCACCACCAAGGAATAAGAAACCAGAAGCGATCAATACAGATGCAGTACCAGCGTTGAATTTTTTAATCCCATACTGGTTAATCTTTTCAGATTGCTTCGTACTGTTCATTTTTAAATTATTTTTACTGAACATTGTTTTCTCCTTTTTTATAAAATAAATAAAATCATAATGACTGTATCATACCATATTACAAAATCAACCTTAAACTTGCTTTAAATTACCACATTTTTTTTCGCAAATTTACGATTCCAATATTTAAATAACATGTTCGATTTTCGGTAAATATTTTTACATATAAACGAAATTATTTTCAAAACTTTCTTATGTTACAAAAATGTTACAAAATCAAGAATTCGTCAATGTTATTTCATGCTATTATTATATCTTAAAACCGCCTATTTATCAATTATTTTACCGTTTTTCAATATTCTAAAAATAACAAATAATTTTAAAATACTAAAAATAAAATAATACTTATACTTTTTAAAATTTCTACAAATTTACCAGCAAAAAAATTTACGTAAACCCCAAAAAGAAAACTGGGTGAAACCTTGTTCTTATAAGGTTTCTTACGATAAAAAAAAAAAAATACAATTTGACATTTATGTCATTAGAAAATATTCATTAATTTATTAAACAAGTAATTCATATACCAATTGTTATCCTTTATTCGAAACAAAAAAAAAAAAACAACCCAAAAACCAACATCTTTTGAAATTTGATTTTTGAGTTATTTTCATGTTTTTAAACTACTCAATATTGTTTAAACTTATTTTTCTTTTTGACGCTTTCTTACACTCATAACTAATGCAGCTAACATCGACATAAATCCTAATGTTGCAACATCTGAGGAAGTAGTTCCAGTATTAGGTAATCGTTCAGATTTTTTTCTATTTACAGTGCTAAGAGTTAAAATCTTTTCTTCAAGTTTCTCTACAGTTGGTAGATTCTGAAGTTGTTCCTTAGGATTTGGTATAGGTTCAACAGTATTCACCAGCGCCGAACCTCTATACTCAGGCACCTCTAATATAGTTGGTTTTTCTGAAGGGACTCCTCCTTTATATTCTGGTATTTCCAATACCGGAGGTTGAGTTGATGGTACCCCTCCTTCAAATTCTGGTACTTCTAACACGGGTGGCTCTGGTGACGAAACACCTCCGTTATACTCAGGCACCTCCAATACTGGTGGATCTACCGGTGATACCCCTCCTTCAAATTCTGGCACTTCATTTATCGGTGCATCAGACGGTACTTGCCAAGTTGGTTTTACAGGAATATCGTAATCATATTGATAGACTACTGTCGTCGTTCCTTCTACAACTTTACCTGTTTCTGCAGTTACATTATTGAATTTAGCAGAAACTGAATAAACTCCGTGGTATTTATATGTTTTACCATCTGCAGCCGTTATTTTCTCAACTAATTTTTCTTTTGCATTATAGTCTTGTACAGAAAACTCCTTAACCACTTCTCTTGTCGATACTACTTTATCACCTGATTTTGTAGTATATGTGTATGTTGTTCTTAAAACTGCATCTTTCACTAAAGTTTCTTCTGGTTTTATTTCATTTCCTTCAGCATCAACATACCTAACTACTACAGAACCTTTCGTTTCTTTTTCAGTTGGATTAGGATCTTCTTTGCTCACTAAACGATAAATATAAGTTACCTGTGTCTGCTCTTTACTAATTATCCCTTCTTCAGGAGCTGAACCTTCTTTTATCCCTACATATTCATAAGTAAATCCTGTTTTATCACCTATGATTGTTTTATATCGCTTCTCAGTTGTATCGTATGCTGGTTCTAATTTTTCTGTAACTTTCTCCTCACCTACTTTTGTAGCACCTGAAAGAATATCATACATTTTTACTTTTTCATAAGGAACATCCGATATAACTGCTTCTGATTCTTTTAAGATTGCTCCTGATTCAGATTCATAGTTTACATTAACAGATCCTACTTTTGTATTTTCAATTTTCACCGGTGAATCAGATAGTTTTGTAGATAATCTATAATAATGATTTACAACTGCTTCTCCCTCTCCCATAACTTTATAAGCACGAATCGGAGTAATAATCTCTTTAACTTTGTAATTCGTTTCTTCTTTAGTTGTTATATCCCTCTTAGTAAATTCAGTCTCATTTGTAGTTGAATTATCATTAACAACATTAATATTACTTAAATCATCAGAGATTGTCACAGCACCTTTATTCGCATATACAGAATCTTCCCTTGTTTCAATCTCAGGATTAACTTTTTCCCAATCGCTGTAATGTTCTTCTTCTTTATCTTTATGGTAAGACTTAATCACACCTGATGCAAAACCATATTTTTCAGAGTATTTTAGAACTTCTTTTGTCGTTAACTCTACATCTTTTAATTGCTTATACTCTTTTAAAGTTTCTTTCGACGTTCCTAATGTGATTTCTAAATCACTTAATACACTTTGAGCTCCCTCAATCTGATCTCTCAATTTTTTCAAAATTTCTTGATTTCCTTGAGAGAACATTAATCCTCTTTCATCTTCAACTGCAACTTTGATTTGATTTTGCTTAATCATTTCAATGGTCTTAGCAATATTTTGCTTCAACTCTTCTCTTCTTGCTAAAACCCTTTTTCTATCCGCTTCATTGTTCACATTACGATCAAAGTAATCTAATATTCCATTTATTTGAGCATGCATCTCTTCTAAAATTTCTTGTAAAGATTCATTTTTGAAATTATATTTATTTGATCCTGTTATTCCTGGAGGTAAATTTTTATAAATATTATTATAATATAAGATATTCTCATCTTTAAAATTCACTTTTCCATCATCAGCTGTACCAAATATATAGTCATCCCCAATAGTTTGAAATTCCCCTGTTTTTGGTTGCATCCAAAAGGCATAAGTCGGCTTCCCTGGAATCCCTTCTGTTCTATTAAAACCTTCAGTATAATTATATGAAGGTTTCGCAGGAATTTTTTCTCGTCTATACTCTACTTTATTAACAGTTCTCGTACCACTTCCATGAGCATATGTATCACGATCCATAACAAGAACTGTATCACCTTCTTTAAGAGTCACATTTTCTTTCGTGAAATCTTTAGCTGTTGCTTGACCATTTTTCCACTTCGCAACTGCATCTTCATCACTAGATACCCCACTAGCTTCTACAAATTTCCCATAATGTCCATTTGAAGTTTCTTCAACTAAATATACTTTTCCTGTAATTTTTCCGTAGTTGATTTCTCCTAGATTATTGTGCATTCCCTCCGGAGATACCTGAGCTTTTATATCATTGAATGTAGTTTTTTCATAAGTTGCTTTGTTTTCATCTACTACTTCTGAACGAATCCATTTGTATTCTTTATTATTAGCTTGAATTACCGCTTCTTTTCCTGTATCTTCGTCGATAGCTGACCCTGTTTTTTCTACAGTTGATTCACGATAATCTTTCCCATCGGTATCGTAAGCAATTCCTTTTTTATCATAAGGAGTCGATACAGTTCCTTCTTCACCAGCTACTTTTTTCGAATCTTTAAGTTTTGAATTATCATCTTCTAACAGATAATTAACTATTGCATTAGATTTGAATTTTACAGAATCTGTACCATCCGCATCCCCTGTGTTTTGATTCGCTTTAGTAGGTCGATTATATCGTATATCAGCCACCGCATCAACAGTTACTTTTTTCGCAGGATTTTGATCATCTGTAAAAGTCGTTTTTGCACTTGATGAAACTTTTTCAAATTTACTTACAAGCGTTGTTTCATTCTGTGCGCCAGAACTTACATTGGCAGATGCAGTTCCACCTCCAGCTAACATCGCTATACCTAGAATTGTTATCGCTCCAATTAATTTTGAATCAGTTCTACCATTTTTATACTTTCTTAGCGAAAATTTCTCTTTTTTAATATTATTAAACATAATTTTCCCCTTTGTTATTTTATTACGTTTCTTTATTACATCTTTCTAATTACAAGAAATCACTAAATTAGCATCTAGATGTTTTCTAAATATCTATGTAATACGTTTTCAATTTTAACACATTAAATAATTTTTATCAAATATTCGGCAACATTACTTCACACTATCTATAAACACAAAACACCCCTGGATTTCCATCCAAGAGCGCCCTGTGATTTACATAATGAAATTAATCATCTTTTAAACTTATTATTTTTCATTTTGACGTTTTCTTACAGCTAAAGCTATACCTGCGATTAGAGCACCGAATCCTAATACCGCTGCATTAGATGTTTCGCTACCTGTATTCGCTAAACGCTTCACCTGTGCAGTTACTGCAGGTTTAACCGGTACTTCCGGCGTTGGTTTTGGTACAGGCATCGGCTCTGGTTTAGGCGCTGGGGTTGGTTCTTCAGGAATCTTAAGTTCTGGTTTTTCCACAATCGGTGGATCTAACGGAACTACTCCCCCTTCGTATTCAGGAATATCTACTGTAGGTGGGTCTAACGGGGTTGCTCCTCCTTCATATTCTGGTTTATCGACAGACGGAGCAGAAAGTTGCATTACATATTGGTAAACAATAGTAGTTACACCCTATTTAACCAGACCTTTTTCGTCTACAGTATTTTCGAATTTATCTCCTGCTGGAAGTACACGTTTCAGTTTGAACGTTACTCCGTCTACTACGATTGTTTCAGGAGCTGTCACAGCATACTCTTCTCCTGTAGCTTTGTATGTAGTTTCTTCTTTGTCCCCAGTAGTTATAGTTGTCGCTTCAGCTACTATTACATTGTTCTTAGCTACTACATCATCCGCAAGGAAGTTTTCATTAATATCTACGAATTTAACAACAACTGTTCCTTTTTTATCTTTAGCGTAATCACGTTTAGTTACCGATGGAACTTGAGAATATTTAACTACAACTGATGAATCTTTTGATTCATGCGTTACAGCTAATTCATCTACCTTAGCTTTATCTACAGTGTAATCTTTGATTTCTGGTGATACTACTTCAGCAAGTTTTTGTTCTGGAGTCCAGCTTGTTGTGTAGACTACTTCACCCGTTCTACTGTTGATTTCGGCAGTTCTTGTGAAACGAGCTATTTGATTAACAGGTGCACTTGCTTCTTGCCCTGCTTTTGGTCCATTTTCATAAACATAAGTAATGTTACGTTTAACTTCTGTCAGTAGACCTAGGTCTTTGTATGTGCGACCTTTTGGATCGTTAGGGATTTTATCCTCTGGTTTTGGAGGATTTTGTTCTCCCTCGTTAGGTTTTGTTGGATCTACTGGAATTAAGTAGTCGTATTGGTATACTACTGTCGTAGTTCCTTCTTTTACCTTACCTGTTTCTTCTATTGTATTATTGAATTTATCAGAAGCTCCATATACACCACTGTATTTATATTTCTTACCATTAGCTTCTATAACATCTTTACGGCTTGCTACAGTGCTGTATTCTTCATTTGTCGCTGTATAAGTAGTTTCTTCACGATCTGCGTAAACTTTTGTCGTAGCTTTTTCTACTACTACATTATCCTTAACAGTTACCGCTTCACCAATTTCATTTCCTTTATCGTCAACATACTTAACAACCACAGAACCTTTTTTATCTTTCGCTGCATCATGTTCGATAATTTCAGGATTTTCACGGTATTTAACAACTTCACTACTATCAGTAGATTCGTGTGTTACTAGTAATTCCGCTACTTTTTCTTTATCAACTGCATATTTATCGATTTTCGGTGACACTACTTCAGCAAGTTTTTGTTCTTTAGTCCACTCACTTGTGTACACCACTTCACCTGTTCTACTGTTGATTTCAGCAGTTCTTGTGAAGCGCGCATTTTGGTTAACAGGTGCACTTGCTTCTTGTCCTGCTTTTGGTCCATTTTCATAAACATAAGTAATATTACGTTTAACTTCTTTTAATACACCTAAATCTTTATATGTACGGCCTTTTGGATCGTTAGGAATTTTATCATCTGGTTTTGGAGTATTATTTGGTTTGTTCGGTGTTCCATTTTCTGGGTGCGGAGGTTCTACCTCCCCATTAGAAGGCGTTGGGGGATTATCCGGTGTTCCGCCTCCTGGATTTGGAGTATTATTATTTGGTTTATTTGGATCTACTGGAATAACGTAGTCGTATTGGTATACTACCGTTGTGATTCCTTCTTTCACCTTACCTGTTTCTTCTAATACGTTGTTATATTTATCAGAAACTTCATACACTCCACGGAAGACATATTTCTTACCATCTTTATTGATTGTATCAACTTTCTTCTCAGCAACATTGTAGTTTACATCATTTTCAGTTACTTCATCACGTGTTGATAATACAACATCACCCGATTTAGTAGCATATGTTTTCGTTGTCTTAACAACTGCATCAGTTATTACATTTTCTGGATCTTTAATTTCATTACCATCAACATCTACGTACTTAACAACTACTGATCCTTTAGTTTCAGTTATTGTCGGTGTTGTATCTTCTTTTTTATCTAATACATAACTGTAAATAACGTGTTTTTCACCTTCAGTTACGTCTCCTGTCGCTGGAGCTGAATCAGATGTTGGTCCTACATATTTATAAACTAAACCTGTTGCTTCATCTTTTAGCGTTGGATATTGTTTATCGGTAGTGTCATATTTTTCTGTAACTGCACGTTTTTCTTTACGTTCAGATACTTTTACACCTTTTGAGTAAGTTACATACGTATCTTCATACTCAACTGGTACTTTATCTTTTACGACTTCTGTTTTTAAAGTTTTTAAACTTCCATCTTCATTGATTACGACATGTTTTACATCAACAGAACCTGTTTTTGTAACTTCTGATTTAGACGGAGTTTTCTCTTCTTCACTTACTAGACGGTATTCGTAAACAACCTCTGTTGTTCCTTCTACTACTTTACCACTAGCAGCTGGAGATCCTTGTTTTAGACCCACATACTCGTATGTAAATCCAGTATCAGCATCTACTAATGTTGGATATTGTTTTGGAGTTGTATCGTAGTTTTGTTCTACAGTTTTAATATCAGTACGTTCATCAACTTTTGTTTCACCTGAATATAAGCTTACGATAGTTTTAGTTTCTAATGTAACATTATCTTTATCAGTTTCTGATTTTAATTGTTTTCCATCAGTTGTTACATACTTAATAACGACACTACCTTGTTTAGTAGCTGTTGCAGTTCCCGCTTCTTCTTTTGTAATTTTTAAGTTGTAGTAATGAGTTACTACTGGTTTTTCTTCACCCATTACTTTGTAAGCACGGATCGGTGTAATGATTTCTTTTTTAGTATAAGTTGCTGATTCAGTTGTCTCTGTACGTGTTCTTGTACCATTATCACCACTAATAATGTATTTATTTTCAGCAACAGTTTCTGTAGGAATATACTTTTCATCTGTAACTTTAGCATCTCCTGAGACTGTTATTGTACCATCCGCAGCAATTTCAACCGTACCTTTTTTCATTAAAGTAGTTACAGCTGTTTCTTTATCAGGTTCAGTTTCCTCTAATGGAATATAGTCATCTGGTTTACCAGTATAGACAGTGTACTCTTTAATTTTTTTAGTCGTTTCTAACTCAATATGAGCATTAGGTCCACTTGGCCAATACTTATACTGCGTAGTTGAAACGATTTTTCTATAAGTACTGCCATTCAATTCTCCAGTTTCTACAGGAGTACCTGTAACCGTCAAGTACCCAATAATGTTTGTGAAATTCCCGAATGCATCACGAAGTTTAGTATCATCAGTAAATCCTGTATCCAAGTTTACGGGTGAGTGTAATACAACATCTCCTGTGAAAAACCTACCATTTGATTGTTTTATAAAACCGATATCCAAACTACCATCCTGAATACCATCCACAACTGATTTCACATGAGCATCTAAACGAGCTCTTGCGTCTTGTATTTTTTTTCGTTCCGCGGCATCACTCACTTTACTTTCTAAAAAGTCCAAAGCTTTATAATTGGCAATCGTATAATTTTTTACAACTTTTTCCAATGATGAATTAAACTGATCCAATGTGCTATCAGGACTATATACTTCACCTGTTTCTACATTTTCAACTAAAGCACCTCTATATCCTCCAGTAAATGTTGATAAAACATAAGTCGGAGATTCAGTCGGTGTTATTTCAATATCATCCGCTGTTCCAAAAACACCATCAGCACCTGGTTTCCAATAATGGTTAGCGGGAAGATATGGTGTATCAAAAGTGGCATCCGTTGTAATATAAGTATTAAAATCCTCTTTTTTATTTTTCGGGACTACTTCATCTGGTACATCAACAGCTGCAAAAGTAACATTTCCCTTTTTAGTTTTTGTAACAGATTTCCCTTCACCTACTGCATAAGTATCTTTATCTAGAACAAGAACTGTATCACCTTTTTGCAGTGTTACATTAGCTTTTGTGAAATCTTTAGCTGTAGCTTGACCAGCTTTCCATTTTGCAACTGCATCTTCATCACTAGTTACTCCGTTAGTTTCTACGAATTTCCCGTATTGTCCATCAGCTGTTTCTTCAACTAGATATACTTTACCTGTTGTTTTTGTATAGTCAATTTCTCCTAGTTTATTGTGCATTCCTTCTGGAGAAACTGGAGCTTCGATATCGTTGAAATGTGTTTTGTCATAAGTAAGTTTATCAGCACCTTCTACTTCAGATTTTCCAGCGTACTCATAGACTTTACCATTCGCTTCTACTGTATCTTTTTTACCAGTATCTTTAGTAACGACAGTTCCCGGTTGAGTTACAGTTGATTCACGGTAGTCTTTACCATCTGTATCATAAGCTAGCCCTTTTTTATCATAAGGAGTTTTTACAGTACCTGTTCCCGCTTCTACCGTGTCTGATTTTAATAATGATTTATCAGAATCAAGTTTGTAATTTACAGTTGCCTCTGATTTAACGTTTAAAGTATCAGTTCCATCGACATCACCAGTATTGCTGTTAGCTTTTGTCGGTTCAGCAGTTCCCTTTTCTAATACCGCATCTACTTTTACAGTTTTTGTTGTATCTTTATCATCTGTAAAAGTTGTAGCTGATGTTGAAGCTACTTTCGATGTATCAGTCACCATTGTTGCCGTATCTGTCCCATTAGAGCTCACGTTAGCTAAGGCAGTTCCACCGCTAGCTAACAGACCCATACCTACTAATAATGTCGCTCCTATTAGTTTTGAATCGGTGCGTCCGTCTTTATATTTTCTTAAAGAAAATTTTTCCTTCTTATTATTTTTTAACATAACTTTCCCTCTCCATTTCTTCAGAACATATAAGCACGTCAATTTCAGTATAAAGATATAAAAATTTAACAATAATTACTTTTGTTTCAAAAAGCAAATTATATTAATTAATATCCCATTAAATTTCCTAGTTATTTTTTAAAACAACTCTATGTAAACTTGCTTATACATTCATAGTTTATCAACTAAATTTTATCATTTTCAGAAAAGTTAGTCAATTATTTTGTTATCGTTTTACCAATATATTTAACACGTTTTTTATCTGTTAAAAATCAGAATCAACTACTCTATCATGACCTTTTCTGGAAAACAACAATTTATAAAATAACACATAAAGATTACTCAATTTATACTAATATATTAGTATAAATTCCGAGGTACTGTTTTGAAAAATAAAAAAATATCTTCCTGGTTTTTTACCAAGAAGATATTAAGTTAACATATATTTCTTTACCTTTCTGACACAATAAGTTTCTATTTACTATAGTTTCAATACTTTCCTATAGTTTTCCACTACTTTTCCCTTCACATATTCTTTAGCAAAAGTTGAAGACTTATATTCTCCCACTTGTTGATATTCTGCAAGAATCTTTAACAATTCGTCAAAAGAACTAAAGGTTTCCGTGTTTTCGCAGATACTTGTGTAATATCTATGGCCTAAATCAACATTAGAAAGTAGACACACTAACCCTTTCGAAGATGCTTCTACCGCTGAATTAGCGAAACATTCACTTAGCGAACAAGATATATAACCTTCGTGATTCTCATATGGCACCTTTTTAACAAAACCTGCAAATTTAACATTTTCTGGTAAATTGTCCTTCGTATATCCATCAGGTAAGTTACCGTAGATCGTAAGTGTACTATCAGGCGTACGTCTAAATGCTTCTATCGCAACCTCACATTTTTTTATAACGGTCATATTACCGACTATACACCAATTCTTTACAGTTGTATATACTTCTTCTTTAACTTCTTCTACATAAACAGGGGGCAGGAATCTCACCTTATCACTTCCCAACCTTTCTTCTAAGACAGGGCTTGCAACAACATTAGTGCACCAACTTTGCAAGACAAACTTCATGAATGGCGCAAGAATATTATAATGCGTATAAGCAAAGAGTTCTCTACCTGTATTTTGGAAAAACTTTCGTAGTTGCAAAGGATATTCATTAACCATATCTATAATAAATCTATCATCGACAGTTGAATTTTCCGCAAGGAATTCACTCACCAACTGCCATTGTGACAGAGTTTTATCCGTTTCTTTTATGTGATACTTATGATAACTCTCAGAAACATCACCTTCTAGTGCTATCCCATTTTTGTTAAAAAGGATAAACTTATCTTCATTAGGGACATATTTATATAATAATTGTGAAGTATAGCACTCTACAGTTCTATCTTTGTAGTGAACTAACCCTACATAACCATCCTTAGTGTATTCCACTTCTAAAACATCTTCTAGATTTTCTATAAAACTTTTATCAACGCTAGGTTTATCCCTAGCTATATCTGATTTTTCAAAAATTACATGATAGAAGTTTTTGAACCCTAGACTTTCAAGAGTTTCTACAAAATTTGGCACAAAATTAGTCAGATTCGTCAAAACTAATTTTTGTTCAACACCTATTTCATCAAAAATATTTTGACGTGCGAGTTGACTACTCTCGAATCCATATATATTGCAAGGAACTCCTTCTTTTATCGTAAATACTTTAACCATTTTCTACTCCAATACATCTTCTAATCTCAAACCACGACTCTTCGCAAGCCTACTTCTAAAAATCATACCCTTATCATCCTCTTCAGGTAAACCATAGTAGGCAGTCAGTGTATTCATCACGAGCGCATTATCCTTAGTTACCATACGCGCCCACAGGTGCCAATCTTCAAAACCATCGCACTCTGGATCATAACCACCAGCTTCCTCAACCGCAGATTTTTTATAAATTACAGTAGAGTGATTAAACATATTTTTATAAGCTAACTTAAACCATAGTTCCTCACCTGATAAGTTGTTAAAATTATTTCTTTTAATTCCACCTTGTAGTTTATTTCTATCCGCATCAACCTTCGAACCAATGATATCTAACTTATCATTTTGTTCTAATTCATTAAGAAGAAAGTCTAAGTGCCACGGCATCCATTCATCATCAGAGTCCTGTCTTGCGATATACTCCGCAGTCGCTAATGAAATCCCCGCATTAAGGGCCCTCGATATACCTCCATGAAGAACTTTATGATAAATAACTCTTTCATCATTTAAATATTTTCTACATACTTCTTCAGTCCCATCACGAGATCCATCATCGACTATAATCAGTCTAAAATTTTTATGAGTTTGGTTTAAGACCGACTCGATTGCGTTACCAACAGTTTTTTCACGATTATAAACAGGCATAATGATATCTACTGCTGTGTCCGATAAAGGTAAATCTATCGACTCAACACCATATTCACCTAGTATCTTCACCTCATTAGTCGTTAAGAACGTTCTAAAACAACGAACACTCACTCCAGGAATATCTTTTACAAGAAGTAGCGAGGTAGAATAAAAACCATAAACTTCCGCATTCTCATAGTTAGACAATAGGTCGTAAATTTCTTCTTCGAAACATTTATCTGACTGGATGGTCTCAGCATTTTCTACATTTACTGTAACTCGAGGGTGAGCATAGTATAACGTATTTCCTATCTCTTCTAATGCCTTCCTCGTCAATTTTTCTGTAATTTTTATATCTTTTTCATCTACATAATTGCCAAGCGCTTGCCCTAAAAAGACCTTTACTGTTTTTCCGTTAGTTACCTTTAAGAAATCATCCGGTTTAGTATCGAAAGGTATTTTTATTAATTTTTCAGTTGGGAATACGGTGTTTGTATCAAATATTGTATAGTGACCATTAGAAAGATTAATAACATTTTCTAGAGTTATATCTTCTGGTCCGACTACTCTATCGGTATAGCGAGTATACATATTCGGCGAAATAATCGAGGTACTACCATCATCAAACGTAAATAATCTCATAAAATTAGGATTAAAGATCATGTGTGCGACCGGATTATCTAAACTTGCTAGATAAAACTTGTCAATCTTGATATTTGCTAATTTTTCTCTAAGTTCACTAACCCACTCTTTATTATCGATAAATAAAGTATCTTCGCAAAACTCCTTCATTTTCTCAGCGTATATTTTCTGCCTATTATCATTAGACATTTTCAAATATATTCCAAAAAACTTCTCACCTGTATACTTAGCAACCTCACGCGCAACTAAGACTTGAAATGGTGAAGTACAAAAAATAATATTCATACACTATACCTCTCTATTAACGGCTCTATTAAGCGCGGAAAACCACGCCAAAAAACCCGTTCCTTTCATAATCATAAATATTTTATCACGCGGGAAAATTCTAGTCAAATTAAGCAGATGTGGGGTGTCTAGATGAAAACCAAAACTTCGGAAGTAGATTGGATACTATGTAAATGAACATAAGCGTTGTACCGTTATCACTCTATCTTTTAGATTATGTAAACAAAGAACACATCTCCACAGAGGTTACTCTAGTTATTCAGATTATGTAAACAAAAATAAATCTCTACTCTTCGCTGAGTTTTTTACTATTTGATATTACGAAAACAATCACACAACTTCTATATAACGTATAAATACAAAAAGAAAGCACCCTCGAAAATTATCAAGGGTGCTTTCAAGCCATTTATTTTATTATTTACTATTTTGTCTTTATGATTTTATTATCTTAATTTTATTTCTCTTTACGACGTCTTGCTGCAGCAAGCATTCCAGCAAATGTCGCTAATCCTAATCCTGCTAATCCAGTGTTAGTTTCTGTTGTTCCAGTGTTAGCTAATCTCTTAACTTGAGTATTTGCTTTTGGTTGAACTGGAGCATTGTTTTGACCTGGTTTTTCAGGTGTTTCTTTTTTATCTTGTTTCGGATCTTTGTTTTGATCTTCTTTTGGTTTATTGTTTTCTGGTTTTGGCTCAGGTTTTGGATCTTGATTTGGTTGCGGTTGTGGGTTCGCAATGTAGTTGATTGGTGTATCTTGACCTGGGTTTGTTGGAATATCTGGTACGATGTATCCTTTAGTTGGGTCTTGTGGATCAACTGGTTTAAGTGGGTTTCCATTTCCATCAACTGGAGTGTATCCTGGTACGTATGGTAATACCGGTCTATCACTTCCTGGTTTTGTTGGATCTGTTGGATCGTTTGGATATTTGATTGGACTTGTTGGTTGTCCTGGGATGTTTGGTACCCATGATCCTAGCGGTTGGTAAACGTATGTTACTGTTGAACCATCTTTTCCAATCTTACCTTTAGCTTCACCTTCTACACGTACTAATACGTATCCGTTGATTACTTTTCCAGTTGTTGTGTACTCATCTCCAATCTTAACTTTTGTAGTTTCAGCTGGGATTAAGTCTTTTCCGTTTTCGTCTACATATTTAACTACTAAGTTTGCTTCAGTAGCAACATAGTTAATTACTGTATCTTGACTTGGATCTGTTGGGATATTTGGTACGATATATCCTTTAGTTGGATCTTGTGGATCTACTGGTTTAAGTGGGTTTCCGTTTCCATCTTGTGGAGTGTATCCTGGTACATATGGTAATGTTTCTGTTGGTTTACCTGGTTTTGTTGGATCTTGTGGATCATTTGGATATTTAATTTTGTTTACTGGTTGTCCTGGGATGTTTGGAATCCATGAACCTAATGGTTTGTACACATATGTTACTGTTGAACCATCTTTTCCAATCTTACCTTTAGCTTCACCTTCTACACGCACTAATACATATCCGTCAATTACTTTTCCAGTTGTTGTGTACTCATCTCCTACTTTTCCTTTTGTCGTTTCAGCTGGAGCTAAGTCTTTTCCATTTTCATCTACATATTTAACTACTAGGTTAGCATCATTTGCTTCATAGTTAATTACTGTATCTTTTCCTGGATCTGTTGGAATATCTGGTACGATATATCCTTTAGTTGGATCTTGTGGATCTACTGGTTTAAGTGGTTGACCATTTCCATCTTTTGGAGTGTATCCTGGTACGTATGGTAATGTTTCTGTTGGTTTACCTGGTTTTGTTGGATCTTGTGGATCGTTTGGATATTTGATTGGGTTTGTTGGTTGTCCTGGGATATTTGGAATCCATGATCCTAGTGGTTTGTATACGTATGTTACAGTTGAACCATCTGTTCCAATCTTACCTTTAGCTTCACCTTCTACTCTTACTAATACGTATCCTTTAATTACTTTTCCAGTTGTAATGTACTCATCTCCTACTTTTCCTTCTGTTGTTTCTGAAGGAGCTAAGTCTTTTCCATTTTCATCTACGTATTTAACTACTAAGTTAGCTTTGTTCGCTACGTAGTTGATTGGTGTGTCTTCACCTGGATTTGTCGGAATATCTGGTACGATGTATCCTTTTGATGGATCTTTCGGATCTACTGGTTTAAGTGGATTTCCATCTTTATCTTCTGGAGTGTATCCTGGTACGTATGGTAACACTTCTGTTGGTTTACCTGGTTTTGTTGGATCTTGTGGATCGTTTGGATATTTGATTGGGTTTGTTGGTTGTCCTGGGATATTTGGAATCCATGAACCAATTGGTTTGTATGTTACTACTTCTGTAGTGTTTTCTGAGTCTGCAGTTACTTTTGTAGCTGGTACAGTTGCTTTGTCAGCTAAGTATCCTTTAACTACTGGTGATTTAACTTCTGCTAAGTCTTGTGCTGGTGTCCAGTCTCCGTATGTAACTTCTCCTGTAACTAAGTTTACTTTTGCTTCACGTGTGAATTTAGCTTCTTGTGTTACTGTTTTTGGTGTTCCATCTTCATTTAATACTGGAGTTCCATCTGCGTATACGTATGTAATTGTACGTGTTACTGTTTTGTTTAGATCTTTTTCTTCTAATCCAGCTGGGTATTTAGGTCCTTCTGGATTATTTGGATCT
>NZ_JAQMFS010000007.1 GCF_028308085.1 Gemella haemolysans
GAAAGCTGATGCGAAAGCAAAAGCAGATGCAGCAAAACAAGCGATAGATAACGTGACAACAAATGATGCAGTAACTCAAGCTAAAAATGACGGAGCAACATCAGTCGATTCAGTAAATCCAACAGCACAAGCTAAGCCAGCAGCGAAGAAAGCAATAGAAGATGCGCTTAAAGCTAAAAACGACGCAATTGACGCCCGTACAGACTTAACAGATGAAGAGAAAACTGCAG
>NZ_JAQMFS010000072.1 GCF_028308085.1 Gemella haemolysans
TGTTACACTTGTTTTTTCTGCAGGAGTGTATTGGTTTGTGAATTTTAATTCTTCAGGTGTTTTTGATACTGTTGCATTTAGTCTATTTGCTTGTGCATCTTTTGTTACACTCACTTCTACTTTATACACAGTTTTATCATATGTAATACCTGGTTCGTTCCCTACAACTTCTGATATTTTGTACTTATGTGTACCTACTTGACTTTCGTCATATTCGATTCCTGCAAATGATATTGTTCCATCTGCTTTGTTCGTTACCGTTTGAAGTACTTTATCTTTTTCGTCTTTCAACTCAAAACTATATTTTCCTTCTTCTAG
>NZ_JAQMFS010000073.1 GCF_028308085.1 Gemella haemolysans
AGTTGCGTTAGATAGCGGATATTATTCTCTAGACATACTAAAACAGTTAGATAAAAAAAATATATTTTCAGTAATAGGATATAGAAGATTCTCAAGATCAAAAGATAACAAATATTTTAAATACTTACAAGAAAAAGATATATATGTGGATAAACGAACAGGAGAAATATTTAGATACAGAAACATTGATAGAAATGGATATAAACAATATAAGAGTGATGATAAAAACGAAAAGAAAATAATAAGACGCCATATAAATGCGGATTATTATGATGAAGCTAGGTTAAGACGTATATCAAAAGAAGGAAAACTATTGTATAAGAGAAGAAAAGAAACAATAGAACGTAGCTTTGCGGATTCTAAACAAAATCACGGATACAGGTATGCACGATATAGAGGAAAAGCCAAAGTACAGTCGTACGCTTGGCTGTCTTGTTGCGTCCAAAATATGAAAACAATCGCATTAAGAGAGGTATAAACCCTCTTAATACTACTAAATACTACTGGATTTTTGCCTTAAGGCTTATTTTTTTTGAAAAAAAATACCATAACATCAATACTAGCTTGATATTTCGGTATTTTTGTCAACAATCTAAGTGTCTGAAAATATATTTTCAGACACTTTTTATGCTAATTTTTATTTAACGAAAAAATATATGATAAACCGTTTGTTATGACTCCAAATGCTAATATTTTAGCTATAGTTGCAAATCCTACAATAGGATTTAATAACATAATAAAAGAATAAATGATACCTAAAACTGCTAGAGCTATCTGTATCATATACCATTTTTGGTCCCTGTTTCTAAGTAGGCTTTGAAGGTGAAATATTGACATACTTAAAAAACTAAAAATAAATATCCATAAAATAACTATTAATGAAACAAATGGTACTAAGAACATACTTAGTCCAATTGCAAGGGATACTAATATATTTCCCCAAGGAATAGGTTTTACCTTTTTATATAAGCTATAAATTAAGAGTGCACTGGCAGCTAATAATTGTGTTATCCCAAATGCAATTGAATATGTAGCAATTGTATCTAAAGGATGATTCCATAAGAATAATCCGAAGATTAAGTAAAAAACACCAACGATAATATTTAGTATTTTCATTTTGATTCCTCCTAAATTTAGTATATGCTCATTGTAGCATAAAAGTTAAATTATTGCAATATCAACTCTTTATATAAAATCATAGGTCTTGTCTAGCAGATAGACGATAGCATGATCGGAGCCATGCGGTCATCGCCGGTCATCTGCGGTCAGACAAGACCTGTTTTTAGTAGTCAAAATGGTTGTAAGATGCTACAATAGGGCTATTAACATATCAAAGAGAATGGTCACGGTTAAGAAAATTGACGTTGTATTTTTTAATTTTCGAGTCAAAAAATAACTATGCCCCCCCAATTTCTAATAGGGGGGATAACACTTGGAAAATCATAGAAGCTTTAGAGAATGTAGTTGAACAAAGAATGGCAATAGCAGAAAAAAGATGGAGTCCTTTTTCAAAAACGTTCTCAATACCAAGTAGAGAAGAGATGGAGTGGACGGATATAATAGAAGGTAAATGGCAAGAAAGAGATTATACCCAAGATGAGCTTGACTATAAGGAGACCTTAAAAGTTCAATATGGTTTTGACGATAAAGCAGCAAGAATAATTGTAAAGCTTAAAAGAAATATTTATAATAATCCTAAAATAAGAAAAGATAGAAAAGACTATGTGTTTACGAGATTACTTGGTGGGTTGAGTTATGGTCATGAGGATAACGGTTTATTGAAACGGTTTATGTGGAATAATACAGCTGGTCAAATGTATAAAGATCTAGATATAAAGGAACAAATGACAATAAATTTCAAACTAACCGAAAGCGAATACGTATATTTAAAATATAAAGTTAGAATACAGCATGAAAATTATGGCTACTATAATACTATACAAAAAGAACTACTTCCACAATATAAAAAAACTATGGAAACGGTATTAGGACGTGAAATAACAGAGGATGAGTTTGAAAAATTGTGGAATAAACAGATAGATGCGTTTAAAGGTAAAACAGACTTTTCTCATCAATATATTACAATGGCTACGCATCTGTATGGAAAATCACGTCTTGCAGATTTGCGTGGAGGACATGAAAATACAAATGACATGTCAGGGTGGTTAGGTGATACAACAGATGTAGCCGATACTAAGCCAAGTATAGGGAATGATGATTATAAGGCTGATTTAGATGCGGTCAATATAATAAATATAATGAAAAAAAGAAACCTTGATTTTATAAATGTAAGTAATGAATATTACAACAATCTTGAAAATGGTATCCTCAATCGAGCAGAAGAATTTAAAAAAATATAGATCTTGAAAAATGAAAAATAAAATTTACAATCAACTTAGTGAAAAATATGTAGATGTAGAGGGGAAAAGGATAGCAAGAGTACCAAGTAATATAAATTACATAAAAGAAAATCATCATCCAACCTATAACTTTATAAAAAGTTTAGAAGATAATAAAAATGACATACAAGATTACTATAATGAAAAGTAGGTGCTTTCATGAAACAGCTAAGTAAAAAATGGAAAATATTTATAATAACAATAGTAGTTTTAATAGGAAGCTTCTATGGATATTATAAAATAAACAATAGAAATGCATTTGAAGAAATGTATAATTCATACTATAATTTTATACCGGCAACAGCATTATATAATATGCCCCAAATAGAGCCGATGCCAAGAGATGAAATAGGATTAGATATAGCAGAACTATATTATAAAGATACTAAGAATGATATGAAAATTGAATTTTCTCTTATATCTTTTAATAATGAAAAAAAGTAATACTAACAGGCTCTCCTTTGTTATAATATTAACGAAAATTATAGCATATAAAAAGTGTCTGAAAATATATTTTCAGACACTTTTTCAGGCTGTTGACAAATAGGTCAACAGCCTGTTTTTTAACTGAAATAAAATCCTTAAAATGGTATAATATAAGTATACAAAGGAGGTTTTAG
>NZ_JAQMFS010000074.1 GCF_028308085.1 Gemella haemolysans
GGATTATATCGTTCAAGAAAAAATGAAGAATATCCTTTCGAAAAAAAGATATATGTTGTAGAATTATACTTAACAAGTGAACTCTCATACAATGACTTAGCTTTACAAGAAGGTATAAATAATCCAGCGCTTATTTGTAACTGGGTTAATCGCTTTAGAGTAGCTGGTCCTGATGCATTGAGAGAACGAAGGAAAGGTCGGAAAATCTTAATGGCTAAATCACCTAAAAAGTTAAGCAAGGAAACAACAAGTCAAACTACAAATGATAATATATCTAAAGAATATGTAAAAGAATTAGAAGATCAATTACTACAACTAAGGATAGAAAATGCATTTTTAAAAGAAGCGAGGAGACTGCGTTTAGCGGAAGAAGCAGAAATGAAAAGAAGGCGAGAATTATAAGCAGTCTCCGAGGAGAATTCATACTTAAAGACCTTCTTTTATATGCGAAAATGCCAAAAGCAACATATATGTACTGGCAGAAGAGATTCGATAGAGTTAATCCAGATAAAGAAATTGAAGAGAAAATATTAGAAATAAGAAAGAATAACAAAGATTATGGTTATAGACGTATATATGGTGCGTTACGTAATTTAGGATATATAATAAATAAAAAGAAAGTTCAAAGAATTATACAAAAATTAGGCTTACAGGTTACATCATTTACTAGAAAAAGTAGAAAATACAATTCATATAAAGGGAAAATCGGAAAAACAGCTAAGAATAGAATTAGAAGACGATTCAATACTAATATTCCACATCAAAAAATCACTACAGACACAACTGAATTTAAATATTATGAAGTTAATGAGAGAGGTAAATTAGTAGTAAAGAAACTTTATTTAGATCCATTTATGGATATGTTTAATGGTGAGATAATAAGCTATAGTATAAGTGAGAGCCCATCAGCTAAAAATATAATGGATGCGCTAGAAAAAGCTATTAAAGTCACAGCTAAATCCCCTTATAGGAGAACTTTCCACTCTGATCAAGGATGGGCTTATCAAATGAAGACATACTCGAAAAGATTAAAAGAAGAACGTATTTACCAAAGTATGTCTAGAAAAGCAAATTGTTTGGATAATTCGGTAATGGAGAATTTCTTCGGAATATTAAAACAAGAGATATACTATGGAACAACATATAATAGTTATAGGGAACTGAAATTAGCTATTGAAAAATATATAAAATACTATAATGAAGAGAGAATAAAAGAGAAACTAGGATGGTTAAGTCCTAAGCAATATAGAATAGAACATATGACTGTATAAATATAAAAAAGATAGCGTAGCAGTCATTATAACTACTACGCTATCCTAAGTCTAACTTTTTGGGGTCAGATCA
>NZ_JAQMFS010000075.1 GCF_028308085.1 Gemella haemolysans
AATAGAACATATGACTGTATAAATATAAAAAAGATAGCGTAGCAGTCATTATAACTACTACGCTATCCTAAGTCTAACTTTTTGGGGTCAGATCAGATGACTAAGTGTACATTTGTTTTATCTTTTTACTAATTTTGTTTTTTGTTTATTTGATGTTTTTACAGGCTTAGGTACATAAGGTGGATAAAGTTTACGTCCTAATAATATTTGGAACGCTACAAGGATACCACTGACTACAAAGTAAATTCCTATAGCAGCGATACTCGTATATGTTAAAAATGTTAACATTATAGGAGTAATCCAAACCATATTTTTAGAAACATTTTGTATACGTTCAGCCTCTGGTGTGCTTTGTGACATAGGATTGCTTTGCATCATACTTTGAGAAATTTTACCAACAATCATATATATTACAAAAACAAGAACTAATAGTATGTAAGATTTTTCTCCAAGTGAAATAGATAAAAAGCTTGAATCAAGAATATCTTTTGAATAGATTGGATTCTGTAGAGTAAAGTATAAACCAGAAATAAACGGTGCTTGAATTAGAATAGGTATTAAATTACCGAAAATTGCTGGTGAACAATCATACTTTTTATATATTTTAAAGAGTTCTTTTTGAAGTTCAGTTTGTTCAATCCTTATTTTCATTCGTTCATCATTATTAAGAGCTCTCTTTTGATCTTCACTAAGCTTTTTAATTTTACTTTGTACGAGATCTAATTCAGGTTTTGCTTTTTCCATATTGATAGATGATGTACGTTGTTTTTTATAATTTTTCAACATAAAAGGAAGTATAATACCTTTTACAATAAGTGTAATAATAATTATAGAAATACCCCAACTTTTAACGTAGATATTAATATTCGATAAAAACATATCCATATTTTTGGTGAAAGTATTATAAAAGAAACCATCGGTATCATTTGAAGAACATCCAGTTAAAAATATGACTAATATTAGAGTATAAATACAGAATAGATATTTTTTCATTTATTGCTCCTCCTTACATATATATTAGCATACACATTCATAAAATGAAAGGGGTATCATGTAAATATTTTTAAATATAATAATATTATTTAAAAGGATTATTATGTTAAAGTCAATTGTAAATAAAGAAAATTATAGTTTAAAATATAATAAAGGATGAAAATATTAATATAATTTATTTTTTCTAAGTATATAAGTAAGATAGAAAATAATGTGGAAATAGTGTTAGTAGGTTTAATTAAAGTATAGAAAATGGAAGGTAAATATTTATAGAGAGCGTATATGATTTTTATTATTTGTGGAAAAAGAAAAATTAGAAAATGTATTATTGAGATTTTCGTATTGATATCATTGTATTTTCATATTAAAATAATGGTGTAAAGTCTAATAACACTATAAAAATAAAATTATACAGAATATGAAATTTTCCACATACATAATAGGAGGTATTTATAATGGACAGTATATTAGGATCTCTAGTTGCAACTATAACTATTGCTTTTCTATATTTTATGCTTAGAAGAAAATCTCTCCCTATTTTTAAAAAGAATAAACGACAATTACTGGTGGAATTGATACCGACAGTTATATTTTGTATTTTCTTTCCAAAGGTGATCAAAATTGCTATAATTTTTTTATCGGTTGAGATTATTTTATATATTATAGATTATTGCAATGAGAAGAAAAATTCTATAAAATAAAGTTACATAATTTTAAAAAAAATGGAGAGCAATACTTATTTAATTTTTAAAAGAAATTTATTCTTTTCCTGTAATAATTTTACTATATCTTTACTATATATAAATTTGACGTAGATTAATTTTTTCATTATAATAAGTGTAGAAAAAGTCGGAGGGAAATACCGACTCTAAAAAGAAAATACTCTCAAGTTGATGTAGTCGTAGGAGTCTCGACTCTAAAAAGAAAGGCTCTTTTTTATACAGTCTGAATTAGGTATAGCTATCACAAAAGAATTATTTATCAGTAAATCACTAAAATAAATCAAATTAAGCATCGTTAATAGCCCCCAAAATTTGTCTAAATTTTGAGGGCTATTACTCTGGTTAACTAGTCTTTTTCTTATTTATGTATTTAATGATTATATAAGATAGCGATATAAAAATAATATATTTTAAATTTGTTATTTTTATATTAATTATGTAAAGGATATTTATTATACTTGTAAAAATTAGTAATAAAATTATATCGATTTTATCAGTTAATATATTTAATTTATTTTTATTTGAATCTATTACTATGTAGAATATTCCGAAAAGTGTACATATAAGTAAATAATTTATTATGAATGTGTTCTTTATTATTACATAATTTATTATATTGATAATTATAATAAATTTAAAACAAGTTAATATGTTTTGCGTCATTTTTATCTCCATTTTTATTTAGGTATATATCAATGTGACTTTAAAATAATGATTTCATTGAAATTAATTTTTTAAAGTGGATCGCAATATTGATTAAGTTAATTGCTTATCTTTTTTCTTTTTTCTTTTTTGTTTTAATTTTTCTATTTTTTTATTGACGAAATATGAACCTGTTCCTGATAACAGGCCTGTTATTACAGCGAATATTGCTATTTCTATATATTTTTCAGTATTCATTTTGTTACCTCCTACATACTTCATTATTGTTTTATTTGAGACGGATAATATTTACCTAAGATAAATTAAACAATAACTTCATTATATAATTTAGCATCTATTGTTACCTAAATAGATGTTTTAGATTTATTATGCTATGAATTTGTAGATTTAACTATACTTTAATTATATAAGATACAGGGCTGACTAAAAGACTAGTAGAAAGAATAGTATGTACAAATTTAGAATTTTTATTTATGAAATATACCTCCGCTTATGAATGTAAAATATAATATATGTTTGTAATTACATATAGATTAAATCATATTTCTATTATTAACGCTTTCATTGTAACGTGTTTTTGTGTTAAAGTCAATAAAAGACAATAAAACGCATATTATATATCAATCTGATATGATTCTAACTTTTTCACTATGAGAGAGTAGTGTAATCTGATATAATGTAAAGAAGTGAAATATATAAATTGATAAGATTATAGATTTAATGAAATCTACTAAAGGAGCTTTTGTATGATAAAATTAGTTGTTACAGATATTGATGATACGCTATTAAATAGTGATCGTGAGATTTCTAAGAAAAATAGAGAAGTAATTGAAGAGTGTAAGAAACAAGATATTAAAGTTATTTTAGCATCGGGTAGACCCGATTTTGGAATGATGAGTATAGTAGAAGATTTACAACTTGATAGTTATGATAACTACTTACTTTCATTTAATGGAGCTAGAATCGCCAATCTTAAAACGAATGAAGTAATCTATGAGAAGTTTTTATCTCCTGAGAGAATTAAGTTCTTAATAGATGTTGCTTTGGAGAATGATTGTGATATTCTTACTTATCAAGGTGGGAAAGTTCTTACCAATCGTGATAATGAATATGCACGAATTGAGTCTGGTTTAGTAAGTGCAGAATTAGTAATTAGTGAAAATATGAAAGATGATATTAAAGAAGGTGCGGCTAAGGTAATAATTCTTAAACATCCTGATGAAGCTGTCGTAGTGAAAGATAAACTAGCGCTTGAATTAGGTGATGAGTATGAGGTAGCTATGTCTAAACCGTTCTTTATCGAAATTAACGATAAGGGTATTTCTAAAGGAGTATCTTTAGATTCATTATGTAAAAATCTTGGTTTAACAAATGAAAATGTAATGGCATTAGGTGATGGACTTAATGATTTAAGTATGATTGAGTTCGCTGGTATGGGAGTTGCGGTAGATAATGCTAATCCTACTTTAAAAGAAGCGGCGAATTTTATTTCTAAGTCAAATGATGAAGATGGTTTCGCTTATGCTATTGAAAAATTTGTCCTTGGTAAAGATGTGTAGATAGAAAGAGGTTCTGATGAAAGTAACTTTGATTTGTGTAGGTAAAGTTAAGGAAAAATTTTATAGAGATGCTATAAAAGAATATGAAAAACGTCTTGGAGCATATATTAAGTTAAATACTATTGAAATTTCAGATGAAAAAGTAAAGGTAGAGAATGATTCAGAAATAGCTCTTGCGATGGAAAAAGAAGGAAATAACATATTATCAAAAATTAAAGATAATCAGTATGTTATTACTTTGGAAATTTTAGGTAAGAATTTATCAAGTGAGGAATTTGCATCAAAAATTGATAATTTAATGCTTACTGGTAAGAGTGATGTTGCATTGGTAATTGGTGGAAGTTATGGTCTTTCTGATAGTGTGAAAAAACGTAGTGATTTTGCATTATCGTTTAGTAGAATGACGTTTCCACACCAGATGATGCGTGTTGTCTTACTTGAACAGGTGTACAGAGCTTACCGTATAATAACAGGAGCAAGTTATCATAAATAATATAACAGATGCTGACACTAAAGTCTTAATTTTTACAAAGTTTATATAAAAAATCATAGACGCAGTGGCCTATTGATATCTAAATTCACTTTATAAAAGCTTTTTAGATATCTAATAGCCTGTGCGGGGGTGACTCGACAAAATCGATTTCTACGAAATCACGATTTTTGAGTCACTCCCTTTTTTACTATTAATTTATAAAGATTTTTAGTATAATAAAGAAAAGAACAGATATAAGAAAGGAGGGGAGTTTGTGGATATATTTAAAATGACAAATAGTCAGAAAGAGAATGTTATTTCCAAAGAAATAATCATTGCACTTAGAAAAAAAGGGGGAAGTGACACAAAAAGAGCGATAGCAGAGTATTTTAGAAAAAATTCTGAAGTTATAACTGAAGAATATATTGATTCTCGTCGTATCTCTAAAAAAAGTAATAGAGAGTATTCTCCATTCAAGTTTTTCTTTAATTTTACTTTGAGTTATTTAGAAAAAGCGGAATTTTTAAAAAAAGATGGTAAAGTTTATACTTTGACAAGTAAAGGGCGAGAAGCTAACCTTGATTCTTTAGATTTTTCAGCTATATATAAAGTAATTAATAAGAAGATTAAACGAAAAAAAGAGATAACAGATATTGAAGAAGTAATTTCTGAAGATGAAAAAGAAATTGTAGAAGATCAGTGGAGAGATGAGCTAATTAGAAAATTAAAAAAATTCAGCCCAGCAAAATTTGAGATGTTCGCTAGAAAACTCGTTTCAAAAATGAATGTTGAGATGGATGAAAAAATAGGGATTCAAGTTTCTAACGATGGTGGTCTTGATGGATTTGGATACATAACAAGTGATGATTTTCGAACTGCTAGAGTTGCTATTCAGGCTAAAAGATGGGAAGGGAATGTGCCTTCTCCTGAAATAGATAAGTTTAGAGGTGCAATGGATAAATATAATGCTGAATTCGGTATATTTATCACAACATCAAAATTTTCAAAATCAGCTATAGAAGCTTCTCGCCAAGGGACTAGAACAATAACCTTAATTGATGGTGATATTATAGCTGATTTAGTAGCGAAATATGAATTATATGTTAAACCTGTAACAACTTATGTGTTAGACGAATTTTATGATGTAGAATAGAATAGAAGAGAAGAGGAAAGTTATGTTTGGGTTCAATAATCATATGTTAGAATCATTATTTAATATCTTTGGAGGAATAGCTACTCTATATGCTAGTATTGGATATATTGTTTCAGTTATCTTTTCAAAAATTATGTTTGATATACTTGGGGTTAAACCGATTTTAGCACTTGTACCATTTTATAATACATATAGGATTTATAAAGAGTATAAAGGTCGTGTTTGGAAGAGAAACTGGGGAGTTGCGTATATACTAACTTTTATTTTTCCGGCTGGTATAATCACAGGTGTAGTATTAAATTTGACGAGTTATAAAGTGAATAATGAAGTTGTGTTTAATTTCATGCTTCTTTTTCTTGTTAGTATAATAATAGTTTTTATATGTTTTCTAATAATAAATGTATTTGGTGTAATTATGTTATTTATTATGTATTTACCAATTTTCGATACAAAAGTAAGAAAAGTAGTATTGAATATTCAAGCCGCACTAACACTATTAACTATATTTGGAACTAGTATTTTTATTGAAATAGATCCTAATTTTAATACTGTAAGGTTAGTGATGATACAAATGATTTTTTCTGTTGTATTTACTATTGTTTATCTTTTAGCGGCAAGAGAAGTTAGAGCTAGAATTAGAAGTGGAGAATATGTTCTTCAGGAGAAATTAGATTACGAGACTATGGATAGTTTTGAAATAAATGAAACCCTAAAAGCTCGTAAGAGAAGGTTAGTAGTGCCTATAATTTCTAATGAACTTAATTATAATGTAATAGAAAATAATGATATGAAATAAAGGAGGAATTTTTATGTTTGAAATAGATGAACATCTGATGAGTCAGATATTGGCTATAGGTTTAATTGTGTTGCTCATCGTAGTATTTTTTGGATATATTATTACAGCGATATTTTCAAAAATTATGTTTGATATACTTGGAGTTAGGCCAGGACTTGCGTTTATACCATTTTATAATACTTATAGAATTTATAAAGAATATAAAGGGCGCGTTTGGAAGAGAAATTGGGGAGTTGCCTATATAATAACTTTTGCGTTGCCTATGGCAGTCATAGGAGGATTGGTATTCGCATTAATTAACTTACCGATAATTACAGGTGATAGATTTTATGAAGAATTTGCAACGACGCTGATTTTAGGGTTTGCCGTATTGATAATTGGTGGAATAGTAATCTCAGTATTTAATTTTATTCTGTTATTTATTACGTATTTACTAATATTCGATACAAAAGGTAGAAGAATAGTATTATATATCCAAGCTGGATTAACGATTTTATCTTTATTTAGTGGATTTATTTTTCAAGGAGATCCTGTATTAAGAAATATTTTCTCAGTATCTCAATTCATATTCTCTATTGTGTTTATGGTTGTCTACTTTGTTGCTGCTACAGATATTAGAGCTAGGGTTAGAAGTGGTAAATATGTTCTTCAAGAAAAATTAGATTATAACAATCTAAATAGTTATGAGATTGATTCTATTTTGAAGACTCGCGATAGAAAATTAGTTGTTCCTGTTATGAATAATGGAATGCATAACTATCGAATGGGTGACTATCCTTATCCTGTGAATAATTATCCAATGAACAACAATGAAGAAGTAAATAGAATTGAATATGTTTAATGAGAAAAATCCAGGTGATTTGAATGTAATGTTTAAAGCTCCTGGATTTTTTATGTGAGATTTCAAGTATTTTCTATAGTTTTTTAGTAAATATTGAAAGTAAAGTTGATTTAAGATAGTCTTATGTTAGATTTTCTAACGTATATTTATAATTGTAGTGTTTTTTAAAGTATAATAGGTAGCGTAAAAAACAAATAAAACGAGGAGTTGACTCTTAATGGATAGATTTTTAGAATTATTGACTAACATTAATGACTTTATGTGGACTTATTTCCTAATAGGGTTGGTAATGGTAACTGGTATTTATTTTACATTTAGTACTAAGTTTGTTCAATTTACTTACATTAAAGAAATGTTCAGACTTATTACAGAAAAACCTAAAGTAGGTAAAGACGGCGAACAAAAAGGTGTTTCTGCTTTCCAAGCCTTCACAATCTCAGCTGCGTCAAGAGTAGGTACTGGTACAATTGCAGGGGTTGCTATTGCGATTGCAATGGGTGGACCTGGTTCAGTATTCTGGATGTGGGTAATGGCGCTTTTTGGAGGAGCTTCATCTTTTGCCGAATCAACGCTAGCCCAAGTATATAAAGTTCGTGATAGAAAAGGTGTTTATCGTGGGGGACCTGCTTACTATATGGAAAAAGGTCTTGGCCAAAAATGGATGGGTGTGCTTTTCGCGATTGTTATTTCTATAACATATGGTGTAGCATTTAACTCTGTTCAAACTAACACTATTGCTCAGGCTTTACAAGTATATGATATTAATGCAAATATTGCAGGTATTGCTTTATTAATTCTTACTATTTTCGTAATTTTTGGTGGTGTAACAAAAGTTGTTAAAATTACTCAATGGTTAGTACCAGTAATGGCAGTGGCGTACTTATTTATCGTATTAGTTATAATGGTTATTAACATTGACAAATTACCTGGTGTTCTTGCTCAAATCGTGAAATCAGCATTCGGTCTTGAACAAGTAGGTGGTGGAGTAATTGGTATGGGGACATCAATTCTTTTAGGAATTAAGCGTGGTATGTTCACTAACGAAGCTGGTTTAGGATCAACTCCTAACGCAGCGGCTACAGCTGATAGTACTCACCCAGCTAAGCAAGGATTTATCCAAACTCTAGGAGTTTACTTCGACACATGTTTAGTATGTACAGCAACAGCATTCTTAATCTTACTATATCCTGGTGTTGAATACGGAGCTGGTAAGTTACAAGGTATCCAACTTACACAAGCTGCCTTAACTTCACAAGTAGGAAGTATCGGAACAATTTTCTTAATCGTGGCTATTTTCTTATTCGGATATAGTTCTGTAATTGGTAACTACTACTATGGAGAAACAAACATTCAATATTTACTTCCTAAAAAATGGGCTGTAAATGTTTATCGTGTTATCGTATGTATCTTCGTATATGTAGGAAGTGTATTAGATTTAAACTTAGTTTGGGGAATTGCCGATGTAACAATGGGGATTATGAGTTTACTTAACTTAATCGCGATTATCGGACTTTCTGGTGTAGTTTATGTAGTATTAAAAGACTATGTGAAACAACATAAACAAGGAAAAGATCCAGAGTTTTACCTAGATAACTTACCAATTAAGTTAGATAATGCAACTGCATGGAAAAATAAAAAAGAAGATTAATATTTAAAAAAGTACTTCAATGATGGAATTAGATTTCTAATCGTTGAAGTACTTTTTTATATTTATCTGGAATGTTTTTTATAGGATATCAATCCATTTTTGTCTTGCATGAAGAATTCGGTGAATCATTACAGTTTTATTTTCTTTGTTCACTTTATAGAAAATGATGTAATTCTTAACAAGACATTTTCTAAATTTTTTACGGTGTAGATAGGCATCATCAACTAATCCATAGCGAAAAGGCATGACAGATAGAGCAGAAACAGCGGATTCTATTTCGTCAAGTAAGGCAGATGTAGTAAGTGGTGCATCTAAATTATGATAAATATAATGGATAATATCTTTTAAGTCTTTATGATAGGTTTCAGAAACAAGTATTTTATAATGTTCCATTTTTTAGATCCTCTCTTAAGCTTTTCATGGAATCATCAAAAGTAAGGGTACGACCGTTTGTAAAATCAGATTCACTTTGCTCAAGAAGTTGATATAGTTCGTATCTTCCCATGAATTTATTGAATAAATCAATACTCATGACGGCAAGGTCACCGCGCCCATTTTTGGTAATAAAGATGGGTTCACCTGTTTCATGGCAAAATGAAGAAATTTCATTGTAATTATTACGTAAATCTGTACTTGATTTAATGTTCGGCATAATAGCACCTCCTCTAATCTAAAGATATTATACTATTATTTCTTTAGAATGTCAAAAATATAAAAGGTAGAGGGCTTAGAAATTAACAAATTCTTACGCACCACACTTACAAAGTTTTCCTTTTGCTTGCATTATAAAAAAAAGTATGTTATTATATTAAACATATTTTAATTATAAAATATATGCGATGAGCCGATAAGTAGAAGTTCTTGCGTACCGTAGGATACAGAAAAGAAATCAGTGGTTGAGAGATTTCTCCTAGGCAGGACTTTGAAGTAGCCGGTGAGCATTTAGAGTGAAAGTAAGTAGCTTTAAACGTGGTTAGAGCGTTAATCTTATTAAGTGCTAATGTTATAATTAGAATAAAGGTGGTACCACGGAAACTTTCGTCCTTATGTTAAGGATGGAGGTTATTTTTTTTATCTAAAAAAATACCACAAAAATAACTATGAAATTTAAAATAATTAATAATAAAATAAAAATTTAGGAGGAACAGTCATGACTGAAATGTCTACAAAATATAATCCGACCGAAGTAGAAAATAATCGCTACAACTGGTGGTTGGAAAAAGAAGTTTTTAAAGCTGATAATAAAAGTAAAAAAAATCCATATACAATCGTAATTCCACCACCAAACGTAACTGGTAAATTACACATTGGACATGCTTGGGATACAACTTTACAAGATATGTTAACACGTTACAAACGTCTTAAAGGATTTGATGTGCTTTATCTTCCAGGAATGGACCACGCTGGTATTTCTACACAAGCTAAAGTAGAAGCTAAAATGCGTGAAGAAGGATTAAGTCGTTATGATTTAGGTCGTGAAAAATTCTTAGAGCGTGCATGGGAATGGAAAGAAGAATATGCTGGATATATTCGTGTACAGTGGGCTAAACTTGGATTAGGTTTAGACTACTCAAGAGAAAGATTTACATTAGATGAAGGATTAAATAAAGCAGTAACGAAAATTTTCGTAGATCACTACAACAATGGTACAATCTACCGTGGTGAGAAAATTATCAACTGGGATCCAGTTCAAAGAACTGCATTATCTAATATCGAAGTAATTCACAAAGACGTAGAAGGTGCATTCTATCACCTTAAATATTTCTTAGCTGATGGAAGTGGAGACTATCTAGAAGTAGCAACTACTCGTCCTGAAACTTTATTCGGAGATACTGCGGTTGCTGTTCACCCTGAAGATGAAAGATATCAAAAATATATTGGTAAAACAGTTCTATTACCAGTAACAAATAAAGAAATTCCTGTTATTGCAGATGAATATGTAGAAAAAGATTTCGGAAGTGGAGTAGTTAAAATAACTCCTGCCCACGATCCAAATGACTTTGAAGTAGGAGAACGTCATAACTTAGAACGCATCATCGTTATGGATGAAGGTGCTGTTATGAATGAACATGCTGATAAATATAACGGTATGGATCGTTTCGAATGTCGTAAGGCTCTTATCGCTGATTTACAAGAAAGCGGAGTATGCTTCAAGATTGAAAAACACCTTCACTCAGTAGGTCACTCTGAGCGTAGTGGTGCGGTTGTTGAACCATATCTTTCTAAACAATGGTTCGTTGACATGAAACCTCTTGCTGATAAAGTATTAGAAAATCAAAAAGATGCAGATAGAAAAGTTAACTTCTATCCACCACGTTTTGAAAATACGTTAAATACTTGGATGGAAAATATCCAAGACTGGTGTATTTCTCGTCAATTATGGTGGGGACACCGTATTCCAGCATGGTATCACAAAGAAACTGGTGAAGTTTATGTTGATGTAAACCCACCAAAAGATATTGAAAACTATGTTCAAGATGAAGATGTTCTTGATACTTGGTACTCTTCAGCATTATTCCCATTCTCAACATTAGGATGGCCAGATTTAGAAAGTGAAGATTTCAAACGTTACTATCCAAATAGCTGTCTAGTAACTGGATATGACATCATCTTCTTCTGGGTTGCTCGTATGGTATTCCAAGGATTAGAATTTACAGGAACACGTCCATTTGAAGATTGTTTAATCCACGGTTTAGTTCGTGATGAACAAGGTCGTAAGATGAGTAAATCACTTGGTAATGGTGTAGATCCAATGGAAGTAATCGAACAATACGGGGCTGATAGCTTACGTTACTTCTTAGCTACTAACTCAACACCAGGTCAAGACTTACGTTACTCAACTGAGAAAATTGAAGCAAGTTGGAACTATATCAATAAAATTTGGAACGCTTCTCGTTTCGTAATTATGAACCTTGAAGGTTTCGAATACAGTGATATTGATTTAACTGGAGAAAAAACATTAGCTGATAAATATATCTTAACAAAACTTGCTAAAACTATTGAAGATTTCGAAAGATTATTCGAAAAATATGAATTTGGTGAAGCAAGCCGTATTCTATACAACTTTGTATGGGAAGAATTCTGCTCATGGTATATCGAGATTGCTAAGATTTCATTAAATGGTGAAGATGAAGTTGCGAAGAAAACTACTAAATCTATTTTAGTATATGTACTTGATGCTTCTCTAAAAATGTTACATCCGTTTATGCCATTCGTAACTGAAGAAATCTGGCAACACATTCCTCACACTGGAGATAGTATTGTAACTAGTGAATTTGCTAAAGTTGATGCAAGTCTAGTATTCGAAAAAGAAACTGAAGATATGCAATTCATCCAAGATGTAATCACAGCAGTACGTAACATCCGTAGTGAAGTGAACGCTCCTATGTCTCGTGAGATTCCTATTAAAATTAAATACTCACAAGATAGCGTAAAAGAAGTGCTATTAAGTGGTAGTGCGTACTTAGAGAAATTTGCTCGTCCTAGCGAACTTATTATTGAACGCGAAGTAGAAGCAAGCGAAACTGACATCAGTCGTATCTTACCAGGTGCTGAGATCTACGTTTCATTAAGCGATTTAATCGATGTAGACAAAGAAAAAGAACGTCTAGGAAAAGAATTAGAAAAATTACAACAAGAATTAGATAGAGTAAATAAAAAACTTTCTAATGAAAAATTTGTTGGTTCTGCTCCAGAAGCGGTTGTAGCTAAAGAAAAAGAAAAACAAGCAACATATCAAGAACAATATGATAGTGTTAAAGAAAGAATAGCTGCATTAGATAATTTAAAATAGTATAGAATGAAAGAGAGTGATTCGAAAATCGTTTAGATTTTATCGAATCACTCTCTTATTCATTATGTAGTAAATAGCTGTAGATTAATTGTAATAAAAAAACTCTAGCTAGTTTTACCTAGCTTAGAGTTTTTTAATCATCTTTATTATTCTTTTTTCTCCAAATTAGGAAGAAAATTATTGCAATTATTATGATTATACCAATGTATGCACCATAATTTTTCACTGCTTCCCCTGTATTAGGAAGAGTACTTAGTGATAGTAGATTCATCTTAAATCCTCATTATATTATTTTTCTTCTTTTTGTTCAGGAGTATTTTTTAGAACTTCAGTTTCAACGCGTTCTTTAACTGAATCTAGTGTTTCAGTTGATTTGTTAGTGAAATCTTCAACTTTTTCTTGAACTTTTGCTTCGTCAACGTCTTTTTTAATATTTGATACTTGATCTTTAATTTTTTCGAATGAAGAAAGTGCTTTTTCTTTATAAGCTTCTACTGAAGGTTTGAATTCTTCAACGATTTTTTTTGCATCTCCTAAGTTTTCTTTAACTTCTGAAGTATATTCTTTTACACTAGATACGTGCCCTTTAATGTCTTTTACATTGCTAGATAGTTCTTTACCATAATCAACAGCATTATTGTATTTGTTTTCTAAAGCATTTTTAGCTTTTTTAAGATTTTTCACTAAGTCGTTGTATAGGTAGATTGCCGCTTCTTCAACACCATTTTTCTTAGTATAGCGAATCATACAACGTGTATAACCATAGTAATCTTTAGATTTTTTCTTAACGTATTCAGTGTGTTCTTCAACTTTGTTTGGATTTTTTGAGTAATAGTTAGCAACGGCTATACCTGTACCGATTGCAAATAATTTTGATAATTTTGACATACAATTTTCACCTCGATATATTATTAGATTAATTATATCATATAAACATTTAAATTTAAATAAAATAGACAATGAGTAACTCTATTTTAATATATTGGTAATAAAATAGGATAGGAATGTAGCTGTAATATCATTTAAAATGAAATAATCATACATAATAGATTTTATTATTACACATTAATATGATATAACTATTGAATTAGTGTGTAATATATTGTATAATAAAAAATATAATACAAGAAGGAGGAACAATGAAACTTACTGAGAGACATAAAGCTATAATTGAAATAGTAAAAAATTATGAGCCAATTACAAGTGATGAGATAGCAGAGAAGTTATCTTTGGGGAAATCTACTTTAAGAAATGATTTGGCAGTATTAGGAATGCTAGAAATCTTAGAAGCAAAGCCTAATGTAGGATACTATTACAATTATAACTTTTCACCAGGAGAACAACGTGAAGAAATAAAAAATAAATTAGTTAAAGATGTTATGGGGATAGCAATAACGGCTAAAAGTACAGCGAATTTCTCAGATGTATTATCTAAATTATTTATATATGATGTAGGAACAATCTTTATTGTCGATGAGAATAATCACCTCGCAGGTGTAACATCTAGAAAAGATATGTTGAAATTATCAAGAAATGCTGATGGTCAAAATCTTCCAATAGTACTAGCGATGACACGTGTACCAAATGTAATATACATATATGAAGATGAATTAGTTAGTGATGCCTTAAGGAAGTTAATTTTACATGAAATTGACTGCTTGCCTGTTGTAAGAGATGAGGATGGCGGCAAGGTGATCGTTGGAAAAATTTCAAAAACTACATTAATTAAATTATTATTGGAAATACTGGAGGGATAATATGTTAACTGTACATATAATTTCAGATTCGATAGGAAATACCGCAAAAGATGTTGTAGATGCAGCGTTAGTGCAGTTCTCTTATGGGAAAGCTGATTATAAGGTATTGAAGAATTCCAATGTTTGTACGATAGAAAAAATAGATTGTATTATGTCGAATGTAAATGATGGGGATGTAATAGTTCAAACATTGGTAGATAGTACCTTAGCTGAATACGTAAAGAAAAAAGGGTTAGAAAAAAATATAAAAGTTATAGATCTGTTAAGTGAAATGCTAAACACTTTTGAAGATAAACTTGGAATAAAATCTGAAGGGAATCCAGGTTTAAACAGAAAAATGGGAACTGAGTACTTCAAAAGGGTTGATGCATTGGAATTTGCTGTGAAGTATGATGATGGAAAAGATATTAATGGTCTTAAAGAGGCGGATATTGTTATTTTGGGGGTATCAAGAACGTCTAAAACACCATTAAGTTTATATCTAGCAAATAGAAACATTAAAGTTATGAATGTCCCTATTGTTCAAGATTTAATACTACCAGAGCAATTATATGAAGTAAAAAGAAAGATTATTGGTTTAACAAATTCAGTAGAACAACTTAATAAGTTGAGGGAAGAAAGATTAAAAACTTTAGGAGTGGATGGAAATACTGATTATACAGATGAAATCCAAATATTTGAAGAATTAGAGTACGCGTTAGAAATTATGGGGAAAATTGGTTGTCCGATAATAGATGTTCAAAATAAAGCTATTGAGGAAACTGCAGAGTTGATAATTGGGATAATGAGAGAACGCGGCTTAGAAGTTTAACATTTAATAAATAATTATATACTGTAACAAAAATGTGATGGGGGAATTTTAAAATGACAAAAAAATATGTTTATAATTTCAGTGAAGGAAATAAAGATATGAGATCTTTACTTGGGGGTAAAGGTGCAAATCTTGCAGAAATGAAGGGATTAGGGATTAATGTACCACCTGGTTTTACTATTACTACAGAAAGCTGTAATAGTTATTATGAAAATGGGGAACGAATTAAACCTGAGATTTTAAAACAAATTAATGAACAATTAGAAATATTAGAAAAAAATATAGGTAAAGAGTTGGGAAGTATAGAAAATCCGTTATTAGTTTCTGTACGAAGTGGTGCTGTATTTTCAATGCCTGGAATGATGGATACAATTTTAAATTTAGGATTGAATGATGAAACAACTATTGCCTTAGCTAAGAAAAATAATAATTATCGTTTTGCTTATGATAGTTATAGAAGATTTATTCAAATGTTCTCTGATGTAGTAATGGATGTAGAGAAATATAAATTTGAAGAAGTATTAACACGAGTAAAAAATGAAAATGGCTATGAACAAGATAGCGATATGAATGAAAAAGATTTATTTAAAGTTGTTGAAGAGTTCAAAGAAATCTACAAAAAAGAAGTAGGACGTGAATTTCCGATGAGTGTGAAGGAACAACTTATGCTAGCTATCGAAGCGGTATTTAAATCTTGGAATAATAATCGTGCTAAAGTATATAGAAGACTTCATAATATTAGTGATAAACTAGGGACTGCTGTAAATATCCAAGCCATGGTTTTCGGGAATATGGGAGACAATTGTGGTACTGGAGTATCATTTAGTAGAAACCCTGTAACTGGTGAAGATGAACTATTCGGAGAATATTTAATTAATGCACAAGGGGAAGATGTAGTTGCGGGAATTAGAACTCCGAAAAATATTAGTGTGCTAGCTGAAGATATGCCACATTTATATAAAGAATTTGTGGAACTTTCTAAAAAATTAGAAGGACACTATAAAGATATGCAAGATATTGAGTTTACTATTGAAGATGGTAAATTATATATTCTTCAAACAAGAAATGCTAAGAGAACTCCAAATGCTGTTGTCGAAGTTGCAGTTTCATTAGTAGAAGAAGGTGTTATTAGTAAGGAAGAGGCTATTTTAAGAGTAGGTACAGAAGAAATTAACAAACTTCTTCATTCTACATTTGAAGAAAAATCATTGAAACAAGCACAACAATTAACTCAAGGATTAGCGGCCTCACCAGGAGCGGCAGTGGGAGCAATTTATTTTACTGCTCATGAAGCGGTTGAAGCGGCTAAAACAAAACCGGTTGTATTAGTAAGAGAAGAAACATCACCTGAAGATATTGAAGGAATGGTTAGCTCAGAAGCCATTGTAACTCTACGTGGAGGTATGACATCACATGCTGCGGTAGTTGCACGTGGAATGGGTAAATGCTGCGTATGTGGTTGCCAAAACATGATTATTAATTATGACGAAAAAACTTTAAAAATTGCTGGAATTACATTAAAAGAAGGAGATGTAATCTCTGTTGATGGAAGCAGTGGTAAGGTTTATCTGGGTGAAGTTGATAAAATAGATGCTAGATTCAGCGATAGATTCAATAAGCTCTTAGGATGGGCGGATGAAATTAGAAGTCTAAAAGTATTAGCAAATGCTGATAATGAAGTTGATGCAAAAGTTGCTTTCGAGTTTGGAGCTGAAGGAATTGGATTATGTAGAACAGAACATATGTTCTTTGAAGAAGATAGAATTAGTTTAGTTAGAAAAATGATACTAGCATCAGATACAAATGAAAGAATTAGATTCTTAGATAGATTACAACCAATTCAAAGTGATGATTTCTATAAAATTTTTAAAGAAGCGAAAGGTAAATCTGTTAACATAAGATTACTAGATCCACCACTTCATGAATTCTTACCGAAAGATGAAAAAACTGTAAAAGTTATTGCTGAGGAAATAGGTGTAAGTGTTAGTCAATTAGAAGCAAAAATTGCTAGTATTGCTGAGTTCAACCCTATGATGGGACACCGTGGTTGCCGTCTAGGAATAACATTTCCAGAAATTTATTTAATGCAGGCAAAAGCGATCAGTTCAGCAGCGATTAGAGCACGTAAAGAAGGAATTGAAGTTAATGTAGAAATTATGATTCCGTTAGTAGGTTTAGAAAAAGAACTTGTAGTTCTACGTGAGCAAATAGTTGAATTAGTTGAAAAAGAAATACAGTTATACAATGCGGACTTTAATTATAAAGTAGGAACTATGATTGAAATACCACGAGCTTGTGTAGTAGCTGATAAGATTGCTGAACATGCAGATTTCTTCAGTTTCGGAACAAATGACTTAACACAATTAACATTTGGTTATTCAAGAGACGACGCTGAGAAATTTATCGATATCTATAAGAAAAAAAATATCTTAGAGTCAGATCCATTTGTTCATTTAGATGAGAGTGGAGTACTAGAGTTAATGAAGATTGCTGTCAATAAAGCAAAAGCTGTAAAACCAAATATTAAACTAGGAATTTGTGGTGAACATGGGGGAGATGAAAAATCAATTCTACTTTGTTCAAAAATTGGTTTAGGTTATGTTTCTTGTTCACCATATCGAGTTATTATCGCAAGAATTGCAGCCGCTAAAGTAGCCATTAGCGATATAGAAGTAGCGTTAACTAAGTAAAATGTTAAAGAAGAAATAGAGGTTTTTAGTAATTTATCTACTAAGACTTTGCTATAATAATTAATGATTATATTAGCAGAATATGAGGGTGATTCTTAATGAATTACCCTTTATTTTTTTAGTATAAGAAAATATGTGGGTTAAAGATTTAAATTATGTCTTAATTAACTGAATTATAATTATAAAGTCTTTGTAAATATTACAAAAATATTAAATAATAGTTAATATTATACAAAGTAAATTGATTTTTTTTTCATTATACATTAAAATTAATGTAGTATATTGTACCATTTTATATCGAAAAAAGGGTTCAAATCAAAATGAAAGTTAAATGAAAGTTTAAATATTGAAAAAGAGAGGATATACTATGGCAGAAAATAATAATAGTCGGTTATCGAGAAGAGATAGACACTCTCAGGAAAGAAAGAGTGTTATGCCAGGTGGATATATATCTAGAGGGAATAATAATCCAACAAATAATGGGCAACAAAGAAGACCATTAACAAATGAAGAAGTAATGAGAAGAAATGCACAGAACGCAGGACCTTCCAATCAACAACAAAGAGCAGGTAATGCTAATCAAGGACAAGGAGTACCACCTGTTAGACCGAGAAATGCTCAACAATCAGCAAGAACTGGTAAACCAGGAGGGCCTAGACGGCCATTAGGTCCAAATAGAATTAGTAATCCAAATTCTAAAAAATCCAATAAAACTTTATGGATGAAAATATTGAGATATGGGTTATATGCAGCAAGTGTTGCTATTATATCACTATTCTTACTATGTGTATTCTGGATTTATCAAGCACCTGCATTTGACTCTAAGATACTAGATAATAACTCAAGAACAATCGTTTATGATGTTAATAATAATGAGGTGGCAAAATTAGGGAACCAGATTGGTGAAAATTTAAATACATCAGACATCCCGACAAAAATGCAAGATGCAATCTTAGCGACAGAGGATAATAGATTTTTCGAACATGGAGCAGTCGATTTTAGACGTTTAGTAGGAGCGGTATTTTCAAACCTTACAAGTGGGTTTGGATCTCAAGGTGCGTCAACAATTTCTCAACAGTTAATTAAGAGAACATTCTTAGACGATAATAAGAGTATGAAGCGTAAAGTTCAAGAAGCATATCTTGCATATAAACTTGAACAAAACTACGATAAAGAATCTATATTTACTATGTATGTAAATAGAATCTATTATTCAGATGGAGTATATGGATTAAAAACAGCTTCTAAGTACTATTTTGGAAAAGAGTTAAATCAATTAACTCTTTCGCAGATGGCGCTTTTAGCGGGGTTACCTCAGCATCCTAATACATATAATCCATATGATAATCCTGAAGCGGCTAAAGCTCGTCGTGACACTGTATTGTATTTAATGCAATACCATGGGAAAATCTCAGAAGCAGAATCAACAGCAGCTCAAAAAACTAATGTATTAGATGGATTAATAGAACGTGACGAAAGTGAACGTGTATTATTATCAAGTGAATTTGATTCAAAATATACTTCATATATGAATCAAATTGTAAATGAATTAAAAAATAGTAAAGAATTTAAAGATTATGAAGGTGACGTATTAAACTTAGGTCTTAAAATTTATACTAACTTTGATTCAAAAATTCAAGATACTTTAACAGAAAGTGTAAATGCTAACTATGCAGGAATAAAACAAGCAAGTAATGTGGCTATGGTTGTACTGAATAACGAAAATAGTGGTATAGCCGCTCTTTATGGAGGTAAAAAACAGACCTTCCATGGATTTAATATTGCAACGCAAGCTAAGTTACAACCCGGTTCATCAATTAAACCAATACTAGCTTATGGACCTGCTGTAGAATATCTAAATTGGGGTTCTGATCATACGGTTAATGACTCGAAAATTCAGGGATCTCAAATTCAAAACTGGGATAGACAATTCCACGGTAATATTACAATAAATAACGCATTAGTTTGGTCATATAATATTCCAGCTATTAAAACATATCAAGAAGTTGGTTTCGATAGAGTAAAACAATATGCAAATAATGTGGGTATGGATATCAAGGATAATTCTATTACTACTCCAATTGGAGGAAGTGGAGATGGATTCTCGCCATTACAAATGGCAGGAGCATATGTTCCGTTTAGTAATGGTGGATATTATGCAACACCAAAAGCTATCAAAAAAGTTTATGATAGTGAAGGTTCTGAAGTGAAGAGCTTCAGTAAAGATGACAGAAAACGTGTTATTAAAGAATCAACTGCGTACATTATGACTTCAATGTTAAGAAATGTAGTAAATGGTACGGCTTCGTTTGCTCGTATTAGTGGAGCTGATATGGCTGTTAAGACAGGTACAACTACATTCGGTGAAGGAGAAGCTCAAAAGTATAATTTTGATATAGATAATTATTCTAAAGATTCTTGGACAATTGGATATACTAGTAATTACACGATGGCTGTATGGCAAGGATTTGATGCAATTGATGGGCCGACGAAGTATATGACTCAAGAAGATACGCAGAAAACTCAAGCATTATATAGAATTAATATGCAAAATATAGTGCGTATTCACCCACCTAAAGGATTTAAAGTCCCAGAAAACGTTGGATCTATAAACGGTGGAGTTAAAGTTATTTCTGATAGTGAACGTCGAGAAATTGAAGAACAAAATAAACGTAATCAAGAAGAAAAAGATAAAGATAAAGATAGAAATAACAATAATAACAACGGTAATAACAGCAACGATGATAATAATCGTAATGGAAATAATTCTGAAGATAACAATAGTAATTTATCAAATCAAAATGGTCAACAGAATGGTAACAACGGTAATTCCCAATCACGAGGAGGCAACTCTAATGGAGTACAACCTGGTGTAAGGAATTCAGGAGCTAACAATAATAACAACGCTAGTAGAGGCAATAGATAATTAGTAATAAATCTACTGTACAGGAAATCTGTACGGTAGGTTTATTTTTTATAATTTTAAAATACTACACAAATATTTAGAAATGGTGTACAATATAGAAATGGAGCAGTTTATTTATTCTTTGTTAAACTGAAAAAAATCATTCCATAAAACTTATATTATTATAAAGACGGATGTGAAGCTATGAAGAAAAAATTAGTTATAATTACAGGAATAAGTGGAGCAGGAAAAAATACAGCGTTAGAGGTCTTTGAAAATCAAGGATATTTTTGTACAGATAATTTACCGGGACTTGTTGTAGAAGATTTTCTAAGAATTATTGAAGAAAAAGAAATAGATAAAACAGCTATAAGCATAGATATTAGAAGCAAGCTTTTGTTTGTTGATTTAAAAGAAGTATTAAAAAAAATACAACAAAATGAATATTTTGATGTTCGTATAATATTTTTAGATAGTGAAGATCAAGTATTAGTAAATAGATATAAAGAAACTAGAAAAAATCATCCTTTGTCTAGTGAATTTAGTCTTCTAGAAGGAATTACTCAAGAAAGAAAAGATATGGATGCTATTAAAGGTATAGCGAATTATATTTATGATACTACAAATACAACCGTTAAAGACCTTAAAAAGAAAATTTTAGAAGATTTTGGTATTGAGAAAAAAGATAGTTATCATATTACAATTTCTAGTTTTGGATATAAATATGGTATACCTATAGATGCGGATAACATTGTAGATGTACGATTTTTAAGGAATCCATTTTATATAAATGAACTTAGGGAAAAAACTGGACAAGATAGTGAAGTATTTGATTATGTTTTTGATGATGAAGTCACTAAGGAATTTTATGATAAATATCTAGAATTAATGACTTACATGGTAGATAAGTATCAATATGAAGGAAGGGACAAGGTCGCAATTGCTGTTGGATGCACTGGTGGTAAACATCGCTCGGTGAGTATAGCGAGGAAATTACATGAAGATATCTCGAAACTTGGCTATAGAGTTTATCTAGAACATCGCGACATTAACAAGGGTAGGTAGAAAGATGAGAACTAAAATTAGAGTAGTCACTATAGGTGGAGGAACAGGGTTATCTGTTCTTTTAAGAGGGTTGAAAAAATATCCTCTTGATATAACTGCGGTAGTAACGGTAGCTGACGATGGTGGTAGTTCAGGGAAGATAAGAAGTGATATGAATATTCCATCACCAGGAGATATTAGAAATGTTATTGCTGCATTATCTGATGTAGAGCCGTATCTAGAAAAAATGTTCCAATATCGATTTGATAGTGGTGAAGTTAAGGGTCATCCGGTAGGTAATTTAATGATTGCTGCAATGACAGATATTCATGGAGATTTTTCAACTGCAGTAAAAGTTATGAGTAGAATTTTAAATGTTCGTGGAACGGTATTACCGACAACCAATGATATAGCGACTTTAAACGCTGTACTTTCTACAGGTGAAATTATAAGAGGAGAATCTTCAATTACTGAAGCTGGTGGAGAGATAGATCATGTTTATATTACACCTTCTAGGGTAAAACCTAATGAAGATGTGTTAAGAGCTATCGAAGAGGCGGATTATATTATAATGGGGCCAGGTAGTTTGTATACATCGATTATTCCCAATTTAGTAATTTCTCAGGTTTCTGATAAGATTAGAGAAAGTAAAGCTAAGAAAATATATGTTTGTAATGTCATGACTCAGCATGGAGAGACTGATAATTATACAGTTTCTGAACACATTACAGCTATCAATAAACATGTTGGAGAGAATATTTTTGATTTGGTTATTGCTAATTCTCGTGAGTTTGGTGATAGTATTTTATCGAAATATCACAAAGAAAAACAAGAACCGGTCAAAATCGATCAAGAAAAAATAGAAGAACTTGGAATTAAATTGATAAAAAATAATGACATCGGAATCGTTGATAATAACACGATTAGACATAATGCAGAAAAAGTTTCTGAATTAATTTACGATTATATTATAGACGACAAGCCAACAATGATTTATAATAAAAGATGAAAATAAAAAAAGGAGAACAAAAATGCACTTAAATTTTGATTATTCGAAAGCACTAAACTTCTTTAACGAACAAGAAGTAAAAAATATGGAAGGTTATGTGAAAGTTGCACATGATCAATTACACAATAAAACTGGAATAGGAAATGATTTCCTAGGATGGTTAGAATTACCAACTAACTACGATAAAGAAGAGTTTGCTAGAATTAAAGAAGCTAGTAAAAAAATTCAAAGCAATTCAGATGTACTAGTTGTTATCGGTATTGGAGGTTCATACCTTGGAGCTCGTGCAGCGATTGAAATGCTAAATGATAGTTTCTATAACTTCTATGAAGAAGGAAGAAAAACTCCAAAAATCTTCTTCGTAGGTCACACAATTTCATCAACTTATACTCAAGAATTAGTAAATTACTTAAAAACTACAGGAAAAGATTTCTCTGTAAATGTAATCTCTAAATCAGGAACAACTACAGAGCCTGCTATTGCATTCCGTATTTTCAAAGAATTACTTGAAGAAAAATATGGTAAAGAAGGAGCTAAAGAAAGAATCTTCGCTACAACTGACAGAGCTCGTGGAGCATTAAAATCATTAGCAGATGATGAAGGATATGAAACATTTGTAGTACCTGATGATGTAGGTGGACGTTTCACAGTTCTTACTGCTGTAGGATTACTTCCAATTGCTGTAAGTGGAGTTGATATTGATAAAATGATGGCTGGTGCCAAATTAGCTCAAGATGAATTATCAACACCAGATTTAAGCAAAAATATTGCTTACCAATATGCTGTAATGCGTAATATCTTACAACAAAAAGGTAAATTAATTGAGATTCTTGTATCTTACGAACCATCAATGGTTTACTTCAACGAATGGTGGAAACAACTTTACGGTGAATCTGAAGGTAAAGATGGAAAAGCATTATATCCATCAAGTGTTTGCTTCTCAACAGACCTTCACTCTATGGGACAATATGTTCAAGAAGGACGTCGTGTTCTATTAGAAACTATCTTAAAAGTTAAATCTCCAAACAAAGATATCGAGCTTAAAGAAGCTGATAACAATCTTGATGGATTAAACTATTTAGCTGGAAAAACTATGGATTTCGTAAACACTAAAGCATTTGAAGGAACACTTCTTGCTCACACAGATGGAGGGGTACCTAACTTTGTAGTAGAACTTCCTGATATGAGTGAGTTCACATTCGGATACTTAGTATACTTCTTCGAAAAAGCTGTAGGTATTTCTGGATACATGCAAGGATTAAATCCATTTGACCAACCAGGAGTAGAAGCATATAAGAAAAATATGTTCGCACTTCTTGGAAAACCTGGATTCGAAGAATTAAAAGCAGAATTAGAAGAAAGATTAAAATAATCTTGAATAAATTAAAAACTGATAGAGGAATAATTTTCCTTTATCAGTTTTTTGTTAATGTTTAATAATTAAATTTTACTATCAAATATTTTAAGTATGGAGGTGTCGCAAGCTACAACTAAAACAGTAAGTTTAAAATTAAAAACAAAAAGAAAACGACTCTATAAATTAGATTCAAATAAAATCGTAATTTATGAGTCTTCTTTATCTTTTGGCCATTGTTACAAATGTGAACTTATCTGGTCTATATGAAAGTATTCCATATTGTAGTATGTTTCCATTGGACAAATAAGTGATACTTTCAACAACAGCTACCATATTGTATTCACCAAGGTCCATATATTGTTTTTCTTCATCTGTAGCGTATCTAAATGATATTTGACGTCGTGAGTGCGTTATATTTAATCCTAATTCTTTTTCTAAGTATTTGTAAATAGATGATTCTGCAATTTCTTTATTAATAAATGGAACAAGACTTCTATCGAAATATGATACCTCATACTCTAATTTTTCGCCGTTGATCGTTCTACTACGACTAACTCTATAAAAATCATTATTCTCATCTGCACTAAAAATATCCATTATTTTCTTTTCGCCTTGAATAATATAAAGTGACTCTAGTGTAGTCTTAATTTCGTACTTTCCGTCGATGTTTAATTCAGAAGAAGTTTTAATATTTCCTAAATAATTATTTTTTATTCTTCCGTGTCCAAGAATTAAAGAATTTTTACCTTTAATCTTTTGGATATAACCATTAATTTCTAATAAAGACAAAGCTTTTCTAATAGTATCTTTTGAATAACCGTATTCTTTTACTAACTCATTTTCACTTGGTAGTTCTGTATTACGCTTATAAAAACGAGTATCTATTTTTTCCTTGAGATCATTATAGACCTTTTTGTATTTACTCATATATGATTTACCTTTACTGTTCTCCTTTTAAAAATTACCTATTTAATTATAAATGTAGTTGATAAGAATTGCAAGGGTTAAGTACATCTTACATACATATTGTAACATTTACGTATATGTTGTAGAAAAAAATAAAAAGAATTACATAAATGTCATTGACAAAATGAAAGTGTTTTATTATAATAATTATTGTTAAGTTATAAAAACTTATTTTGTAAATACAAGTTAAAAGTATGACGGAGGGAAATAGAATGACAAAACGTTCAAGTGGTGTATTGATGCATATCACATCATTACCAGGTGAGTTTGGTATAGGAACTTTTGGTAAAAGCGCATATGATTTCGTTGATTTCTTAGAAGAAACAAAACAAACATATTGGCAAATTTTACCATTAACAACTACAAGTTATGGGGATTCACCTTATCAAAGTTTCTCAGCTGTAGCAGGGAATTTAAACCTAATCGATTTTTCTTTATTAAAAGAAGAAGGATTATTAGAAGAAAGTGATTACTCAAATGTTAACTTTGGAGAAAATCCTGAAAAAATAGATTATGCTTTATTATTTGAAGTTAGAAGACCAATTTTAGAAAAAGCTGTTGCTAACACTGCAAAATATAGCAATGTATTAGCTGAGATAGAAGAATTCGAAAAAGACAACTCAAGTTGGTTAGCTGATTATGCTGAATATATGGCAATTAAAGAAAGTTTCGGATATCAAAGTTTTATTCACTGGGATGAAGATATTAAAAAAGGTGAAAAAGCCGCACGAGAAAAATATCGTACGGAGCTTCAAGATAGCATAAGATACTACACAGTTACACAATACTTTTTCTTTAAACAATGGTTAGCATTAAAAGAATATGCTAATGGTAAAGGAGTTAAAATCATTGGTGACATGCCAATCTATGTAAGTGCTGATAGTGTTGAAATGTGGACAATGCCAGAATTATTTAAAGTTGATGATAACAATGAACCACTTTATGTAGCTGGATGTCCTGCAGATGACTTCAGTCCAACTGGACAACTTTGGGGTAATCCAATTTACGATTGGGAAAAACACAAAGAACAAGGTTTCTCATGGTGGATTTATCGAGTACAAGAAAGTTTTAAAATCTATGATGTACTTCGTATAGATCACTTCAAAGGATTCTCTGATTTTTGGCAAATTGATAAAGATGCTGAAAATGCAGTAAATGGTACTTGGGAAGCTGGTCCAGGAATTGAATTATTCCAAAAAATTAAAGAACAATTAGGTGATTTACCAATTATCGCAGAAAATCTTGGATTTATTGATGAGAAAGCAGAAAAATTATTAGATGATTCTGGATATCCTGGAATGAAGATTCTTCAATTTGCTTTCCCAGGTGATGATAATCTAGATCGTCCACATCACTATACTCAAAATAGTGTTGCTTACACAGGAACACATGATAATGATGTAGTTAATGGATGGTATGAGAAATTGAGTGAGTCAGAACAAGAACTAGTTTCTGAATACTTAAATCGCCGTAATGATGAAACAATTACTGAAGCGATGATTAGAGGAATATACTCTTCAGTAAGTGATTATGCAATCGTAACAATGCAAGATTTATTAGATAAAGATGCAACAAGCAGAATGAATGTTCCATCAACAGTTGGAGGAAACTGGGAGTGGAGAATGCTTGCAGAAGATTTAACAGAAGAGAGAAAAGAATTTTTAAAAAATATTACAGTAAGATATTCAAGAGAGAGGGCATAAAATGACATTCACTAAATATGTATTGGATAAAACAAATAAAGAACTTAGTACATTAGAAAACAAAGAAATTTATAAACAATTATTAAACTATGTTAAAGATGAAGCTGACAAAAAAGCTTTAAATAGTGATAAGAAAAAAGTTTACTATATTTCAGCTGAATTTTTAATTGGTAAACTTTTATCAAACAACTTAATCAACTTAGGTATTTATGAAGAAATTGAAAAAGAATTAAAAGCTGCTAACAAACGTCTTAGTGATGTAGAAGAAGCTGAATTAGAACCTTCATTAGGTAACGGTGGTCTTGGACGTTTAGCATCATGCTTCATCGACTCAATTTCATCATTAGGAATCACTGGTGATGGAGTTGGATTAAACTACCACTGTGGTTTATTCAGACAAGTGTTTGTTAAAAATGAACAACATGCTGAGCCAAACTTCTGGATTGAAGATGATTCATGGCTAAGAGATACTGATGTTAAATATACAGTACCTTTCAAAAACTTCAACCTAACTTCAACATTAAAAAGAATTGATGTATTAGGATACAAAAAAGATACTAAAAACTATCTAAACCTATTCGATATTGATTCAATTGATAGCAGTATCATTGAAAAAGGAATTTCATTTGATAAAACTGAAATTGCGAAAAACTTAACATTATTCTTGTATCCAGATGATAGTGATAAAAATGGTGAATTACTACGTATTTACCAACAATACTTCATGGTATCAAATGCTGCTCAACTGATTTTAGATGAAGCAATTGCTAAAGGAAGTAATGTTCACGACTTATACGAATATGCATATGTTCAAATTAACGATACTCACCCAAGTATGGTAATTCCTGAATTAATTCGTTTACTAACTGAAAAACACGGAATTGAATTTGAAGAAGCATACACAATTGTTCAAAAAATGACTGGTTACACTAACCACACTATCTTAGCTGAGGCATTAGAAAAATGGCCATTAGCATACTTAGAAGAAGTAGTGCCACACTTAGTAACAATCATCAAACAATTAGATGCTGTTATTAGAGAAAAATATGAAGGTGAAGATATTCAAATCATCGATAAAGACGATAGAGTACACATGGCAAACATGGATATTCACTTCTCTAACAGTGTAAACGGGGTTGCATACTTACACACTGAAATTCTTAAAAACTCTGAATTAAAACACTTCTATGAATTATATCCAGAGAAATTTAATAACAAAACTAATGGTATTACATTCAGACGTTGGTTAGAATTTTCTAACAGACCATTAGCAGCCTACTTAAAAGAACTAATTGGTGATGAGTACTTAACTGATGCAACTAAATTAGAAAAATTACTAGCATTTGTTGATAGTAAAGAAGTAGCAGCGAAATTAGAAGAAATTAAACACGAGAACAAACTAGTTCTTAAAGAATACCTAAAAGAAACTCAAGGTATTGAATTAGACGAAAATAGTATTATTGATACTCAAATCAAGAGATTCCACGAATATAAACGTCAACAAATGAACGCTTTATATGTAATCAAAAAATACTTAGATATCAAAAATGGTAAATTACCTGAAAGAAAAATTACAGTATTCTTCGGTGGTAAAGCAGCACCAGCATATATTATAGCTCAAGATATCATTCACTTAATTCTATGTCTATCAGAATTAATTAACAATGATCCAGAAGTTAACAAATACTTAAACGTATTCTTAGTTGAAAACTATAATGTAAGTGTTGCAGAAAAATTAATTCCAGCAACTGATATCTCTGAACAAATCTCATTAGCTTCTAAAGAAGCAAGTGGAACTGGTAACATGAAATTCATGTTAAACGGAGCTCTAACATTAGGAACTCTAGATGGAGCAAACGTGGAAATCGATGAGTTAGTTGGACGTGAAAATATCTACATCTTCGGTAAAGAAAGTGATGAAATTATCAAACTTTACGAAACTGCAGGATATGTGTCTAAAGAATACTATGAAAAAGATGGTGTTAAAGAAGTTGTAGACTTCATCGTTTCTAAAGACTTAGTTAAACTAGGAAATAAAGAAAGATTAGAAAGATTATACAATGAACTACTTAACAAAGACTGGTTCATGACACTTATTGACTTTGAAGAATATTACGCTAAGAAAGAAGAAATGTTAGCAGATTACGAAAACCGTGAATTATGGCTGAAAAAAGTTATTGCGAATATTGCAAAAGCTGGATTCTTCTCATCTGACCGTACTATAGCTCAATACAACGAAGATATTTGGAACAAAAAATAATAAATAAAGAAGTGGGGAACATAGCATGAAACTATTAACGATTAATGTACATAGTTGGTTAGAAGAAAATCAACTTGAAAAATTAAATATCTTGGCAAAAACTATTGTGGAGAAAAAATACGATGTTGTTGCCATGCAAGAAGTAAATCAATTGATTAATAGTGCAGATGTTTACCAAGGAATAAAAGAAGATAACTTCGGAAAATTATTACTAGATAAAATTAGAGAATATGGAGAAGAAGGATACAGTTACTACTGGACTTATTCTCACATAGGATTTGATAAATTCGAAGAAGGTTTAGCAATACTCGCTAAAGGTGAAGTTGTTGCCGTAGAGGATTTTTACTGTACGGCACAACAAACCGTAACTTCTATCGAATCAAGAAAAATTTTAAAAGTCGATCTTAAAATAAATGATGAGATCGTAGAATTTTACAGTTGTCATATGAATTTGCCAACTTGTAAAGGGGAAGACATAGATCAAAATCTTAGCAACCTAATTAATTATACAGATAACAATAATCTTAAAGTTTTCATGGGAGATTTCAATACAGATTATTTCCATCAAGTAGACGATTATAAGAGAATACTTGATAAAGGGTTATATGATACTTATGAATTAGCCGAGAAAAAAGACGGGGGAGTTACCGTATATAAAAATATAAGTGGTTGGGAAGATTCTATGTGTCAGAAAAAATTGGATTATGTATTTATTAATAGAAAATTAGATGTAAAAGAAAGTTTTGTTATATTTAATGATGAAAATTATCCAATTATTTCTGATCATAATGGCTTAGAAGTAACATTAGCAGAAAAATAAAAAAGGAGGAAAAATGTTATGTTACAAAAAATTCAGCGCTTTGGAGGCGCGATGTTAATGCCATCTATTTTATTCGCATTCTTCGGATTAGTAGTTGGATTAACTTCAATCTTAAAAAACCCTAACCTAGTAGGGAGCATCGCGACAGAAGGTACTCTTTGGTACAACTTCTGGTTCGTAGTAGAGCAAGGAGGATGGACTATCTTTAACCAAATGCCAGTAGTATTCGCACTTGGTATTCCAATCGGTCTTGCTAAAAAAGCAAATGGTCGTGCAGCATTAGAAGCGTTCTTAATCTACATGGTTTATAACTACTTCATCAACGGATTCTTAACTCAATTCAAATTCTTTGGTGTAGATGTAACGCCTGCCCTTAAATTACCTACAGGTATTACAAGAATCGCTGGAGCAATTACTTTAGATACTTCAATCATTGGATCTATCGTTATTGCATCTATCTCAGTATGGATTCACAACAAATACTTCGATAAAAAACTTCCTGAATTATTAGGAATTTTCCAAGGATCAACATTCGTAATCTTAGTAGGATTCCTTATCATGATTCCAGCTGCTTTCTTAACAGCTCTATTATGGCCAAAAGTTCAATTAGGAATTGCTGCTTTACAAGGATTCTTAAAAGTATCAGGAGTTGCGGGAGTATTCACTTACACATTCCTAGAAAGAATTTTAATCCCAACAGGATTACACCACTTCATCTATGGGCCATTCATGTTTGGACCAGCAGTAGTAGAAAATGGAATCACAGCTTACTGGGTACAACACATTCACGAGTTCTCTCAAAGCTCAACTCCATTAAAAGAGTTATTCCCTCAAGGTGGATTCTCATTGCACGGTAACTCAAAAGTATTTGGATTACCAGCAGCAGCTTTAGCTATGTATGTAACAGCTAAAGACAGCAAGAAAAAAGTTGTAGCAGGGTTATTAATCCCAGCAGCACTTACTGGTTTCTTAACAGGGATCACTGAACCAATCGAGTTCACATTCTTATTCGCAGCACCAGTATTATTCGCTACTCACGCAGTATTAGGTGCATTAATGTCAGCAACTATGTATCAATTTGGAGTTGTAGGTAACTTCGGAAGTGGATTAATCGACTTCTTAGCTCTTAACTGGTTACCAATGTTCAAAAACCACTCTTCACAAATGTTCATTCAAATCGGAATTGGATTAGTATTCTCTGTAATCTACTTCTTAGTATTTAGATTCTTAATCCTTAAATTCCAATTAAACACACCTGGACGTGAAGCAGATGATGCTGAAACTAAACTTTACTCTAAACAAGAGTACCGTGAAAAAGGTAAAGAAGCAGCTAAACCAGAAGTTAAAGATGATGCAGCTACTCACGATGATCAAGCTCTTATCATTCTTGAAGGTTTAGGTGGTAAAGACAACATCGTAGACGTTACTAACTGTGTAACAAGACTACGTGTTAACGTTAAAGACGAAAGCCTAGTTAAAGGTGATGAATTCTTAAAACGTTCTGGAGCTCTTGGAGTTGCTCGTAACGGTAAAGCTATTCAAGTAATCATCGGATTCTCTGTAGGACAAGTTAGAGAAGCTTTCGAAAAAGAATTACACAAATAAGCCTATTATGACAGAAAAAAGAAATTGACGTAAAAGTCAGTTTCTTTTTTTGTATATTAATATTTAGATTTTAGAGAACTATAAACTAAATAGTATTAGTTCAATAAGTTTAAAATCTAAATTTACTAATCGGGGATGATCCAAAAGTCCTAAATTTTAACAAGGTTTATATGAAAATTTAAAGATGCAGTGGTTTATTAATATCTAAATTTGCTTTATAAAAGCTTTTTTGATATCTAATAAACTGTGTGGAGGCGACTCTACAAAATCGACTTCTTCGAAATCACGATTTTGAGTCACTCCCATATTTTAGGTATAAGTAGTTACTAGTTAAATAGTGATGTATGTGTTTTAAGACTAATAGTTATATTATTTAAAAGAAGCTGGTAATAATAATTGAGATAAAAAAATACTTGGTAAACAATGTCTACCAAGTATTTTCACTATATATTAGAACGCTGGAGTAGCGTGTCCTTTTGGTTTAAGTTCTTTGTTGATGTAATCTTTAATTTTTTCACTTGCTAATGCTTTTTTAACTGCTTGAACTTTAGCATCGTCTTTGTTATCTTCACGAGCAACAAGTGAGACAGCGAATGTTGAGTCTCCTTCTTTTTCAAAAGCTAGACCATTTTTGTCAGGAGTTAATCCTAATTTAGAGATGTAAGTTGGGTAGTTAAATACTAAATCTTTTTCATTGTATGCTTCGTTAAGGTTTAGTAAGCTTACTTTAGTAAATTTAAGGTGTTTTGGATTATCTTTGATATCTGCTTCTGTTACTGTAAAGCTATTTGGATCTTTAAGAGTAATAACTTTAGCGTGATCTAATAAACGTAAAGCACGAGCTAAGTTTGTTGGATCTGAAGGGATAGCTACATCAGCACCATCTTTAAGATCTTTGATATCTTTAAGAGTTTTTGAGTAGAATGATACAGTCGCGTTGTAAATTGGTTGAATAGCTACAAGATGAGCATTATTTTTTTTGTTAAATTGTTCCATGAATGGTCTGTGTTGGAAGAAGTTAGCATCAACTTCTTTATTGTTTAATGCAACGTTAGCTTGAACGTTATCAGAAACTTTAACGATTTCTAAGTTGTAACCTTCTTTTTTAAGATCATCTTTGATCATTTCTAACATGTCTGTCATTGGAGAAGTGTGAGAAGCTACTTTTACAGTAACAGGTTCTTTCTTCTCTTCTTTTTTAGTTTCAGTTTTGCTTGAACAAGCTGTTAAAACTAATAATAATGCTGTTAAGCTAGCAATAAATGAAATTATTTTCTTCATTATTTTATCTCCTATTAAGTATATTTTTTATTTAGAGGTAAGGTTGTTGATTGTATTTATAGATTTTGGATTAGTAATAATATATATTTATTAGAAAGCTGCAGTAGCTTTACCTTCGAAATTCTTTTGTAGGAAGTCTTTAACTTTTTGACTAGTTAAAGCTTTTTTAACTGCTTGAATTTTAGCGTCGTCTTTGTTATCTTCACGAGCTGCAAGTACACCAGCGTATGTAAAGTCAGCTTTGTCTTCCATTAGAAGTCCATCTTTCATTGGTGTAAGGTTTAATTTAGCAATATAAGTTGGGTAGTTGAAAACTAAATCTTTTTCTGCATATGCATCACTTAAGTTTAAAAGCCCAACTTCTGTAAATTTAAGATGTTTTGGATTATCTTTAATGTCTTTTACAGTAACGTTATAGCTGTTTGGATCATTTAATGTAATTAATCCACCGTGAGCTAATAATCTTAATGCACGAGCCATGTTTGATGCATCAGATGGAATAGCTACATCAGCACCATCTTTAAGATCTTTTATGTTTTTGACAGTTTTTGAGTAGAATGCTGGAATAGAATTATAAACTTTCGCCACAGCAACTAAGTTAGTTTTATTTTTTTCATTGTATTGTTTCATGAATGGTTCGTGTTGAAAGAAGTTAGCATCGACTTCTTTGTTTGCTAAAGCAACGTTAGCTTGAACATTATCAGATACTTTTACAATTTCAAGAGTGTATCCTTCTTTTTGTAAATCTTCTTTAACTAATTCTAACATATCAGTAAATGGTGGGACATGAGCAGCAACTTTAATAGTCTTGTCTTCTTTTTTTTCTTCTTTTTTATCGCTAGTTTTACTTGAACATGCTGTTAACACAAGCACAAGCGCTAGTAGGCTAGCAACAATAGATAATACTTTCTTCATTAATCTATTTCTCCTTCTTGTTTGTAAAACGTTTAGCTAATCCATAACCTATAGATTGAATAATAAATACATATATAATAAATATTATTACTATTAAATACATTAGATCATAATTGTATTCCTGATACCCATATCTAAAGGCAAATTCTCCAAGACCACCAGCTCCAATTACACCCATTACAGTAGTATAAGCTAGTAAACTAATAGTAGTATAGGTGAATGATAAGATTAAGTTATCCATTGTAGCAGGTAATAAGAAGTATCTAATAATTTGAATTTTAGTAGCTCCCATACTTATAGCTCTATCTACAATTTTTTTAGGAACATTAATTAATGCTTGTTCAACAAATCGAGCATAAATACTTACACCAACTAGTGTAAGAGGCAAGATTGCTGCAATATTTCCAAAAGATGTTTTAAATAGAAATCTATTTACAGGGATTAATATGAACACAAAAATTAGAAATGGAACACTACGTAGGGCATTAAGAGAAATGCTAAGTCCTTCATAAACTGCTCTATTTTTTAATAAATAATCACGACTGAAAGCAAAAAGCATAATACCTAATGGTAGGGAAATGAAAAATACTGTTAACATTGAGTAAAGCATCATATAGTTTGTTTCCCAAAATGCTTTCATAATACCATCGTAATTGGCTTTAAATAAATCAATCATTTAATAAAAACTCCTTTACGTAGTTATAGTAATTACTGTCGTAATCGTCTTTTGCATTTTTATTAGGTACGACAATATCTTTAATTGTAGAATCATCAATAACTACTACACGATCACAAAAGTTCTTAAGTAATGATAAACTGTGAGAAATCATAACTATTGAAATGTCAGTTGTTGTACGCAATTTATTTAATAGTGCAAATATTTCTTTTTCACTATTAGTATCTAATGCTGAACTGATTTCATCACAAAGTAGAACTTCTGGTTCTTGTAACAGTGCCATAGCGATAGCAACTTTTTGTTGTTCTCCACCACTTAGGCTCCCACAAAGACTATTTTTAAGTCTTGTGATATTCATGAATTCAAGAATATCATCTATTTTCTTTTTATCAACAGAAACCTTATTTAATTTGTACACTAAACTCAAATGATAATATACGCTTTTGTTATCAATAAGATTAGAGTGTTGGAATATATAGGCTAGATTTTTTCTTGTATTTCTAAGGGTACTTGCATCCATATTTTTAATAGAAGAGTTTTTATAAAGAATATCTCCGCTATCATATGAAACAATACCATTAATCATTTTAAGAATTGTACTTTTACCTGTACCATTTCTACCGATAATTCCAATAACTTCTTTTTTATTAATATCAAATGATATATTTTCTAGTTTGAAGTTAGCGTCTTTATATTGTTTTGATACGTTTTTTAATTGAACTATCATAATATACCTCCAAAGTACACTATACCACTTTCGGAAAAGGATTTCAAGAGCTTTGTTTAATATTTTTCAAAAAAATGTTTGTATTGTTCAGTGCTTGTTTGATAGTGTTTGTGGATCTGTTAACAAAAACCTCCAACTCTGTAATGATACAGTTTAACATTGTAGATGCGATGGTAGAAATTAGGAGATTATTTTTAGAAAAAATAACTATTATCATAGCAATGCTTATAAGAAATATAAAGTTTTCTTCTAGTGAAATTGTATTAGAATAATTTGATTATTGTATTTTTGAGTGTATTTTTTTATGTAGTAGTATTCAGTGAAATAATAAAAATTAATAGAACATATTTTCTGAAATTGTTCTTATATAATTCTTTATTTATTTACTCTAATCGTATATAATTAAAGTTGTGACTTAAGGAGGTAATCTATGAGGAAATTGACAATAGTAGATATAGCAAAAATGGCTGGAGTAGGTACTACTACTGTCTCTAGATATTTTAATGGTGGAAATTTAAAAAAAGAAACTTATGAGAGAATTAAAGAAATAGTTGATAAATACAATTATACACCGAATACTTTTGCTAAGGCATTAAAAAGTACGGATAGCAAAATTATTGGTGTAATAGTACCATGTTTACACTCTTTTGTAAGTGGAAATACTTTAAAATATCTAGATAAAGAATTAAAAGAAAATAATTATGAGACATTAATAATGAATGCTAATTTTGATGAAAATAAACAATTAGAATATATTAAGAAATTAGCAAGAATGAACGTAGATGGGATAATTTTATTACCGACAACTATGAGTAAAACGTATGAAGATACAATAAAATCTGTAGATGTTCCTGTTGTAGTGCTAGGGCAAGAAGGAGAATATACTTATAGTGTTGAGTATAATGATTTTAATGCTGCTAGGGATTTAACCAATTATGTTCTAGCTAATGGACATAAGAAAATTGCTTACTTAGGGGTAAGTGAGGAAGATATTGCTGTAGGATACTATAGGAAATTAGGAGTAGTAAGAACTTTAGAAAAGTATGGTTTAAGTCCTAAAAATATACTTATTAGTAGTTTTGGTATGAAAGAAGCATATGATGTTGTAAAAGAAAATATAGAAAAGTTGAAAGATGACAGTTGTTTAATTTGTGCCACTGACAATCTAGCTTATGGTGCCATGAAGGCTCTTGAAGAAGAAGGTTTAAGTGTTGGTGAAAATTATTCAGTTGCTGCGTTTGGAGATTATACTTCATCTGCTTTATTAAAATCCCCATTAACAACTATAAAATTTGATTTAAAAGATGCAGCGAAGCAAACAGTCAGCATGTTACTTAATGTTATAAAAAAAGAAGAGACAGCTATGAAACTATTAATAGGTTATGATTTAAAAACAAGAAATAGTGTAGTTGATTTAAATAAATATGGAGAATAAGAATGATGAATATAAAAGCGATTTTTTTTGATATTGATGGAACGATAAGAAGTTTTAAAACTAAAACTATTCCGGAAAACACTGCAAATACTTTAAGAAAGCTAAAAGAAAAAGGAATTAAAATTTTTATAGCTACAGGAAGAGCACCATTTCATACGACATTTTTAAATGATTTGTTAGATTTTAAGTTTGATGGGTATATTACAATAAATGGACAGTATTGCTATTTAGAATCTGGAGAAGTTTTAAATGATAAGATTTTATCAAAAGATGATATAAAAAATGTTCTTCCTTATTTTAAAGAGAATAATATAGCTTGTGATTTTGCATTATTAGATGGAGCTTTCATGAATCTGAAAAACCCGAGGGTTAAATGGTTGGAAGATGAATTAGGTGATCCAGAAAGATTTAAAGAAGATCCATCAGCTTACGATAAGGCTGTTAGTGAAAAAATATATCAACTTAATGTATTTGTCTCTGAAGAGGAAGAAGCAGGATTCTTAGCTTATATGCCTAATTCAAAAGCAGCCCGTTGGACAACTCATTTTACAGATGTTATTCCAAAAGATGGTGGAAAAAATACTGGGATTGATGCGATTATTTCTCATTTCGGTATTAAATTAGAAGAAACTATGGCTTTTGGTGATGGTGGAAATGATATAGATATGTTAAAACATGCTGGAATTGGTGTAGCAATGGAAAATGCAGGTGATAATGTTAAAGAAATAGCGGATTACATTACAACTAGTGTAGATGATGATGGAATTACTCATGCTCTAAAACATTTTAATGTATTATAAGGATAAAAACGGGAGTGACTCGGCAAAATTGTTATTTTATCGAGTCACTCCCTTAAAGTTTATTAGATATTGATAAACCACTGCATTTATGAGTTATCATAAAAATTATTTTGAATTTTGGGATTTTTAGTGAGCCTGTTTTTTATTCACCAAATTGTTTTAAAAATAGATTGACACATTCTTTTGGCATAATGACGGTAAGTTTATCATTTGCTTCTAGAATTGTACTTCCTTTTGGTACTATTTCTCGACCAGAACGTTCGATATGAGAAACAAGTACTCCTTTTGTCCAATCGATTTCACGAATTTCTTTTCCTATTAATGTACTATCATTTGATATAGTAGTTAGAATTTCTACTTCCATTTCAAGTTCATTGTCTCCTAGTTTATTACTAGTTAAAATTCGATCAAGTAAATATTCGTAAACCGGTTTTGTTCCAAGTATATTTGCAGTGATATATGCAAATAAGCAGCATAGTGCGATCGGCAGGAAATAATTTAGTTTTTGTGTCATTTCAAATAATAAAATTATTGAAGTAATAGGACTTCGTACAATTGCAGTTAAGTAACCTGACATAGATAGTATTACAAATAATGCAGTATATTTAGCATCAAAAAAGTTGCTAAACAATGTTCCGAGTACAGCACCTTGTATTAAGATAGGTAAGAATATACCGCCTGCGACTCCTGATGTGAAAGAAATAAGTGAAAATAAAGTTTTTATGAAGTATAAGGTTAATAAAAACATAAAGCTAAATTTATTCTCTATCAGAAATTCTACTAAACTATGACCGCTACCAAGCACTATTGGATAAAAAATAAATAATCCGAATGAAATTATAAATGCTACTTGAGGTCTAAATACTATATTTAATCTAAAATATTCATAAATTTTAAAAAGTATTTTTATAGTAACATTATAAAATGTCCCAAATATTCCTAATAGAATTCCTAATAAAACAACCCAAGGATAAATACTTACTTCAACATAGGGGATTTCAGGAAATTTGAAAATAGCAGTAAGTCCAAAAATATACTGACCAACTATATTTGCTATTACAGCAGCACTGAAACAACAGATAACGATTTTTTTAGTTATTTGCTTATGTACTTCTTCTATAGAAAATAAAACACCAGCAAGTGGAGCTCCAAAGGCGATGGATAGACCTGCACTAGCACCACAAGTAATAAGATACTTTTCTTTTACGCTATCCTTTTTTAGTATTCTAGAGACAAGTTTTCCACTCATTGCACCTAGTTGAATAGAGGGACCTTCGCGTCCAAGTGATAAACCACCGAGACTTGCCGTTAATCCACCAGTTATTTTATAAATTAGAACTCGTAATGGATTTGAATTTAATCTACCGGTAATTTCAGCAGAGACTTGAGGAATTCCACTTCCACTAGCCATCGGTTCACGTTTTAATAGAAAACCAGAAAACAAGGCTAGTAAGATTAGAATTAGTAAAAGACCTATTTTATAAATAAGCCCAGTTTTAATGAAATCGGCCATATAGTGAACAAGTTTTTCACTATAACCAATAAGAAGTCTGTAACTAGCACCGACAATTCCAGCAGCTAAACCTACTAAAATTCCATCAATTAATAAAGAGGATTCAATTTTTAAATTTTTATTTTCAATTTTACTAATTTTTGATATTTTCATCCAGATCTCCTTTCTTAAAAATGGTGTATAATAACATTTTACTCCTAAATTTTAAAAAAATCAAAAAAATATTTTATTTATACAATTTATTATTAAAAATACAAAATGTATGCTAAAATATAATTATATGATGAAAGGAGTAAACGCAATGAAAATATTCTTAATTATAGTAATTGTATTATTAATTATTGTAGCTGGATTATATGCATTTTGGCTTAAATTACTAAAAGGAAAACCAGGAAGAATTGCTGGAGCAGATGTTGAGAAGAAAACATTTGAAGAAGCTTTAGTTGTTGACGTTCGTTGGCGAAAAGAATATGCAAGAGGTCACGCTATAAATGCCGTGAATCTTCCGATTAAACTTTTTAAAAACGGTAGCGATGTGCTTGATGACTACAAGGATAAAGATATAATTTTATATTGTGTAGTCGATGTAACATCACGTGCTACTGAGAAGTTGCTTAGAGAACGTGGATTCACAAAACTTCATATTGGTGATGGTATAAAACAATATGACTATGGAAAAGCTATCTATAGCAATGCTTTATTATCAGAATTCAAATATCGAATCTCAGTAAGTAAAAATAAACAATTATTAAACCTTGGTTCTGAAGTGTTAAGTGATGAAGAAATTAAAGTTTCACCTGAGGAAATAGATAGTGTATTAGATAGATTAGATAAATCTTCAGAAATTTTTGTTTATAGTGAAAAACCTGAGTCAAGTAAAGCGGTATGTAAGAAACTTGGTTTAGATGGATATACAATTATTAATTTAGTTGAACCGTTTAGTACTGCTAGTTATAGAAATGCATTTTATAACAAAAATGATTATATCGAAAGTCAAGATGAAAAAGAAGCTGCGACTTGCAGTGCTTGAGGATAGAATTTTAAAAACGATAGGTTATCGTTTATAATGATTTTCAATCAAATTTGAGAGTAACTAGATAAAATAGATTTTTAAATAATCTTATTTTATGAGTTACTCTTTATTTTTGTGTTCTATTATATTAATTTAATGCGTTTACTATAAAAAATACACAAATTAGGTTATAATAGAGATGATGGAAAATATGAAATAGAGGATAAAAATATGAGGATTTTACATGTGTTAGCTCAACTTCCGATAAAAACAGGAAGTGGTGTATATTTTACTAATGTTATAGATGGATTAAAGGGATTTAACGTAGAGCAAGCTGCTATTTATGCTACGACACCAGAGTATAATTTTAACTTTGTAGACGAAAAATTTGAAGTTGAATTTCAAGGGAAAGATATCAGTTTTCCGATTGTTGGAATGAGTGATATTATGCCGTATGATAATACACTATATAAAAATATGACAGATGAAATGATTGAATCTTGGCAAAAGGCTTTTCGTAAAAAATTGATTCAAGCTAAAGAAACATTTAAACCAGATGTTGTAATCACACATCATTTATGGATTTTGAGTTCTATGGTTTGTGATGTTTTTGAAAATGAAAAAATTATAGGAATATGTCACAATACAGATATAAGACAAGCTGAGAAAAATCATGTAATGAAAGACAAGTATGTAAAAAGTCTTGGGAAGTTAGATAAGATATTGGCATTAAGCAGTGGTGTTATAGATGGAATAGCTAATATTTATAATTATCCTGTAGAAAAAATTGTGAATATTGGTGCGGGATATAATGAAAAAATCTTTTATCCTGCAGAAAAATATGAAAAACATGATAATGTGAAAATTTTATATGCAGGAAAATTTGATGAGTCAAAAGGTTTTTATGAATTAATTAAAGCTTTTAGATTATTAGAGAAAAAAGACACTAAAGTAGAATTAGAATTAATAGGGAATTTGAAAGATGAAGATAGACCTAGAGTTGAGTCTCTAGTTGGTGATTCTAAGAGAATAAGAATTTATAATGCGGTTGATCAAGTTCATCTAGGTGAGATTATGCGTCATAAAGATATATTTGTATTACCTTCTTATTTTGAAGGATTGGGATTAATCGCGGTTGAAGCCTTAGGAAGCGGACTTAGAGTAGTCGCTACTGAGATAGAAGGGCTTATAGAATTTCTTGGAGAAAAAATAAATAATTCTGAGATAATTGAGTATGTGAAAATGCCGACTATTTATGATACTGATAAAGCGGTCGAAGAAGAAAAGCCAGCTTTTATAAATAGACTAGTTGAATCTTTAGAAGTTATGATAGAAAGAACGAGAGAGGAGCGCGAGATTCCAGCTTATTTACTTGAAGAAATTGAGCGACATTCTTGGAAGAAAAAGATAGAAACAATTTATAAATTGTTGTAAAATCAATAATTAGAAGATATATGTAGAAGTACAAAGAGAAATTTATAAAAAATAGTGATATATAAAGTATAGTACGAGGGCGACTCAAATATCACTTTTTAAAAAATGTGATTTTTGTTTCGTACCTCTTTATAATTTCTAGAATTAAAATTAGGAGATTTAAATGGATAAGATAATGTTAATAGATGGGAATAGCTTAAGTTATCGTGCTTTTTATGCTATGCCAGCTTTAAAAAATAAAAAAGGGCTATATACTAATAGTGTTTATGGATTTACATTGATGTTAGAAAAAATATTAGCGGATACTAATCCAAAGTATGCATTAGTTGCCTTTGATAAAGGAAAACAAACTTTCAGACACCAAAGTTATGAAGCGTACAAAGGTACTAGGGATAAAACTCCTAGTGAGTTAGTAGAGCAATTCGGTTATGTTAGAGAACTTCTGGATTCATATGGAATAAAGTATGAAGAACACTTTGATTATGAAGCGGATGATATTATCGGTAGTTACGCTAAAATTGCCGAAAAAGAAGGCTTGGAAGTTATAATAGTAACTGGAGATAAGGACTTAACTCAACTTGCTAGTAAGAATATAACAATCTATTATACTAAACGTGGAGTTACTGATATAGATTATTACACGCCAGAATTTATTGCTGAAAAATACGGATTAACCCCTGAACAGATCGTTGACATGAAAGGTCTTATGGGAGATAAGAGCGATAATATCCCAGGGATTGCTGGAGTAGGTGAAAAAACTGCCATAAAATTATTAACCGAATATAAAACTGTAGAGAATGTATTAGAAAATATTGATAATATTAGTGGTAAAAAACTTAAAGAACGTCTAACAGAAGGTCGAGAAGATGCCCTGTTAAGCAAAAAATTAGCAACTATTTATACAGAAGTTCAAGTTGACAATAAGTTAGAAGATTTAACTTATAGTGAGAATATAGAGCTTAAAAGAGAGTTGTTTGAAAAACTTGAATTTGTTTCATTTTTAAGAAAATTATCACAAGAAAATTCTACTGAAGATGTAGAGGTAACTAATGAAGAAACAGTTACTCCTAAAAAAGAAATTAATATTATTTTAGCAGATAAAAATACGAAAATAGATTTTACCGATAGTGCTCTACATGTAGAGTGTTATACAGAGGACTATCATAATTCAGATGTAGTAGGAATAGTAGTTTATAGAGAAGGAGATGCTTATATATTTAGCGAAGAACAATTTTTCACTAATGAATTTGTAGTAGAATATCTTCAAAGTGAATTGCTTAAAACAGTATATGACTTCAAAAAGATTTTATTTATAGCGAAGAGAAACGGTGTGGATATTAACGGAGAAGTTTTCGATGTGAAAATTGTATCTTATCTGATCGATGTGAATGCAAAAACTGAAATTGATAAAATCGTCTTTAACTATCTAGGAAAAATAATAAGTAGTGATGAAGAAATTTATGGTAAGGGGACTAAACGCACTTTACCACCTCAAGAAGTTATTAATCCGTATATTGCAGAAATTGCAGAGAGTATTTCACTTATGAAATCATTGCTGGAAGAAAAACTCGCTGAAGAGAATATGATGGATTTATATAAAGACATAGAGATTAAAGTTGCTAAAGTATTAGCTAATATGGAATTTGAAGGAATACATGTTAGTAAGAAAGCTCTTGAGGAAATGAGTGCTGAGTTTGACGAGAGAATTAAATCATTGGAATCTAGTATTTATACTTTAGCTGGTTCTGAATTTAATATTGCTTCACCTAAACAGCTAGGTGTTGTGTTATTTGAAGATTTAGGTTTACCACCAATTAAGAAAACAAAGACTGGATATTCTACAGCTGTAGAAGTGTTAGAACAACTTCAACATAGTCATGAGATTATTCCATTAATTATGGAATATAGAACCATTACAAAGCTGAACTCAACTTATGCAAAAGGGTTAGTGAAAGATATTACTCGTGAAGGGAAAATCCATACACGTTATGAGCAAACATTAGCTCAAACAGGACGCTTATCTTCAGTTAATCCAAATCTTCAAAATATTCCTACAAGAATCGAAGAAGGTAAAAAAATTAGAAAAGCATTTGTTCCAGCTTCTGATGATAGAGTAATATTATCTATTGACTATTCTCAAATAGAGCTTCGAGTATTAGCTCATATTGCTCAAGATGCAGGAATGATAGATGCATTTAAGCATGATGTGGATATTCATACTAAAACAGCTAGTGATGTTAATGGAGTAAGCCTTGATGAAGTAACATCTTCAATGCGTCGAGAAGCTAAAGCTGTTAACTTTGGTATTGTTTATGGAATTTCTGATTTTGGTTTATCTAATAATCTAGGCATTACTAGAAAACGCGCTAAAGAATTTATCGATAAATATTTAGAAACATTTAAAGGTGTTGATAAATATATGAGTGATATTGTAGATTTTGCAAAAGAACACGGTTATGTAGAAACATTATTTAATAGAAGAAGAGCATTACCGGATATTAATGCCAAAAATAAGATTGTAGCTAATCTAAATGCACGTATTGCGATGAATTCACCGATTCAAGGTACTGCTGCAGATATTATCAAGATAGCTATGGTTAATGTATTTAAGTATCTAGAAAAAACAAATGTAGATGCAAAATTATTATTACAAGTACATGATGAATTGATCTTCGATGTAAATAAAGATATAGAAGAAGAGTTTACAAAAGAAATGATTAAAATTATGGAAGAAGCGGCTAATTTAGATGTTCAGCTTAAAGCAGAAGCGAGTAGTGGGTCTTCATGGTATGATGCGAAATAGAGTGATAGACTATATTAATTTAAAGTAAGCTCCCCCATATAGTTTTTTGAAAAAGAAAAATTGTTATAAAAAGCTAGTGATAACGATAGACATATTGTTATCATTAGTTTTTTTCATGAGAAATTCACATTGGAAATTGAAGATATAAATAAGAAAAACGGAGAACAAAAACGTTTACAAAAATATGTTATATTTGATATAATTAACTAAGAAGATATTACATTAAAAGTGTAAAATAACAATTTAAGGAGATGTAGTAATTATGAATAACAATCCATTGGTTAATGCAAGAGAACAAATAAAAGGTGCTTGTGAAGTTTTAGGGTACAAAGAAGAAGTATATGAATCACTAAAAGATCCACAAAGATTCTTTGAAATATCTATTCCAGTTAGAATGGACAACGGTGAAGTAAAATACTTTAAAGGATTCCGTTCACAACATAACGATGCAATTGGACCTACAAAAGGTGGTTTAAGATTTCACCCACTTGTAACAGGTGATGAAGTTAAAGCGTTGTCTATTTGGATGACGTTCAAGTGTGCTGTTGCTAATCTACCATATGGTGGTGGTAAAGGTGGTATTATTGTAGATCCAAAAGAATTATCAAAAGGAGAACTAGAAAGACTTTCTAGAGGATATATTCGAGGAATTTACAAATATTTAGGTGAAAAACAAGATGTTCCAGCACCAGACGTAAATACAAATGGTCAAATCATGTCTTGGATGATTGATGAATTTAACGTTCTTACCGGTGAGCAAGGAATTGGTACTTTAACAGGAAAACCATTAGAACTAGGTGGATCATTAGGAAGAACGCAAGCAACTGGATATGGGGTAGCTCTTGCTGCGAAATTAGCATTAGAAAAACTAGGGAAATCTACACAAGGATCTAAGTTCGCTGTTCAAGGATTTGGTAATGTAGGTAGCTATACAGTAAAAACTGCTGTAAACTTTGGAGCTAAAGTAGTTGCTGTAACTGAACGTGATGACGATGGAATTCAATATGCTGTATATCGTGAAGATGGTTTATCATATGCTGAACTTCAAGAGTGTAAAGATAATAAAGTTAGATTCCATAAATTACCAAATACAAAACGTTTAACTTTAGACGAATTCTGGGCTTTAGATGTAGATGTTCTTTGTCCATGTGCTTTAGAAAATGCAATTGATGCTAAGGAAGCAGATTTAATTAAAGCGCCTATTATATCAGAAGGAGCTAATGGTCCTGCTACATTAGAAGGTGATAAAGTATTACGAGAAAAAGGTGTGGTTGTAATTCCTGATATTCTTGCAAATAGTGGTGGTGTTACTGTATCTTACTTTGAATGGGTACAAAATTTACAAGGTTACTACTGGACTGAAGAAGAAGTAGTAGAAAAACAAGCAAGAGTTATGACAAAAGCATTTAATGACATTTGGGAAGTGAAAGAAAGATTTGATATCCCAATGAGAAAAGCTGCTTATGTAAATTCTATTGAGAAAATTGTTAAAAACATGAAGTTAAAAGGTAGATTAAGCTAATTGTATTAAAAATAATGAATCGACAGAATTCTGTTTTCTGTCGATTCATCTTTTATTTATTCGAGAGTGTTTCAAGTATATAATCATCGAATTGATGTTGGAATATTTTTTTATAATCTAGAAATTTGTAATGCTGGATGTCAATATTTTTTAGTGATTCAATTAATTTTAATTGTGCACAATGTGGTGTTTTAGGACTTAGATATGAAAGTCCATAATGTACTTTTTGTGAGATAGAGATACTAATATTAAGTATGTCGATTGAGTCTAATGTTTTATATAGATAGTCTATTTTATCTGGGAAATCAATTTCAAAATTATATATTTTTCTAAAGATTGGATTTTTCTTATTTTTAATGTAAGTATTTTTTATATCACAGAGAGAACAATCAGAAATAAATAGTTCCTTAATTGAATTGTAATAACTAGCACATACTAGGGAAATAGCAGCACCTTGCCCAACACCAGTCGCATATATATCTTTATTTGGAAATAATAATTCAATAATTTGTAGAGTATCAAGAGCATCCTGAAATACTAAATTATAATAGGAAAATTCAGAACTATTGTCTAAAAATGGAAAATGAGAGCAAGGAATATTATTTTCACTATTTCCAGCTTGGCCTCTAATATGTAAAGATACTATAGCATAGTCTAACATACTATATTTAGTTAATGTTAAATAATCTTTATTTTTCACTTTAAATTCAGGAAAGTCGATAATCACTCCCTTGATATTGGTATTTGGAGTGACTATATCTAATTCAATATAAGAGCTGTCTATTCCTTTAAAATTAATTGTTTTATATTGAACAAATGGATGATTAATATGCAATAACTGTTCTGTATAATTTAGTTTTCTATATTTTTCTAATTTCATTATATACTCCCATTATTTATTTAGTAAGAAGTTAACTACTTCATTATTGAAGCTTGGAATATTCTCGTGATAGTACTTTTTATAAACTAAGACTTTTTTATTACTTTTTATATTATTAAAAATATTTTGTTGAGTTTCTCTAGGGCAATCAGCATCGAGATTAGAAATTCCGAATAATATATTACATTTCAGAAGTTTTGCAAAATTTATAGTATCGATGTAATAAAGATTATTTAAAAAGTTTTTAGTATTTCTTCCTTTTGTGTTAAACCAGCGTGCATGATGAGTAAATTCTGCATAAGCATTATTTCTATTGTCGAGTTCATAGATAGCTTTGAAGTTCGAAAGGAAAGGATATAGACTTATACATTTTTTTACATTTTTATTTAAAGCAGCAAATATTATAGAAAATGCTCCACCCTGAGAAGCACCGTAGGTAACAATACTATTAGAATCAACTCCTTCGAAAGATGTAATAATTCTAGAAAGTAACAAAGTATCTAAAATGTTTTTATAAAATATCATATTTTCAATACTCTCATCGATTCCTACTGTAAGGTGACCAAACACTGAAGGCGAGGAGCTTCCATTATCTTTACTTAAACCACCTTGATTTCTAAAATCTATAGCAACCACATCATACCCTAAAGAGGAGAAAGCAGATTTTTCTAACCAGTTTCTACTCGAAGCGGGATATCCGTGGAAATAAAATAGAATAGGGATGGGTTTATCTGGATATTTAGTTCTATATTTAATATTTTTTATGTATTTAGCATAGATTTTTGAATTATCGTAGCTATTAAAAGTTAAGTTATAAAATTCTATATTTTCAAATTTCGAAAACTTGGTCTGCTCTATATTATAATAAATTTGAATATTATTTATGTAGTTTATTTTTTTAGACCAAAAGTTTTTGAATTCTATCTCATTGCTCATAGTAATCTCCCGTTTTAGCGTTCTCAATTACTTAATATAGTATCACCTGAAAGATGAAATATCCATTAATAAGAATTATTTATAAATTAGAAATAGTGATAGAACTTATGGGTAGTATAATAATTGAAAAAAAAGTTTATATGTAGTAAAATTATTTATTAATGATTAAAAAATAAGGAAAGAGGTTAAATTAAAACCATATGGATCTCAGTATCTTAATTAAAATATTAATAATTATATTATTACTTATTGCTTCGGCAATATTTGTAATGTTTGAATTTGCACTTGTTAAGCTTAGACCTACAAGGGTAAATGAATTAGTTGAATCTGGAAATAAAACAGCAAAAATTTTGGCAGTAATGGTTGAGCAATTGGATCATTATTTATCTGCCACACAACTAGGTATAACAATCGTTTCTTTAGGACTAGGTTGGATAGGGGAAGCGACTTTCCACTCATTATTCAATCCTATATTTGAGTTGCTACATTTGAATGAGGCGCTAACACATACAATATCGTTAGTAGTGTCATTTGGATTTATGACGTTATTACACGTAGTTTTAGGGGAATTGGTTCCTAAAACTATAGCAATTCAATCTGCAGAAACAACTTGTCTGCGAGTTGCTTGGCCAATGTATATGTTTGATAAAGTAATGCGTCCGTTAGTATGGCTACTTAATTCATTAGCGAATGTTATAGCAAAAATGTTTGGATATGAACCAGCATCTGAACACGATGATATTCACAGTGAACAAGAATTGAGAACGATAATGAAATCTTCAAGAGCTCATGGACAGATAAATGATGTAGAGTATCGTTATGTAGAAAGAGTGTTTGAATTTGATAATAAAATTGCTAAGGAAATTATGACACCTAGAACAGAGGTTGAAGCAATAGATATGAGTGACTCTCTAGGAATTATCATGAGACAATTAAAACAAGAAGAATACACTAGATATCCAGTAATTGAAGATGGGGATAAAGACAAAATTCTTGGTATTTTAAATGTTAAAAAGCTGTTATTTGCTGATAAACCGCTAGTGAACACTAAAGATTTAGAAGAGTATATAACACCAGCAATTAAAATATTTGAACATACACCGATTTCTCAAGTATTAGCAACTATTAAGCAAAATAGAGAGCATATGATTGTTATTACTGATGAATATGGTGGAACTAGTGGAGTAGTTACACTAGAGGATATAGTAGAAGAAATTACTGGTGAAATTCGAGATGAATTCGATGAAGATGAGCAAAGTTTAGTTAAAAAATTAAAAAATGGACATTATTTAATTGATGGATGGGTACCAATCCAAGATGTCAATGCATTATTCCATGCTCACCTACCACATGAGGAAGTTGATACAATAGGTGCGTATATTTATTTAGAAAAATATGAAGCAAAAGTAGGAGCTGTGTATTCTATTGATAAATTGACTTTTGTTGTAAGAAAAGTAGAAGAAAATCAAATACGAACTTTAGAAGTTTGGAAAGAAAAATAAATAGAAAAAGAGAAGATAGTTTAATAAAGCTATCTTCTCTTTATTATTGGTGATGTGATAAAAAGTTTAGTTTATTAAAATCAACTTAAAAATTCTTGTATACCCTTTACTATTCCGAACAATAGTGGTATTATATACATATAATATACGAATAAAATATATTGATTGTATAATCTATGGTAAAGTTGCCGTTTATACAATGTAAGGAGTATAAGATGAAGTTAAAGAGAAGTGAAAGAATAGTAGTGATGACGGAGTATTTATTAAATAATCCAAATAAATTAATTCCATTAACGTATTTCGTTTCAAAGTTTAATCAAGCCAAATCTTCAATAAGTGAGGATATACATATAATAAAAAATGGTTTCAAAGAAGAAAATATTGGAGAAGTTAAAACTTTAGCAGGAGTAAGTGGAGGTGTTATCTTTACACCGACTTTAGTAGAAGAAGATGCTAAAGAAATTCTAAATAGTTTTCTTGATAAGATTAATGATGGAAATCGTTTATTAGCAGGTGGATATATTTTTATGTCGGACATAATAGGTGATCCTAGTCTGATGAATAAGTTAGGACGAGTAGTCGCTACTGTCTATAAAAATAAAGAAGTGGACGCAGTGGTAACTGTTGCGACAAAAGGTATTCCAGTAGCTTATGCCATAGCTTCAATATTAAATAAACCTGTAATTATCATAAGAAGAGATAATAAGGTTACAGAAGGAACTACTGTTGCGATAAATTATGTTTCAGGATCTACCAAGAAAATAGAAACAATGATTTTATCTAAACGAAGTTTAAATACTGGATCAAAAGTGCTATTAGTTGATGACTTTATGCGTGGAGGAGGAGTCCTTACAGGTATGGAAAGTCTTATGAATGAGTTTGATGTTAATGTTGTTGGTAAAGTAATAATCACACAGTGTTTTGATTCGCCAAGAGAACATGAAGATGATTACTTATACCTTTCAAAAATTGAAAATATTGACGAATTTAATGGAACTTTCGATGTGAAATTAGGGAATGTTATTGAAAAATTAAGACAAGTAGAAAAAGAGGATGTTGAAAATGAGTAATAATAGATATGCAGTAATTCTTGCAGCTGGAAAAGGAACTAGAATGCAATCAAAACTATATAAAGTATTGCATAAAGTTTGTGATAGAACTATGGTAGAACTTGTATTGGATAGTCTTAATGATTTAGAAATGCAAGAGGTGATAACTGTAGTTGGTCATGGTGCGGAACGAGTTAAAGAGGTGCTAGGAGATAGAACAAAATTTGTTTTACAAGCAGAACAATTAGGAACTGCTCATGCTGTAAAAGTAGCCAAAGATGAATTAAAAGATAAAGAGGGTACAACTATTGTAATGTACGGAGATACTCCTCTAATTCGTCCAGAGACTATTAATAGTATGCTAGATCACCATGAAAATACAAATGCAAAAGCAACTGTATTAACAGCAATAGCTGATGATCCATTTGCTTATGGTCGTATTATTCGTGATGTGAATGGGAAATTAGTGAAAATTGTTGAAGAAAAAGATGCAACAGAACAAGAGAAAAAAATAAAAGAAATTAACTCAGGAATTTATTGCTTTGATAATAAATTATTATTTGAAATGTTAGAAAAAGTTAAGAATGATAATAATCAAGGTGAGTATTATCTTCCTGATGTACTAGCATTAATCCGTGAACAAAAAGAAATTATTGAAACATATTTATGTGACGATTTCGATGAAACATTTGGTGTAAACGATAGAGTAGCGTTAGCTTATGCTGAAAATGTTATGAGAAATAGAATTAATACTAAACATATGTTAGCGGGAGTTACTCTAGTAGATCCTACAAATACATATATTGCACCTAATGCTGTAATTGGTCGTGATACAACAATTTATCCAAACGTTACAATTAAATCTAATACTGTAATTGGAGAAGACTGTCAAATCAAACCTAATTCATACTTAGAAAACGCACAGATAGGAAATGGAGTAAAAGTTTTATCTTCAACTATTAGTGATTCAAAAATTGGAGATTATACTAGCGTTGGTCCATATTCTCACATTAGAAATAATTGCGAATTAGGTCAACACGTAAGAGTTGGTAACTTTGTAGAGTTAAAAAATACTACTTATGGTGATGGATCTAAAACAGCTCATTTAAGTTACTTAGGTGATACTGAAGTAGGAAGCAATACAAACATTGGTTGTGGAACAATTACTGTAAACTACGATGGTAAAAATAAATATAGAACAAAAATAGGAAGCGATGCATTTATAGGGTGTAACTCAAACTTAATAGCTCCTTTAGAAATAGGTGATGGTGCTGTGGTTGCTGCAGGAACTACTGTTACAGAGAATGCACCTTCGGATGCTTTAGTAATTGCTCGAGTGAAACAAGAGAACAAAGAAGGTTATGCTAAAAAAATGCCTGCGGGTAGAAAATCGTAAAATATTAATATGATACAATTTAAATGGTGTTATAGTAAAAATATGGAAAATAAACTGTATCACTAAATTTTTCAAAAATATTCAATATATTTTTCAAAGTTGAAAATATACGTAAATAATATAAAAGAGGATGAGAAATAAGTAAAATTAGTTATTTTTCGTCCTCTTTCATCTTGAAATAGTTCTATAAAAAGTATATAATTACATATGTATAGAATGTGTTACAAATAAAATATTTGTATTATAATAAAAATATAAGGAGGAATCATTATGAAATCAAAACACCAAAAAATATTAGAATATATAAAGAGCTTACCAATTGGTAGCAAGATTTCTGTACGTCAAGTAGCTAAAGAACTGAAAGTTAGTGAAGGAACAGCATATCGAGCTATAAAAGAATCTGAAAATCGTGGTTTTGTATCATCGATAGAACGTGTCGGTACAGTGAGAATTCAGAAAAAAGAACGTGATAATGTAGAAAAATTATCATATTCAGAGATTGTAAATATAGTAAGTGGACAATTAATCGCAGGACGTGGTGGAGTTCATGAAATAGTGCAAGACTTCGCAATTGGGGCAATGGATTCTGAACAAGTAGGACAACACATACGCAAAGGAACATTGTTAATAATAGGAAATCGTCCAAAAATTATTGAAATGTCACTGGAGAAAGGTTGTGCTATTTTAGTAACAGGTGGATATGTGCCAAACGATTCTATTAAAGCACTTGCTGATAGTAAAAATTTACCTTTAATTATTACTCCACATGATACTTTTTCAGTAACTCATTTAATAAACCGTGTAACTAATGACCAAATAATTAAGAGAGATATAATTACTGTTGAAAGTATTTATATGAAAGTAGAAAATCTATATACAATAAATCTAAATGATACTGTAAAAGATTGGTATGATTTACAATTAAAAGTAGGTCATACTAGATACCCAGTAATAAATGAATATGGTAAATTAGTTGGTATTGTTACAGCTCGTGACGTTTTCTTACAAGAAAAAGATTCGCTTATAAAAGAAGTAATGGAAAGAAAAGTAGCAACTACAACTTTAGAAACACCTATTTCTTCTGTAGCTAATACTATGTTATCAGAAGGTTATGAATTAATGCCTGTTATTGATGCGAAAAATACGCTACTTGGTGTGGTTACTAGAAAAATAGTTATAAACTCATTATTAACAAATAATAGATTCCAAGAAGGTCATAACAATGATACATTTGATGAAATTATGCGTAAAGGAATTGTTCCTAGAGCGGATGGACTACAGGTTAAAGTTATTCCACAAATGTTAGATCAATTTGGTACATTCTCTAGTTCAGCTTTACTAAGTATTATTGATGAATCTATTCATATTACAAGTTACAACTACAATAGAAGTGAAGTTCTTATGCAAAATACTACACTTTATTTCTTAAAATCTGTGCCATTAGATAGAACAATAACAACAAAAGTAAACATTTTGGATATAGGTCGTAAAACAGCTAAATTTGATGTTGAAGTTTATGATAAGACAGAATTAGTAGCAAAAGCTATGGTAACTTGTCAAGTATTCCAAAGAAATTAGAGAAAGAAGAAATTAAATGACTACAAACTACGAAAATTTATATGAGGAAATTTTTCAAAAGATTAAAGAAAATGATAAAATTATAATTCATAGACATGAGAGACCAGATCCAGATGCATATGGCTCTCAAGGGGCGATGTATCAAATTATTAAAGAAAACTTTCCAGAAAAAACTCTAATAACTGTAGGTAAGGATTCTCCTTCATTAGACTTCTTGTTCAAAAACTCAGAAGTAACAGAAGAAGACTATAAAGATGCTTTAGTTATTGTAACAGATACGGCTAATTTTCCAAGAATTGATGGGAAGTTATTTACTAAAAATAACTTCTTAATTAAAATTGACCATCATCCACCATTAGATAATTATGGAAGTATTAATTTAGTTGATACAGAGGTATCATCTTGTAGTGAATTAATATATAATTTTTATACATATTTAAATGAAAAATATAATGTAAAATTGAATGATGAAGCGGCAAAATTATTATATCTTGGTATCGTGGGAGATACTGGTAGATTTTTATTCCCGAATACTTCAAATAATACTCTAAAAGTTGCTTCAGAACTTATAAAGTATGATTTCAATATGAGCGCATTATTAGATAAAATGGAAATTATCAGTGAAAATATTATGCGCTTTAGAGCATTTATTTTTGAAAATTATGATGTTTATCAAGACGGAGTTGCGTATTTAAAAATTACAAAAGAAGATATGGATAAATACGGTGTTGATCCAGGTGAAGTTTCAACAGGAGTAAACTTACTTAGAAGCTTGAAAGGTTTATATGCATGGTGCTTTGCAATAGATGAAGGAAATAAAGTACGTGTTCGTCTTCGTTCTAAAGGTCCAGTTATAAATAGTCTAGCAGAAAAATATGCTGGTGGTGGACATCCATTAGCAAGTGGTGCAACAGTCAAAAACTGGGAAGAATTAGATGATCTATTAGATGATATGGCAAGAGTAGTTAGAGATTACCTTGTTGAGAATAATATTAAATTGGAAAATTAGTGTGATATTTTCAGAATTTTCAAAGTATAATTTCAAAAATTATACTTGACACTATAAAAGTATAATGATATACTTAATAGAAATTAATAAAAACCAATACTCGTATAAGTAATATATGTAATATTTAAAGAGAGTACCGTAAGCTGAAAAGGTATAATATGAAATATGTGAAAATGGTTCGAGTGGTTAATAAGGTAAACAGAATTGTAAACTTTGTTCGGCGATCCACGTTATAGGATAGACTATGTTAGTAGTTGTAATAAGTAAAACATAAGGTGGTACCGCGTATAACGCCCTTATTCCGTGATGGAGTAAGGGTGTTTTTTATTTTTTAAAAAGAGAAAGGAGCTAGACATGATTGAATTAAAAAAAGTAAATAAGATTTATAATAATAAAGTTCATGCGCTAAAGGATATTAATTTAAAAGTTGAAAAAGGTGATATTTACGGTATAATTGGTTATTCTGGTGCTGGAAAAAGTACGTTAGTGAGGCTGTTAAACGGACTTGAAGTGGCAACAGATGGAGAGGTAATTATTGATGGGGATGATTTCAATAAAATTACTGAAGAACAACGTAGATTAAAACGTCAAAGAATCGGAATGATTTTCCAACACTTCAATCTATTATGGAGTAGAACTGTTGCTGAAAATATTGCATTTCCATTAGAAATTTTAGGAAAATCAAAAACTGAAATTAAAGAAAGAGTAGAGGAATTGGCTAAGTTAGTTGGATTAGAAGACAGATTAAATGCCTATCCTTCTCAATTATCAGGTGGTCAAAAGCAAAGGGTAGGTATTGCACGTGCATTAGCAGGTAATCCTTCAATTTTACTTTGTGACGAAGCGACAAGTGCGCTTGACCCTGAGACAACTGCTGAAGTATTAAATCTTATTAAAGAAATTCACAACAAAACTAACATAACTGTTGTTTTAATTACTCATGAAATGAATGTAATAAAAACTATTTGTACAAAAGTTGCTGTTATAGATGGTGGTACAATTGCTGAAAATGGACTTGTGTCTGAAGTCTTCTATCACCCAACACAAGAAGTTACGAAGAAATTCTTAGCTCAAACTTCATTTGCTTCGGAATTTGAAGAGAGAGAAAATATCGAAGAGTGGAAGAAGGTATTCACAGATGGTATTATTATTAAATTTACTTTTGACAATAATACTTCGAAAAAACCTATTCTTAGTACATTAATAAAAGAAATTGATTTTGATTTTAATATTATTAATGGTCACATTGATAAGACAGCAAATGCGAATATAGGTACGCTGTTCGTTCAATTAATTGGTTCTAAAGAAAATACAGATAAAGTAATAGCTAGATTAAATGAACTAGGTATTTTAACGGAGGTGTTATAATGTTTGATTTTTCAAGAGTTAATTGGGATAAAGTACAAGACAAAACAATTGAAACACTAATTATGACTTTTGAGTCATTAATCGCAGTGTTTATCATTGGTTTATTTTTAGGATTACTGCTATACTTAACATCTAATAGTAAGAGTACATTTGGACGTGGATTTTACACAGTTGTTACAGCAATTGTTAATATCTTTAGAGCGATTCCGTTTATTATCTTAATTGTATTATTAATTCCTTTCACTAAGGCGTTAATCGGTACAATTATAGGTGTTCAAGCTGCAATTCCAGCACTTATTATTTCAGCTGCACCATTCTATGCTCGTTTAGTAGAAATCGGATTACGTGAAGTAGATAAAGGAGTAATCGAAGCAGCTCGTGCAATGGGAGCTAAAAAAACTACTATTATTCTGAAAGTTTTAATTCCTGAGAGTTTACCTGCAATAATTTCAGGATTAACTGTTACGGCGATAGCATTAGTTGGATCAACAGCGATGGCAGGAGTTATCGGTGCTGGTGGACTAGGTAACTTAGCTTACTTAGATGGTTTCCAACGAAATAACAGTACTTTAACATTTGTTGCAACAGTGTTAATATTAATAATAGTATTTGCACTTCAAATTCTTGGTGATACTATTGTTAAGAAAGTAGATAAAAGATAAGAGTTTACAGTTTACAATAGAAGTTTATAAAAATTATGAATACCCATTTTATTGGATAAATTATTATCTAGTAAAATGGGTGTTTTGTTTATTTAAATTATAAATATAAGAGCTAAGAAATTGTTAATTAATGATATGTTTCTAAATGATTAGTTATTTGAAAAGTATATATTTAGAGGTTAAAGACACTTAGGGGATTTTAAAAGTGTTTTTTATAAAAAATTATTATAATTTTATTTTCGATTATATATTTGTTTGTATTTTTATTGTTTTAATTTAATTAATTAGAATGCAATAACTTTCAGTAATTAAGAAGGTTCATTTTCATGCTTTCACCATTGAAAATATGAAAATATTCTATGATAAATCTATGTAAAAGAAAAGGTTTTCTTGATTTTTTTCTCTTTTTGTAATAAACTAAGGTTACATTAAAAAACAGTTATACAACAAGGTCGACCTGTAATATTTTTAATAAAGAAAGAGGTACAATATTATGCAAACAATATCTAACTCCCCTACTAGAAAACAAGGAATTATTATGTTTTCGATTCTTATTACAGCTTATGTAGTATTTGCTACTAACTGGGTGGCGGGTTCTACTTTATCAAAACAGATTACAGATTATTATTTTAATGGTGAGAAGGTATCTCCTATAATATCTGAGGTTGTAAACTATACTATTACTATTTCAAGAATTGTTGCTAATTTATTAGCTGCATTTATATTGATTAAATTACATCCTAAAAAGGCTGCTTTAATCGCATTATTTTGTCTATGCTTTTCATTTTTTGCAATATTTACACATAGTTATTGGTTATATACAATATCAAGAATGATAATGGGATTCGGTGGTTCTATGATAATCGTTTTTATAAACTCATTTGTTGCAAAATTTATTCCAAATGATAAAAAAATTATTACTAGTACAATTATTACAGCATCTTATAATATCGGAGCTGCTTTAGTTGCAATTTTATTTCTTTTATTTAAGAAGTATTTTATAGTAGACTGGAGATACACGATGATAGGATTTAGTATTTTCAGTATAATACTTCTAGTGTTATGGTTATTAATATCTCGTGATTTTGAGCCAACAATTACTTGGAAGCATCCGAATCATTTTGTCTACGAATCTTTGATGAGATCAAAAGAAGCTATACACCAAGTTGAAGAGAAAAAATATACTTATGCTGATGGTTTTAAAGATAAATTTATTTATGTATTCTCGTTAGGATTTGGTGGCTTCTTATTCTTATATGTTATGCCACTTGTATCTCTACCTAGAGTAATAGCAGAACATGCGAACAATACTCATTTTAAACCAGAAGTAATGATACTAACTGTTACAATAGGAGGATTGTTTGGAACACTATTTAGTCTGTTAGTTACAAGACGATTAGATTTTCGAAGAAAACCATTTTTAATGATTCATGGAGTATTAATGATAGGATTTATGGCGATTGGACTTTTATGTGTTTCTAGCAGTGCTATCATCTCATATTTAATGTTTGCATTATCAGGTTTCTTCATGTATTCTCAATATCCAATATACTTAAACATACCATACGAATTACCTAAAATGAATTCGCAAAGATTAACTATAATGTTTGGAATATTTTGGGCTTTTGGCTACGCAATTTATACTTTATTTAATTTTATGTGGAGTATTGTATTAAATCATATGGGGTATAAATCATCTTTAATATTCTACTTATTAGGAAGTGTAATTTATATTGTATTTGTTTCTGAGTTTCCTGAAACAAGACCGAAGACAAGTAATATTAAACTAAAAGTTTTTGGTATTAATTTCGTTATCTAAATAATACCAAAATATAAAATTTGAAAATAAATATTTGTAATGGAACTGACCAAACAAAATCATTTTTTAGGAAGTTACGATTTTGTTGGGTCATTCCTTTTTTTTATTTTTATAAAATAAAATATTAATTATAGAATTAGAAAATTTGAAAATATTAATGTTTTACGAATAATTAGCATCAAAATAGGTTAAAAAAACTTGAAAATGTGGTAAAATAGTAAAGAATGTATAAAATAATAGAATTTTTAAAAATAAAAAGATAAGGAGTTAAATTTATGGTTATTCAATGGTTCCCGGGGCATATGGCCAAGGCAACAAGAGAAGTGAAAGAGAAACTGAAACTAGTAGATATAGTTTTTGAGTTAGTAGATGCACGCTGTCCGCTTTCTTCACATAATATGTACCTAGATGAAGTTGTTAAAGATAAAAAGAAGATAATTATATTTAATAAAATTGACTTATGTGACAGAGCTGAAACAGCAAAATGGAAAAATTATTTCGAGAATAAAGGGTATACTGTGGTGTACACTGACGCAAAAAATAGTAATAACTTAAACAAAGTAATCGATAAAGCAAAAGAAGAATTAGCAGAAAAAATAGCTCGCCAAGTTGCAAAAGGAATTAAACCAAGAGCAATCAGATCAATGGTAATAGGTGTACCTAACGTTGGTAAATCGACGTTTATAAATAAACTGATTAAGAAAAATGTGGCTAATACTGCTAATAAACCTGGTGTTACTAAAAAACAACAATGGCTAAAATTAAACAAAGATATAGAATTATTAGATACTCCAGGAATACTTATGCCGAAGTTTGATAATCAAGAAATTGGTAAAAAATTAAGTTTAATTGGTTCTATAAAAGATGACATTACTCCACTTGATGATGTTAGTTTATATTTAATTGAGCTTTTAAAAGAAAATTATTTAGAAAATCTAAATAATCTATATAAGATAAATGTTAATAGTGATGATGAAAATGTATTTATCATGGAGAAAGTAGCTGAAAAAAGATTTAAAAAAATTGGTGGAGACTATGATTATGATTCAACAATTAAACTATTAATTCAAGATTTTAGAACACAAAAATTTGGACTTATTACGTTAGATAATTATAATGATTTATTAGAAAATGAGGAACAAAATGAAAATTAGTGAGGTAAAAGAACTCTTAAACCAAGAAATCATTTCCGAGGAAATATTAAATGAACTAAAAAAAGATGAAAGATCGGGAGTTCAAAAGCTACTACTAAGTTATGCTAAGAAGCAAGAGAAAAAACTTTTTTATAAAAAAGAGTATGAAAAAAAGTCATTTTACGAAAATAAATGTTATAATAATGGATGTAAGTATATTTGTGGAATAGATGAAGTAGGTAGAGGACCGCTCGCTGGACCAGTAGTTGCTGCCGCGGTAATTCTAAAAAGAGAAAGTTATTTCGAAGGATTAAATGATTCAAAGAAATTATCTGAAAAGAAACGCGAAGCACTATATGAACAGATAAAAAATGAGGCTGTTGCTTATGCTATTTGTGAAGTTGATAATATTGAAATTGAAAAATATAATATTTATAACGCTGCGCGTATAGCAATGCAAAGAGCGGTTGAAAAGTTAGAAGTTAAACCGGACTTTCTACTTATAGATGCTATGCCATTTGAAAATTATCCTATACCTAATTTTAGTATGGTAAAAGGTGATGAGAAGAGTGTATCTATTGCAGCAGCATCAGTAATGGCGAAAGTTTATCGTGATAATTTAATGAAAGAATATGCAAAACAGTATCCAAACTATGGTTTTGAAAATAATGCAGGATACGGAACAAAGAAACATTTAGAAGGTCTAAAAGAGTATGGTGTTACACCAATTCATAGAAGAGACTTCGAACCAATAAAATCAATGTTACAAGGAGGAAAAAATGAGTAATAACGGAATAAGTATTGCTAAAAATTTACAAAAGAACAATAGCCCGAAAAATAATAATCAAGCGTCTAAGAAAAATAATACTAGACCTAAGAATTCAAAAAAAGTTGAGGCTAAAGAGCAACAAAATAGCTCGAAACAAGTAGTACAGAATATTAATAATGAAAACAAAGCTAAATCTCAACAAAATAAATCAAAAAAGTTAGCTAAAATTCGCATTACTCCATTAGGAGGGGTAGAAGAAGTAGCTAAAAATATGTATATGATAGAAATCGGTGACGAAATTTATGTTCTTGATGCAGGTTTAATGTTCCCTGAAACAGAAATGATCGGTATTGATGCTGTTATACCTGATATTAGTTACTTAGTTAGAAATAAACAAAAAATTAAAGGAGTATTTTTATCAAATGGTCACGTAAGTTCAATGGGGGCAGTTCCTTATATTATTGATAAACTAAAATGTCCTGTTTATGGTTCTAAGTTAACAATTGATTTATTAAAAAATCATCTTAAACAATTAGGAATAAAAAGAAGAATTAAGTTTTACTATGTAAAAGATAACAATAAATATGATTTCAATAATGCTAGTGTTACATTCTTCAAGACAACATATTCAATGCCTGATTCTTTAGGTATTTGTATTGAAACTAGTCAAGGTAATATTGTTTATACTGGTGAGTTTAAATTTGACCAATCAGTAAGTAAAGAATATAAATCTGATATCGTAAAAATTAGTACATTAGGTCAAAAGGGTGTTCTTGCTTTACTAAGTGATTCAAGTAATGCTAACGTTAAGGGATATAATGTTCCTGAGAATGAAGCTGCTGAGCAAATTGATAATGCATTTTATCAAGCGAATAAACGTATTATAGTAACATGTTATGCTTCTAACTTTTTAACAATCTCTCATATTGTTAGAGCAGCACTGGCTCAAAATAGAAAAATTTTACTTTTAGGTCAAGCTATTGAAGCATCTATCAATACTGCAAGAAATATGAATTACTTACAAATTGAAGATAGTAATTTAATTTCAATTGAAGAATTAAAAGACTATCCACAAAACGAAGTATGTATTCTTTCATCTGGAGATCAAGGAGAACCAATTGAGGCGATGAAAAATATCGCTGAGAAAAAAGTTAATGGAATTCAGATTGAATCTGGAGATACGATTATGGTTGCTGCGACACCATCTCCAAATATGGAAGTAATGTTATTCCAGACACTAAACCTATTAGTTAAACTTGGAGCAAATGTTGTTACAGCTTCTAAACGTCTACACGCTGCAAGTCATGCAACAAAAGAAGAACTAAAAATGATGTTAAACATGCTTATGCCTAAGCATTTTATTCCAGTTCAAGGGGAATTTAGAAACCTTCGCAAACATGCAGAAATTGCTGCAGAAACTGGTGTAGCTGGAGAGAATATTCACATCTTATCTAAAGGGACAACTTTGGAAATCAGTGGAAGTAAGTCAAAAACTTTACAAAATAATATTCCAGTAGGGAACATATTAGTTGATGGTCGCGGAATAGGTGATGTAGAAGATAGTGTTCTAAAAGATAGAAAATTACTTTCTAACGATGGAATTTTCGTAGCTTCATATGCAATTAGTAAAAAAGAGAAAACTTTAGTAGGGAAACCAGTTATTCAAACAAAAGGTTTTGTCTATGTTAAAAAGAGTATGGAACTGATTAAAGAAGCGGAAGAAAAAGTAATTGAGTATCTAGAAAATAATCCAATTAAGAGTATTAGAGAATGTGCAGCTGTTAAGGCTGAGATAAGAAGTATGTTATCTAGCTTACTATATGACAATACTAAGAGAAAACCAATAATAATAATTAACTTTTCATTAGTATAATAATGAAAATATAACGGGAAATTAAAATAGGGTAGGTTCAATTGATATATTAAAAATTTAATTGACACTAACCCTATTGTTCCCGTTTTTTAGTCTATTAAAAGGGGTGAAAAAATGTCTAAAGTTATTGCTCATATTGATATGAATTGCTTTTATGCAAGTGTAGAAGAAAAATACAATCCTGAATTGAAAGGGAAACCTTTAGCAATAGCAGGAGAAGTGAAAACAAGACATGGAATAATTGTAACCTCTAATTATGAAGCGAGAAATTTAGGGATAAAAACTACAATGCGTGTAGGAGATGCTAGAAAGATTTATCCTAATATTAAAATTCTTCGACCTGATATGCCGAAATACCAGCAGGAATCAAAGATGATTTTTGATCTAGTACGAGAATATACAGATAAAATTGAGATAGTTTCTGTTGATGAAGCCTATATAGATTTAAGTGATTTTCATGAACCAATAAAAGTAATAGCCACAATACAAAGAAGAATATATAAACAATTAGGAATGCCTTCATCGGTAGGAGTATCTTTTAATAAATTTTTCGCGAAGATGGGTTCGAATTTAAAAAAACCTCTAGGATTTTCAATTATAAATAAAAAAAATTTTAAAGATATCCTTTGGAATTTGGATATTGGAGAAATGCACGGTTGTGGGAAAGCTTCTACAAAAAAACTTAAAAATATTGGTATTAATACTATTGGTGATGTTGCTGAAGCGAATGAGGTGATTCTACACAGTCTATTAGGTGTTCAAGGTTTAAGATTAAAGAATAGGGCTAATGGAGAAGGTAGCGATGAATTAAAATATACAGTTGATAGAAAATCAATTGGAAATTCAAAAACATTCACAAATGATTTAATAGACGAAGACGATATTTTAAAAGAAATTAAGAAATTAAGTGAGAAAGTGAGTTCTAGGGTTCAATCACGTAACTATGTAGGAAACAATATTTCAATCATGGTGAGGTTTAGTGATTTTAAAACTATTACTAGATCTAAAAAAATTCCAGAATTTATATCTAGCAAAAATGATATTTTTAATTACGCATGGGAACTTTTACTGGAACATTATGATTTTTCACAAGGTGTTAGATTGCTTGGGGTCTCGCTAAATGATATTAAAAAGTCAAAAGAACTCAAGGTACAACTTGATATTTTTGATAAGAAAGATTACAAAGAAGAAGAAAGACTAAGAAAACTTTCTAAAAAGTTAAAAGCTGAATTTGGTGATAAAATAATAACCAACTTTGAAAATATAGAAAAAAAAGAAAAATCTGTTATTACAACGAGTTTTAGTAAGGATTTTCTTGATTAATAAAAAGGAGAAATGATGTTAGCAATTAATAAAAGATTAAAATTAGTAGCTGAATATGTTGAAAATAGAAGACTTGCGGATATTGGTAGTGATCATGCATATTTACCTATTTTTTTGGCTAAAAACAATAAAATTGATTTTGCGGTAGCTGGAGAAATAGTTGAGGGACCGCACAAAGTATCAATAAAAAATGTACAAGAAGAAAACCTTGTAGGAGTTATTGATTGTCGTAAAGCTGCCGGTCTAGATGCTATAGAATTAAGTGATAATATAGAAGTAATTACAATATGTGGTATGGGCGGTAAGCTAATTGCTGATATTTTAGAAAAAGGAAAAGATAAATTAGCAAATAAACCAAATCTAGTATTACAACCTAATGTTGGTGAAAACTTCGTTAGAGAAAAGTTACAAGAATTAGGATATGAAATAACTGCGGAAAATATTATCGAAGAAGACGGTCATATTTATGAAATTATAGTAGCAAAACCAGGAGTTATGAATTTATCAGAAGATGAAATAAACTTTGGAAAATATTTGTTAGTAGAAAAGAATGAGCTATTTGTAAAAAAACAAAAATTAGAGCTGTCTAAAATTGAGTATATTTTAAATCAACTTGAAAAAGCAACAGAAATTCAAGAGAATAAAGTGAAAGAATTTAAAAATAAATATAAAAAAATATTAGAAATTATTTCATAATGATTTATTTAAGAGGAGGGAAGGTATGTTACAGTCTTTACGTGATGAAAAAGAAGCTAAAATGTTATTGAATTTTAGTATGAAAATAGCTAAAAGTATGTTGTCATATGGAGCTGAAGTATATAGAGTAGAAGATACTGTAAATAGAATTTATAGATCGTTTGATAATATAAAAGCTGCAAATAGTCTAGTGACATATAACTTTGTAATTGTCTCTTTTGTTTATGATGATAATACTTATACTGCGATGAGAAGAGTCGTATTAGGAGATCGTGATTTAGAAAAAATTGCGCTATTAAATGATATCTCAAGAAGAATGGTAATGGGTGGTTGTACTTTAGATTATGCCTTCAAAAAAATGAAGGAAATAAAGGCCAGAAAAAGATATTCAAATACTTCTGTGATTATTGCTTTAACCTTATCGGGTCCTTTTTTTGCGATAATGTTTGGAGGAACGTTTAAGGACAGTTTATACGCATTCTTTATTATGGCAATAGAAGCTATGTTCTTGACTTTAACTGCGAAATATAAACTTACATCTTTTGTGAGTAATTTTTTAGGGGCATTTATAGCTACCATTTTGGTAATGGTGTTAAACAAGTTTTTCTTAATACATAATCCTTTTAGTATTATTATTGCGGGATTAATGCCACTTGTTCCTGGAGTACAGGTTACCAATGCTGTACGTGATTTTATGGCTGGTGATTATTTATCGGGGATGATTGGAATACAGGCAGCAATCTTTGTATCTACAGCTATTGCACTTGGTGTGGTTATGGGATTGAAATTGGTGTAAGGAGAAATTTATGGAGAATAATGTTTTTATACAATTTATTGCAGGTTTTGTAGTTAGTGTAGCATTTGCAATTTTCTTTAATGCGCCGAGAAAATCATTGTTTACTTGTGGACTGATTGGAGCTATCGGTTGGTTAATTCAAGTGGTAGTTAACTTGTTATTAGCAGACGTTGTTGTGAGTAGTTTTTTAGGTGCCGTTTGTGTTGGTATATTATCAACAAATGCATCTAAGCTTTTAAAGCTCCCAGCTACTATATTTATTTATACAGGGATGGTGCCGTTAGTGCCAGGATATGGTATGTATAATACAATGCAAAATATAGTAACAAAGAATTATGGTGTAGCTTCAAAAGTGGGGATGGAAACACTCCTTCAGGCTGGAGCAATAGCAATGGGGATACTATTAGCATCTGTATTTTCTTCTTCAATTCAGAGGGTAAAAATACAAAGAAAACGTTAAAAGTGATATAATAAAAGAAAGATTTTATAAAAGGAGATTATTATGAAATATATTTTATACTTTGCAGAAACTTGTCCAGATACTGCACCATTTAAAGAAAAACTAGCAGAATTAGGAATTTCTTATAAAGAAGTAGAAGTTATGTCTTCGTTGAAAAACTTTAAAGAGTTCTTATTTGTAAGAGATACTTACACACAGTTTGAAGGAATAAGAGGAAATATGAAAATTGGTATACCTTGTTTAGTTATTAGTGAAGGTGAATGTATCTTAGAATTAAATGAATTAACTAAGTTAAAATAATAAATGTTAGAAAAACTCTAAAATAGTATTTTTGTAGTAGACATTATGTTGAAAAATTATAATGCTACTATATAAAGTACTAATTTGGAGTTTATTTTTGAATTTTTATTAATCCCTTGCTTTTTACATTTAAATTTGATATAATTAAAAAATGCTAGGTGGGGAGTTAGCGGTGCCCTGTACTTGCAATCCGCTTTAGCAAGACCGAATACCGAGATGCGGGTAGAATAGGGAATGTCGAGTCTAACACGTAATGTTGAGACTAAGGCACCTTACGACGCAATACTTATGAACCATGTCAGGTCCGGAAGGAAGCAGCATTAAGTAAGTCTATTGTGGGTGTGAGTTTTTGTCGAGGTTGAGTTGGCGATTAGACTAACGGTTTTTTAATCTATTCAAGTCTCGGTTGCATATAGTATAAATCGATGATATCTAAAAGTAAATTCGCTTTTGGATTTTTTTTATGTAAAAAAAGAAAAAATATATAAAGGAGAGAACATATGTATCAAGGAAAAAACTTTTCTGAAAGAGCAAGTATTTTTATTAAATTACTATTGCCTGTTTTAGTGTATCAAGTAATTTCATATTCATCTGGGATGATTGGAACGTTCATGGCGGGACACTATAGTCCTACAGATTTAGCTGGTGTGAGTATGGGTGTTAATATTTGGAATCCAATTATGTATACTTTAAATGCGATCGTTTTAGCATTAATTCCGATAGTTTCACAATTGATTGGAAAAAATAAAGAAGAAGAGATACCTACAGTAGTTAGACAATTTCTGTACATAGCTGTAATTATTAGTATTGTTTTAATTGTTGGATTAAATACTTTAGCAACACCAATAGTAGACCAATTAGGTATGGATAGTAATATTGCAGAAATAACAAAGAACTATCTGTTTTATGAAAGTTTTGGAGTGCTATCAATCTTCTTGTATGTAGTTTTACGTTCATTTATAGATAGTTTAGGATTGACAAGATTATCGATGATAATGATGATAGTGTCTGTACCTGTAAATGTATTTTTTGCGTATAGTTTCATTTTTGGGAAGTTTGGTATGCCAGAGCTTGGTGGAGCTGGAAATGCAATTGCTGTTTCAGTAACATATACAGTATTATTTTTCATCGCATTATTTATAGTGCTAACAAACCCTAAAATTAATAAGTATAAAATATTCGAAAAAGAAAAAATTAGATTTGAAAAATGGGGAGAAATCTTTAAGCTAGGAGTTCCAATAGCTCTAGCTACAGCACTTGAGACGGTTGTCTTTTCAACGTTATCTTTAATGGTGTCACGTTTTGATACGACAGTTATTGCTTCCCATCAAGCTGCGTTAAATTTCTCTGGATTTTTATATACTTTACCAGTTAGTGTTGCAAATGCTGCAACAATTATAATAGCATTTCATGTAGGAGCAAAAGACTATAAAATGGCAACAGAGTATACAAAACTGACGGTAATAATGGGAATGATATTTTCAACAATAGCTGGATTAATTGTCTGGTTATTTGATACAAAAATTCCGTATTTATATACTAGTGATAGCGGAGTAATAACTTTAACAGCTAAGCTATTATTATTCGCAATTGGTTTTGCTATTTGTGATTCATTTGCATCAGCACTAGCAGGAGTGCTTCGTGGATACAAAAAAGTTGTACCGATTTGTGTGGTAATGTTTATCGGTTATTATCTAGTAGGTATTCCTACGGCTTATTATTTTGTTTTTAAACAAGGTATTGGTATAGAAGGTTTATGGATAGGTTGGATAATAGGACTTGCAGTATATGCTTTAGGTGTCTTATTCTACTATCTATATATGAGAAGAGGAATTAAGAAAAAAATAAAATTAGCTAAATAGTAAAAATTTTGTAGTAAATTTAAATACTACAAAATTTTTTTTATTTTACTTGTATAATCACTTGACTCTAATTTTGAAAAACTATATAATGTGATTATCAGAACTAGATAAGAAGGAGGAAAGAATATGAACAAAGTATATCCAAAATGGTCTGAGTTACCAGATATTGATTTGTACTTAGATCAAGTACTATTATACGTTAATCGATTAGATAATTCCTCAATTGTCGATGATGATAAGGGTTTAACTTCAGCGATGATAAATAATTATGTAAAAAATGGTCACTTAGATAAACCAATTAAGAAAAAATATAATCGAAAACAATTAGCAAGATTAATAGTAATTACATGTTTAAAAAATGTATTCTCAATTCAAGAGATTAGTAAGACAATAAATAGCTTGACTTCAGAGGGAAGTTCTGAAGAGATGTATGATAATTTTGTTATGTGTATGAATGGAGAGAAGAGAGAGGGACTAGCAGAAGTAATAGTGGCAGCCTGTGATACTGTGAGATTATATAAAAAAACGCATGATCTAGTAGAAAAGTTAAAATAAAATACTTGGAGGTAAATTATGGAGTGGAAAATTGTAGTTGATACTGCTTGCGATTTTAGAGAAATTCCTAATAAAGCTGAGAATGTTACTTATGAGAGAGTGCCATTTTCATTACAAATAGAAGATAAAGTTTATGTAGATACGCTAGATTTAAATATTGACGAAATGATGAAAGAAATATATGCTAGTTCAGAGCCGGCAAGATCAGCTTGTCCTAGTCCAGAGGCATATCTAGCTGCGTATAAAGGAGCAGATAATGTTATAGTTCTAACTCTTACAGGTGGAATGTCAGGAAGTTACAATAGTGCAGTAGTCGGTGAAAAGATGTTGAGAGAAGAAAATTCAAAGGCTAATATTCATATAATCAATACTCTTTCTGCAGGTGGTCAAAATGATTTATTTCTCCTTAAAATAAATGAATTAATAAAAGAAGGATTATCTTTTGATGAAGTTGTTTCAGAAATGACAAAATATCAAGAAAATACGAAACTAATTTTTTCTTTAGAAAAAGTGGATAATCTTGTAAAAAATGGACGTTTATCAAAATTGGCAGCTGCTGTAGTAGGGTTATTAAATATGCGTATGGTAGGAGAGGCAAGTAAAGAAGGAACTCTACATTTACTTCATAAAGTACGTGGTGAGAAAAAGGCGATATCAACTGTAGTTGAAGAGATGATTAAAGCTGGATATAAAGGTGGTAGAGCTGTAATTACACATAGAAATAATGAAAATATTTGTAAAAAGATAGAAGAAAAACTAAAAGAAAAATTCTCGAATGTAGAATTTATTATAGTTCCTACATCTGGAATTTGTAGCTTTTATGGTGAAGAAGGCGGAATGCTTTTAGGATATGAAATATAATCCGTATTTTAGAATAGTATAATTAATATTAAAAAGAGAAGAAGTGTATTACAAAAAACACTTCTTCTCTTTTTGATAAATTTAACTAACTCTGCTTAGCTCTTTTTTTACGTTTTCGAAACTTCCCAATTAAAAAACCAGTCCCTTGACCACAAAGGCTGAAGAATATATACCCTAAACCATAGATAAGAATATCAAAGTTTAAAATGATTAAACATGATATTATATAAAAAATTCCTATAATAAATGAGAAAATATAGCTAAAGTCTTCTTTATTATATGCATATAGAAATGAAATTAGAAAACTAATAACAGGGTATAGGATAATTAATAATAAAATTATCATCCCAGATCTATTTGATATAAAATAAGAACACAGAGGGAGTATTATAAATAAAAAGAAAGAAAAAATTAAATATGGTACTTTTTCTAAAAATTTCTTCATCATCTGCCTCCTAATTATAGTGTTATTCTATCATATATTGGATTGAAAAACAATAAAGAAATAGTTATAATTTAAGCTATAAAATTGAAAACACTTTCTGAATGTGATATTATGAGGTTACTATAAAAATGAGAGGGGATAATATAATGAAATTTTTTATAGATACAGCAAATGTCGAAGATATTAGAAATGCTAATGAATTAGGAGTAGTTAGTGGAGTTACTACAAATCCGTCATTAATAGCAAAAGAAGGACGCGATTTTAAAGAAGTTATTAAGGAAATTACTTCAATAGTAGATGGTCCTATTAGTGGAGAAGTAAAAGCGACTACTACTAATTGGAAGGATATGCTAGAAGAAGCAAGAGAAATTGCAAAAATTCATCCTAATATGGTTGTTAAGATTCCTATGACTGAAGATGGATTAAAAGCTGTAAATGTATTAAAAAAAGAGGGAATTAAAACAAATGTTACTCTAATCTTTAGTCCAACTCAAGCGTTATTAGCAGCTAGAGCTGGAGCGACATATGTTTCTCCATTTTTAGGTAGATTAGATGATATTTCTCATAATGGATTATTATTAATAGAAGAGATAGTGGAAATTTTCGCTAATAATGATATTGATACACAAATTATCGCAGCAAGTGTAAGAAATCAAATTCATGTTACTGAATGTGCTAAATTAGGATGCGATATTGCTACTGTTCCTTATTCTGTAATTAAACAAATGGTTAAACATCCATTAACTGATATTGGAATAGAAAAATTCAAACAAGATTACTATAAAGTATTTGGTGAGTAATCGATAGAAATAGTTTACGTAATATAAAGTTATATTTCTTTAAAAAAATTTAAAAAATTTACACTTTATACTAGAAATATTTATAAAGTAATGTTATAATATATTTTGTTGTATGAAAAAGTTGTTAAGATTAAATTTTATAGGAGGTTATATTAATGCGCGTAAATGTAACATTAGCTTGTACAGAATGTGGTGACAGAAACTACATTACTAAAAAGAACAAAAGAAATAATCCAGACCGTATTGAACTTAAAAAATACTGTCCAAGATTAAAAAAAGTGACTTTACACAGAGAAACTAAATAATAAAGTAAGAGAAGCCTTAAAGTATCAACGTTTAAGGCTTTTTGTTTTGCCTTTTGACAATGTTTTGACTGTGTTTTGATATTCCTTTGATAGTATAAAGGTACACTTGAATAATATATTTTAATTGTGAGTTGACCCGCACTTGACCCACACATTATAAATATGGATAATGAAATTATCTAAATATAATGTTATAATGAATTCGAGGTGAAGGATAATGAAAGAGACTATAGGAAAAATTAATAAGTTTAGAGATGAGAGAAATTGGAGACAATTCCATAATGAAAAAGATTTAGCAATATCAATATCTCTAGAAGCTAGTGAATTATTAGAACTATTTCAATGGAAAACATCAGAGGTAACTGTATCAGAAAAATTACCACAAATTAAAGAAGAATTGGCAGATGTTTTTATTTATGCTTTTATGCTTGCAGACAATTTAAATCTTGATGTAGAAAAAATTATTACAGATAAGTTAATTAGTAATTCTAATAAGTATCCTATTAAAGAAAGTTTTGGATCAAATAAAAAATATACAGAACTAGAAGTGAAAGAAAAAAACTAGATAAATTTTAACACTTTTTCTTTATTATTAAAAATATTGATAAACTATTAATAAAAAAAGGTTTGATAGATGTAAAATCAAATTACTATATCAAACCTTTTTATTTTATCATTTAGTTACTGGGACTTCGAAAGTGGCATTTTCCATTTTTTTACCATCCTTATCGAATTGTGTAAAAGAAATTTTAATTTTGTCACTTTCTACACTTAAACCGTATCCCATAGCAGATTCTGAAATTGCACCAATTGGAGTAGATTCGGGATATTTTGAAGAATTAACTGGATAAATTCTAGCCTCATTTTCTGCTCCATCAATAACTGTTCTAGGAGCTAAAAATAGATCTTGATATTCATTTTTAAAACCTAAGTTCTCATAAGTATATTTTATGATAACTACTTGTGCTATTTTATCTTTGATATGTTTACTTCTATCTTGAGTAGTTTTAACCTCTGTTATTTTTAATCTCCATTGACCATCTACAATCCATTCTTCATTAAGTCCGTATACTTTATCTGACGAATTTTCATTTTTTGTTGTTGTCGTTTTATTTTCTGCTGTAGATTTACTTTGTCTAATTAGATCTCTTTTAAATAATGAACACCCACTTAGAATTACAGAAGCTGATAATAAAACTGTAAATAGTAATTTAGATTTCATATTTCCTTCTCCTAATCGATAATGTTTAATTTTTATAAAATATCTTGAATTACCTCTATATAAAAAAATTATATAATACTAGAATAGGCTGGTCAATATATGTTAATTACATTTTAAAATTTTAGTGTTGGGATAAAATTTATAGCTTATTGCAAAAATACCTTTACAAATTAAAAGAAAAATATTATACTATATATTATCAATTGAAAAAATTGTTAATTTTTCTATAGATGTTTCTTGTTTTTCAAAATAATTCTTTAGTAAAGCTAACAAAATTAGAAAATTTTAAAAAAATAAAAAAAAATTAAAAAAGTTGTTGACAAACTATAATATCTATTATATAATTAATACATAAGTTAATAACAAATATTTATGCGGGTGTAGTTTAGTGGTAAAACCTCAGTCTTCCAAACTGATGTTGTGAGTTCGATTCTCATCACCCGCTCCATTTTTTTATTTAGAGATTTTTCCACAGTAGCTCAGTTGGTAGTAGCATCTGACTGTTAATCAGAGGGTCGCAGGTTCGAGTCCTGCCTGTGGAGTAAAGTACGGCTGTGTATGCAGCCGTATATTTTTTTGTTTAAAATCTCGCTAAATATTATTATTAAAGGAAAAATTATGTTATAATAGTTCATGGTATATGAACTTTTATCATGTTGAATTTTATATAGTTTAAAAGTTGAAATTTAAGAAAATAAAGAGAATTGTATAGGAGATTTTTATGTTTTTAGATGAGGTAAAAATATTCGTCCGATCAGGTGATGGTGGGAATGGATTAGTAGCATTTAGAAGAGAAAAGTATGTTCCAAAAGGTGGTCCAGCAGGTGGTGACGGTGGACGTGGAGCAAATGTTGTATTTATAGTTGATGAAGGTTTAAGAACTTTCATGGATTATCGTTACCAAAAGAAATTCGTAGCACCTAATGGTGAGAACGGAATGAGTAAAGGTATGCACGGTAGAAAATCTAAAGATTTATACTTAAAAGTACCACCTGGGACTGTAATTCGTGATACAGATACTGGAGAGGTATTAGCAGACTTAGTAGAACACGAGCAAGAAGTAGTAGTAGCTCGTGGAGGACGTGGTGGACGCGGAAACTGTCGTTTCGCAACACCTTCAAACCCAGCGCCAGAAATCGCTGAAAATGGTGAACCAGGAGAAGAAAGAAATCTGACTTTAGAATTAAAACTTATGGCGGATGTAGGTCTTGTTGGATTCCCTTCTGTTGGTAAATCAACATTATTATCAATAACATCAAAAGCAAAACCAAAAATTGCTGATTATCATTTTACAACATTAGCGCCAAATCTTGGAGTAGTAGAAACAAAAGACCACAGAAGTTTTGTTATGGCTGACCTTCCAGGATTAATCGAAGGGGCTAGCCAAGGTGTAGGTCTTGGTCACCAATTTTTACGTCACATCGAAAGAACGAAAGTTATTGTTCACGTAGTAGATATGTCAGCAACTGATGGACGTGATCCATATGAAGATTATAAAATTATTAACCAAGAGTTAGCAGAATATAACATGAGACTTTTAGAAAGACCTCAAGTAGTGGTAGCTAACAAGATGGATATTCCAGTTGCGAGTGAAAATCTTAAAGAATTTAAAAAACAATTAGAAAATGACGGTGAAGATGTAGATATCGTTGAAATTTCTGCATTTACACGTAGTAATATAGATAATTTACTTTATAAAGTAAGTGATATTCTAGATAACACAGATCCAAATACGTTATATGAACTTGATACTGAAGAAGAAAGTATGGAAAACAGAGTTCTTTATAAACATAAACCTAAGGATGAAACATTCAAGATTACTCGTGATGACACAGGTGCTTATGTAGTAAGTGGACCTGGTATCGAACGTGCATTCTTAATGACTGACTTTAACCGTGATGCTTCTGTTAGACGTTTTGCTCAACAAATGCGTTCTATGGGTGTAGATGATGCTTTACGTGAAAGAGGATGTAAAAACGGTGATACGGTTAAAATTCTTAAAGGTGAGTTTGAATTCGTAGAGTAGGAGATAACCACTGTGGATAAAGAAAAAGTTTATTATATAATTAGAGAAGATGTATTGCCAGAAGCTGTAAAGAAGACGTTGGCGATGAAAAAAGCTTTAGAAGAAGATTCGAAATTATCAATTTTAGAAGCTTCTAAAAGATTTGATTTAAGTAGAAGTGCATTTTATAAATATAAAGATACAATTTTTCCAATTCAAGATGTGAAAAGACAATCAATTCTATCGTTGTCTATTGATGTTGATGATATTCCAGGAATATTAGGTAAAATTTTAGCGGTTGTTAATGAAGAGAAGTGTAGTGTTCTTACTATTCACCAAACAGTACCGATTAATGCAAAAGCTACGATAATTATTTCTTTAGAGCTTAGCTCAGGTGATATAAATATTGAAAAATTAAATAAACGAATTAAAGATCTTGAGTTTGTTAATTCAATTAAAGTAATTGGTTTAAGCATGTAAAGATAGTTTAATAGATATTAAATGTAGGAGAACAGAGTAGGGAAGTCAGTTTCCTATAGCTGTTCTCCTTTTTATTTTAGAAAGGTGAATTATGCAAAAAAATGATATATTCGAAGGGAAAGTTATAGATTATACCCACGATGGTCTTGGTGTAGTTAAAATTGACAATTTTCCGATTTTTATTGAAGATGTTATAGAAGGTGAAGTAATTGAGTTTAAGATAATTAAATTAAAGAAAAATCTTGGTTACGGAAAAGTTCTTAATATTATTGAAAGTTCTAAAAATAGAGTAGATGGTATTCCCAAAACTTCAGGGGCGAATTTAGTTCATATGAACTATGAAGAACAGTTGAAGTTTAAAAAGAAAAAAGTTCAAAATGTTATGGATAAAGCTCTTGGAAAAGATTCTATCGAAGTATTAGATACGCTAGGAATGGAAGATGGATACCATTATCGTAATAAATCTGTGATTCCAGTACAAAAAGTTAATGGCGAGGTTAAGATGGGGTATTATAAACCACGAAGCCATGATGTTGTTAATATAGAAAAATGTTTTATTCAATATGACGAACATAATGTATTGATGAATAAATTACGTAGTCTAATCTCAGAGCTTAACTTATCTGTTTATGATGAAAACAATCACTCAGGTGCTATTAGACATATTATGTTTAGAACAAATACCCTGAAAAGTGAAATTATGGTTGGTATTGTAGCGAAGGAGAAGTTTAATAAACTAGATGAATTTGTTGAAAAAATATCTAAATTAGACGATAGAATTGTTAGTATTATGTTAAATATTAATGACAAGAAGACAAATGTAATCTTTGGTGATAAAACTGAAAAACTTTTTGGTAAAGACTACATAACTGACACGTTAGACGGAATAGAGTTCAAGATTTCACTTCGTTCATTTTATCAAGTGAATCCAGTTCAAACAGAGGTATTATATAGTAAAGCGTTGGAACTTGCAGAATTAAAAGAAACTGATACGATAATTGATGCTTACTGTGGTATTGGAACCATAAGTCTATTCGCAGCTAAGAAAGTTAAGAAAGTATATGGTATTGAAATAGTAGAAGCGGCTGTTTTAGATGCTCGCGAAAATGCGAAAAATAATAATATAACTAATGTAGAGTTTTTACTAGGTAAGAGTGAAGATGTAATTAAAAAATTAATCTCACAAGATGTGAAATTAGATGCAGTTATCGTTGATCCACCACGAAAAGGGTGTGAAGAAAGCTTCTTAAGAGATTTAGCTTCAATGGGAATAGAAAAGATAGTATATGTTAGTTGTAATCCAGCAACATTAGCTAGAGATATGGAAATTATGAGAGGTCTAGGTTATAAACTAGGTGCAGTGCAACCTGTAGATATGTTCCCAGGAACGTATCATGTGGAAGCGGTAACACTTCTTGAACGAAATAATTAGAGAAGTAGAAGAATATTTTATAATCTCGGATAGTGCTCGTAGAATGAGGGGAGAAACCTTTGATATGAAAAGAAGGTTTGAACCTCCGAGTGTGTTGTATTGATATCAAGGATTAGGAACTGATAGCTGTTTAAGCCCAGTAATACCGAAATTTCTGGACAATCGAACTAATTTGTTAAAGGGGAGGATAAACGCTATTCGATAACTTATTCAAAGGAAAAAAGGCTAAAAAGTGTGAGAGTTGAGTTGTTGAATTAGATATTGTTGTTATTACGAGATGGAGAAGTAGAGGATATAACCGTGTCTATGATAAGTTTTGTATCATAGATATAGACTATATAATGCACGTATCACATAATTGGACATCAACAGCTAATGATAGTGAAGAGATCTTAGCTACTGCACTTAATCATGAACTTGTAGCAAAGTTTGCAAAGAGTTTATGAAATTATATAATGGGATTTATTTTAAACAATGACAAATTAGTGTTGTGGGGGGATAATAATGCTGGAAAAAACACTAGAAACTTCATCAGGAGTGATTCATTATTGGATAAATGAAATTAATAAAAAATCAAGAATCGCTCTTATATTTTTGCCAGGACTTACTGCTGATCATAGATTGTTTGATAAACAGATAGAATATTTTAAGGATAAGTTCAGAGTATTGGTTTGGGATGCACCTGGACATGCTTCATCATATCCTTTTAACCTTGATTTTGATTTGTTTGATGAAGCAAAATGGTTGTATGAAATATTAATAAAAGAAGGAATTGATCAACCAATCTTAATTGGACAATCAATGGGAGGTTATCTAGGCCAGATTTATGCAGAGCTATTTTCTGAAAAACTAAATGGTATTGTTACTATTGATTCAGCTCCTCTTCAAAGGCGGTATTATACCGTAATAGAATTATGGTTATTAAAAAAAGTAGAAGTAATATATAGAATTTATCCATGGAAAACACTTTTGAAACTGGGGCCGAAAGGCGTATCAACAACTGAATATGGAAGAAAATTAATGTTGGATATGATGATGGTTTATGATGGGAACCAAAAAAGATATTCTCATCTAGTAGGGCATGGATATAAAATCTTGGCAAAAGCAGTAGAAAAAAATCTGACTTATGAAATAAAATGTCCACATATGGTGATATGCGGTAAAGAAGATCGAGCAGGTTCCTGTATCCGATATTTAAAATTATATGAGAAAAAATCTGGGAAGCCTGTTGAGTGGATTGATAATGCTGGTCATAATTCGAACACTGATAGACCACAGGTTGTAAATAAATTGATTCATGAATTTGTGAAAAAGTGCGACATATAAATACTAGGTTGTCGAGGTAATACCGTTTAACGATAACATTATTCTATTGTTAAACGGTTTATAGATATGTTTCCATCTATCAAGTGAATCCAGTTCAAACAGAAGTATTATACAGTAAAGCGTTGGAACTTGCAGAATTGAAAGAATCTGATACGATAATTGATGCTTACTGTGGTATTGGAACAATAAGTCTATTCGCAGCGAAGAAAGTTAAGAAAGTATATGGTATTGAAATAGTAGAAGCGGCTGTTTTAGATGCTCGAGAAAATGCTAAAAATAATAATATAACTAATGCAGAATTTTTACTAGGTAAAAGCGAAGATGTCATTAAGGATCTAATTTCAAAAGATGTTCAAATCGATACAGTAATAGTCGATCCACCACGTAAAGGATGCGAAGAAAGTTTCTTAAGAGACTTAGCTTCAATGGGAATAGAAAAGATAGTTTATGTGAGCTGTAATCCAGCAACTCTAGCACGTGATATGGAAATTATGAGAGGGCTAGGTTATAAACTAGGTGCAGTGCAACCTGTAGATATGTTCCCTGGAACGTATCATGTAGAGACGGTAGCACTTTTGTCCAAACTTGATGTTGATAAGCACATAAGTGTTGAAATTGAGTTGGATGAGATGGATTTGACAAGTGCGGAGAGTAAAGCAACATATGCTCAAATCAAAGAATATGTTTGGAATAAATTTCAATTAAAAGTTTCAACATTATATATTGCACAGATAAAAAGGAAATGTGGAATAGAATTACGAGAACATTACAACAAGTCAAAAAAGGAGAAACAAATTATTCCACAGTGTACACCTGAAAAAGAAGAAGCCATCATGGATGCTTTGAGACACTTCAAAATGATTTAATAGAAAAGAATGACAGCTATGACTTTCTGCATTTATTACATTCCTACTTGGTATTGGAACGGCGTTGTTGCATATCATTATGGTGTTCTGCTTATTTTGGGCGTTAGCTTCTTTTATTGCAAGTTTAAGAGTAAGTTAACATATTTTTAGAAGTGTAAGTTGAATGATTGGTAAAATAGCAGGTATATATCTCTAAGTGTTATAATATATTATTAAGATGAAATATATTAGTTATTTAAAGATAAGAGAAACGAACGGGCAGAGGGGGGAAATTAAAACAAAATTATATTAAAAGAACACGCTAATTATTAAACTGGGATTTGTTATGAATCCCAGTTTAATTTTTATAATTGAATTAATAGAATTATTAAACTATACAATAAAATCAATTTAAAGAAAAATAAATATTAGATAATCTTAGACGATAGAAATTAAAAACTCTATTGTCTATTTTTATACTCAAAAGTTGGAGGGTATGATGATGAGGAAAAAATTCTATATTAGGTCAAATAAAAAGCTTTAAGATAGATGACAAAACTAAGTCTAATAAGAAAGACCATAGCAAAGGTGCAGAGAGATAAATATCGGTAGTCTCCGGACTGCCTTTATTTTTTTGCTTTTTTAAAGTGATGTATCAATTGATTAAAAATAACCTATAGTTAATGTTATAATAAATTTGTATGTAATAACAAACATAAGTATTTTTTTAATGTATATATGTACGAGATTAGCTATCGAAAAAATAATCTTGGAGGTTATATGGAATTAAGTTATAAAAGGTTATTTAAAAAACTTATTGATTTAGATATGCAACATAATGAGCTTATGGAAAAAGCAAATGTAAGTAGGAGTACATTTTATAAATTAAAGAATGGTGAGAATGTAACTACCGATATTTTGTTCAGAATTTGTGATGCATTGGATTGCGACATATCAGAAATTATGGAGTGTATTAAAAATGATTGAAATAATAAATGGAGAATGCATAGAAGAATTGAGGAAGTTAGACTCATCTACGGTTGATTTAATTATTACAGATCCTCCATATAATATTGCGAATTTCATGAATGGGAGAGATACAAATCTACAAAAAATGCGTTCTAATTTTTTTGGTGCTGCTGGTTGGGATGATTTAGATTTTAATGATTGGAAAGACCATATGAGATTGTTTTTAAAGAATCAAGTAGGATACTTAAGAATGGTGCTTCCATGATAGTTTTTATGTCAATATTAAGGGTTGAAACTCTTGTTGAAATAGCAAATAAATTTGGTTTTTATTATAAAACCACTGGAATTTGGCACAAAACAAATCCAATGCCTAGAAATATGAATTTACATTTTGTTAATTCAAATGACTGCTGGATATATTTTACTTATAAAACAAAAACAAGAACATTCAATAATAAAGGTAAATTGGTTCTAGACTATATTGAAACATCTGTCACGACTTCTAGGGAAAAGAAATTAGGTAAACGTCCAACACAAAAGCCAATTATATTATTCGAACATTTTATAAGATTGCTTTCAAATGAGGGCGATTTAGTAGTAGATCCATTTCTAGGAAGCGGTTCTTCTGCAATTGCAAGCTATAGATTAAATAGAAATTTTATCGGTGTTGAATTAGAAGAAAAATATGCTAAATTAGCGAATATGAGGGTAGAAGATGAAAAGACAAGTTATTGATTTGTTTTCTGGAGTTGGTGGACTATCTAAAGGATTTTTCGACTCAGGATTTGAAATTGTTTTAGCAAATGAAGTTGACTATTCTATAGCTAATTCTTATAAAAAAAATCATCCTAAAGTGAAAATGATTAATGAAGATATTTCAAAATTAGATATTGATGATGTTTTTAATGAGTATAAAAATATAGACGTAATTGTTGGTGGACCACCTTGTCAAGGATTTTCTCAAAAAGGGAAAAGAAAAATAATGGATGATCCACATAATTATTTATTTAAATATTTTTTTGAGGTAGTTAGTGTTGTTAGACCGAAGTATTTTGTGCTAGAAAATGTACCCAACATATTAACTGTAAATAACGGACATTTTAAAGACGAAATTTATAGCTTATATTCCAGTAATGGTTACACATTATGATGATACCCTAGTAAGGAAGATTATCCAGAATGTTAGTGTTTATGATGACCACTTTGTAATATGCTTTAAATCTGGAATTGAAATGGAAGTATGATTTAATACTAATATAAACCGTCAATTAAGAGTTAGGTTCTCTTGATTGGCGGTTTTTGCATTGACTTTTACATGATTTATACATGTGATATTATCAAAAATGTTGTTTATAAGGTTATTGATAAGGAGTTGACCACATGAGTGATGTAATAAGCTGTTAGATGAAGCTATTAAAGAAACCGAAAACTTGTACGAAGGAGAAGTCTTTATTTTTAAGGAATTGTTTAAAGGATATGTATGGAACAGGATACCGAGAAAGGACTGTACTAATGTCTTAGTAGATGTTTTTGAGATGTTTTAAATAATATAAAAAACACTTGAATAAATGCTCATATAACTATTGACACAAGAGAAAAATAATAATATAATAAATATACAACGTATGAATGATTATTCAAGTAATTAGATGAAATAATTTAAAAAGAGGTAATAATATGACTAAAAAATTTAATTCAATTGAAAGATGTGACTGCAATGTAATTCATGAGGATATTGTAAATCAAGTTAGAGATAAAATGCCTCAAGAAGAAAGCCTTTATGATCTAGCAGAATTATTTAAAGTATTTGAAGATTCAACACGAATCAGGATATTATGGGCTTTACATGAAGCTGAAATGTGTGTTTGTGATATCGCTGTATTACTTAACATGACACAATCAGCAATTTCCCATCAGCTGAGAGTCTTAAAACAAGCTAATTTAGTGAAAAACAGAAAAGAAGGCAAAGTAGTATATTATTCATTAGTTGATGATCATGTAAGAGAAATATTTGACCAAGGTCTAATTCATATCAACGAGAAGTAGTAATGCGGTAGAATAGAATATTTTTTGAAGATATTTAGGCATATATTTAAGTCTTCATTTCAAATGAGCAATGCTTCAAGAAAATTTGAAAAAGGCTTGTAGTATTCAAAATAAAATTACAAATAATATTTAGGAGGATTTAATAATGAAAAAGAAATTTATACTTGAAGGTTTAGATTGTGCAAATTGCGCGGCAAAAATGGAAAAGGCTATTAATGAGCTTGATGGAGTGAAAGAAGCTACTGTTAACTTTATGACCACAAAACTCGTTATTGATGGTGAGGATGAAAAAATGCCAACAATAATAGCAGAGGCCGAAAAAATAGTTAAAAAAATCGAACCCGATACAACTATGAAAAAGGCTTAAAGGAGGCTATTTAGTATGACAAAACGACTATGGCGAATAATTATTGGTGCAGCCGTGTTAGCTACAGCAGTATTGCTTAGTTTAAATAACGAATGGTTACAGATTGCTCTCTTTATAATAAGTTACATTATTGTAGGTGGAGATGTTGTAAAAAGAGCTGTAAAAAATATTTTTAAAGGTCAAGTTTTCGATGAAAATTTTTTAATGAGTATTGCAACAATTGGTGCATTTTTTATTGGTGAGTATCCTGAAGGTGTTGCAGTTATGCTGTTTTATCAAGTTGGAGAACTGTTTCAAAGCTATGCAGTTGGCAAGTCGAGAAAGTCAATTGCAAGCCTTATGGATATTCGACCAGATTATGCAAATGTTAAAAAAGGTGATGAACTTGTCAAAGTTGACCCAGATGAAGTACAAATTGGAGATATTATTGTAATTAAAGCAGGAGAAAAAATTCCTCTTGATGGCAAGGTAATTGAGGGAAGTTCAATGATTGATACATCGGCACTAACAGGCGAATCTGTTCCTCGTGAAGTAGAAGTTGGAAGTGATATCCTAAGTGGGTGCATCAATATTAATGGGGTTATTACAGCAGAGGTTACCAAGGAATTTGGAGAATCTACTGTAAGTAAAATTCTTGATTTAGTTGAAAATGCAAGTAGTAAAAAATCCAATTCAGAACAATTTATTACGAAGTTTGCGAGATATTATACACCGGTTGTGGTTATAATTGCAGTTTTTCTAGCTATTATACCACCTCTTGTTATAGACGGGGCGACTTTTAGTGATTGGATATATAGAGCACTAGCATTCCTTGTGGTATCCTGTCCGTGTGCTTTAGTTATTTCAATTCCTTTGAGTTTCTTCGGTGGAATAGGTGGAGCCTCAAAAAAAGGTGTTTTAGTCAAGGGTAGTAATTATTTAGAGGCATTAGCAGAAACTGAAATTGTTGTTTTTGATAAAACTGGAACACTAACGAAAGGTGTATTTAATGTACAGGAAATTCATCCAGAAGGAGTTTCCAAAGAAGAGCTACTAGAATTAACTGCACATGCGGAAAGCTATTCCAATCATCCGATTTCACTTTCACTGAAACGTGCATATAGCAAAGAAATAGACAATGGACGTATTTCAGATGTAGAAGAGATATCAGGTCATGGTGTTATTGCAACAGTAGATGGCAAAAAGGTTATGGCAGGAAATATCAAACTTATGAAAATGATGGATATCCCTTATTTCAAGGGAGAGCTGATCGGTACTATTGTACATGTTGCTGTTAATAACAAATATATAGGTTACATTGTAATTGCCGATGAGGTAAAGGAAGATTCAGCACAAGCAATCAAGGAACTTAAGGCAGCTAATATTAAACAAACAGTTATGTTGACAGGTGATAATAAAAGTATTGGTTCAAAAGTTGCTAAAGAGCTTGGTCTTGATAAGGTTTATGCAGAACTGTTGCCAGCAGACAAAGTTGAAAAACTAGAAGAATTATTTTCGCAAAAATCTAAAAAAGGTAAACTTGCCTTTGTTGGTGACGGAATCAATGATGCACCTGTATTAGCTCGTGCAGACATTGGAATAGCAATGGGTGGTTTAGGTTCTGATGCGGCCATTGAAGCTGCTGATGTTGTAATTATGACTGATGAACCATCGAAAATTGCTACTACAATGAAGATTTCTAAAAAGACACTAAAAATTGCACATCAAAACATAGTATTTGCAATTGGAATAAAAATAATTGTTCTTATTTTGAGTGCTTTTGGAATAACTACTATGTGGGCAGCTATATTTGCAGATGTAGGTGTAACTATCATCGCAGTATTAAATGCTTTTAGAGCTTTGAATGTAAAGAATCTATAAACTATTTTTCCTATTCACCCCTTGAATGATACCGATAAGGTACTGCACCCAAAAAGTTGGACAAAATATTCAGTTATTTTTGTTTAGTATTTTAAACTTTAAAGTCAGTAAATTTTATTACTTTTAGTGACTT